>JAFZAP010000008.1 GCA_017557185.1 Prevotella sp.
ACCACCCAATTCTGTATAAACCTCGCGACGAATGCCCATATTATAGGAGCGGGGGAAGAACTTGTCGAGTTTCGCCTTTCCGCCGCGGATGCCACCCGTTGTGAAGAACGAAGTCATTGAGTAGCTGATGGCCTTCTGCACAGGTGTGAACGACTCGTTGGCTGCATCGGGGCCACCCCAGGCATCACAAGGATGGCTGGCGAGTTCAGTCGTAACCGCCTTAAGATAGCCGTCAGGCAGGACTACATCGCTGTCGAGCACGATGAGCCATTCGCCCGAAGCTCGTGCGGCGCCGTAGTTGCGGCTCTGGCCAGGTCCGCTATTGCGTTTCAGGAAATACTTCAAATCGAGCCGCTCTTTATATTTTCGACACACTTCATCGCAAGGGACACTCGAGCCATCCTCGACGATGATGACTTCAAAATCCTTCTCCTCTTGTCTACAGAGACTTTCGAGCAGTTCGTCCACTTCGTCAGGACGGTTATAGACGGGAACAATAATTGAGTATTTCATGATAATGGGTTGTTGAGTAACGGAAATAGGAAAACGAGCAACGAAAAATGAGTAATGAGTAATGGCGATCACTACTCACTACTCATTTTTCACTTCTCAGCAAAGAAGCATCTTACTCCTTCACGCGCTGCAGGTAGCTGCCGTCGCGAGTGTCGACCAGCACGAGTTCGCCCTCGTCGATGAACAGGGGAACGCGAATCTCAACACCTGTCTCCAGCGTAGCGGGCTTCAGGGTGTTGGTAGCGGTGTCGCCCTTGATACCAGGCTCGGAGTGTGTGACGCGAAGAGTAGTCTTCACGGGCATCTCCGCGTAGAGGATCGTGTTGGTGTCGGCATCGCTCACCACTTCCACCACGTCGCCTTCCTTCATGTATTCCACGCCAGTGATGAGATCCTTGGCGATGGGAATCTGGTCGTAGGTCTCCTGGTTCATGAAGATGTAATCCTGGCCCTCCAGATAGAGGTACTGATAGGCACGGCGCTCAACGCGAACGTCCTCGAGCGACTCACCGATGTTGAAGCGCTTCTCCAGCACGCGACCGCTGACAACATCCTTCAGCGTGGTGCGCATGATCGTATTTCCCTTACCCGGCTTCACGTGCAGGAAGTCGATGCAGAAATACAGCTTGCCGTCCATGCGGATGCAAGTTCCTTTTTTGATGTCTTGTGATTTAATCATTGCTTGACTTATCTTTAAAATTATCGTATAAAAGTCGGATATGTAGCCCAAAAGCGCTGCAAAGATACAAATAAATTATAAAAAATCGCAGTTTTTGTGATGAAAATTCACGTAATTCTTTGTTATTTCGAAAATTATGCGTACTTTTGCACCCCCAAAGTGTGGAATTCAACAAAAAATAAAACAACAATAGAACAATGAAAAGAACATTTCAGCCCCACAACCGTCGCCGCGTGAACAAGCATGGTTTCCGCGAGCGCATGGCAACGAAGAATGGTCGTCGCGTGCTGGCTTCTCGCCGCGCCAAAGGCCGCAAGAAGTTGACAGTATCTGATGAGAATCACGGCAAATAATCTGCTGTGAGCAATGACGACAAAAAGGCAGCACGGGTAGCGATACCTCTGCTGCCTTTTGTTTTGGCACAAAATAGCAAAAAATGTGCAAGATTTTTGGTGTTGTTCTTTTTTTTGAATATCTTTGCACCTAAATTAATAAGGTATCAATGAAGACATCAGAGTTTTTCGGAAAATTCAAGAGTGGCTACTTGTGGGGCAACCTGCTGGCGATGGCCGTAGTGGTAGTGCTGCTCATCGTCGGTGTGAAGTATGCTCTCGACGTGTATACCCATCATGGCGAAAGCCTGACGGTGCCGAGTGTGAAGCACAAGAAATACAAGGATGCCGAGCGCATTCTCGACGACCTGGGGCTCGTCGTTGTGGTTTCCGACACGGGCTACGTGAAGACATTGCCGCCCGACGTCATCCTCGAACAGTCTATCGAGGCAGGCGAGAAAGTGAAGTCGGGACGCATCATCTATCTGACGGTGAATGCGCTGAAGACCCCCACCATCACTTTACCCGACATCATCGACAACAGTTCGCTGCGCGAGGCGATGGCGAAGCTCACGGCGATGGGCTTCAAGCTCGCTATGCCGCAGTTTGTGCCTGGCGAGAAAGACTGGGTCTATGGTGTGCTAGTAGGCGGCAAGAGCGTTGTGACGGGCGCGAAGATCTCGGTTGAAGACTCGCTCGTCATCCAGGTAGGCAATGGTATGCGCGATGCCAGCGATTCTGTGAACTACATCGATCCCATCTATCCCGAGGAGGAAGATGCCATCGATGAGTTTGAAATCATGGACGATGTCACTCCTGCCGACAAGCCTGAGGCTACGGCAACCGAGAAGAAGACTACTACAACCACTACGACGACTGAGTAATTGCATGAATGACGAACTGATTGATGAGGCTGGTCTGGTCGATGGTGAGCTGGAAAGCGATGTCGACGAGATTGACGGTCCTGAGCTCTACGAGCACTTTCGTTTTGTCGTAGATCCCGGACAGGCTGTTCTGCGTGTCGACAAGTACATGCAGGAGAAGATGCAGCACTCGTCGCGCAACCGCATTCAGAAAGCGGCCGACGCTGGTTTCGTGCATGTGAACGACCGGCCTGTGAAGAGTAATTACAAGGTGCGGCCAGGCGATGTGGTGACGCTGATGCTCGACCGTCCGCGCCACGATAGCACCATCGAACCTGAGGATATTCCGCTTGATATCGTCTATGAGGACAATGACCTGATGGTTGTCAACAAACCGGCTGGAATGGTGGTGCATCCCGGTGCCGGCAACTTTCACGGCACACTCATCAATGCTGTGGCCTGGCATCTGAAGGGCGACTCGCGATTCAACGCCAACGACCCGGAGGTAGGACTCGTCCACCGCATCGACAAGGATACCAGCGGTCTGCTTGTTGTGGCAAAGACTCCCGAGGCTAAGTCGAAGCTGGGCGTTCAGTTCTTCAACCACGACACCCATCGCTCCTATCTGGCACTCGTCTGGTGCAACTTCACCGAAGAGGAGGGCCGCATCGAAGGCAACATAGGCCGCGACCCGAGGGATCGACTGCGCATGATGGTGTTTCCCCCCGACTCGGAAATCGGCAAGCCCGCCGTTACCCACTGGCGTGTTGTCGAGCGGTTCGGCTACACGACGCTCGTTGAATGCCGGCTGGAGACAGGCCGCACCCACCAGATTCGTGCCCACATGCGATCCATCGGCCATCCGCTGTTCTGCGACGAGCGATATGGCGGCACCGAGATTCTGCGTGGTCAGCGCAGCAGCACCTATAAGGCTTTCATCCAGAATTGTTTCCAACTCTGTCCGCGACAGGTGCTCCACGCCCAGACGCTGGGCTTCCGGCATCCCACCACGGGTGAGCAGATGGATTTCACTTCGCCGCTACCCGACGACATGCAACAGCTTCTAGCGAAGTGGCGTACTTACATCCACGGAACAACCGCCGACTTAACACTTGAAAATTGATAACTGAAATAGATAATTATGAACACAATGAAAAGAACAATAGCCATCGTTTGTGGTGGTGATTCTTCAGAACACGATGTCTCTTTGCGCTCGGCACAAGGACTCTACTCCTTCTTCGACCACGACCGCTACGATGTCTATATCGTCGATGTCAAGGATACCGACTGGCATGTTGATTTGCCCGACGGTACCACACAGAGGATTGACAAGAACGAATTCTCATTCAAACTCGATGGAAAGACCGTGTGGTTCGACTATGCCTATATCACCATTCACGGCACACCTGGCGAAAATGGCATCATGCAGGGATATTTCGACCTGCTCCACGTGCCTTATTCCACCAGTTCCGTACTCGTCGAGGCGCTGACTTTCGACAAGTTTGCGCTGAACAACTACATGCGCGCCTTCGGTGTGACGGTGGCCGACAGCATCTTGTTGCATCGTGGTGAGGAAGACAAATACACGGAGGAGGAGATTGAACAGCGACTGGGTATGCCCTGCTTCGTGAAGCCTACTGCCGATGGAAGCAGTTTTGGCGTGTCGAAAGTGAAGAATGCCGATCAGCTGGCACCGGCTCTGCGCAATGCCTTTATGGAGTGCGAACAGGTGATGATTGAGCAGTTCCTCGACGGAACCGAGGTCACCGTAGGCTGTTACAAGACAAAGGAGAAATCCGTGGTGTTCCCCGTCACCGAGGTAGTCACGTCAAACGAGTTCTTCGACTACGACGCGAAGTACAACGGCCAGGTACAGGAAATCACGCCTGCCCGTATCTCACCTGAGCTCACCGCAGCCCTGCAGGCCGAGACGTCGCGCATCTACGACATCCTGCATTGCAACGGAATCATCCGCATCGACTACATCGTGACAAAGAACCCCGATGGCTCAGACCGTATCAACATGCTCGAAGTCAATACCACACCTGGCATGACCCCCACCAGTTTCATTCCTCAGCAGGTTCGCGCCGCCGGCCTTGACATCAAGGACGTGCTGACGGAGATAGTAGAAAATCAGTTCTGATTTTCTAGGTAATAGGTGATAGGTTATAGGTTTGATTACTTTGGCTAGTTGATTATGGTTCTACCGAGGACAAAAAGCATAATGGAAGTAAAGTCTGAGGCTTTTTCTGAAAGAATAATCAAACTACATGATTATCTTCTTAACGAGAAGCATGAGAAAGTCATCTCAGATCAAATCTACCGAAGTGGTACAAGTATTGGAGCCAACATTGCGGAAAGCCGTTTTGCACAAAGCGATCCAGACTTTATAAGCAAGTTGAGCATAGCTCTGAAAGAGGCTAATGAAACATGCTATTGGTTGAATTGTCTTGGCAAGAGAAACATCATTGACCAACAAGGTCACCAATCCATGCTTAATGATGCTATCGAATTAGTTAAAATCCTTACGTCAGCTATCAAAACAAAGAAGAAAAATATGGCAAAGGAAGACGACAACAGCGAAAGGTAATCATAGGGAAAGGTAGTCACACCTATTACCTGTTACCAATCAGCGAAGTGTAATCACACCTGTTACCTATTACCTATTACCTAATTTTTTATGGAAAAAATTTTTGACGATATTCGACCTTATGAGGCAGAGGAGATGCAGCAGGCATTTCGCGAGTTGCTCGATGACCGCCAGTTCAATCTTGTACTGAAAGGTTTCGCGCCTTGGCTGCCGAAGACCTTGCGCAAGGGTGCGCTGCGACTGGCCTTCACGGGTGTGAAGACGCCCCTGCAGTTTCAGAAGCGCTTCATGAAACCTGTCGTGAACCACATCATCCGCCGGCATACCGATGGCTGCACCTTCGATGATACGGAACTGAAGGGTTTCGATTCTAACACCCTTCAGGCGAAGCGACAGCAGGCGTCGAGCGACGATTCCTCGCCTCGGTTCACCTTCGTCAGCAATCATCGCGACATCGTACTCGACTCGGCATTCCTCTCGATGTTGCTCCTCAAGTCTGGCTATCCCACTACTGTCGAGATAGGCATTGGCGACAACCTGCTCATCTATCCTTGGATCAAGCGGCTGGTACGAATGAACAAGGCGTTCACCGTGCGCCGTTCGCTCACACCAAGGGCTATGCTCGAGTCCAGCCAACTCATGAGCAGCTACATCCACTATGCCGTGAATACCAAGCGCGAGAACATCTGGATTGCTCAGCGCGAAGGCCGTGCCAAGGACAGCGACGACCGCACGCAAGATGCCGTGCTGAAGATGCTGGCAATGGGAGGTGAAGGAGTTCCTGCCGACAGGCTACGCGACTTGAACATAGTGCCGCTCACCATCAGCTACGAATACGACCCTTGCGACTACTTGAAGGCACAGGAGTTCCAACAGAAGCGCGACAACCCTGCCTTCAAGAAGAGCCGCCAGGACGACCTCGACAATATGAAAACGGGCATCTTCGGCTACAAGGGTCGCGTGACGTATCGCTGTGCGGCACCTATCAACACATGGATCGACGAGCTCGCCTCGCTGCCTAAGACCGAGTTCTACACCGCTCTCAGCCAGCGCATCGACACCGAGCTTCACCGCAACTACGAGCTCTATCCCTGCAATTACATTGCACTCGATTTGCTGAATGGCAACCGTGAGCAAGATGAACACTACACAGAAGCCGACGTGGCCCACTTCGAACAGTATCTCGTCGGACAACTTGCAAAGGTCAACATCCCCGATAAGGACGAGCCGTTCCTCCGCGAGCGCATCCTCACCATGTATGCCAATCCGCTGCGCAACTATTTAAATAGTAATAAGGTAACAGCGTAACAAAGTAATTATGGAAAGGAAAGTCTTTATAAAGGGAAGTTGTTTTGTCACTCTGCTGCTTTGCAGTCTTATTACTCTGTCTTGCACAAGTGAGGCCTACGATACTGGCGACGGCGACTACAGCTACCTTCGTGCCGACTTTGTGGAAATCCATACCTTTGAAGCACGAAAGATCGACTATGCCATCAGCGACGAAGGCAAGCGAATCACGCCTGATCGGCCTTTCTCCGTGAAGTGGGCAGAGAAGGGCGACACCCTCTATCGCGCCCTGTTCTACTACAACCAAGAGCCCGATGCTGCCGCCGAGCCGCTGAGCCTGCAACCCGTCTATGTGTTGTGGCCAAAGGATTCCGTTGATGTCAAGGCGCAGAAATACGACCCCGTCTCCTTCGAGAGTGCGTGGGTTAGCACCTGCCAGCGTACCGATCTCACGATCAAAGCCGACCAATCGTCACCCGTCACCCATTATCTCAACTTCGTGTTCCTCGTGAAGACCGGCCAGCCCGACGATGAGAAAGCCCGCCAGAGCATTGGTGTCATCAGCGAAAAGAGCGACGACGGCTCCCTGCAACTCACCCTTCTCCACGACCAGGGTGATGTTCCCCAATACTATAGCAGCCGTATCTACGCCAGCATCCCGCTCACTGCCAGCCAGTTGCAGCAGACCGTCACCCTCCACATCAACACATACAACGGTCTCTTTACGCGCACCTTTATGGCTCCATAGAGCAACTTCTCGCTAGATTCCCTTCCTAAAAACGACTAATACATCAGAGGGTTCCACTTTTTCATAAAGGTGGAGCCCTCCTTTTTAATGCCCTGAATATTGCTTTTATGAGCCCAAAACATTGCTTTAATATGTCTGGAGCAATGCCCTAATATAACGATAGAATTGCCCTAGTTTTGCAAATCAACTTATTTTAATCTGTAAATTAACTTAATTTGATGAGTAAATTAACTTAATTTGCTAAGTAAAATAACTTAATTTACTGAATAAATTAACTTAATTTACCGCACAAATTAACTTAATTTACTTTACTACCTCATTGCTCTAGTATTATAAGACCATTGAGATAGACAAATAAAAGGATTGCTCTTGACACACGAAAAGGCTGCTTCACGACCTTCTAAACACCGTGAATCAATCAGTTGTCTTTTATTTAAGCACAAATCACACGATACAAATGAAAAACCCTCTCATTCCAAACGAGGAACGAGAGGGTTTTTATTTGGGGTTGCTGTTATTACAGTAGTCGCTTCGAGAGTTGCTCGAGCATGTCCTTGGTCATAGCGGTGATGTCGTACTTCGGCTGCCAGTCCCACTCGCTGCGGGCGGCAGAGTCGTCGAGGCGGTCGGGCCATGAGTCGGCGATGGCCTGCTTTAGCGGGTCTACATCGTACTCCATCTCGAACTCTGGCTTGAACTTCTTGATTTCAGCAAAGATGTTCTCAGGTGCAAAACTCATCGATGCGACATTGAAGCCGTTGTGATGGATGAGGCGCGTGGGGTCGGCTTCCATGAGCGAGATGGCTGCATGGAGGGCGTCAGGCATATACATCATGTCCATGAATGTTCCTTCTTTGATGGGACAAACGAACTTCTCGCCACGCACAGCAGAGTAGAAGATATCAACGGCATAGTCAGTAGTGCCGCCGCCCGGAGGTGTCATATAGGAGATGATGCCAGGGAAGCGCACTGAGCGCGTGTCGACACCGTATTTATGATGATAGTAGTCGGAGAGCAGTTCGGTAGTGACCTTCGACACGCCGTAGATAGTGCGGGGCCGTTGAATGGTGTCCTGTGGTGTCATCATGCGCGGAGTCTCAGGACCGAAGGAGCCGATGGAACTTGGCGTGAACACGGCACACTGGTGCTCACGAGCCACTTCAAGGATGTTCAGCAGGCCGTCGATGCCGATTCGCCAGGCGAGTAGGGGCTTGCGCTCTGCCACTACTGAGAGCAGGGCGGCTAGGTTGTAGATGCCGTCGATGTCGTAGTTCTTCACGATGTCGGCAATCTGCTGGCCGTTGGTGACGTCGGCAATGGCCGATGGTCCTCCATCGCGGAGTTCACCCGTGGGTTCGGCACCTGGAATGTAACCTGCCACAACGTGGTCGCCACCGTATCGTTTGCGCAACTCGCGTGTGAGTTCGCTACCAATCTGACCTGTCGACCCAATCACTAAGATATTCTTCATAATCATTAAGGTATTTGACATTATCTTGTTTTCGCTCGCAAAATTACGAAAAAGATGAAAGATGAAAGATGAAAGATGAAAGTTTTTTTGCATCCGTTCGCTCGGCTCTGCCGCTTTTGCAGTTTTTTAACGGAAAAAGAACTTCTTTAACGTCTCGGAAGGCTATTTATTGAAATATATTTTGTTATTTTGCAGGACAATAATTCTAACTTTAAACTTTAAACTATCCGCTTGACCCGTAGGGGCGCTTTCGTAGCATAGCGGAGAAAGAACTATCAAACTTTCATATCATGTACGGAAAGATAAAGGAACATCTCAGCCAGACGCTGGCCGAGATTCGCGAGGCAGGACTCTACAAGGAAGAGCGCCTCATCGAGAGCCCGCAGCGTGCAGCCATCGAGGTTGCGGGGAAAGAAGTGTTGAACTTTTGTGCCAACAACTACCTCGGCCTGAGCGATAACAAGCGCATCATCGAGGCTTCGAAGAAGATGATGGACGAGCGCGGCTTCGGTATGTCGTCGGTGCGCTTCATCTGTGGTACGCAGGACATTCACAAAGAGCTGGAGAAGGCTATCTCGGAATACTTCAAGACCGAAGACACCATTCTCTATGCAGCCTGCTTCGATGCCAACGGCGGTGTGTTCGAACCGCTGCTCACCGACGAGGATGCTATCATCAGCGATGCCTTGAACCACGCATCTATCATCGACGGCGTTCGTCTCTGCAAGGCGAAACGCTATCGCTACGCCAATGCCGACATGCAGGATCTGGAGCGTTGTCTGCAGGAAGCTCAGGAGCAGCGTTTCCGCATCATCGTCACCGACGGTGTGTTCTCGATGGACGGCAATGTTGCCCCGATGGATAAGATCTGCGACCTGGCAGAGAAGTACGATGCGCTGGTGATGGTCGACGAGAGCCACTCGGCAGGTGTGGTCGGCAAGACTGGTCACGGCGTGAGCGAATTCTTCAACACCTACGGTCGTGTGGACATCTACACGGGTACACTCGGAAAAGCCTTTGGCGGTGCCCTCGGCGGATTCACCACTGGTCGGAAGGAGATTATCGACATGTTGCGCCAGCGTTCGCGTCCGTATCTGTTCTCGAACTCACTGGCTCCCTGCATCATCGGTGCAAGCCTTGAGGTGTTCAAGATTCTCAAGGAGAGCGACGAACTGCACGACCGCCTCGTAGAAAACGTGGAGTACTTCCGCGACAAGATGATGGCTGCCGGCTTCGACATCAAGCCTACGCAGAGTGCTATCTGCGCCGTGATGCTCTATGATGCCAAGCTCTCGCAGGTGTATGCCGCCAAGCTGCAGGAAGAGGGCATCTATGTCACAGGCTTCTACTATCCCGTTGTACCGAAGGGACAGGCCCGCATCCGCGTGCAGATTTCTGCCGGACACAACCGCGAACAACTCGACAAGTGCATCGCTGCCTTTATCAAGGTCGGCAAGGAACTTGGTGTGCTGAAATAATTAAGGCTCTTTGCGGAAACACCAATCAAAACCGCTCATCCTCATTGGGGTGAGCGGTTGTTTTTTTACGCGTTATCTTTATGTTTTTCCTAAAAGTCTTTGTAGTTTCAGAATTATTTTTTATATTTGCAGCATCGATTATTTGTCCCGCGAGGGGAGGTGGTCAGACTTATATATAATAAAAGGTGTTGGATAGGCTGACGAACAGACTCTTTCATCTTTTTGCTAACTAAGAATCAATAATCTATTAATATAATTAAACGATGAACAAATTCAGACTCTTCGCGTTTTTTATAGTATCGGTTCTGTCGTCGGTGACAGCATATGCCTACGATGTTGAGATCAATGGCATTTATTATAACATCAATCAGTCGGCAAAGACAGCCGAAATCACATCCGGTGACAACCCTTACCCGTATTCCGATTTGACGATTCCGGAATCAATCGTTTATAACGGAGTGAGATATGCTGTCACTAGTGTTGGAGAGTGGGCTTTCAACGGTTGTGAAAACCTTTCGACTCTCACTATTCCTGCCACTCTGACTTCCATGGGTCATGGCGCATTTTATTATTGCAATCTTTTAAGAGACATTTATATATGTAGTGCTAAACCTAATTGTCATATCGAAAATGACACTTTTGACTATTATACAGAGACGGAAGCCACTTTCTATGTTCCAACGGGAACTACATATTACCACATGGCGCAAGCGTCCGAATATGGTTGGCCATCTCTTACTCCTTTTGGTATTGGGCTAAGTGAACTTGGGTATGACGAAAGAATTAATTTGAAAGAATTCGATTACGACTACGAAGGAGTAAACGTAAATTTGAAATGTTTGGATGACGAGGGTAACGATATTACACAAAGTGTAAAGATTGGTTGGTATCCCAGTGAAGAATGGTATGAATTAGTACAGCAAGAACTTTTAGAATTCTATTTTTATAGGTATTATATTGAGCAAAATCCGGAACTATTAGATGATGAAAAAGTGAAAGCACTATATGAGTTCCTGATAAATTTCGATCCCGACATCTTTTATATGAAAGTGGGTAGCTCATTAGGTAAGACGCCCATAAATACAGAATTGTGCTATGCTATTGAGCTTACAGAGGAAATGGGGCGTCTTTATCATGAACCTCCAGTTCAAAAGGCAATGGTCGAAAAAAGCGACGTAACCTTTGTCTGTCAGCTTCAGAAGATTCAAAAAGTTAATCTGTCGGGCCGTGTCGTTGCCAGTGATATTGACGAGAAAACGGCAACGGTTCATGTCAAGCAGATGCTTAACAAGAAGTATGAAGAAACATTCACCACCCAAACCAATAGTAAGGGAGAGTTCTCGCTGGAAGTCTATGATGATGACACGGAAATCATAGTGAGTTGCGATGGCTACATGGATGTCACAATACATCGGAGCGGATTCAACGGCAACGGTAATCTCGGGCAGATAACGTTGACACCAATAACGGGATTCGTCATTCCTGTGAACATCGAATGCACTCCTGTAGCAGACGATGAAGAAGTGACGGACGATCTTCTTCCAGGTGGCCTATATGATTTGGAGCTGACTTTGAGAAATGAGACGACAAGTGATGAAATTACTGATTACTCTGTGCAGTATAACGGCTCATTGATCATCAAATCAGGTGTCAGCGCATGGGACGATATCTGCGTTACCGCCAAGAGTAAGAAGCATGTCCTGGCCGATGCCCATACTACTTTCTACCTCGACGAGGAAGGCACTAACACCATCGACCTGAACTTCGTCGAATTGGGCGGACTCTCCGCCACTTTCTCCGAGAGCGCAAATAACAATAATGCCGGCTATCTCTACAATAGCGAAGGGCAACTTGTGACAAGAGGTGTGTATAGTGGTGAGACATTACGTCTGAAACACATCAACGCAGGCACCTACACCCTTATTTCTATAGGACAGTCCTCGCTGCTTTCCAACATCACTTATTTAACAAGATTATCACAGCTCAATTTGGTGGAAGGCAAGGACTATCTCTCTTCTCAGGTA
Organism: Prevotella sp.; assembly: GCA_017557185.1. Taxonomy (GTDB): domain Bacteria; phylum Bacteroidota; class Bacteroidia; order Bacteroidales; family Bacteroidaceae; genus Prevotella. Next base: position 11,986 of record JAFZAP010000008.1, read on the forward strand.
GAAATAAAAGACGGTGAGACAACAGTCGTTTCTGCAGGCGCAATACCGAAACTGAACCAATCCCTGTTCCTTTTCGAAGGAAGCTTGGCGACCGACAAGTCTTCTGTGATAGTAGGTGACTTTGTTGCGTTCTCGGCAAAAGTCAATATAGATGAAGATCTATACGAAAAGATAAATGACGTGCATCTGACCATCGACCTGCCAGAAGGGTGTAAGTTCGTTGAGAACTCCGTTTTGGTAAATCGCAGTACACATCCATACACACTAAACGGCAACACGCTCAACATTAATCTGTCTAAGAAACAAGCCCAAGGAGAAATCAGATGGTGTCTCTCTCCTGTGAAGTCAGGAAATTATCGCGTAGTTGCCTATGCCTCTTTTGATAAGGAGATTACAACCCCGCGTTCCATAGGTGTGGCACATTTCGAAGGAGAGGAACTCTCATTCAACCTGCCTTTCACGACTTCGAAAACAAATATCCAAATAACGGGATTAACGATCCCTAATAGCGAAGTCAAAATCTATGATGGAACTGTAAAGATAGGCGAAACAACCTCTAAGGGCGATGGCACTTGGGCTGCACAATGCGAACTCTATAATGCCTACAACCTCTCTGATCATGATATCATTGTGAAGGCAAAAACGCCAGAAGGGAAGATTCTCACCAGTAATGTGAAGAACATTGTTTACAACGAGAAGTTATTACTCCCAAGCAAAATCTCCATGACATTCTATAACGATTGGCATAAGGACAACATTACCGTCGACTTCGACTTAATCAACGGCACGACATCACAGAAACACTATGATTTCTTCCATGAAACCGACTTTACTTTCCTAGCATATTTCAACGGCAATGATACCACTTTCATTCAGGATGTGAATTTTAAAGTGAAGGCAACCGACGGAACAATACGCACGCTTCCCGCCGTGTTCGACGGCAGGCGGCAGGCCTGGGTGGCAACATCCAGATACGACAGCAACAAACTGCCAGAGAACGTCACCGTCGACTTCGACTACATTCTTGAGGAAACTGACGAAAGCCGCCAGGAAGGGCTTCGCGACCAGGCTGCAAGCATGGCTGCCTTTGCAGGCCACGTCTACAATTTTATCGAGGACAATTTGGAGATGAGGGTTGTCGACCAGGACGAGACGTCGGCTACCGTTAACTACTGGTTCCCAGGACTAACTACCAACTGCCGCTACCACGTTGAGAGCATGGCTTTCTCGGAAGCCGAGAAGATGATGCGGAATTACCAGTTCATCTATTCCACTGCCGACGATGGCGTTATAGGTACCTATACGGAGCTAACCGACAATTCCATCATGGTGGTCCTCGTCGACTTGGACGAGAAAGCGGCATTTAGAATCACCATTTCAGACTCAAACCAATACTCGAAGAGGAAAAGTTGGGGAAAGACACCCAAGAAATCCTTCTTCAAGGACGTTGGCAGTTCCCTTGCCGACAATCTACTTGACATTCTTGGCATAGCAGAATATGTCAATGTGAAGAAAGATTTCGATAGAATGCTAAAGCGGTTAGACAACTTCAAAGACAAATATGCCCAAAAACGCCAGGACACCTTTAATAAATTGGTTGCCAAATGTCCCGACGGAACCGAACGCCTAACGAAACAGTTGAGAGGAAACTTCTCGACCGAAATGCAGACGAAGATATGGCCTGAAGAAAATGAGTTAGCAAAAAAATACGATGACTACTTAAAAGAATATAAGCAGAAACTAGCGTGGAGCGTATCCACGTTTGCCGCCACCTTTGCACTTGGCAAATTCATGAAAACAGCGCGTTTTGTCAACTCGAAACTGAATCAGGCATTCCAAAAAACACTCGTCAGGGGAACGTCTCTCGAGACATCGGCCGAGACCCTTTCCGGACTAATTGGTACGGCTTCGGGCTCAGCCATCGATAAGCTCGACAAAATATTCGCTTATAAAGACTTCAATGCTATCAAGGATAAGGCCCGTTCGTGGAGTTCCAAGCAAAACGCACAGATTCTCAAGCTGTATGCTGATCTGAACCAACGCATCGAAAAGGCCTACAAATCGTGTGTCAAGAAGGAAGAGAGCACCCCCGAGAATCGGAACGATACCGACGGCAAGCAGGAAACGTTCGTTGAAAATGTAGACAACAATACCGTAACCTTCACCACACAGCCTGTTCAGCCCATTCTCGACCCCTCGGGATACGTTTATGAAGCTGTGCTGAGCAACCGCCTGCCGGGCGTGACAACAACCGTCTATCAAAAACAGTTGGGCAATGCCGTGAAATGGAATGCGGAAGATTATTCCCAAGAGAATCCTCTTGTGACAGATGAGGCAGGATTTTACCGATGGGACGTTCCTATGGGCGAATGGCAGGTGAAATACGAGAAAGAAGGGTATGAGACATGTTATTCTGATTGGCTGCCAGTACCTCCTCCCCAGTTGGATGTGAATGTTGGAATGAAACAAACCATACCGCCTGCAGTGAAGAAAATGCGGGGTGCAGAGAGCGGTATTACCATCGAGATGAGCAAATATATGCTGCCAGAGAGCTTGAATGAGAACACCATCATTGTTAGTAAAGACAGAATGTCGCAAAACGGTCGTGTGGAATTGCTTAATTCGGAACAGTCGCCGACAGGTGATGCTTCTTATGTGTCGAAAGTGAAGTTTGTTCCCGAAGAGAGATTCCATGCCGGTGATGAAGTGTATGTAACAGTAAAGAAAGATGTTGAGAGTTATTGTTCCGTAAAGATGGGGGCAGACCATACAGAGATAGTCGTGATTGAACCTGAGATAACAGCTATTGTAATTGACAGCGTATTGACGATTCCTTATGATAGCACGAGAACTGTGCAAGCGTTGGTGATGCCAAAAGAAGTATCGGCAGGAAAGATACTGAAAGCCCATCTTTCGTCAAACCTGATAGCCTCTATCAATGAGGAAGTGATTACCATAGATGAAAATGGATTGGCTACATTTGAGCTGGGTGGTGAATTGCCAGGCTCAGCACTGTTGACCTTGACATTAGACAACATGGATATCTCTGCCCAGTCGAAAGTGAAAGTGGATATGGAGTATGAGACGGTGAGCACTCCGACAGCCTCAATCCGCAATGGTTCAGAGGTTGAGATTGGAACTCTCTTGTCATTGAGTTGTGCGACCCCAGGAGCCACTATTTATTATACGCTTGACGGGAGTTGCCCGTGTAACGAAGAAACTCGTATCCTTTACACAGAGCCGTTTGTTTTACCAAAAGGTGTTGTAATGGTGAAAGTTATTGCGGTCGAGGATTATCTATACGATAGTGATGTGGTGACATTTATCTATGAGGTAAAGGAACCTTCTGGAATAAAAGCACGTTCAGAATCAGAGCACTCATTCAATGTCTCTTACGCAAACGGAATGATTGTGATAGAGAATGTTGAAGGAGGCAGTTGCATGATATATGATATGGCAGGTCGTGAGTTATCTGGAAGAACGCGTCTGTTAGAGCATGATACCGTGCCTGTAAGTAAGGCTGATGCTTATGTTATATGCGTAAGGTTTGCGGATGGTTCTACTACCGTCCGTAAGATAGTCCGCCATTGATGAATGACTTGACGAAAAAGGGGAAAAAGGAGCTGTTGTCTTAGGCAGAAAGTTCTTTGCGGAAACACCAATCAAAACCGCTCATCCTCATTGGGGTGAGCGGTTGTTTTTATATGTACTGATGATTTGTTGTTACTATGAGAGAATGCGACGTAGTTGCTCGATATCTTGTTCGGTGGTAGCCCACGAGGTGACGAAGCGGCAGATCATGAGGGATGAATCCTCAGGAGCGGGTCCCCAAAGAGTGAAGTCGACCTTCTGCTTTAATTCGTGAGCACGAGCGGTGGGAAGCAGGACGAACTGCTGGTTGGTGGGAGAATCCATATAGAATGGAATGCCTGCGTCCTGCAGTACGCGCTTCAGTTTCTCTGCCATGATGATAGCGTGGCGAGCAATAGTAAAATACAAATTCTCGGTGAATAGTGCATCGAACTGCACACCGACCACGCGACCCTTTGCCAACAGGGCGCCGTGACGTTTCACGTTGCTGAAGAAGTGCTTCGGCGCATTGCCACGAGGGAAGACAACAGCTTCGCCACAAAGGGCGCCAACCTTCGTGCCGCCAATGTAGAAAGCATCGCAATGGCGGGCGAGCCAAGACAGAGAAACGTCGCTATCGGGCGACATCAGTCCATAGCCCAGACGTGCGCCATCAACGAACAACTGCAAGTCGTAGCGGCGGCAGATGGTCTGTATCTGGCTGATCTCCTCGGCGGTGTAGAGCGTACCCATCTCAGTGGGATAGGTGATATAGACCATTCCGGGCTGTGCCACGTGGTCGCGACTCTCATCGTTTTCATAGACCTGCAGAAACGCCTGCAGCGTGTCGGGTATCAGCTTTCCATTGGTGGAAGGAAGACCGATGACACGATGGCCACTGGCCTCGACGGCTCCTGCCTCATGCACGTTGATGTGGCCCGTGTCGGCGCTGATCACCGCCTCGCAGGTGGTGAGGATCGAGTCGATGACGGTGGCGTTGGCCTGAGTGCCGCCCGAGAGGAAGTAGATATCGGCATCGGGACAGCCACATGCCACGCGGATTTTGCGGCGCGCACTATCGCTCCACTGGTCGAAGCCATAGGTAAGGCTCGTCAGCTGATTGGTATCAATGAGGTGCTGCAGCACTTTCGGATGTGCACCGTTGTTATAATCGCATTCGAAGGAAATCATTCCTGTTAGTTGATAGTTGATAATTGATAGTTGACAGTTCTGTTTAGAGCGATTCGAGTACGCGTTTCAAGACTACCTGCGCAGAGATTTCGCGATTGGCAGCTTCGGGAATGACGAGGGAGTTTGGTCCTTCGATGACATCGTCGGTGACGATGAGACCGCGGCGCACGGGCAGGCAGTGTAGGAATTTTCCGTTGTTGGTCCACGACATATGTTCGGCATCGACGGTCCAGCTCATATCGCGTGAGATGATCTTACCATAGTTGGCAGGATTGGTCACACCTGGACAACTCCAGTTCTTTGCATAGATGAAGTCGGCACCTTCGAAAGCTTTCTTCTGGTCGTATTCCACACGGGCATCACCCACGAACAGCGGGTCGAGCTCATAGCCTTCGGGGTGGGTGATAACGAGGTCTACATCGGCAGCACGCATCCACTCGGCAAACGAGTTGGGAACGGCCTGCGGCAAGGCGCGGCAGTGAGGCGCCCACGTGAGCACAACCTTTGGACGGGCGACAGTCTTGTGTTCCTCGATGGTGATAAGGTCGGCAAAGGCCTGCAGCGGATGCACGGTTGCCGTCTCCATTGCCACGATAGGCTTCCCGCTATACTTCACAAACTGCTGCATGACGGTTTCCGCATAGTCGTAGTCGCGGTCGGTGAGGCCGGCAAACGAACGGATGGCGATGATGTCGCAATAGCATGCCATAACGGGAATTGCTTCCAAGAGGTGTTCGCTTTTGTCGCCATCCATGATGACACCGCGCTCGGTCTCCAGCTTCCAAGCACCTTGGTTCACATCGAGCACGATGACATTCATGCCGAGGTTCATGGCTGCTTTCTGGGTAGAGAGACGTGTGCGGAGAGAATTGTTGAAGAATATGAGCAATGCCGTTTTGTTACGGCCAAGATGCTGCCATTGGAAACGGTCGCGCTTCACTTCCTGCGCTTCCTGAAGGGCGAGATGGAGGTCGCCGATGTCCTGAACGTGTTGGAAAATTCTCATCTTTTCGAAATGTATAGTTAATTGTATTCGTATTTGTTACGCCCTCGTCTGGCCTTCTCCTTTGATGATCCATTTGTAAGTGGTAATCTCCTCGAGTGCCATAGGGCCGCGGGCATGCAGTTTCTGTGTAGAGATGCCGATTTCAGCACCAAGTCCGAATTGTGCGCCATCTGTAAAGCTGGTGGGTGCGTTCCAATAAACGCAGGCGGCATCAACTTCGTTGAGGAAGCGCTGTGCGGCCTCAGGGTCTTCGGTGACGATGCTTTCGCTGTGTCCGGATCCGTAGTGTTCGATGTGTGTAAGAGCTTCGTCCAAAGAGTCAACTACCTTCAACGCCATTCGCAGCGAGAGGAACTCCGTGCCAAACGACTCTTCATCAGCCTTCTTGATTTGAGAGGGAGAGATTTCGTGGAGCACCTCGTATGCTTCCTCATCGGCTTCAATAAGAACGTTCTTATCAATCAGCGGCTGGCAAAGGACAGGTAGGTCGCTGAGGCGGTCGCGATGAATGATGAGGCAGTCGAGTGCGTTGCAGACGCTGACACGACGTGTCTTGGCATTCACGACAATGGCGATAGCCTTCTCGATGTCGGCTGCACGGTCGACGTAGCAATGAACGACACCAGCTCCCGTTTCGATGACAGGCATCTTGGCATTATCACGGACGTAGTTGATGAGTCGGCTGCTACCACGCGGAATGATAAGATCCACGATGCCACGGGCTTGTAGCAGTCGGTCGGTATCTTCATGGCTCGTGAGTAAGATGGCACATTCGGCAGGCAATCCGTGTCGTTGCAGGACTTCATGGATGAGTGCCACGATGGCTGTGCAACTCTCTTTGGCATCGCTGCCGCCCTTGAGAACACAGGCGCTACCCGCTTTCAGGCAAAGAGCAAAGCAATCAAAACACACATTCGGCCGTGCTTCAAAAATGATACCGATGACACCGAAGGGAACGCTCACGCGACTTAACTCGAGACCGTTTGGCAGAACAGAGTGCTTCAGCGTGCGGCCGAGTGGGGAAGGGAGCATGGAAACATTCCGCAAGTCCTTTGCAATATCGTGCAGACGTGCCTCTGTGAGTTGCAGACGGTCATAGCGGGGGTCGCCCTTGTCCATCTTCTTGAGGTCGAGGACGTTGGCGGCCAGCAATCTTGACGTCTGTGCTTCAGTTGCATCGGCCAGATCGCGAAGGATGGCACTGCGTTGTTCGTCTGTCAGTTTCGCAATAAGCTTGCTGGCACTCTTGGATGTGGATAGGTCTTTCAATGCTGTTGCTATGAAGGGTTGATTTCAAATGCAGTATGTGGTGTCTCGTGCGGTTTCGTCATGAGGTCGACAAGAATACCCTCACGTTCACCATTGGCGATGATGACATGAACACCTGCAGCCTGCAAGCGGACGGCAGTGGTGTACTTTGAGTGCATTCCTCCTCGTCCGAAAGCGCTCTTCTCGATCTGGATGCAGGACGACAGATCTTCACCCGGTGCCACCTTCCGAATCAGCTGAGAATGTTCATCATCGGGGTTACCAGTGTATATGCCGTCGATGTTCGATAGTAGGATAAGCGTATCGGCATGCATCATCTCGGCAATGAGTCCGCTTAGCTCGTCGTTGTCGGTGAACATCAGCTCGGTGACACAGACGGTGTCGTTTTCATTCACGATGGGCAGGACACCGTTCTCCAACATGACAGTCATACAGGCCCGCTGATTCTCGAACTGCTCGCCGGGCAGGAAGTTCTCCTTCATCGTGAGCACCTGTCCCACATGGATGTGGAATTCGCGGAAGAGGTCGTAGTAGAGTCCGATGAGCTTCACTTGTCCGAGAGCCGAGAACAGCTGGCGCTGTTCCACTGAGTCGAGTGAATGATCGACCTTCAGTTCACGTCGCCCACAAGCTACTGCACCACTCGACACAAGAATCACCTCATGTCCTTGTTGGCGAAGCCAAGCCAGTTGGTCGACAAGTGCCGATACCCGTGTGACATCCAGCTTGCCATCAGGGCGTGTAAGGACATTGGAGCCAACCTTGACGACGATTCTCTTTTTCATCAGCACTTATTTTGACTGGGGAATGGAAGCCATGAGGCCTTCGATGATTGATGTGGTGAAGCCGTTGCGCTCCATAGCATTGAGACCACGAATGGTCAGTCCGGCAGGTGTCGTGACACGGTCGATTTCCGACTCAGGGTGTGAGCCTTCGATGCAGAGCAGGCTGGCGGCACCTTTCATGGTCTGTGCCACGATGCGCTGGGCGTCGCTCGGTGAGAAGCCGAGGAGCACACCGCCTTGGGTGTTTGCACGGATATAGCGTAGGGCATAGGCAATACCACAGGAAGCAAGGACAAGTCCGGCATTCATCAAACGCTCCTCGACGAGCATCGCATCGCCCAGTTCCTGGAAGATGCTTAACAGCTGCTGGTCCTGTTCCGGTGTGGCGCCAACTGATGAAAGGAAGGTCATGCTCTCGCGAGTGGCGATAGCCGTGTTGGGGATGAGGTAATAGAGCACAGGCATTTCACCGTTGCGCTCAAACAGTTGCTTGAGTTCGGCGAGGCCAACACCGCCTACCATCGAGCAGACAATCTGCTTGCGATAGTCGAGCAGTTCCTTCAGCTGGTCGACGAGTGGTGCCAGCTTCCAAGGTTTCACGGCAATGACGACCACGTCGGCATCTTTCGTGCAGACACGGTTGTCAGTCGTAGTGCGTACACCAGGAGCGTTCGCCTTGATGCGCTCCAGTTTCTCGGGATGTGTATTGCTGATGCAGATGTCCTCAGCGCGTACGGCGGAACTCTGTGCAAGTCCGAAAGCCAGTGCGCTGCCGATGTTTCCTGCTCCAATGATTGCTATCTTCATTTCTGGTTGTCTTTTTCTCTGATTTCTACTCTGCGAATCTTACCGCTGATGGTTTTCGGCAGTTCATCGACGAATTCGATGATGCGAGGATACTTATAGGGTGCCGTTACGCGCTTCACGTGCTGTTGCAGTTCTTTTACAAGGTCGTCGCCGGCTTTGTCCTTCCACTCTTTGCCGAGAACGACAGTGGCCTTTACCACCATGCCGCGAATGTCGTCGGGAACACCGGTGATGGCACATTCCACAACTGCGGGATGAGTCATCAAGGCACTCTCCACTTCGAATGGGCCGATGCGATAGCCGCTTGACTTGATGACGTCGTCGATACGGCCTTCAAACCAATAGTAGCCGTCCTCGTCGCGCCAAGCTACGTCGCCCGTGTGGTAATAGCCGTCGTGCCACGTCTTGCGCTGTTGTTCTTCGTCACGGTAGTAGCCCTTGAAGAGTCCGAGTGGTTTCTGCTTGTCGGTCTTGATGACGATTTCGCCCTTTTCACCTTCCTCGCAGAAAGTGCCGTCAGGCTTCATCAGGGCAATGTCGTATTGTGCGTTGGGCATACCCATCGAACCTGGCTTGGGTTTCATCCACGGCATCGTGCCGAGAGTCATGGTGGTTTCGGTCTGGCCGAATCCTTCCATCAGCTTGATACCTGTCTGCTCGTAGAACTTATCGAACACGGCAGGGTTCAGGGCCTCGCCAGCTGTTGTGCAGTATTGCAGTGATGAGAGATCGTAGTGCGACAGGTCTTCGCGAATCATGAAGCGATAGATGGTGGGTGGAGCACAGAATGAGGTGATGCGGTATTTCTCTATCTGTCGCAGCAGGGCGTCAGCGTTGAATTTCTCATGATCGAACACAAACACGCAGGCACCTGCAATCCATTGTCCATAGATCTTTCCCCATACGGCCTTACCCCATCCTGTGTCGGCAACGGTCAGGTGAATACTGTTCTCCTTCAGGTTATGCCAGAACACACCCGTTGTGAGATGCCCCAGAGGATAGAGAAAGTCGTGGGCCACCATCTTCGGTTCTCCGCTTGTGCCGCTGGTGAAGTACATCAGCATCGTGTCGTCGTTGCTGTTCGTATGTTCAGGTCTGACGAAGGCGGGTGCGTTGATGATTTCCTTATACCAGTCGTGGAATCCCTTCGGCAACGCAGTCTTTTCGTCGTCGCACCACGCAGGCAGGTGTGTTACTGCGATGACAGCCTCTACCGTAGGGCTCTCAGGCAGAGCTGCTGCTATCTGGCTCATCACATAGGAATCGTCGGCGCAGATGATGGCTTTTACCGATGCCCGGGTGTTACGATAGACAATGTCTTTCTTTGTCAGCATGTGGGTGGCGGGAATCGCCACTGCTCCCAGCTTGTGAAGTGCGAGCATGGAGATCCACCATTCCAACCGGCGCTTCAGGATGAGCATCACCATGTCGCCGTGTGCGATGCCGAGTTGCTGCAGGTAGGCTGCTGCCTGGTCGCTGCGTTGCTTCAGGTCGGCAAACGTCAGCCGCAGTTCCTCGCCCTCGTCGTTGGTCCAAAGCAAAGCCAGCTTGTCGGGTTCTTCTTCCGCCCATGCATCCACTACGTCGTAAGCAAAATTGAAATTCTCAGGAACGATGAATTCCAGATTCTCCTGATAATCGTCCACCGACGTGAACGTTGTTTTCCTTAAAAATCTTTCTACCATATAATGCTTGTGTCAGCTTGGGATGTCTTATGAGAAAATGATGGCGAGGAAGCGCACACGCTTGTCGTTGAGTGTCCGCATGCCATGTGGCTGTGTGGCGTCGAAATAGATGCTGTCGCCTTCCTCGAGCGTGAGCACCTTTGTGCCGATGGTGAGTTCCATGGAACCTTCGAGCAACATGTTAAACTCCTGGCCAGAGTGCGAGTTCATCTCCTTCGGTGTACCAGCGGGCTTCGGCTCAACGGTCACAATGAACGGATCGGCATGACGGCCGCGGAATCCGCTAGCCAGACTTTCATACTGATAGGCCTTGCGTCGTTCCACACGCTGTCCCTGTCCCTTGCGGGTGAGGAAGTAGGTGTTCATTTTCGGCTCTTCTCCGAACATCAACACATCGAGTGAGATATTGTACTCTTTGGCAATCTTCTGCAGGTTGGCCACTGAGAGCTCGGCCTCGCCGCGCTCCATTTCTTCATAATGCTCCACAGAGATTCCACATAGCTTGGCAACCTCCTCGGTGCTGATATCAAGAACGTCGCGCAGTCCGCGCAGTCGCTCTCCAATTTGTTTGAGTTCGTCCATAAGTGTTATGGTTTATTGCGTTATCCGACTGCAAAGTTACATATTATTATCCTAAGCGCCAAGTGTTCGACGGAATTTTTCTATGAACACGTCGGCATCGGCCTTCGTCAGGCAGAGTGGCGGCAGCAGGCGCAGTGTGTTGGTTCCTGCACAGCCGGTGAACACGTGTTCATCGTAGATGAGTCGATTGCGGATGTCTTTGTAGGGTTCGCTCAGGTCGATGCCGATCATCAGACCGCGACCACGCACGTCGGTAATCAGATTTGGGCGTTCGGCCTGCAGCGCCTTGAGTTGCGAAATCAGGTAGGTACCCACTTCGTCGGCATTCTGCACAAGTTGCTCCTCCTCCATCACATCGAGCACCGACAGCGCTGCTGCACATGCCAGATGGTTGCCGCCGAAGGTTGTACCCAACTGTCCATATTGGGCTTTGAATTCCGGCGAGATGAGTACGGCACCCATGGGGAAGCCGTTGGCAATACCTTTGGCCATTGTGATGATGTCGGGACGGATGCCCAGCCACTGGTGGGCGAAGAACTTTCCTGAACGTCCGAAGCCACACTGTATCTCATCACAGATCAGTACTACGCCGAAACGCTTGCAGGCATATGACAACTCCTGAGCGAACAGCGGATTTACCATTTGTATGCCGCCGACACCCTGTATGCACTCCAGAATGACGGCTGTGATGCCGCCTTTCACCATCTCGCGCACCCAAGCCTCGATGTCGTTGAGCGGAAGGAACTTCGCATGATGGTTGTCGTTGATAGGAGCCACAATCTTCGGATTGTTACTCATCTCCACAGCGAGCGAAGTGCGGCCGTGAAACGCTTTGTGAGCAGTAAGAACGCGGACATAGCCCGTCTTGAACGAAGCCAGCTTCAAGGCGTTCTCGTTGGCCTCGGCACCGCTGTTCACCAGGAACAGCTGGTAGTCTTCGTAGCCCGAAATCTTGCCAAGTCGTTCGGCCAGTTGCTTTTGCAGCGGGTTGATGACGGAGTTGCTGTAGAATCCCAGCTTGCCAACTTGGCGTGTGATGGCTTCCACATAGTGCGGATGCGAGTGGCCGATGCTGATGACGGCATGTCCGCCATAGAGATCGAGATATTCCTGCCCCTTGTCGTCCCACACGTGGCAGCCTTTTCCTTCGACAATATTGATGTCGAAAAGAGGATAAACGTCGTATAAGTTCATATTGAGATGTTTAGAAGTTGTGATGTGAAGAAGTTTAGAATGCGCTGGCCTTCAGGCGCAGGCCTGTTGTCTCGTCGAGTCCGAACATCAGGTTCATGTTCTCGACGGCCTGTCCCACAGCGCCTTTCAGCAGATTGTCGATGCATGAGGTGATGAGGAGTTTGTCGCCGAAGACGTCGGCATGCACGATGCATTTGTTCGTGTTCACCACCTGCTTCAGGTCGATGGAACGCGAGCTGTAGTGAGTGAACGGCTCGTCGGCGTAGAACTGCTCATAGGCAGCAACAACATTTTCGGGCGAGGACTGCTCAGGCAGACGCACGACGACAGTAGCGAAGATGCCGCGTGCGAAGTCGCCGCGATAAGGGATAAAGTCGATGCTCGGGCCGTCGGCTTGTCCGATTGGAGGCAGGGTGGGGTAGCCTTGCTGCTGCAACTGGTTGAGCGACTGGCAGATTTCCGGCACGTGCTGATGCTGGAAAGGCTTGTAGATGCTCATGTTGCCCATTCGCCACGAGAAATGGGTGGTGGCCTGCGGGCGCTGTCCGGCACCCGTCGAGCCGGTGATGGCATTCACGCTGACATCGCTGACGAGCACTCCTTGTTGGGCGGCAGGCAGCAGAGCCAGCTGGATGCATGTGGCGAAGCAGCCCGGATTGGCCACGTGGCGGGCCTTTCGGATAGCCTCGCGGTTGAGCTCGGGCAGTCCGTAGACATAGTCGTGGTCGCCCTTCAGCCGGAAGTCCTGTGCCAGATCGATGATCTTAACGTGCTCGGGAATGGTGTGTTCTTGCAGGAACTGCTCACTCTTCCCGTGCCCGAAGCAGAAAAACACAACATCCACGTCGTCGAAAGGCATCGACGACGTGAATGTCATATCACACTCGCCAAACAGTCCCGTATGTACGTCGCTCACGGGGTTGCCGGCATTACTCTCGCTGTTGATGAATTTAATCTCGGCCTCGGGGTGGTTCAGCAGCAGGCGGATGAGTTCGCCGGCTGTGTAGCCAGCCCCTCCGAGGATTCCAATTTTAATCATTCAGTGTTTGTTGCACTTACGCCCTCGGCATGATGAGCCACAACACAATGTAGATCAACAAGCCTGGGAAGCCGGCGCTGAAGATGGTCAGCAGCAGATAGATGATTCTGACCAGTGAAGGGTCCCAATCGAAGTAGTCTGCAATACCGCCGCAAATGCCGGCAATCCAACGGTCGTTCGACCGTAAAAGTTTCTTTCCTGTAGCCATAATCTTATCTCCTTTTGTTGGTTGTTTCTGACTGTTAGACGAAGCAACCGCCAAGAAGGTTGCATGAGAGGTCGATTTTTTTTATCGTTTTTCGTCGGGGTGTATACCATAATATACGCGTAGCGGTGTCGAAAGCACCTTGATGAAGCCTTTCGCCTCGTCGGCCGTCCAGCCGTGCTGCATCTCGCCGTACTCGCCAAGTTTCGACTTCTGCAGGTCGAAAGCAGAGTCGACGCCCACCGTTTCGAATCCGTACGGGCGCAGGCGAAGGATGGCTGTTCCGCTCACGTTGCGCTGGCTCGAGGTCAGCATAGCCTCGATGTCGGGCATCACGGGCTCCAGATACTGGCTTTCATGCAGGAACATGCCGTACCAGTTGGCAACCTGGTCCTTCCAATACTGCTGCCACTTCGAGAGTGTCGACTTCTCCAGTAGGCGATGGGCTTCGATGATGAGCTTCGGAGCAGCGGCCTCGAAGCCCACGCGTCCCTTGATGCCGATGATTGTGTCGCCGACGTTGCAGTCGCGGCCGATGGCATAGCTGGCACCGATTTCCTCAATCTTCTGGATGGCCTTCACTTTGTCAGTGAACGCTTCGCCGTTGACTGCCGCAATCTCGCCTTTGTCGAAGGTAATCTTCAGCAATGCCTCGGGCTCGTCGGCGGTGACATGCTTCAGGTAAGCCTCCTCGGGCAAGCCCTGCGAGGGGTCGAGAAGTTCGCCGCCACAGATGCTGGTTCCCCAGATTCCCACGTTGTACGAGTACTTCAGCTTGGCAAAGTCGGCGGTGAATCCGTGTGCGTTCAGATAGTCCACTTCCTCCTGTCGCGACAACTTCTCGTCGCGAGTGAGGGTGATAATCTCCACACCCGGAGCCATCACGAGGAACGTCATGTCGAAGCGGATCTGGTCGTTGCCCGCACCCGTTGAGCCGTGGGCGATGGCGTCGGCACCGATCTCGTTGGCGTAGCGCGCGATGGCCAAAGCCTGGAAGATGCGCTCGCTCGAAACGGAAATGGGATAGCAGTTGTTGCGCATGACGTTGCCGAAGATCATGTAGCGCAGCGACTTCTCGTAGTATTCCTGCGTGACGTCGAGCGTTACATACTGAACGGCCCCCAGCTTGTAGGCATTCTCCTCGTTCTTCTTCAGCTGTTCGTCGCTGAAACCGCCCGTGTTGGCGCAGGCGGCATACACCTCGTAGCCTTCCTGCGACAGTCGCATCACCGTATAGGAGGTGTCGAGTCCGCCGCTGAAGGCCACTACCACTTTTTTCTTTTTATCCATATTTGTCATTTTCTTTGTTGTTTTCGTAAACGTTTTTGCGTGCTCTGTTCCGGCTATCGACATGCTCCAATTCGGCAGGAGCAATCGTCGCGTGTTTCTGTTGCATTGACCTAGTGAAGTAAATTAACTTAATTTGTTCGGTAAATTAACTTAATTTACTTTGCAATTTAACTTAATTTACTCAGTAAAATAACTTAATTTACTTCGCAAATTAACTTAATTTGCAAAACCAAAGCAATGTTCCTTTTGCACTATGTGGTTGCTCTTGTCACTTCAAGTCAATGCTCCACAGGGATAAAACATATGCTCTGGCCTCGTCAACCCATTGTCCTAGCGCTTCGCGTCGATGTTTTTGATGCGTTGCAGCACGTCGTCGGGAATCTTGGCGGGCAAGTGTTCCTCGGGGTCGTAGAGCATAGCGGTGCAAATGCAGTAGCGTCGGCCGGTTCGCTGCAGCACGTCGAAGTTGATGCAACCCTCGCAGCCGCGCCAGAAAGCTTCGTCGTCGGTGAGGTCGGCGAAGGTGACGGGCTGGTAGCCAAGCCTTGTATTCATGGCCATAACGGCTGCTCCGCTGGTGAGCGAGAATATCTTGGCATGTGGCCACCGCGTGCGGGCCAGCGTGAAGGTGAGGTCCTTGATGCGACGGGCCACGCCCTGTCCGCGGAAGTCGGGATGCACGATGAGTCCCGACGTGGTGACATACTGCTTGTTGCCCCAGGTCTCGATGTAGCTGAACCCTGCGAATCGGTCGCCGCTGAGCGCGATGACAGCTTTCGCCTCGCGCATCTTCGTAGCGATATACTCATGGCTGCGCTTGGCGATACCGGTGCCGCGCACCTTGGCAGCTTCTTCGATAGTAGTGAGGATGGTATCGATGTATTTCTCGTGAGAGGCATCGGCCACCATGACATTGATTTCTTCCATGATGCTTGTTTTCCTGAAATCTTTTTACCGTTAAAAAACTATACCTCCTTTTGTGTTAGCAAATGGTTGGTATGTGTTGCTCCCTACTGTTCTCAGTCCTTGAGGGTAGGGATGATGGCGCTCAGGCTCTCGATGACGCTCTCGCGGCGGCTGCCCTCCTTGAGGATGAGCAGGATGGTGTCATCACCGGCAACGGTACCCAGCAGGTCGGGCATATCGGTGTTGTCGATGTTGTAGGCGATAAGGCTGGCGTAGCCGGGACGGGTTTTGATGACGCCGAGGTTTCCCGAGAAGTTGATGGACAGATAGCCCGGTGATTCCAGCATCTCGCGAGCCGTCTGTGTGCTACGCACTCGCTTGTACATGGTCTCGTTGGGCAGCACGTAGACGTATTTGCCGTTCATCGACGCTGCCTTTGCCACTTTCAACTGCTTGAGGTCACGGCTAAGAGTGGCCTGCGTGAGTTGGAAACCTTCCTGTTTCAGTTCCTGCAGGAGCTCTTCCTGACTGCCCAGTTCCTTGCTCGAGATGAGCATCTTCAGTGTTTCAATTCTGTTGTTCTTGACTTTCATAAATGTATAAATATGCTTTAGCGGGTGCAAATATAGTATAAAAAATGCAAACACGCAAATTTTTCTGCATAAAAATTCTCGGAAAAAAGAAAATTTACATATTATTTGCCGATTAGTAGTTTTTTTGCTAACTTTGCAGGCGTTTAAGTTACGCGCGTATATATTAAATGTAAAACCGTGAAGAGATTCATTTCTTTGTGTTTGATGGTGTCAGTTGTTATGTGCCTGTGGTCGCAACAGGTATATGACGTGACGTCCTATGGAGCCAAAGGCGATGGTATGACGGATGATGCACCGGCCATTCAGAAAGCAATCGATGCTTGTTCTGAACAGGGTGGAGGCAGAGTCTTGTTCCCGCGCAATCATACTTTCCTGTCAGGACCGGTGAGGTTGAAGTCGAATGTCGACCTGCATCTCGAGTCGACGGCCGTGCTTCTGGCCAATCCCGATGAGAGCATCTACCACCTGAGTACCTTCGGCGAGAACCGAGGCGAGGGAATGATGTGGCTATGGGCGCAGGATGCCGAGAATATCACCATCAGCGGTCGCGGAACCATTCACGGCAACGGCATTCGCTTCATGGGTGCCGAGCTCGGCGACAGCTACGAATTGAAGCCTTTGAAAGACCCGTCGTTCGATCCCCGTCCGCATGTGCTCACGCTGACCAATGTCAAGAATATTGTGATTCGCGACGTGACGATTACAGAAGGAGCCTATTGGACCGTGCATCTCGTGGGTTGCGACGGTGCCGTGATTGATGGCATCCAGTTGCTCAACAACCTGAAGATTCGAAACGGTGACGGTATCGACCTTGACCATTCGCGCAACGTGCGCATCTCGAACTGCTATATCACCTCTGGCGACGACTGCATCTGCTTGAAGAACCGCCGCGAAAGCGAGCAATACGGCCCGTGTCACGACATCGTGGTGACCAACTGCACGATGGCTTCGCGCTCATGTGCCATCAAGATCGGCAGCGAGAATATGGACTCCATCTACAACGTCCTGTTCGATAATTGCATCATCACCCGCTCCAATCGCGGTGTGGGCATCCAGAACCGCGATGAGGGAACCGTCACCGATGTGACGTTCTCCAACATCCAGTTGGACTGTCGCCAGTGGTCAGATGTGTGGTGGGGTAAGGCTGAACCTATCTATGTGACCAGCTATCCGCGTGCTAACGGCAACCACAAGGATGCCAACTGGCGATTCCCGAAAGGCCAGATCGAGGGTCGTTGCGGCGAAGTGTCGCGCATACGTTTCTTCAATATCACCGCTACATCGGAGAACGGCTGCTTCATCGGCGGCGACACCCCTGATAAGGTGAACAACATCTACCTGAACAACGTCATCCTGACTATGCGCAAAGTGACCGACTACGAAGGCGGCCAGTACGACAAGCGTCCCTGTCGCGACGAAGGTTTCGTCAAGGGAAAAGTGCACGGTGTCTATGTGGAGCAGGCCCGCGATGTGCATGTCGAAGGATTGCATGTTGACTGGGGGCGCAACGGGTTCCCCAATCAAGGAGAAGACATATTTTTTTATCAACCTAATCAATAACAATTATGCTAAAAGTACGATTCTTTAATTCACGGAAAGCCAGGAAGACAGTTCTCTCTTTGGCTCTCTTAGTGTGCAGTACAGCAGCAATGGCGCAAAACCATGTAACGGGTGTCATCCGCGATGCGCAGGGTGAACCGCTTATCGGTGTGAGTGTTGTTGAGGCTGGAACTCAGAATGGCGCGGTCACCGACATCAATGGCCGCTACTCACTCAACGTAAAGCCTGGTGCTAAGCTGAATGTGTCCTATGTGGGCTTCGAGCCGCAGACCATCAATGCCGGCGAAAGCATCACGCTACAGGAAGACAATCAGTTGCTGAACGAAGTCGTGGTCGTAGGTTACGGTACGATGCAGCGCAAGGATGTGACCTCTTCCATCACAACGGTACAGGCCAAGGATTTGAACCAGGGTGTGTTCACCGATCCCGCTCAGATGTTGCAGGGAAAGGTTCCCGGACTGGTGGTTTCTTCTACCGCCGACCCGAATGGATCTCCTACCATCACTCTTCGTGGCGCTTCTACTCTTCGTACCGGCGCTATGTCACCTTACTATGTGGTGGATGGTATTCCTGGTGTTGACATCTCAATTGTTGCTCCCGACGATATCGAAAGTATTGACGTGCTGCGAGACGCTACCGCTACAGCTATCTATGGTTCGAAGGCCGCCAATGGTGTGATCATCATCACCACCAAGAAAGGCTCTGAAGAAAGAACCAATGTTGCTTATAACGGTTATGTGGCTTTCGACAATATCCTCAAGACCTATGACGTGTGTACAGCCGATGAACTTCGCGAGTATGCAAAGAGTAATGGTATTTCCTTGAAGGATGGTGGTGCAAACGTCGACTGGCAGGAAGAAGTGCTTCGCACGGGTATCAGCCACAACCACAACGTGAGCATTACTGGCGGAAATGAAAGAACCAACTATATGATTAGCGGCAACCTCATGAAGCGCCAGGGTGTTATCAAGATGACGGGTATGGATCGTTTCAATGTACGTTCGCTCGTTTCAACCAAAGTGCTGAAGGATCACCTCACCTTGTCGATGGGCGTGAACTCGATGTATGGCAAGCACTTCGGCGTTCCCACAGGCAGTGAGGGAGCATCTGTGCTCGATGCCATGAACTACTATTCTCCGACAAATGCTATCAAGAATGCTGATGGCACGTGGACGATGGGTGCCGGTTCGAAGAACTACAATCCTCTCGCCCTGATGGAAGAGAACCTCTCCGAGACAATTTGGAAGCGCAACCAGTTCATTGGCAAGACCGCTCTTGAGCTTTGGAAGGGATTCTTCTGGAATGTGAACTATTCATGGAGCAACTACCAGAGCACCTATAGCGCCTACAACACCCGCTATTCTCAGCTCGAGGGTATCGGCAACAAGAATGGCCAGGCTACCCGCAGCACCTACTTCGGCCGCGAGCAGACTTTTGAGACCTATCTGAACTACGCCTTGAAGTTCGGCAAGAGCAAATGGGATCTGATGGCTGGTTACTCTTGGGAAGAGAAGAAGAACAACGACGGCTTTGGTCTCAGCGTTGAAGGTTACTACAACGACGACCTGACGTGGTACAACATGTCGTATGCACAAACCATCCTCGGTGTTCAGAACTCCGTACAGAGTGGTTATCGCGAGAACATCCGCAACATTTCGTTCTATGGACGTGTCAACTACTCTTTCGCAAGCCGCTACATGCTTCAGGCTACCGTCCGTCGCGATGGTTCGTCTGTATTCGGAAAGAACAACCGCTGGGGTACATTCCCGTCAGTATCGGCAGCATGGAATATCACCGAAGAGCCATTCATGCAGAACCAGAGTGTTTTCGACAATTTGAAACTCCGTGCCGGTTACGGTATCTCTGGTAACGCCATGGGATTCGATGTCTATTCGTCATTCAACACCTATGGTGCAACAGGTACGTTTATCTACGACGGCAAGCTCTATCGCACCTATGCCGCTACAAAGAATGCTAATCCTGATCTTAAGTGGGAGTCGACAGGCATGTTGAACATCGGTCTCGACTTTGCATTCATCGGCGGACGTGTAAACGGTACCATCGAGGTTTATAACAAGAAGACCAAGGACCTCATCTGGAGCTATCCTGTTCCTACAACACAGTATGTCTACGGTTGGATGGACGCCAATGTCGGTGAGATGACCAACAGAGGTATTGAGTTCACGTTGAATGCTGTTCCCGTTCGCACCAAGAACTTCACATGGAACACCACCCTCAACCTGTCGCACAACAAGAACACCGTCGACAAGATGCAGAACGACGTTTTCCACACCACTAACCTCACACAGGGTGACCCGATGGTCGCTGGTGTCTCTGCAAACGGTTGGACCCAGAGAATTATGGAAGGTGAGCCTATCGGTACATTCTACACCTACCAGTATGCAGGTACTGTGAACGGACGTTCTGAGTACTACGTGCTCGATGAGAATGGTAATCGTACTGGCGAGACCACCAATAACCCGGGTCTGAAGGATCGCTCGATTACAGGTTGCGCACAGCCGAAGCTCAATGCTGGTTGGAACAACAATATTTCTTACAAGAACTGGAACCTGAATGCATTCATCACCGGCGTATTCGGAAATGATGTTTACAACGGCCCGCGTGCTCACTACACAAGTGCACAGATGTTCTCAGATGGTAAAAACGTGTTGAAGGAATTCCTCACATTCCCCGCTGGCGACGCTTCCGGTTCGCTTCCTTCAGATCGTTTCATCGAGAAGGGAACCTACGTCCGCCTGCAGTCTATCACGCTGAGCTACACATTCCGCAACTGCTTCAACGACTGGATTCAGGATCTCACCATCTATGGTACAGGCAACAACCTGCTTACCTTCACCGATTATAAGGGCCTCGATCCGGAAGTCAACCTTGGTGGTATTGACCCAGGTATCGACTATCGTTGGACCCGTTATCCCCACTCTCGTACCCTCATGGTCGGTGTGAAGATCAACTTCGGTGGCGGCAAGAAGAAAAAGGCTGCTGCTACGACACAGTATGTTGACAGAGAAGTCATCAAGGAAGTTCCTGTAGTGAAGGAAGTCGTGAAGGAAGTTCCCGGCAAGAACACGGAGACTCTCGTACAGAACACATATGTTGTGACATTCCCGGTTAACTCTTCTGAAATCAACAACGTGAGCGAACTCGCCGGCATCCCGAAGGGTGCAAACGTGGAGATTGTAGCTTACGCTTCACCGGAAGGAACCACCGATGCCAACCAAAAGCTTTCACAGGAGCGTGCTGATGCTGTTGCCAAGTATCTTCAGGACAAGGGCGTGAATGTAACACGCATTGTGGCTAAGGGTGCTGATACAAATCATGCTAACCGTATTGCTATCGTGACAGTAAAGTAAAATTTAATCAGATATCAAGAATATGAAACTATATAAATTAATTCTCACCGCTGGCTTATTTGCAGTAGCATTAGTCAGTTGTACTGATTTGGATGTCACTCCGAGTTCTCAGTATACAGAAGATCCAAGCAAGAACTCTGGTGTTGACCCAATGATTGTGGTAGAGGCAAAGATGGCTGACGTCTACTTCCATCTGGCTGGTACATTCGGCCGCCGTTATATGGAAGCACAGTGTCTTGCTTCAGACGAGTTCACAGCCCTTGCTTTCGACGGAGGCTATTATGATGACGGAACTTATGCCCACCAGGCTCTTCACAACAGCTTTGCAACCGATGCCTCACTCGACTGGTATTCAGATCTCACATCTGGTATTACAAAGGCAAACACGATTCTTGAGGAACTCGGTAGTGGTGCTTCTCTTCAGATGACGGCACCCGCTCGTGCTATGCGTGCTTACTTCACATGGATTCTCATGGACAGCTTTGGCGACACACCTATCCTCGAGAAGGTTCCTGCTGAGGGCGAAGTTATTTCTCGTTCTTCGCGCAAGGAAGTTGCAGAGTGGATAGAGAAGGAACTCACCGAGATTATTCCTGCGCTCACAGAGGATGTCACAGAGAACACCTATGGCAAGCCGACCAAGTGGATGGCAAAGGCTCTTCTTGCCAAGCTCTACATCAACTGGGCTGTCTACACAGCAGAGTCGGTTGATCAGTATGATGCAGCAAATACCCCCAATCAGAAGCTTGACGACTGTATCGCTGTTTGCGATGACATCATTAACAGCGGCAAGTTCAATCTCGGCTCTGTCGACTATCTGCATAAGTTCTCTTACGACAACAGCTGGAAGGTTGAGGACTTCATCTACGCTATGCCTTACGATGCTATCAATCGTACTGGCTTCCAGTATGCTCGTCCCCGTTCCTTCAAGCAGCTGAAGAACATGCTGCCCAATTATTATGGCTCAACTGATAAGTTCACACAGTCGTTTGGTGGCAATATGGTTGTAACGCCTGAGTTTGCCAAGTTGTTCAGCCTTGAGGGCGATATCCGTAATCTCTGCATTCTTCGTGGCGATGTTTACAATCGTGACCCGAAGACCTTGAAGCCTACTAATGAACCATTTATGTATAATGGCAAGCAAGTACACTTCACAGATAATATTACCCTCATTAAGCAGGATAATACGATAGATGTAGGTAATGACGACAATGCTATCCAGCAGGGTTGCCACTCCATCAAGTGGTTCATCGTTCCTGAGGACTACAACAACGGACGCAACCAGTCCAACGACCTGCCGCTCTTCCGCTTTGCCGACATCCTGATGATGAAGGCCGAGGCTCTCGCACGTCTTGGTCAGAGTGGTGCCAAGGATCTCTTCAATCAGATCCGTGCTTACGCGGGCGCTCCTCAGATTTCTGCCGAGCCTTCACTCGAGGAAATCTATCAAGAGCGTGGCCGTGAGTTCTTCGATGAGAACTGGCGTCGCAACGACATGATCCGCTTCGGTCACTTCGAGGATGAGTTCTTCCCGCACTACAAGAACTTCCCCGATGCCAACTTCGACAAGCGTCATCGTATCTTCCCTGTTGAGCAAGAGATGCTTGACCTGAATCCTGGTTGGACGCAGAATGCAGGTTATTAACCTACCGGGCTTTTGCCTGAATCGATAAAAAATGGGAGCGGATGTTTGTCCGTTCCCATTTTTTTTGTATCTTTGCACATAACTATTATTACTTGGTAGAATGAGAAAAATCTTGCTGGCATTTCTCTGCCTGTTGTCAACGGTTGCTGTGGCACAGGTGTGGCAGTATGTCGACCCGCGTATAGGCAGCGTCGGGGTAGGCCGTACATTCCCCGGGCCTTGTATGCCGTTCGGAATGGTGAAGCCGGGACCAGACTGCGGTGTTTTGCCGAATGCCGGCTGGGCACCGATGCCCGCTCCAGTGCTGGGATTCTCACAGACTCATGTCAGCGGAACGGGAGGTGGGCAGAAGTACGGCAACATTCTCCTCCAGCCATTCATCGACTCACCCTCTGCTTTCGACACGAGTCTTGGCTGGCCAGCCATTCCCCAGAGCCGCATCAGCGAAAAGGTCGCTCTTGGCTACTATGCCACGACCTACGAGAATGGCATCCGCACGGAAATCACCACAGGAGAGCGTTGTGCTTTCTATAGGTTTCACTATCCTACAAAAGGCAGCCTTTTTGTTGATGTGACGCATTTCCTTGGAAAAGATACCGTTCCTGATTTGCGGGAGCGCCAGCAGTATGTGGGGAGTGGTTTCCAGATTGTCAACAACTGCGAGGTGCAGGGATTCAGTAGCATTCGCGGAGGATGGAACAACGGCGATGCCTACACCGTCTATTTCTCCTTGCTTGCCGACCAGCCGTTTGTCGCAGAGGGTAGCTGCCTGCATTTCGAAGACACAATTGTTAATGTGAAGGTGGGAATTTCGTATGTCAGCGAAGAGCAGGCGCATCGGAATATTCTTGCCAACGATTTTGACTCCCAGTTATCTCATCTGCGCAACACGTGGGAGCAGCAGCTCTCCAAGATTCAGATTACGGGCACCGACGAACAGCGCCGCATGTTCTATACAGCCCTTTATCATACTATGCTCATGCCAGTCGACAAGACTGGCGAATATCCCTCTGGCATCTCCCTATCTGGGGAAATCGAGGGAACAGAAGCCTCCCCCAGTTGGGGGAGGTTGGAGGGGGCTCCCTATTACGACGACTACTACGCCATCTGGGACACCTACCGCACTTCGTCGCCCCTGCTCACCCTGCTCTGTCCCGACCGCCAGACTGCCATCATCAACTCCTTATTATTTATATACGCCCGCGAGGGATACATGCCTGATGCCCGTAGCGGCGACAGCAACGGGCGCACACAGGGTGGCTCTAATGCCGAAGTGGTCATCGCCGATGCCTTTGCCAAAGGGTTGTCGGGCATCGACTACTCCATTGCCCTTGAAGCCATGCTCAAGGATGCGACCGCTGACCCAGGTGCCGACCACGAGAAACACGGTCGCGGAGGACTGACGGAGTACAACCAGTTGGGCTATATCCCTTATGGCATCGACCGCGCGGGCAATCGCACCGTTGAATATGCCTTCTGCGACTGGTGCATCGCGCAGGTGGCGAAAGGTCTTGGCCGCCACGACCTCTATCAGGAATATATGGCGAAGTCGCGCAACTGGCAAAACCTCTGGCGCAGCGACTACGAGTGGGACGGCATGCAAGGATTCATTCTGCCGAAGGATGCCCAAGGGCGATGGCTCGACTCCGTGTCTTGGGGCCGTTCGAAGGTCTTTCATCCCACTATTCCCTACACGCCCGTGACGAAGGTTGCCCCGTGGTATCTGCCGTGGTGGTCTACATTCTTCTACGAGGCCACCAGCGAAGAGTATTCGTTGAGTATTCCGCACGATGTGCCAGGTCTTATCCGTGCGTGTGGCGGCAAGAAGCAGTTCCGCCGTCGCCTCGACCTTTTCTTCGAGAAGGGCTACTACAACGTACAAAACGAGCCTTCGTTCCTCACACCCTGCCTCTATCACTGGATAGGACGGCCCGACCTCAGCACTCAGCGCATCCACCAGATCATTCGCAACAACTATACCGACCAGCCCGATGGACTGCCGGGCAACGACGATTCGGGTGCGATGTCCTCGTGGCTGGCATTCCACATAATGGGTCTTTATCCCAATGCCGGCCACGACTATTACTTGCTCAACCTGCCGGTGGTTCCCGAGTATTCCTTCCAGTTGGCAAATGGACGGGTGTTGCATGTAGTGAAGCGGGGCGAGGGCGATGGTTTCAAATCGGTTTCGTTTAATGGTAAGCGGTTGAAGGATGCCCGCATCACGCACGCGCAGTTAATGGAGGGCGGTGAACTTGTTTTCGAGACGAAGAAGGACAAAACGAAGACACTGCGTTTTATGGTGCCGGTGGTCATCAGGTGTGGTGAACAAAGGTCGTTTGCCAACTATACCCTCCTCTTCACCCTCAACCGCCAATTCCGCACGTGGCCCGTCTCTTTGGCTTGGGACGCCGATACTCTGTTGCTAAAATGTAAGGAGACACTCTATTGCATTCCGCGCAGCGAGGTGGAACACGCGAAGAACTTCTGTTGGCTCTCGCCACAGGTCGATGGCACCGTTCATCACAACGCAACGGGCACCTTTGCCTTCATCTCCTTCGATGCCTTGCGCACCTTGCAGCAAACGGGCTCGTTCGTCTACGACGACATCACGTGGCGACTCATCGCCAAAGATGAAACCACTCTGCGTGTTCGTGCCGACATCGACGACACAGAAATGCTAATAGCTGTTCCCCCTCCCTATGGGGGAGGGCAGGGGAGGGGCTCCTCCTCTTTACCCCTCGTCCTCGAGATGCGCAACAACCCTCTGGGCATCGACTGGATCTATCAAACTGCTAATCCCTAATCGACAATGAAGAAAATCCTTATTCTCGCACTCGGGCTCTGCGTCTTTATGATGGCTGAAGCCAAACAGAAAGCTCCTAAGGCAAAGGCACAGCACGTCCTCGTCATCGGCATTGACGGCTGGGGCGGCTACAGCCTTGCCAAAGCTCACGACATCCCCAACATCCGTATGCTCATTCAACAGGGATGCTACACGGCGAAGAAACGCTCGGTGCTGCCCTCCAGTTCTGGTGTCAACTGGGCATCGATGTTCAACGGCTCGTGTCCCGAACTTCATGGCTATACCACCTGGAACTCCCACACGCCTGAGATTCCCTCCGTCGAACTCAACGAGCACGGCAAGTTTCCCACCATCTTCTCCATCCTCCGCAAGGCTCGTCCCGATGTTGTCACGGGATGCATTGCTGAGTGGGACGGTATCAAGCATGTAGTCGATTCTCTGGCTATCGACAACTACGACCTCGCCCCCGACTACGAGCACCACCCGTCGCTGCTTTGTGAGATGGCCGAGCGCTTCATCATCGAGCGCAAGCCCACACTCTTCGCGGTGTGCTGGGACCAGCTCGACCACACGGGCCATTCCGTCGGTCACGATACGCCGGAGTACTACCAGACACTTGCCGAACTCGATGTCTATGTGGGTCGTCTCATCCAGGCTTTGAAGACCGCTGGCATCTACGACCAGACCATCATCATCGTCACCGCCGATCATGGAGGTAAGGAGAAAGGACACGGTGGCAAGACATTACTCGAGATGGAGCATCCGTTCATCATTTGCGGACGCGGCATCCGTTCGGGCCTCGTCATTGAGGAACCCATGATGCAATACGATACCGCAGCCACCATCGCCCACATCTTCGGCCTCGCCACTCCCCGCTCGTGGGTGGGCCGCCCTGTCCTTTCCGTATTCAAATAAATAGGAACAATCTCAACGCCGTAGTCGTACCTCGCCTATGCATAAAAAAATAGTCCTTCTCTTCGCATTCTTGTTCATCGCTGCGCTGACATTTGCACAGAAGTCGAATGAGCAGCTCGGGGGTGTCTACTATGCCTATCCTGTCACTCAGTCAGAGGCCCTGCCGGCTCCCGCTGGCTACGAACCGTTCTACATCTCCCACTACGGGCGACACGGCTCGCGCTGGCTGCCCAACGACGAGCGCTACGAATGGGTGCTTGCCTGCTTTGCAGACACCAAGAACCTCACACCACTAGGCAAGAGTGTACGTCGGCGAATGCAGAAGGTATGGAAGAACGCACGCGGCAACGGCGGACTGCTCACTCCGCTGGGAGCCCGACAGCATGAGGGCATTGCTGAGCGTATGGTGAGCCGGTTCCCTGAGGTTTTTGCTGGCGACGATGCCCGCCTGTGGGCCCGCTCGAGCACCGTCGACCGCTGTCGCAAGAGCATGCTCGCCTTCACCGGTCGTCTGCGTGAGCTGTGTCCGTCGGCATCCCTCGATGTAGCCACCAACGAGGCCGATATGGCGTGGCTCGTCGACAATACCCCAGAGGTGAAAGCGCTGGAGCGGCGTACACGCGTACAGCCCCAGCTTTCCCCCGACCGTTTCATGCATTCCTTGTTCAAAGACCCGTCGAAGGTATTTGCTGCCGAGACCTCGTCGGCACAGCAGCTGAAACTCCTCTCCGAACTCTTCACCATCGCCACCGATATGCAGGACGTCGAACTCAACGTCAACCTCTTCGATGTCTTTACGCGCGAGGAGATGCAGGCCGTCTACGATGCCAATAACCTCCGCATGACCATTTGCAACGGCCGACAGCCGCAGAGCGAGGGAATTCCTGCCCGTGCCGCCATCACCCTATGGCAGAACATCGTTGCCGATGCCGATGCGATGATTGCTTCTGGCGGTCACGGCGCCGCCCTCCGCTTCGGTCACGACACCAATCTCTATCGCCTCCTCTCCCTGCTCGAGTTGTTGCCGTTGCAGTCCGGCGTGTCCGACCGTATGGACGAAATACTGCCTATGGCAGCCAATTTACAGATGGTGTTCTATCGTAATGAGGAGAACGATGTCGTTGTGCAACTGCTTCATAACGAGCGACCAATTTGTTTTTGTAAATGGCTGGAACTGAAAGCAAAGGTTTCCCGTCACATGCATCGCTTGGATCACCTGCGGCAGTTGTGCACGCTGAACACGATGGTGGGAACCGATCAAGCCAACACCCAGACAGCGGGACTCTTTGGCAAGGGCTCTGAGGAACACGGCCAGACGCTGCCTGCCGTCCTCGCCCCCAACGGCCAGAACTTCTGGACACCGCAGACCCGTGACACCGAACAGAAGTGCATCGCACCTTACTATTATGCCGACTCCCTGTTTCAGGGCATCCGTAACAGCCATTGGATTGTGGGAGGTTGCACGCAGGACTACGGTTCGTTCACCGTCGCTGCCATTAGCGGCAACCTGCGCACGCGTCCTGTCGATCGTGCTACCCGCTTCTCGCATCAACAGGAAATCTCCCACCCCCACTATTATGCCGTTCGCCTGCCTGACGAGCACCTGTTCATTGAGCTCACAGGAGCCAGCCACACCGCCATGATGCGCATCACGCCCGAGCAAGACCAACCCGTACATATCATCGTCAACCATAACAGCGACGAGGTCGAAGGCCAAGTGTTTTCTGCCACCTTCCCTCTAGATGCAAACTGCGGTGAGGCTCCCTCCCTGCGGGGGAGGGTTGGGGTGGGGCTCAACCCCGTCCACCGCATCTATCAGGGATGGGGCGAGCCGGCAGGCTTCAGCGGACATTTCCTGCTGCAATGCGACGAAGAGCCTATGGCTTCAGGCAGCGACAGCACCTGTGTCTGGATGACCGTTCAAGGAAAAGCCTATCAGCCCATCCTGCTGACGATGGCCTCGTCGTTCACCGACCGTAAAGGTTGTGAGCGCAATCTCGCTGCTGAGGCTGCGGGCAAGACCTTCGAGCAGATGCAGGCGGAGCTCGCTGAGAAGTGGATCGACCGTCTACACACCATTGATATCGACGACCCCGACACCGCCCGCGTCAACCAGTTCTATGGCGCCCTCTATCGCGCCTCCTTCCTCCCCCGGGAGTTCAGCGATGTCGATGGTCGCTTCCCACGCTTTGCCAATTCCGCCGATAACTCTCCCCTCTCCTCTCTCCCCTCTCCCCCAAAATATTACACCGACTTCTCCCTCTGGGACACCTACCGCGCCGTCCATCCGCTCTACAACATCATTGCGCCCTCCCTCTCGGCACAGATGGTGCAGTCATTGGTCACGATGGCCGAGCAAGGTGGTTGGATGCCCATCTTCCCCTGTTGGAACAGCTACACCGCCGCGATGATTGGCGACCACGCATCCTCCGTCATCGCCGATGCCTATGTGAAAGGAATCGCAGAGGTTGATTACGTCACTGCCTATCGCTACCTGCGCCAGAACGCCTTCAATTCCCCCACACCCGAACAATACAAGAACGGTATGGGTCGCCGTGCGCTGCAGTCCTACCTGCAGTACGGCTACATCCCCTTGGAGGACAAGGTGCCTGATGCCTTCCACACCGAGGAACAGACCTCGCGCACGCTGGAGTATGCCTACGACGATTTCTGCGTGGCACAGCTCGCCCGCGACTTCGGCACGGAGGCCGACTATCGCGAACTCATGCGCCGTTCCGGCAACTGGCGTAACGTCATCAATCCCCGAACGGGCTGGGCAGATGGCCGCCACGAAAGTGGCAAATGGGAAGGGGAGGGCGACCTCACCCACCGTCAACCCTTCATCACCGAGGGTGCCACCTGCCATTACTCGTGGTATGTGCCCCACGACGTAGCAGCGCTGATTGAGGTGATGGGCGGTCCCAAGCGCTTCGAGGAGAAACTCGACTCGATGTTCGAACAGGGACTCTACTGGCACGGCAACGAACCCTGCCACCAGATTGCCTATCTGTATAACTACATCGGGCGCAACGACAAGACTCGACGTGTGGTGCGCCACATCCTCGACACCGAGTACAACGACACTCCGGGCGGACTCTCGGGTAACGACGATGCCGGTCAGATGTCGGCCTGGTACATCTTCTCCTCCCTTGGCTTCTATCCCGTCTGTCCCGGCACCCCCTACTACCAGCTCGCCGCCCCCACCTTCCGTCGCGCCACCATCAACCTCGAGAATGGACGGCAGTTTCAAATTATAAAAAGACCCACCTCCTCACCCCTGCCCCTCATTCTCTCCCACTCTCAAATCCTCCAGGGTGGCACAATTAGTTTTTAACAAATGAATAATTAACAAACAAAACATTGCCCGCATGCTTCTCCCTCCCTACGGGGGAGGGTTGGGGTGGGGCTTATACTCATTATGAACACCGGACTCACCCACACCAGCGTCCTCACAGTCAGCGACGCACACACCGCCCAAGCGATGGGCTCGGGCGATATGCCCGTATTGGCCACACCCGTAATGATTGCCCTCATGGAGAATGCCGCGATGCTTGCCGTCGACCAGGAACTTCCTGAGGAGAAGACCACCGTCGGCTCATACATCGCAGTCTCTCACCTGAAGCCGTCGCCGCTCGGCGCGGAAGTCTTCGCCACAGCCGAACTCACCGAGGTCGACGGCCGCCGCCTCACCTTCCATGTTGTCGCGATGCAGCTTTCGCCGGAGTCGGAGGAAGAGATCCTCATCGGCGAAGGCACCCACGTCAGATACATAGTCGACCGCGCCCGTTTTTACTAAGCGGCCCCACAAAGGAGAGCGAATCCCCATTCGCGACGGAGGCTGGGCTGGGGCTCCTTATTATTTTTTTGGCACAGAGTTTGTTTTTTCCCAAAAAAGAATTAACTTTGCAAAATGAATAACGTCTAAACTATTGTTATCAATAAGAAAATGGAAATGAGAGATTTTGAAGAAAGAAGATTGGACAGATGGGGCAACACCCCTGGTTCATACGCCGACGACCGCGAGTTGGCATTGTCGGCAGCCTTTCCCGCACTGATGCGGAAAGTATATCTGTGGATGACGTTGGCGCTGGCCATCACCGCCATCACCGCCTACGGCGTGGCTACGTCGCCCGCTCTGCTGAGTCTTATCTACTCGAGCAAGTGGACGTTCTTCGGCCTGATCATCGCCGAGCTGGCATTGGTGATCTACGTCTCGGCACGCATCAACAGCCTGTCACTGACGACGGCCACGATGTTGTTCATCCTATATTCGGTCATCAACGGTGCGACGCTGGCCATGATCTTCGCCGTCTATTCCATGAGCGTCATCGGGCAGACCTTCCTCGTCACCGCCGGCACGTTCGGCGTGATGGCCGTCTACGGCTACTTCACGAAGAAAGACCTCACGTCGTGGGGCCGTCTGCTGTTCATGGCGCTTATTGGTCTGATCATCGCAGGCATCGTGAACATGTTCCTGCACAACAGCACGATGGACCTCATCGTGAGCGGAATCGGCGTGCTGGTATTCGTGGGACTCACCGCCTACGACTCGCAGAAGATCAAGATGATGTTGCTTGCGCAGGAAGACATGGGCGAGACCGCACAGAAGGTCGCGCTGATGGGAGCGTTGAGCCTGTATCTCGACTTCATTAACCTCTTCCTCTATCTGTTGAGGTTCATGGGGAGGAATCGGTAAAGCCTCACCTCCTCCCTAGGGAGGAGGCACCCAGCCGTAGGGGCAGACCCCCGTGTCTGCCCGAATAACGGACAACTAGCGACCCAAGCAGACAAGGGTAATCATAACTATTCACTATTCACTCGAAACTATCAACTATCAACTGTTTTTAAACCTTCAGACAATGAAAAAAGCAAAGAACATTCTGGCAGGACTCGTATGCGTGGTTCTGACAAGTTGCGCTGCACTGGGCACCTCAGGCACAGGCAGCGGAGTGGGTGACATCCTGGGCACCGTGCTCGGAGCAATGACTAACGGACAGACCATCGGCAACGTGCTGTCGAGCGTCATCGGACTCGACAAGCCCACACAGGCCGAACTCGTCGGCACGTGGCAGTATCGTCAGCCGGGCGTGGCCTTCACCTCCGAGAACCTGCTGGCAAAGGCCGGCGGCGAGGTGGCTGCCACAACGGCGAAGGAGAAGCTCGCCGCCTACTACAGCGGCATCGGCATCAACAGCTCCAACACCTACTTCCAGTTCACGCAGGACGGTCAGTTTGCCGCAAAGGTCGATGGCACGCCGCTCAGCGGAACCTACACCTACGACCCCGAGAAGTGTCTCATCACGATGAAGACCCTGCTCTTCTCGCTGCCCGCCTACGCCAAGAAGACCAGCGGCGGCATGAGCATCCTCTTCGAGTCGAAGAAACTGCTCACCGTGCTGCAGGCCGTCTCTGCCATCAGCGGCAACCAGACACTCTCCACCATCGGCGACCTCTCGAAGAACTACGACGGCATCCGTCTGGGCTTCGACATGAGTCGTTAACACCCCATGCGCAACACCCTCCTCGCACTCCTGCTGTGCTCGGCATCGGTAGTAGCGGCGCAAGACCTGCAAAGCGGATTCCTCACACCACCTCAGGAGTCGCGACCCCGCGTGTGGTGGCATTGGATGAACGGCAACATCACCCTCGACGGCATCCGAAAGGACATCGAGTGGATGCACCGGGCAGGCATCGGCGGCTTCCATAGCTTCGATGCCGGCATGGGCATGAAGCCCGTCGTGGAACAGCGGCTCGACTATATGTCGGAGCCCTGGAAGAAAGCCTTCCGACTAGCAGTGGGAATGGCCGACTCGCTGGGCATGGAGGTGGCGGTGGCGAGTTGTCCGGGATGGAGCAACACCGGCGGCCCGTGGGTAACCCCCGAGCAGGCCATGAAGAAGCTGGTGTGGACCGACACCATCGTGAAGGGTGGCCGCAGGCAGAACCTCTCTTTGCTCAAGTCGCAACACGACCGCTGGTATGCCGATATCGCCGTCCTCGCCGTGCGCATTCCCGACACCGAGAAGACCCTGCAGGAGATGAACGGACTCATCACCGTCAGCCGACCTGCCGGCGAGGAGAAAGGGCCCTGCACCATCCTCTGCACATTCCAGCAGCCGCAGACCATCAAGGCGCTGAGCATCAGCGACGGCCGCTATCGCAGCATTTGGGCAGCCCTGCCCGCACCCGTCGACAAATTCCTCGAGGCCAGCGACGACGGCCTGACATTCCGCCGCATCTGCGACATCCCGCACGGCAGCATTTCGTGGCAGACCATCAACATCCCGCCTACCACAGCGCGCTACTTCCGCGTCGTCGTTCCCGAGGCTCCGCGCACTCCCGAACTGAAGCTTTTCGGCACCGCCCGCATCGACCACATCGAGGAAAAGGCAGGCTTTGCCTCGCCGCCCGATATGAACGACCACCCCACACAGGCCACAGCCGACGATGCTGTTGCCCTGACCGATGTCGTCGACGTCAGCAGCTACGTCGATGCCGAAGGCTGCCTGTCGTGGAAAGCCCCCAAAGGACGGTGGCGCCTGCTGCGCTTCGGCTACACCCTCACAGGCAAGGAGAACCACCCTGCCTCGCCCGAGGCCACAGGACTGGAGGTGACGAAGCTCGACAGCGAAGCCTTCAGCCAGTTCCTCAACTACTACCTCGACCTCTACCGCGATGCCACCGGAGGACTCATGGGGCAGCGCGGCCTCCACTATCTGCTTATCGACAGCTACGAAGCAGGTTGGGAGACGTGGTCGCCCCGTCTGGCCGACGAGTTCCGGCAGCGGCGCGGCTATAGTCTGCTCCCGTGGATGCCCGTGCTCACAGGGCAGATCGTCGAGAGTGCCGAGCGCAGCGAGGAGTTCCTCTTCGACTGGCGCACCACCATCGGCGAACTCATCGGCGAGAGCATGTATGCGACGGCGGCACGCATCGCCCACGAGCGCGGCATGGAAGCCTACTTCGAGGCCCACGAGAACGGGCGCCTCTATCTCGTCGACGGAATGACGGCGAAGAGTCATGCCGACATCCCGATGGCTGCTATGTGGACGGTCATTCCCGGCAAGCAGGCGTTGAACTCCAGCGAGTCGATGGCGCAGAGCGACATCCGCGAGTCGGCATCGGTGGCCCACCTCTACGGCAAGCCCATCGTGGCTGCCGAGTCGATGACCGTCAACGGCCACGTGGGCGGAGCCTATTGCTTCCATCCCGGCAACCTCAAGCACACTGCCGACCTCGAGATGGCGAGTGGCGTCAACCGCTTCGTCATCCACGAGAGCGCCCATCAGCCCGTCGACGACAAGCGGCCGGGACTCGGACTCGGACAGTATGGCCAGTGGTTCAACCGACATGAGACGTGGGCCGAGCAGGCACGCGCCTGGACCGACTACCTCGCCCGCAGCTGCTACATGCTGCAGCAGGGCAGCAATATTGCCGACATCCTCTACTACTACGGCGAGGACGATGTGGTGACCGACCTCTTCGCCCACCAGCACCCCGCCATTCCCTTCGGCTACAACTACGATTATCTCAACAAGGACGCCCTCCTTGGCATCCTGAGCTACGACGGACGGCAGTTCGTCACGCCCGCAGGCAGCAGCTATCGCCTGCTCGTCATCGACAGCCATTGCCGCCACATGGCTCCGGCAGTCGTCGAGAAACTCGATGCCCTGCGTCGGCAGGGAGCACCCGTCGTCGACCTACGCCGGCAACCCGTCGACGATGCCCTGCGCCTGCTCACCCCCGATGTCAGCGCCAGCGACGATGCCGACCTCCACTATGTGCACCGCCGAACGGTCGATGCCGACATCTTCTGGATCAGCAACAACCGGCACGAGGCACGCACCATCGATGTCACCTTCCGCGTCAGCGGACTGCTGCCCACCCTCTGGCATCCCGACACAGGGCAAATGGAGGCCGTCGGCTACACCATCCACGACGGCGTGACCACCGTCAGCCTTGACCTCACTCCCGACGATGCCGTGTTCGTCGTGTTCCAGGGACCCGCCGCCGAGCAGCAGCTCGTGTTGCCGCAGCGGCAGCAGAAGCATCTGCTCACCGTCGACAGCCCGTGGACAGTGGAGTTCCTCGAACCGCAAGGCTCCAACATCGGTCCCGGCAAGCCCGTTGAGTTCCCGCAGCTGCAGTCCTACACCGAGAGCGCCGACCCCGCCATCCGCTATTATTCCGGCACCGCCGTCTATCGCAACACCTTCGACATGCCCCGTCGCCTCGAGAAGTCCGGCCGCTACATCCTCCACCTCGGACAGGTAGCCTCCTTGGCAGAAGTCGTGGTCAACGGACAGCCGCTCGGCACCTTGTGGAAGGAACCCTTCTGCGTCGATGTCACCCCGGCGTTGCAGGCAGGAACGAACCAGTTGGAGGTGCGTGTCGTCAACACCTGGGCTAACCGCATCATCGGCGACCAGCAACCCGACTGCCCCACGAAGTACACCTACACCCCCGCCAACTTCTATCGTGCCGACTCCCCCCTGCTCCCCGCCGGACTCCTCGGACCGGTAGAGTTGATAGTTGATAATTAATAATTGATAATTGATAATTGGGGCTTGCGTACGTTTTGCGTACCCTTTCGTTTGGTTATCTCGGAAAAAAGTGTTTCCTTTGCACCATGAAGCAAAGAAACGGTTTTGTGATGCTCCTCCTGTGCCTACACTTGTCCATGCAGGCACAGGAGGCGATGTTTATTCATAGCGGACAGCAATGTGTGGCACTCGACATTCAGAACATCGGTGAGGTCACCGTCAATCAGGACTCATTGGTAGCCGACGTCAGCAATTACTATTATTCAACCCCTGCCGACAGCGTCACATTCGGTGACTTCGTCAGCGGCGATTCCAACGCCCTTCTGCAAGAAGCGAAGCCTATGCGCATAGGGTGGTGGGGAGGTCTCAGCGACAGCCAGCAGGCATGCTACTACCATCCCAACGCCGACGACGTGCCCGATATACAACTCTTTGTCGACGACAACCGCTGCTCGATGGCTGTGTGTATCATTCCCGAGGCTTATGCCAACGACACGCTCAGCACGTCAATCGCAGGTCAGGCTCCACGCAAAGTGGGTTCGAAGTGGCGCTATGTGAAAGGAACGCTGACGGGCCGTCACAAGTTCCACCTCGCCTGCTACGACAACCAGCCCTTC
>JAFZAP010000063.1 GCA_017557185.1 Prevotella sp.
ACTGCGTGGCCAAGGGTGCCGGTATTGCACTGAACAACGTCGATCGTTTCTCATTCCTGATGAGATAAACGAGGAAGTGCACAAATGAAGAACCTGATAGCCTTCATTGCAAAATACAACCACTGGTTCGTCTTCATCATCCTGGAGGCGATCAGTGCTGTATTATTGTTTCAATACAACAGCTATCAGGGCAGCGTGTGGTTCTCGTCGGCCAACGTCGTCGCAGGAAAGGTCTATGAGTGGAACTCCGAGATAGAGTCGTTCTTCTCGCTTACGAAGGTGAACGAAGAGCTCACACAGCGTAACATCTACCTGGAACATCAGGTTTCACAACTCTCCAACCGCATCACCAAGCTCACCGACGACTCGTCGTTTCTGCACAGCAACCAGCTGCAGATGCTCTCCAGCTATAAGCTCATACCGGCAAAGGTGGTGACCAACGAAACGAACAAACGCGACAACCTGATCACCATCGATAAAGGCGAGGCCGACGGCATCAAGAAGGACATGGGCGTGGTTTCGGGAACAGGTGTCGTGGGCATCGTGTATATGACGTCTCCCCACTACTCTATCGTCATACCCGTGCTCAGCTCGCACTCAAACATCAGCTGCACCATCGAGAAACGCGGCTACTTCGGCTATCTGCACTGGAACGGAGGTCCCATCTCCCTTGCCTATGTCGACGACATTCCCCGTCATGCTAAGTTCCGCCGGGGCGACAACATCGTCACAAGCGGCTACTCCAGCATCTTCCCTGAAGGCATCATGGTGGGCAAGGTGGGATATGTGTTCAACTCGGCCGACGGTTTGTCGTATCGTGTGCAAGTACATCTCAGTACTGACTTCGGTCGTCTGCGCGACGTGTGTGTCATTGCCGACGAGAGCATGAAGGAACGTCTGCAGATCATGCGTGCCGCACAAGACTCAATCCAAGCAACAAGATAACAAGGTGGTAAGGTAATTCAGCTTAAGGACATGAATATTGGACTGCTTAAAGGAATCGTGGCTTTCGTGGTGCTTCTGCTTATACAGGCATTGGTGCTCAACCACGTCCGTCTCTTCAATTGCGCCACACCACTGCTTTACGTGTATTTGGCCATGCTCTTCCGCCGCAATTTCCCGCGGTGGATCATCCTTGTGAGCTGCTTTACGATGGGACTCTGCATCGACATTTTCTCTAACACCCCAGGCGTGGCAGCAGGTTCGTTGACGCTCGTCGGACTGCTGCAGCCCTATCTGCTCAAGCTGTTCCTGCCCCGCGAGAGTCCCGACGACCTGTCGCCAAGCATGTCATCGCTCGGCATCGGCAAGTTCATCCTCTTTGCCCTCATCATCACCCTTATCTATTGCATAACATTCTATGCCCTCGAGGCATTCGAATTCACCAACTGGATGCACTGGCTCGAATGTGTGGGCGGCAGCTTTGCCATCACGAGCATCCTGCTCATCACGATTGAGTATTTCCGCTACCGCATCTAATCCGCTGGCCGAAAAAATGGCGTGAACGCCGGCCATCCCTCTCAATTCACAGAAACTGCTTCTCATCAGGAAAACATGAAGGATTTTAATCTTGAGTATCGTCGCTATATCATAGGCGGTGTGGCCATCATCATTGTGGTGGTCTACATCATCCGCCTATTCACGCTGCAGCTGCTCAGCGACGACTACAAGAAGAATGCCGACTCAAACGCTTTCCTGAAGAAAATCGAATATCCCTCGCGCGGCGTCATCTCCGACCGCAATGGAAAGCTTCTCGTCTACAACCAGCCCGCCTACGACATCATGGTCATCATGAACGAGGAGAGCGGACGCCTCGACACGCTGGAGTTCTGCGAAGCACTGGGCATCACCAAGGAATTCTTCATCCAGCGCATGAACGACATCAAGGACCGCTCGAAGAACCCGGGCTATTCGCGGTTCACGCAGCAGCTCTTCATGAGCCAGCTCTCTGACAAGGAGTTCAGTGTGTTTCAGGAGAAGATGTTCCGCTTCCCGGGCTTTTACGTGCAGAAGCGCAGCATCCGCCAATACCAGTATCCAAATGCTGCCCACATCCTCGGCGACGTGGCAGAGG
The DNA here is from genome assembly GCA_017557185.1 of Prevotella sp. Classification (GTDB taxonomy): domain Bacteria; phylum Bacteroidota; class Bacteroidia; order Bacteroidales; family Bacteroidaceae; genus Prevotella. The sequence continues at coordinate 2,075 of JAFZAP010000063.1, forward strand.
TCTCGCCCAGCGACATCGAGGAGGACGACTACTACCAGCCAGGCGACTATATCGGCAAGCTGGGTGTGGAGCGCAGTTACGAGAAGCAGCTGCGCGGGCAGAAGGGCATACAAATACTCTTGCGCGATGCCCACGGCCGCATCAAGGGCCGCTACCAGAACGGAGCCCTCGACCAGAAGCCGATTCCCGGCAAAAACCTCACGCTGAGCATTGACGTGGAGCTGCAGGCATTGGGCGAACGCCTCATGGAAGGAAAGATTGGTAGCATCGTTGCCATTGAGCCGTCGACGGGCGAAGTGCTTTGCATGGTGTCGTCGCCCAACTACGATCCTCGCATCATGACGGGTCGCCAGCGCGGAAAGATGCACATGGAACTGCAAAAGAACTCCTGGAAGCCACTGCTCAACCGCTCTATCATGGGTCAATATCCTCCAGGCTCAACGTTCAAGACCACGCAGGCGCTGACCTTCCTGAGCGAAGGCGTCATCGGCCCCGGCACGGCCTTCCCTTGCTCGCGAGGCTTCCATTATCGTGGCCTGCGCGTGGGTTGTCACGGACACGGATCACCCCTGCCGCTGGTACCCGCCATCAGTACATCTTGTAACGGATACTTCTGTTGGGGACTCTACTACATGATGGGCAACCGCAAGAAGTACGCCCACGTGCAAGATGCGATGAACACCTGGCGCGACTATATGGTTTCGATGGGATTTGGCTACAAACTGGGCATTGATCTGCCTGGCGAGAAGCGAGGTCTGATCCCCAACGCACAGTTCTACGACAAGGCCTACAAGGGCTCATGGAACGGACTGACCATCATCTCTATCGCCATCGGACAGGGTGAGGTGAATGCTACACCCCTGCAGATTGCCAACCTCGCCGCCACTATTGCCAACCGCGGCTACTTCTATACACCCCATGTGGTGCGCAAGGTGCAAGGCGAATCCCTCGACACTCTCTACACCAACCGACGTTACACCAAGGCCACGCGCCGCTCCTACGACTACATCGTGGCAGGCATGCGCTCGGCAGTGGAGCGCGGAACATGCCGCTCTGCCAACCGCGGCGACTTCGCCATCTGCGGTAAGACCGGTACGGCACAGAACAGAGGCCATGACCACTCGGTCTTCATGGGCTTTGCACCGATGAACGAGCCGAAGATCGCCGTTGCCGTATATGTGGAGAACGGCGGCTGGGGTGCCGACTACGGCGTGCCCCTGGGCGCACTCATCATGGAGAAATACATCAACGGCAAGCTGTCGCCGGCGTCAGAGGGCCGCGCAGCCGTGTTCCAGAAGAAGCGCATCTACTACGGCAGCATCGCCCGATAAATCTCCACCTATCGTTATGTATGTTGCCGTATCACGGCAACCCATATCAGAAAGAAGAAATGAAGCAGAATCCTGACAAACAGCCAAGTGTGCTGGGCTCCCTCGACTGGGTGACCATCCTCATCTACCTGGCACTACTCACCTTCGGGTGGATTAGTGTCTGTGGAGCCTCCTACACCTATGGCGACACCGACATCTTCAGCCTCGGCACACGCTCAGGCATGCAGATCGTATGGATTGGCTCCAGCATTCTGCTCGGACTCATCATCCTGCTTCTCGACGACCGTATCTACGACGGCACCGCCTATGTCATATACGGACTCCTGCTATTGGTATTGCTGGCAACCATCTTCAACCCCCACGAAATCAAAGGCTCACGCTCATGGCTCGTGCTAGGTCCTCTGCGCGTGCAGCCAGCTGAGTTTGCCAAGTTCGCAACAGCATTGGCAGTGGCGAAATTCATGTCGACCTACGGTATCGACCTACGGCAGTGGAAACACTTCGCCATCGCTTGCATCATCGTCCTGCTGCCCATGCTCATGATTATCGGACAGAAAGAGACCGGTTCGGCACTCGTCTACCTGTCGTTCTTCCTGATGTTCTACCGTGAGGGAATGACTGGTTCGCTGCTCTTCGCCGCCGTTGCCGCAGTCATCTATTTCGTCTTGGGCATCAAGTACGAAGCCGTACTGCTTTGGGGCACTCCCACGTCGGTGGGAAAGTTCATCGTACTGTTGCTTGTACAGTTGTTCTCTTCCATCATGGTAGGCATCTACACGGGCGACCGAAGACGCATGTACACCCTTCTCGCCTACTGCTTTGGCATCACCATCGGGGCCCTGCTGTTCTCGAAATACGTCATACCGTTCGACGTCGTCTACGTGCAGCTAGCCCTTTCGGCAATCCTCATCGGAGTGCTCATCTACATGGGATTGAGCTCGCGGCTGCGCAACTATTTCTTTATCGCAGCCTTTGCGCTAGGCTCCATCACCTTCTTCTATTCCGCCAACTACGTGCTCAACGATGTCATGAAGCCCCACCAGCGCGTGCGTATCAACGTGTTGCTCGGACTCGAAGAAGACCTGGCAGGAGCAGGCTACAACGTACACCAAAGCCAGATAGCCATCGGCTCGGGTGGTCTGAAAGGTAAGGGATTTCTGAATGGCACACAGACAAAGCTGAAATTCGTGCCTGAGCAAGACACCGACTTCATCTTCTGCACCGTAGGCGAGGAAGAAGGATTCTTCGGTTCGGCAGGCGTGCTCATCCTCTTCCTACTGCTCATCTTGCGACTCATCCACCTCGCCGAACGACAACCCTACAAGTTCGGGCGTGTCTACGGCTACTGCGTGGCGAGTATCTTCCTCTTCCACGTGTTCATCAACGTGGGCATGGTGCTTGGACTCACGCCCGTCATCGGTATCCCCCTGCCCTTCTTCTCTTACGGAGGCTCCAACCTGTGGGGCTTCACCCTTCTGCTCTTCATCTTCCTCCGCATCGATGCAGGGCGCAATCTCGTTCGCACATAAGACCAGCGTAGCCGAAGCCCTCACATTATTATTTTCGTGCGCGCGTAAGGAGATGCTGCTGCATCTTCTATGGTTTGAGATGCTCTGAGAGATGCCTGCAGTTAAAATTTAATGCCAAAATATTTGTTTATTTCAAAAAATATGTTTAAATTTGCGAGCAGAAACCATGATTATTACTATTCACCCATCTAAAAACTACTACGCTTATGAAAAAGTATTTTGCTGAATTAGTTGGCACATTCGTGCTTACGTTCTTGGGTTGTGGCGCAGCCGTAGCCCTGGGTTGTGGTGCTGAAAACACTGCAGCAATCGTCGGAACAGCCATCGCCTTCGGTTTGTCCGTTGTCGCTATGGCCTATACCATCGGTGGCATTTCGGGTTGCCACATCAACCCCGCCATCACACTGGGCGTATTCCTCAATGGCGGCATCTCTGCCAAGGACTGCGGCATGTATATGCTGTTCCAGGTCATCGGTGCCATTCTCGCCGCTGCCGTGCTCGCAGGTATCGTAGCTACCGATCCTAACCTCGTCATCACTACTGCCACGGGTGCTAATGCCTGTGCCTATGGTGCCACCAACGGCCTCATCGTCGAGATTGTGCTCACCTGCCTGTTCGTGCTCGTCGTCCTCGGTGCCACATCGAAGACCAACGGCGCCACCAACAACTTCGCAGGTCTGGCCATCGGTCTGACGCTGATTCTCATCCACCTTGTAGGTATTCACTTCACCGGCACGAGCGTCAACCCCGCACGTTCCATTGGTCCCGCCCTGTTCGAGGGTGGTCAGGCACTTGCCGACCTCTGGGTATTCATCGTTGGTCCGCTCGTAGGTGGTGCTCTTGCTGCCTGCATCTGGAAGTTCATTGAGCCTGCAGAGGAATAATGAAAGCAAAACTTACGACGAAAGAATATGTGGTGCCATTTATTCTGATCACCACATTATTCTTTCTTTGGGGATTCTCCCGCGCCATTCTGGACGTGCTGAACAAGCACTTCCAGAATGAGTTGCATATATCGATAACCCAGTCGTCGCTCATTCAGGTGACAACCTATCTGGGCTACTTCCTGCTGGCCATACCGGCAGGACTGTTCATCAACCGCTTCGGCTACCGTCGGGGGGTGGTGTTCGGCCTGCTGCTGTTCGGACTGGGCGCCCTGCTCTTCATTCCCGGAGCCGAGGCAGGGACGTTCTATGCTTTCCTCGGGGCATTGTTCATTATCGGCTGCGGCCTGACGTTCCTTGAGACTGCTGCCAACCCTTACGTCACGGAGCTTGGTGACCGAGAGACCGCCACGAGCCGCCTGAACTTCTCGCAGTCGTTCAACGGCCTAGGCTCGCTTTTCGCAACATTTGCTGTTGGGCAGTTCCTCTTCCGCGACGGCGGAGGCAATGTTGCCGTTCCCTATGCTGTGCTCGGAGTGCTAGTGCTCACCATAGCGGCTGTGTTTGCCAAAGTGAAGCTGCCAGAGATCAAGCACGATGATGGACTTGAGGAGAAGGCAAAATATGGTCGGGTGCCACTGCTGAAGATCTGGAAGCACAAGTACTTTGTCTACGGACTCATCGCCCTGCTCGCCTATGAGGTGGCCGAGATCTCCATCAACAGCTACTTCATCAACTTCACCACCGGACAAGGCTGGATGAGTGACCGTACCGCATCAGTGGTACTCACTGCCGCATTGGCATTCTTCATGGTCGGCCGCTTCCTGGGTTCATGGATCATGACGAAGATTCCTGCAGAGAAGATGCTCTTTATCTGCGGCTGCGGCACGGTGGTTTGCACGATGCTCGTACTGCTCAACCTTGGGAGATTCTCGCTCTATGCGCTGGTCGCCAACTATATGTTTGAGGCCATCATGTTCCCCACCATTTTCTCATTGGCAGTGCGTGGTCTGGGGTCGCTCACCAAGAGTGCTTCGTCGGTACTGATGATGACACCCGTGGGTGGTTGTGGTTTCCTACTCATGGGACTAGTAGCCGATGCCACCAACCTCGTCGTACCGTTTATCATCCCCCTCATCGGCTACATAATCGTGGCCCTCTATGGCTTCGGATTGATGAATAAGGGAGAATAATCGCCTATAAAGCATCCACTTTTTTGTTTAAATCTATTTTTCATAAAGCGTTGTAAATCAACTTATTAACTGATTTACAACGCTTTTCTTATCCACTTTTTATCTATACGCGTGTTCATGCACGCGTTTTTTATCATAACTTTGCAGCAGATTCGAAATCAAATCTTAAACAAATCATTAACTATCAAAGTATGAAACAATCAAGGTTACTAACTCTGTTGTTGGCACTATGGATGTCGGCAACTGCCTTTGCCCAGGTTTCAGGAATCGTGGGCACAGTGACTGACGAGAACGGGGAGCCTATTATCGGTGCTTCCGTTGTCGAAAAAGGAAAGCCGCAAAACGGCACTATTACAAACATTGACGGCCAGTTTGCCATGAATGTGAAGGAAGGTACCATGCTGGTGGTTTCCTACATTGGCTGCTCGCCGCAGGAGGTTGCTGCAAGCAATCAAATGAGCATCGTACTGTTGGAAGACCAGCAGATGCTGAACGACGTAGTCGTTATCGGCTATGGTGTGCAGAAGAAGAGCGTGGTCACGGCCGCCATCGCCAAGGTGAGCGCCGATGATCTCGTAGGCAAGACACGTCTGCGTGCCGACGATGCCCTGAAGGGTTTGGCCGCTGGTGTGAATGTCACTTCAGCATCTGGTCAGCCTGGCTCACAGCCGATGATTCGTGTGCGTGGTACAGGTACCATCAACAACACCGATCCTCTTTACATTATCGACGGCATGCCCGCTGATCAGTATGGCTTGGAGAGTGTAAACCCGAACGACATCGAGTCAATCGAAGTACTGAAGGATGCTGCATCGGGTGCCATCTACGGAGCGCGCGCCGCCAATGGTGTTATTCTCGTGACCACGAAGAAGGGTAAGCAGGGTAAAGCCCAGATTAACTACAACTTCTCGAAGGGTTGGCAGAGCGCATGGCGCAAGCGTGATGTAACGGGTGCCACCGACTATGCCATTCTGCAGAATGAGAAGTATGTAAACGGTGGAATGGCTCCCCTGTATCCCGATCCGTACAACTTGACTGACGGCAACGGAAATGCCATTACAGGTTTCGGAACCAACTGGCAGGAATTGCTCTTCAACGACAATGCACCCGTCACTCAGCACGACGTGAGCGTGAGCGGTGCCTCGGAGAAGGTGAACTACTACCTCTCACTCGGCTACTACACGCAGGATGGTATTGTCGGCGGTAACTATGGTCAGTCGAACTACGATCGTCTGACGCTGCGTTCGAACAACAACTTCAATTTGTTCGACGACTCGAAGGAACGCGACTACCTCAATAAGATGGATATTAGCGCAAACCTTTCTTATATGCGTACGCACAGCACGGGTGTTGATGCCAACAGCACCTGGGGTTCACCCCTTGGCTCGGCTCTCTATCTGGCTCCCACACTGCCTGTCACGCTGCAGGGTGCCATTGCAGAGGATATGATCGATCGTTATGCTGCCTACGATCTCTACAGAGACGAGAACGTCAATCCCTATACCATTCCTGGTTATCTGGGTTCCTATCAGGAGCAGAACAACCCCATCGCCATGATGCAGCGCAATCCGACTCGCTACTGGTCTCACAAGTTCATGCCGAAGTTCTCGATTGACCTGCAGTTGTGGGACAATCTGAAATATCACTTCACCTGGAGTGCTGAGCAGAGCTTCTGGGGCAATGAGGGCGCCACGACTGAGAAGTTCTACCTCTCGGGTAACAACAACAGCGACCACACACAGGCCTCTGCCGAGAAGTCGAACAGCACGACTTGGCAGATTGAGAACACGCTGACCTATGACAAGACGTTCGGTAAGCACACCATCGGTGTAGTGCTCGGCCAGAGTGCCCTGAAGTATAAGGGCAGCTACTTAGGTGCCTCTCACTGGAACCTAATCAATACTGACAAACCATATGTTGACTATACTACTGGTGGTAGCGTACAGACCACGACCGACGCCGACGGCCACATCATTGGTGTGACAAGTCTCGTAAGCGGATGGGCAGGCCCCAACGTGGAACACCGCCTGGCTTCACTCTTCGGACGTCTGAGCTACAACTACGACGAGCGCTACATGTTCCAGGGAACAATCCGTCGCGATGGTTCTTCCCGCTTTGGATCCAACAATAAATATGGTGTATTCCCCTCATTCTCAGTGGGTTGGAACATCATGAACGAGAAGTTCATGGAGAGCACCCACGACTGGCTCACGAACCTGAAGTTCCGCGCCAGCTGGGGTAAGAACGGTAATGAGAAAATCGGTGACTTCCGCTATACTGTGCTCACCACGTCTGGTGGCACCAGCAACTACTATTTCGGCCGTCAGGCTTCGATGATCTACGGCTCAAAGGCCAACGGACTGGCCAACGAAAGCCTGAAATGGGAGGAGAGTGAGCAGACCGACCTCGGTCTCGACTTCGGTTTCTGGAACAACCAGCTGACCTTCACCATCGACTACTACGTCAAGAAGACCAACGGCATGCTGATGACGATGCCCATTCCTTCTTATGTGGGTGAGTCGAAGCCTATCGGTAACGTCGGCGACATGCAGAACTCGGGTGTTGAGTTTGAACTTGGTTACAAGTGGAACATCGGCGATGCCCGCTTCGCTTTGAAGGGCAATGCTTCCTATCTGAAGAATGAGCTGAAGAATCTTGGTAACGACACTGGCTTCCTGAACTATGGCATCAGCCAGTTCAGCGATGGTGGCACACGCGCCGAAAACGGTATGCCGTTCCCCTATTTCTATGGATACAAGACCGCTGGCGTGTTCCAGAATGTCGCTCAGGTGAACGGATACACCAATGCCGATGGCGGCATGATCATGCCTGACGCACGTCCCGGCGACCTGATCTTCGTCGATATGAACGGCGACGGAAAGATTACCAGCGACGACCGAACAAAGATTGGTAAGCCCACTCCCGACTGGACCTTCGGTCTGAACTTCGATGCCGAGTGGAAGGGCTTCGACTTCAATATGTTCTTCCAGGGCGTGAGCGGTGCCGACATCTTCGATGCCACCTGGCGTCAGGACATCGCTTCGGGTAACTATCCCACCTGGGTGCTCCAGCGCTGGACGGGCGAGGGCACTTCCAACACCCTGCCTATGCTGAAGCTTGGCGACTCTAAGAACTGGGTATGCAGCGACATCTATGTTCAGGACGGCAGCTATCTGCGCCTGAAGAACATCTCGCTGGGCTACACGTTCCCGCGTAGTCTTACCCGCAAGGCCCACATCGACCGCTTCCGCGTCTATGTAAGGGCTGAGAACCTCATCACCTGGACCAAGTACTGGGGATTCGATCCTGAAATCGGTACCAGCAGCACCTCTATGGGCGTTGACTACGGTGTCTATCCGCAGGCTCGCATCTGGACGGTTGGATTCAATATCTCATTGTAAAAGTAAAAAGGTAAAACAATAAAATAGTAAAACATATGAAAACGATTATATTCAATAAGGTCAAAGGACTGGTAATGGGTTTACCTTTTTGCCTTTTTACCCTTCTTCCTTTAGCTACTTCCTGTAGCGACGACTTCCTGGAGGTGACTAATCCCACTGGTGAGCCTCTTGAGGAATACTATACTACCGACGAGCGCCTGAACGAGGCTCTCACCTCGGCCTACTCGCCTCTGCACTGGCCCGACTGGGACGGTTCAGCATACAACGACCTCACCTGCGACGCTGAGATTCTCGGCGACGACTTCTGGGTAGGTGGCGCCAGCATTTCCGACAACCAGCACTGGCACAAGCTCTTCAACTTCGAAGGCGACGGCAACAACACACTCGGAACCCTCTGGGGCGACTTCTATAGCGGCATCAAGCGTTGCAACGACGTCATTAAGTATTGTTCCTGGGGAGGTGGCACCGCTACTAATAGGAATTCGTACGAAATGCAGGCTCGTCTGCTCCGCGTGTACTATTACAACATCCTGTGGCACTACTACGGCAACGTTCCGTTCTATCTGGAGAACCTCTCCGACCCCTACACTGCCCCGCAGATGCAGGCCGACGAAATCTACAACCAGTTGCTGCCCGAGCTTGAGGACATCATCGCTTCTAACGTGCTGCCTCTGCGCTGGCCGGTCGGTGAGTCAGGACGCGTCTCCCAGGCAATGGCCTACATGCTCTATGCCGAGATGGTCATGTACCAGAACGACAAGGCTCGCTTCCCACAGGCTCTCTCCTACATGAAGCAGATCATCGCCTCTTCCGACTATAAGCTGCACGCCGACTTCACCGACCTCTGGCAGGAGAGTGGCGAGTGGTGCGAGGAGTCGATCTTCGAAATCAACTACGACGATGATAACGGTCAGCGCGACTGGGGAACTCCTCTCTTTGCTGGTGGTACCGTATTCCCGACCCTCTGCTCGCCCAACGGCTGGCCTGGTGGTGAAGGATGGGACAGCGGCAACGACGGATGGGGATTCCTTCCCATGCGCGTAGAAGCCTACGATATGTTTAAGGATGGCGACAAGCGTCGCGATGCTACCTGTTGGGACGTTCGCGGCTATACCTACACCGAGCGCTATCAGGACACCCACATCTGGCACGGCAAGTATCGTCCGCAGACTGTGAACAACCAGGACTGCCCGTCGTCGAAGAACCTGAACTACAACAATAACAAGCGTATCTATCGTTATGCCGAGACCCTGCTCAATGCTGCCGAACTGCTCCTGCAGACGGGCGGAAGCGGTTCTGAGGCTACAGGCTACGTGAACGAAGTTCGCGCACGTGCTGGCTTGAGCAACCTCGCCAACGTCACCCTCGACGACATCTTCACAGAGCGCCATCTGGAGTTCTGCGGTGAGGGCAAGCGCTATTTCGACCTCGTACGTGCTGAGGGCATCAGCGGAGTCACCCAGAAGGCTTCCACCGTGCTCGTTCCCGACAACTACGGCTATCGCACGAACTCCTGGACTCCTTCGAAGAAGCACATTCCTCTGTCGCAGTCGGAGCTCGATGCCGATCCCACACTCGTGCAGAACAATTATTAATTGACAGTTGATAATTAAAATACAGAAAAGATAATTATGAAGAATCTATTTAAATATTCAATAGGCGTTCTGTTTGCAGGTTTGGCTATGACTGCCTGTACACCCGACAGCTTCGACGGTGCCGACCCCAACGGTCTGCCTACGGTCGATGGCGTTGACTTCCAGATCAGCGTCGATCAGGAGACCAATCAGATGGTGGCCAACTATACACCAGCACCTGGAACCTATCCTATTTGGATCATCGACGGAACAGCTTATTCTACCCTGCAGGAAGTAGGTTACAAGAATACTGAGGCTGGTACGCACACCATCGAACTGAAGCTCGGCAACCGCAATGGTTTCAGTCAGGCTTCCGTGAAGAAGGATTTCACTTTCAACGAGACGAAGGTTGACTACTCGGCCGACTTCCGCCGCATCTGCGACAAGGAATGGCGCTTTGCCAACAAGGAAGTGGCTCACCTCGGTTGCGGCCCTGCCGGAACAGCTGGTACAGAATGGTGGTCGGCTCAGGCCGACGACAAGAAGGGAACTGGTATGTACGACGACCGTATCACCTTCACAGCTGAGACACGCAAGGGTGGAACCTTCAACTACAATGCCGGTCCCGACGGACTGACCTACGTGAACTATGGTACTACCAGATGGGATGAGAATGAATCCGCCGACTTCGATGCTACCATCGGCAACCAGACTTCCAGCTGGAGTTTCGAGATTTACGACTGGGAGGATGCTGAAGGCAATGTAACCCAGCAGACCTACATCCAGCTTGCTGCCAACACAGCATTCCCCTACATCAGCTCGGACGCTCAGTATGAGAACCCGAAGTTCCGCATCGAAACCCTGACTGCCAAGAAGCTCGTGCTCGTCTATGAGACACCTGATCGCGGCATTGCCTGGCACTTCATCTTCACCAGCGAGGAGGAAGTACGCTATGTTGAGGAGAGTGGCTTCGATGCCAGCAGCGACTTCAACATGTGGAAGGGTATCACACCAACAATGACGTTCTACTACAATCCCGATCCAGGTTGGGGCAACGAGCAGACAGCCCTCTTCGAATCGCTCTTCCAGATGGGCAACAACGACTACACCGTGAACATTCCGCAGGCATGCTACGCCGAGTGGCAGGCACAGGTTCACTTCCACACGAACCTCACGACCAATGCCGGCACAAACTATGACTTCTCGTGCATCTTCAACTCTGATCAGGATATCGACGGAGTAGTGGTGAAGCTCACCAACGAGGACGACTCGGAAGCCATTATCGATGAACACAACATTAGCCTGAAGGCTGGCCAGGACTATGTCTTCTGGGTAAGCGACGTTGCAGGAAAAGACTTGAATCCTGTGAAGCTCGTGCTCGACTTCGGGCACGCCACTGGCGAGACCCACGTCAATGTTTCGAACATCGTGCTGAAAGACCACGCCAACGACGACGGAACCGTAGTGTCTGGCGGTGGTGGCGGTGGTGAAGAGGCAACTGCCGACTGGGATGAGAAGTCATCGGCCAACCTCTGGAAGGCTGTCGAGGACGGCGATGCTTTTGAAGCTGTAGGTTGCTGGTTCGCCAACGACGGCTGGTCGCAGATTGCCGATCCCGTATGGAGCCACAGCAATGGCGTCTGGGAACTCACCATTCCCGAAGGCATGGGCGGTTCTCAGTGGCAGGGCCAGTTCCACATCGACACCAAGCTCACTGCCAGCGCTGCGAAGACCTATAACTTCTACCTCGTGATGGAAGCCGACAACGACTGCCCAGGTGTGACTATTAAGCTCACCGATGCTGGCGACAGCAACTTCTTCTGTGAGGGTCGCCACGATGTAAAAGCCGATCAGCCGTTCGTCTATAAACTGACTGGGGCAACCTTGAAGGATGGCGTCGATGCCACAGCTATCCGCCTGTTCTTCGACTTCGGCGGCTCGCCCGCTGGTACAAACGTGAAGATCAGCAAGATCTACCTCGAGGAAGCAGTCAACCTGAACTACGACGATGCCGACAACCTCTGGAAGAGCGTCGACGATGGTACGAACCTTGACGGTGTAGGCTGCTGGTTCGCCAACGACGGCTGGTCACAGATTGCCGATCCCAAATGGAGCCACAACGGCGACACATGGGAACTCACACTTTCCGAAGGCATGGGAGGCAGCCAGTGGCAGGGTCAGTTCCACATCGACACCAAGCTTACTGCAAGTGCTGCGAAGCAGTACCACTTCCAGCTGGTGATGGAGGCCGACAACGACTGCCCGGGTGTAACCATCAAGCTTACCGACGCTGGCGACACGAACTTCTTCTGCGAGGGACGTCATGACATCAAGGCCGACGAGCCATTCGTCTATACCTTGAAGAATGCAACCCTGAAGGAGGGTGCCGATGCCACTGCCATCCGCTTGTTCTTCGACTTCGGCGGCTCACCCGCTGGCACGAACGTCAAGATCAGTAAGATTGTCTTCAAAGAAGCTCAATAAATGAAAAGGCTCATGTTTCATACACTATTGCTCTCTTTCTCCGTAGCCCTCTGTGGCTGCGGTGGAGGAGGTAATGGCGACGAGCCGGGGGCTATTGTCATCACGGCATCGCCAGAGAGCATTGAGGCTCCTGCCGACGGCGGCACATTCTTCGTGAGTGTCAAGACCACAGGAAAAGAATGGGGTGCCTATGCCAACGGCGATTTCATCACTGTGACCAGCGAGAACGCAGCATCCGCGACGGGAACCATCACCGTGAAGGTTGCGGCCAATCCCAGTGTGGAAGCACGTTCGGGATCTGTGACCGTGATGTCGGGTGCGGCCCGCAAGACGATTGCCGTCAACCAGGCTGCTGCCGAGAAACCCGCCTACAACGCCCCCGACGGCTATACCCTCGTCTGGCAGGACGAGTTCGACTCAGGCAATGAGTTGAATGCCCAAGACTGGACGCACGAGGTGCAGAAGAGTGGCTGGGTGAACAACGAGTTGCAGAACTACGTCAACCACAAGACTCCTAGCGGCGACCTCGTCACGGAAGTGCGCAACGGCAAACTCCGCATCACCTGTCTGAAGGAGGACGGAAAGATTTATTCCGGCCGCGTCTATGCAAAGGTGCGTGAGGGTTGGCAGTACGGCTACTTCGAGGCCTCCATCAAGCTACCCTCTGGTAAGGGCACCTGGCCTGCCTTCTGGATGATGCCCGTCAACAACGACTGGAACACCAACCCCTGGCCGATGTGCGGCGAGATCGACATCATGGAGGAAGTAGGCTGCGTACCGAACGAAGTATCGTCGTCCATCCACACACAGGACTACAATCATACGAAGAATACGCAGAAGACGCATGCGATGACCATCGACAAGGCTGAAGGTGAATTTCATACCTATGCCCTGCTCTGGACTGCCGACGAGATTACCACCTACGTTGATGGAAAGGTGCAGCTGTCGGTGAAGAAGTCGGCGATTGGCTCTAGTCACAACCAGTGGCCGTTCCACTATGCCTTCTATCCCATCCTGAATCTCGCCTGGGGTGGCAGCTGGGGCGGCATGAATGGTGTCGACGAGGGTGCCCTGCCTGTAACGATGGAAGTCGACTACGTGCGTGTATTCCAGAAGAAATAGCGTTCTATATTATACATTTAAGGATGAAGTTAGTTGGTGTACGCCCCTTGCTCCTCGCTGCAGCCGTGCTACTGCCTCAGTGGATATGGGCCGACAGTAAGCTCACACAGCTCACCAATCTGCCTACCGTCTACATCGAGACCGACGGCCACCGCAGCATCACGAGCAAGGAGCAGTACATCAGCTGCACTATCACCATCGTCGACGGCGACTCTACGGCCGTCTATCCCAACACCGAGATTCGCGGACGCGGCAACTCCACGTGGTGGAACTCCGAGAAGAAGCCCTACCGCATCAAGTTTGCCACGAAGCAGAAACTGCTTGGACGCCACTTCGCCAACGCCCGCAGCTGGACATTGCTCGCCAATCATGGCGATAAAACGATGATCCGCAACGCGCTGACCTACGACCTCGGACGCTTCATCGGCATGGACTTCTGTCCTGCGGCACGCTTCGTCGACCTCTACCTGAACGGTTCCTATCGCGGAACCTATCAGATCAGCGACCAAGTGCAGGCGCACAAGCGGCGCATCGACATCAGCGAGGACGACGGCTGGATACTGGAAGTTGCCAACGAGAATTCGCACGAGGATCCTTACATCACGTCGACGGTCTATCGCATCATGTACAACCTGAAGAATCCGAAGGACGATGCGCTGACCATGCAGAAACGCATAGCCATCGGACAGTGGATAGAAGCGATGGAACGGGCCGTAAAGAGCGACGCATTTGCCGACCCCGAGCACGGCTACCGCGCCTATTTCGACGAGGAAAGCCTCATCAACTGGTATGTCGGAGCCGAGATCACAGGCAACATCGATGCCCTCTACAGCATCTACATGTATAAGGACAGCGCCGAGCAGCGAATGCACTTCGGACCCCTCTGGGACCTCGACATCGGCTACGACAACAGCTCGGAGCGCAGTCTGCTGCGCGCGATGGAAGCCTTCCTCGGCCTCTGGAACCGCCCCTTCGAGAAGATTTTGCAGCGCCTGTGGCAAGACCCTTGGTTTGCCAACGCCTGCACCGAACGCCTCAACCAACTCATCAACAACGGACTACAACAATATCTGCTCGACCACATCGACAGCTTGCGCACCGTCATCTACCAATCGCAGGCCCGCAACTACGAGGTGTGGCGCATCAACCAGCAAGTGTTCAGCTTTGCCAAGAACCGCTACCACCTCACCTACGACGAATACATCGACGACCTGCGCCAGTTTGTGAACATCCACATACCCTATCTGCAACAGGCCTTCGAGACCAGACGGCAGACGGCAGCTGTGCCCTACTCCATCAGAAGAGCAGAGACCGACGACCCGGCCCGCTACGACCTGCTGGGCAGGAGGACCAACAACCCCACGGGCGTCTACATCAAGAATCATAAGAAATACATCCCATAACAGTCATGAAGAAATACATCCTCTTCGCCATAACGGCTCTAGTCATGCTCGCAGCAACGACTCCGGCACCCGCCGCCAAGCAGAAGAAAGGCTTCATCGGCATTGAAGGGCCCAACCTCGTCAAGCCTAATGGCGAGCGACTCTTCATCGTCGGCACCAATCTGGGCAACTGGCTCAATCCCGAAGGCTATATGTTCGGCTTCTCGAAGACCAACTCCGCTTGGATGATCGACCTGCTCTTCAAGGAGGCCATAGGTCCCGACGAGACAGCCCGCTTCTGGCAAGACTTCAAGGACAACTACATCACCCGCGACGACATCGCGTTCATCGCCGGAACGGGTGCCAACACCATCCGCCTGCCGTTCAACTACAAGCTCTTCACCGACGAGGACTACATGGGACTGAGCAGTCAGCAGGACGGTTTCAAGCGCGTCGACCAGGTCGTCAAGTGGTGTCGCGAGTTCGGACTCTATCTGATTCTCGACATGCACGACTGCCCGGGCTCGCAGACCGGCGACAACATCGACGACGGCTACGGCTACCCCTGGCTCTTCGAGAGCGAAAAGAGCCAACGGCTGTTCTGCGACATCTGGCAGCGCATCGCTCGCCACTACAAGGACGAACCCGTCATCCTGGGCTACGAACTGATGAACGAACCCATCGCCCACTACTTTGAGAACAAGGAAGAACTCAACGCCAAGCTCGAGCCACTCTATAAGCGCGCTGTGAAGGCCATCCGCCAAGAAGACCGCAATCACATCGTCCTGCTGGGCGGTGCCCGATGGAATAGCGATTTCTATATGTTCACCGACTGGGCGTTCGACGATAAGATCATGTACACCTGCCACCGCTACGGCGGCGATGCAACAGCCCAGGCCATCAACGACTACATCAGCTTCCGCGACAAGACGCAACTGCCTATGTACATGGGCGAGATCGGCCACAACACCGACAAGTGGCAGGCCGACTTTGCGAAGGTGATGCGCGACAATAACATCGGCTACACCTTCTGGCCCTACAAGAAGCTCGACGGCTCGTGCATGATGGGTATCCAGCGGCCTGAGCAGTGGGATTCGGTCGTGGTGAGATATTCCGAGACCAACCGCACCACCTACAAGGACTTCCGCGAGGCTCGCCCCGACCAGGCCTTGTTCCGCCAGCAGCTGCGCCAGTTCATTGAGAATTGCCGCTTCGAGCACTGCAATCAACAGGCTGGATACATCCTCTCGATGGGCTTGAAGCCTGCTCCCGTGCATCAATAGAAATGAGGTAGAAAAGTAAATTAACTGAGATTGAAAAGTAAATTAAGTTAATTTGTGTAGTAAATTAAGTTATTTTACCGAGTAAATTAAGTTAATTTACTGAGTAATTTAAGTTAATTTACCGATCAAATTAAGTTAATTTACTGAATCAACTCATTGCTCCAGCATCACGAGAGCATTGCGACAGGTGAACGAAAGGACTGCTCTAGCGACACGGAAGCATTGCTTCACCCACGCGAAAGTATTGCGATAGATGAATAAAACATAACATAAATAAGAACAAACGCACATGAAAAAGACCGTTTTCAACATCCTGCTACTGGCCGCAGCCACGCTGTCAGCCGGCAGCATTCAGGCACAGACGTCGCCCCGACAGGGCCGGAACCCGTTGCCCGTCTACCTCGACGAGTCGAAAAACATCGAGCAGCGCGTCGACGATGCACTCTCGCGCATGACGCTCAACGAGAAGATTCGCGTCATCCACGCACAGTCGAAGTTCTCGGCAGCAGGCGTTCCCCGATTGGGAATGCCCGACTTCTGGACCGACGACGGACCTCACGGCGTGCGCCCCGACGTGCTCTGGGACGAGTGGGTGCAGGCTGGACAGACCAACGACTCGTGCGTAGCCTTCCCAGCACTGACGTGTCTGGCTGCCACATGGAATCCCGACCTGGCACGCCTCTACGGCGAGAGTCTGGGCGAAGAGGCACGCTATCGCGGCAAGGACATGATTCTGGGCCCGGGTGTGAACATCTATCGCACGCCGCTGGGCGGCCGCAACTTCGAGTACATGGGTGAAGACCCCTGGCTGGCCAGTCGGATGGTAGTGCCCTATGTGCAGGGCTTGCAGTCGAAGGGCGTGGCTTCGTGCGTGAAACACTATTGTCTGAACAACGACGAAGAATATCGCCATCAGGTGAATGTAGTGATTAGCGACCGCGCTCTTCACGAGATCTACCTGCCTGCCTTCCGCGCTGCGATCACCGAAGGCAAGGCGTGGGGCATCATGGGTGCCTACAACCTCTACAACGACCAACACAACTGCCATAATGAAATCACGCTGAACCGCATCCTGAAAGGCGACTGGGGCTTCGACGGTGTCGTCGTGAGCGACTGGGGCGGCTGTCACGACACCGAGCAGGCCATCTTCAACGGACTCGATATGGAGTTCGGCACATGGACCGACGGTCTGACAATGGGCCGCACAAACGCCTATGACAACTACTATCTGGCCGAGCCTTACAAGAAACTCATCAAAGAAGCCACAGGCCAGCGCAAGGCCGACCTGATGAAGGCACTTGATGAGAAGGTGCGTCGCGTGCTGCGTCTGTACTTCCGCACGACGATGAACACCCACCGCGCACAGGGCTTCCTCTGTTCCGACGACCACTATGCCGCAGCCCGGAAGATTGCCGGCGAAGGCATTGTGTTGCTGAAGAACAGCCCCTTCTCCGACCTCTCTTCGAAGAACAAGAAAGACCAGAAGCCTCTGCTGCCCCTCGACCTTGCTAAATATAAAAAGGTATTGGTCGTCGGCGAGAATGCCATCAAGATGATGACCGTCGGCGGTGGTTCGTCGTCGCTGAAGGTGCAGCGCGAGTTGGTGCCGCTCGACGGACTGCAAGAAGTCGTCAAGCGTAAATATCCAGCCTGTCAGCTTGAGTACGCCCGCGGCTATATTGGCGACACCATCCAGAGCTTCGACGGTGTCACCGTTGGCAACTACAAGCTCGCCGACAAGCGCTCGGAGGATGAACTCATCAACGAGGCTGTCAGCAAGGCTCGCGAGGCCGACGTGGTGATCATGTTCGGCGGACTCAACAAGAGCGGGCGCCAGGACTGCGAGGGCGTCGACCGTCAGCAGTACGACCTGCCCTATGCCCAGAACCGCCTTGTCAATGCACTAGTCGAGGCCAACCCTCGCCTGGTCTACGTCAACATCTCAGGCAACGGCGCCGCACTTCCTTGGCTCAACAAGGTTCCTGCAGTCGTGCAGGGATGGTTCATCGGCTCGGAAGCCGGACATGCTCTGGCCGACGTGCTGCTGGGCGATGTGAACCCCAGTGGCAAGCTGCCGTTCACCTGGTATGCCAACCTCGAGCAATGTGGTGCCCATGCGCTGAAGACCTACCCGGGCACCTGGCGCGAAGGCAAGAAGATTATCGACGAGGAATACAAGGAAGATGTCTTCGTCGGTTACCGCTGGACCGACCGTCTGAAGAAGCAGAAGCCGCTCTTCGCCTTCGGTCACGGACTGAGCTACACTACGTTCCAACTGGGTAGGGCCATTGCCGACAAGACCACGATGACGCAGAGCGGCAGCATCACGTTCACCGTTCCCGTCACGAACACGGGCGACCGCGACGGCGCTGAGACCGTGCAACTCTACATCCACGATGTCAAGTCGTCGGTGGAACGCCCCGTGAAGGAACTCAAGGCCTTCCAGAAGGTATTCCTGAAAGCAGGCGAGACGCGTAACGTCACGCTGACCATCGGCAAAGAGGCCTTGTCGTTCTACGATGAACAGACCAGCGACTGGCGTGCTGAAGCAGGTCAGTTCGAAGCCCTTATCGGCACAGCCAGCGACCAGTTGCCACAGCGCGTGCGCTTCACTTTAGCACCCTAAGACAGGTGGTCGAGGGTCATAAGTGACATTATAAGGCCTTTAGTTTCCTTTTTCTGTAAAAATATTTTGTTCTTTCCATGATTTCAGTTAACTTTGTAGCTGTTTTCCAACTACATAGAAACCTGAATCATGGAAAGAATTCTTATTACACTTATCATATCTGCCCTTTTCTGCTTGAGGGCTGAAGCACAGAAGATCGACCTCGACTCGGCATTCACCGAACTCGACCGAGCCATTAAACTGTCGCCGGAGTACGTGGCGAAGAAGCAGGAGGGAATCGATCACCTCAAGGAGAAGCTTGCTGCAGCCAACGAACTGCGCACCCGTTTCCGCATCAGCCATGAGCTCTATGAGGAGTATCTCGCTTTCAGCAACGACTCGGCGCTGAGCTACATCAGCCGCTGCGCCGACCTCGCACGGCAGGCGGGCAGCACGGCGCTCGTCGGGGAATGCCTGTCGGAGATGGCGTTCCAATACAGTAACACGGGTATGTACGACGAGGCTGCCTACACTTTGCAACAGGTGGACAGCACAGCGCTCGACCGCACGGGGCGCGCAGCATTCGCTCACGCCTACAACCACCTCTACAGCGAACTGGCCTACTACTCCCATGAAGAACCGCTTCGCCAGCAATACCGACAGTTGGCGCGTCACTATGAAAAAGTGTTGCTCGCCGAAGCCGATAGCAACAGCCTGTGGGTGTTGCAGCGAAAGGAGATGACTTACATGGATGAAGGTCACACCGAGCAGTCGCTTGCCTTCAACAACCAATGGCTCAAACAGGTGAAGCCAGGCTCGCATCCCTACGCGCTGACAACATTCTACCGCTATCTGGAATACAGCCTGCGCGGTGACAGCCTGCAGATGATGTACTGGCTCACGGAGTCGGCAGTGAGCGACGTGCGCAATGCCATCATGGATCAGGGCTCGATGTGGGAACTCGCCAACCTGCTCATGGCGCAGGGCGACATCGACCGCGCCTACCGCTACATCAGCTTTGCCGCCAACTGCGCCACACGCTTCGGCACACGCCTGCGCTCCTGGCAGCTATCACCCATCCTGACGGCCATCGACACGAAGTATCAGCAGTATCACGAACACAGCAAACAGCGCACACGAGTCTTTCTTGCCGTGCTCGCCCTGCTGTCGCTCGGACTGGCCTTCTCACTCTACGACATGTGGCGACAGCACAAGAAGCTGCGTGCCGCTCATGCCCAGGTGCACGAACAGAACACCCAGCTCTCAACTCTCAACTATCAACTCTCAACTCTCAACCATCAGCTCTCGACCACCAACGACTACCTGAGCGAGGCCAACAGCGTGAAGGAGGAGTATGTGGGACACTTCATGCGGCTCTGTTCGATGTATATCGACAAAATGGATGCCTTCCGCAAGCGCGTGAACAAAATGGTGAAGAACCACGAATACGAGGACCTGTACCAGCTCACACGCTCGCAGGAGTTCCGTGACAAGGAACTCGAAGACCTCTACGTGAGCTTCGACTCGGCATTCCTGAACCTCTTCCCCAACTTCGTCAGCGACTTCAACGCCCTGCTGCAGCCAGAGGAGCGCATCACCCTCGAGGAGAAAGACCGCCTGAACACCAGCCTGCGCATCTTCGCCCTCATTCGTCTCGGCATCGACGACTCGTCGAAGATTGCCGACTTCCTGAACTACTCCGTGAACACCATCTACAACTATCGCGCCCGCATCAAGAACGGAGCACTTGGCGACCGCGAGAAATTCGAACAGCAAGTGCGTGAAATTGGAATGCCCACATAGCAATTGGAACCCGAAACTCGGAACTCGGAACTCGGAAAACATGTCCTTTAACTTCTTTAACAAAAACTTTTCACTTATCACTTTTCACTTTTCACTTTTTATTTGTAACTTTGCATTCGAAATTTCATTCAGGTATTAATTCATTAAATATTATGGTAAACTACAAAGATTTAGGTCTCGTAAACACACGAGAAATGTTCAAGAGGGCCGTCGCTGGCGGCTATGCCATCCCCGCATTCAACTTCAATACAATGGAGCAGATGCAGGCCATCGTTCAGGCTGCTGTTGAAACAAAGTCGCCCGTGATCATGCAGGTGTCGAAAGGCGCACGCAACTATGCCAACGCTACCATCCTTCGCTACATGGCCGAGGGTGCTGTGGCTTACGCAAAGGAACTGGGCTGCGCTCATCCCGAGATTGTGCTGCACCTCGATCATGGTGACAGCTTCGAGCTCTGCAAGGACTGCATCGACATGGGCTTCTCCAGCGTGATGTACGACGGCAGCTCGCTGCCCTACGAGGAGAACATCAAGATTTCGCGCCAGGTAGTGGAGTATGCTCACAAGTACGATGTTACCGTAGAGTGCGAGCTCGGTGTGCTCGCCGGTGTTGAGGACGAGGTGGTTGCTGAAGAGAGCCACT
>JAFZAP010000064.1 GCA_017557185.1 Prevotella sp.
AAATTGATGGGCGGATACGTCCGTGTCATCTCATAGAAGTTTGTCTGGTAGGTCTGTTGTCGGTAGTCATTCTGTACCCAGCGTGAGACGTTGGGCTGACAGCCACATCTTCTTCAAAAGTCTTCGTACTAACGGACTTTTTATTAAGTGATTGATAATAAACAGTTAATAAACAATAAATATTTTCCAATTATTTGGAAAGCAACATAGAAGAATAATTCGAACAAATTAGAACAAAAATATTTTATAATCGAAAAAATAATTTACGGATAATTCACGGATAATTAACGCAGATTATACGTAGCGCCGCAGGCAAAAATAACATTTCTGGACATAATTATACTAATTATTGTAATTTCTTTCCGATAAAAGGAATCCTTCTCAAAACAAAATGCAAGAACATAATTTTTTTACAACGGAAATAAACGGAAATAAAACGGAAAACACGGAAATCCGACATTTTTTTTCTGTTCACATCACGAAATCTTTCAGAATATACAGTAAATTTTCCGTTTCTTCTGTTTGTTTCCGAGTTTTTCCGTTATAAATAAGATGAGGTGGCTAAAAAACTTCCCAATATCATCGCTTGTCTCTCAACTTTTTTGTATCTTTGCAGAGCATACTAAAAATCCTCATCGATGAAAGCATCCAGACTGATACTGCCCGTAGCGGGCACGCTGGTCACTCTGACCACCACAGGCTCTCCGCTTCCTCCGCCCGCTCTCACGCCAGGCGAAGCATCTGCCGACGGCCACGGTCGCGGCGGAACCTCTGCCTCACGCCCGAACATTATATATATTATGTGTGATGACATGGGGTGGGGCGACCTGGGGTGCTACGGACAACAATACATCCACACTCCCAACATCGACCGCCTCGCTGCCGAGGGTATGCGCTTCACGTCGGCCTATGCCGGCAGCCCGGTCTCTGCTCCGTCGAGGGCATCGCTGATGACGGGCCAGCACACGGGACACACGCTGGTGCGGGGAAACCGCGAGCACTGGCAGGGGAAGGTCACCTATGGCAACTGCGACGACTATGCCATTGTCGGACAGGAACCCTACGACACCGCCCACGTCATCTTGCCGGAGATCATGCGCGACAACGGCTACACCACAGCACTCTTCGGAAAGTGGGCGGGAGGCTATGAAGGCAGCGCGTCCACACCCGACAAGCGCGGCATCGACGAGTTCTATGGCTACATCTGCCAGTTCCAGGCACACCTCTATTTCCCCAACTTCCTCAACCGCTACAGCCGTTCGCTGGGCGATACCGCCGTTGTGCGTGAAGTGTTGATGCAGAATGCCGAACATGCGATGTGCGGACCCGACTACGACAACCGCCGGGAGTATTCGGCCGACCTCATCCACCAGCGGGCGATGACGTGGTTGGCGCAGCAGACAAGCGGGAAGCCTTTCTTCGGCATCTTCACCTACACGCTGCCGCATGCCGAACTGCGACAGCCCGAGGACTCACTGCTCTTAGGCTACCGCGCGCAGTTCGCCGACGACAAGACCTTCGGCGGGCAGTGTGCCTCGCGCTACAATGCCACCCTCCACACCCATGCCGAGTTTGCCGCGATGATCACGCGCCTCGATGCCTACGTCGGCGAAATCATGCAACTGCTCAGCGAGAAGGGACTTGCCGACAACACCCTCCTCATCTTCACCAGCGACAACGGCCCACACGAGGAAGGCGGTGCTGATCCCACTTTCTTCAACCGCGACGGACGTTTCCGCGGATTGAAGCGCAGCACCCACGAGGGTGGTATCCGCATCCCGTTCATCGCCCGTTGGCCCGGGCATGTCAAGGCGGGTGCCGTCAGCGACCTGCCGTTTGCCTTCTACGACCTCATGCCCACCTTCTGCGACATCGCCGGCATCTCCCGCTATGAGCGCCGCTACCGCAATCCCCGGCTGCAGCCCGACTATTTTGATGGCATCTCCATCAAGCCTACGCTCACGGGACGCGGCCGCCAGCGAAAGCACGACCACCTCTATTGGGAGTTCCACGAAACCGATATGCTCGGTGTGCGGCAGGGCGATTGGAAGCTGGTCGTCAAGGCGGGCGAGCCCCATCTCTACAACCTTGCCGACGACCCTCACGAGGACACCGACCTCGCTGCTGCCTATCCCGCTGTTGTTGCCCGCTTGGTCGATATCATCTACCTCGAACATACCGACAGCCCGCTTTTCAGCGTGACGCTGCCAAAGAGATAGAGTCTTTACAAAGAGTTCATCAATCCAAAACAACACAGATAGTGTTTACAAAGAGTTCGTCAATCCAAAACAACACGAACCGCTCGGCTCTGCCGCTTTCAGAACAAAGTGGGGAAAGAACAAGGGACAACGTAAAGTTGTCCAAAGTTGTCTATGTTGTCTTTATGAATCCACACCCCAGATTGTCTTTAAATAAAAATGGTTTTAGGGGTCAAAAAGTATATTATTAACATCAAATAGAAACCAAAACAACATGAAACAAACAGCCTTAACACTCATTTTGTTCTTCTGCCTCACCACAACGGTTTGGGCAGGGGGCGACAATGCGCAGAAGCGCAAGCAGAAAAAGAATCAATGGACGGAGATCCGGAACGGCGAGGTGTGGACCGACACCGAGGGAAACATCGTGCAGGCCCATGCGCCAGGCTTCCTCAAACAGGGCGACACTTGGTATATGGTCGGCGAAGACCGCGCCCACTCCTTCAACCCCGATGTCAACCTCTATTCGTCGCCCGACCTGCAGCACTGGACGTTTGTGAAGAAGATCATTCAGAACGGAGTGACCTCGCCCGACCTCGGCCGCCGACGCATGATTGAGCGAGCCAAGCTGCTCTACAACGAGAAAACACGGAAGTACGTCGTGTGGTGTCACTGGGAGTCGCGCAACTACGGAGCTTCCGAGGCCGCCTGCTTCCAGTGCGATTCCATCGACGGCAGCTACCAGCTTGTGTGGTCGGGGCGGCCGATGGGAATCAAGAGCCGCGATTGCAACGTCTTCGTCGATGACGACGGCACCGCCTACTTCATCTCGACAACCGAGGAGAACACCAATCTCGGATTGTTCCAGCTCTCCGACGATTACCTGACACCCATAGCCCACACGCCGCTCTTCGAGGGCGATCGTCGCGAGGCACCCGCCATCGTGAAACTCCCCGCTGCAAAGGCTGGCGACGAGCCCCTCTACTTCATGTTCAACTCTGCCTGCTCGGGGTGGAAGCCCAACCAGTGTAAGATGTCCTATACCCACAACCTCACACAGGGCTGGATTCCCCTGCGCAACATCGGCGACGAGGTGGCCTATCGCACACAGGCTGCCGCCATCCTCACCATTCGCGGCACGAAGCAGACCACCTATCTCTATGTCGGCGACCGCTGGATGGATCCCGACCTGCCACACTCGAAGATCATCATCTTCCCCATCACCTTCCGTGGCACCGACTGCGAATTCCACTACTGCGAACGCTTCGAAATCAACTTCAAGACCGGCGAATGGCGGATAGGGGCCTCCCCCGACCCCTCCAAATAGAGGGGAGCCACGAAGGGGACATAGAGACAAAGAGAATTTATTTATCCACAGATTTCACGGATTTCCCAGATATTCTAAGGAGCGAAGGAGTCGAAGGAGACGGAATTCAGTTTCCTTCATGCCATTCGCTGAATTCGAATCATTCGCAGACGTAATAATTTATGATAATTAGTGGTTAATTTGTGGAAATTTGTGTTCAAAAAATGTTGTTCCATGTTGTTTGAGTTGTTTTCACTAAATATTATTCACTTTTCACTGTTCACTTCGCGTTTGCGCGGCCATCTGTGGGAAAACTTCTGTCCGTATGTTTCGTATGTCTTATTCTGAAAGATTTTTAATTTGTTTCTGAAAAAGCAGGCGCGTTCGTTAAAAATCGATAATTCACGGAAACTTTCCATCTGCCTATTCGTCATAATAAGAGTAAAAGCCGTATTTTTGTCGGCAGAAACAGGAATCTTAACACAACAAAATGAATATGAAGAAAACAACAATCCTTTTCGCCGCAGCAGCATGCCTGCTCGCGACGAGTTGCGCCAGCAAGAAAGACCTGGTGAATTGTCAGAACGAAAACCGTGAGCTTCAGTCGAGCTACTCCGCAACGAAGGAACAGCTCGCCGCAGCCAATTCGCGCGTCACCTCGCTCGAGGAAGCTCTCGCTGCACAGAAGCAGCAGCTCGAAGACCAGAAGAAGGCCTATGCCCGCCTGCAGAAGACCCTCGACCAGAGTGTTGCCAATGCCTCGCAGAACAATATCTCCATCGACAAGCTCGTCGACCAGATCAACGAGTCGAACCAGTACATCCGCCATCTCGTCGAGGTGAAGTCGAAGAGCGACTCGCTCAACATGGTGCTCACCAACAACCTCACCCGCTCCCTCTCGAAGGAAGAGCTGAAGGAGGTCGATGTGCAGGTGCTCAAGGGTGTGGTCTATATCTCGCTCGCCGACAACATGCTCTACAAGAGCGGCAGCTACGAAATCAACAGCCGCGCTGAGGAGACACTCTCGAAGATCGCCAAGATCATCATGGACTACAAGGACTACGACGTGCTCATCGAGGGTAACACCGACAACGTGCCCATCAACCGCGAGAACATCCGCAACAACTGGGACCTCTCCTGTCTGCGTGCCTCCAGCGTTGTGCAGTACCTGCAGAACCGCTATGGTGTAGACCCGAAGCGCCTCACTGCCGGCGGCCGCGGTGAATACAACCCCATCGCCACCAACGACACCGAGCTGGGCAAGCAGCGCAACCGCCGCACCCAGATCATCATCACGCCGAAGCTCGACGAGTTCATGGACCTCATCGACAAGGCTCCGGAGGAATAACCACGATGCATAACATCATTAACACAAATAATTGAATAGTATGAAGAAATTGTTTCTTATGGCATCGCTCATGATGCTCTCCGTAGGTGCATTCGCACAGTACGCACCAGGTACGTTATCCTGTCAGCCGAAGGTAGGTTTGAACATTGCCAACATCACCGATTCAGAAGCAGACGCAAGGATTGGACTCGTGGCCGGTGCAGAGTTTGAATATCAGATCACCGACATCTTCAGCCTCTCGGCAGGAGCCCTCTACTCCATGCAAGGCTGCAAGGACAAGGAGTCGGGCGTAACGAATACTCTGCAACTCGACTATATCAATATTCCAGTACTCGCAAACGTCTATGTCTCAAAAGGCCTGGCAGTGAAACTGGGTTTGCAGCCCGGATTTAACGTCTCTTCCAAAGTATCGGCAAAATCAGGTGGAAATTCTGTAAGCGTCGATGCATCAGAAGGAGTCAAGTCGTTCGACCTTGCTTTGCCCATCGGTCTTTCCTATCAGTTCAACGATTTCGTCATCGACGGCCGTTACAACTTCGGACTGAGCAAGGTGTTCGATGGCGACAGCTCCAAGAACAGCGTCTTCCAGATCACGCTCGGCTACAAGTTCGCCCTATAACGTTTTTATCACATAGCAAACAACCCCTAAAGGTTCGCCCGGACACCACGTCTTGGCGAACCTTTTTTTTGCTTCCTAACGGCAGAAGCAATGTTTTTGTGCATGCAGAAGATTGCTATCATGTATGTAGAATATTGCTTTCGTGTAGCTATCTCAATACTCCCGTTCAGTAAATTAACTTAATTTGATCGGTAAATTAACTTATTTTACTCAGCAAATTAACTTATTTTACTTGGTAAATTAACTTAATTTACTGCACAAATTAACTTAATTTACTTTACAAATTAAGTTGATTTACTAAATGAGGTCATTGCTCTGGCATAACGGGAGCATGCAAACAGGGAATTAAAGGCATGCTTTAAGCAATATGAAAGCAGTATGATTAATGGCCGTTTTTATTGCTTTGTTTTCTACGAAATATTCGTAATTTATTCATATTCGGAACTTTATTTCGGTAATTAAGTTTCTTTAACACGATATATTTGCATCATCTACGAAACTTTCGTAGATTTGCAGTCGTAATCATATATGTCGTTCAAGAATATGGAGAAACTGTCGAAACAAGAAGAAGAGGTAATGCAGCAGGTGTGGCAGCTGGGCACTTGCACGGTGAAGGACGTGTTGCAGCACATGCCTGAGCCGCAGCCCCCTTACACCACACTGGCCTCTGTGATGCAGAACCTGAAGCGCAAGCTGTTCGTCAGCCAGCGCCAGCAGGGCAAGACCTACGTCTATGAACCCGCCATTGCCGAAAGCGACTACAAGCGTCGCTTCATGTCGGGCTTCGTGCGCGACTACTTCCGCGGCTCGTTCCGCGATATGGTGTCGTTCTTCGCTCGCGAAGAGAAACTCTCGTCTGATGACTTGAAGGAAATCATCCGTGAAATTGAAGGCAATTGATAGTTGAAAGTGGATAATTGATAGTTGATATGGTATATCTATTGAAAGTGAACGTGCTGCTGGCGGTGTTCTACGGCTTCTATCGCCTGCTGTTTGTGCGCGATACGTTTTTTGGCTGGCGCCGCGTGGCTTTGTTGCTGATGATGGCTGCTGCGGTGTTGATGCCGCTGGTCGATATCAGTTGGTGGGTGGCAAGTCATGAACAGACTGCCAGCTTGTCGGAGGTGTACCGCGAGGTGGTTCTGCCGACGGTGACAATCACGGGCTCGGCATCACGATTCCCGTGGGTGCGCCTGTTTACCTTATTATATATAAGCGGTGTCCTCGCGTTCTCTGCCCGCATGATGTGGCAGCTGGGGACTCTCGTGAAGTTGATAAACACCTCGTCGTCGTTCCAGGGAATGAGCATCAGACTCCTTCGCGACGAGAGCTGTCCGTTCTCGTTCTTTCGCTGGATCTTTGTGAATCCCGAGGCGCAGACGGAGGAACAGCTGCAGGAGATCATCACCCACGAACAGGCGCATGTGGAGCAGCGGCACTCGATAGACGTGGTGCTGATGGAACTGCTCACCATCGCGTGTTGGCCGAATCCGTTCGTGTGGCTCATGCGGCGCGAGGTGCGGCTGAACCTGGAATATCTGGCCGATGAGCGTGTGGTGGAGGCTGGCAGCGAGCGCAAAGCCTACCAGTATCACCTGCTGGGGCTGGCCTATGGAAAGAATGTAGCTACAGTGTGTAATAATTTCAATGTCTTACCTTTAAAATTGAGAATTCGTATGATGAACAAGAAACGTACAAATAGCTGGCTGCGGGCAAAGTACCTGCTGCTGGTGCCGGTGATTGGTGTGGCCCTCGTGGCCTGCAACCTTGACAAGAAAACTGCAGAACCCGCTACGGCTGATGAGCAACCAGAGGTGGTCTCGTTGAACGAGGATGCTATTGAAGCCGACGTACAGGCTGGTCAGGATGCGGCCGCTGCCGAAGAAGGCGTCTTCGACGTGGTGGAGAAGATGCCGGAGTTCCCGGGCGGCCAAGAGGCGCTGATGAACTTCCTGCAGAAGAACGTGAAGTACCCGAAGGAGGCAATGGACAAGGGCACCCAAGGACGTGTGGTCGTGCAGTTCGTTGTTGGCAAGGACGGTTCGGTGACAAATCCGAAGGTGGTGAAGTCCGTCAGCCCAGAACTTGATCAGGAAGCCCTGCGCGTGGTGAAGATGATGCCGAAGTGGCAGCCTGGCAAACAGAAAGGCGAGGAAGTGCCCGTGAGGTTCACGATTCCCGTGTCGTTTATGTTGAGGTAAAGGGGCCCCACCCCTGCCCTCCCCAAAAGGGGAGGGAGTTTATTCCAAAAGAATATGAAGATTAGAAAACGTTTATTCTCTCTCTTGATAATATTCGCCGTCAGCTCTACAACGTGGGCTGACGGCGTGTCAACTGCCGACTCGCTGCTCGTGGCGAGGGGCGATAGCTGCATGGCGCAATATGACTATTTCCATGCGATGCAGTATTATGAGCAAGCGCTGGAGAAGGGAAGTCTCTCATTGGTAGGGAAGTTGGCGACGTGCCACTTCCTTCGGGCGAATTATCGGCGTTGTGCGGCTTTGCTGGAGACGCTTCCTGCCGATTCGTTAGGTCACGATGGATTGCGCCAGTTGTTCTATAGCTATAAGGCTCTCGACCAGAAGGCGATGCAACGGCAGTGGGGCGAGCGATTGTTGCAGCGCTACCCGATGGATTCGGAAGTGGTGGCCGATATGGCGCTGGCGTATAACCTGAGCGACGCCCCCGAGCAGGCACTTGTGCTGACGCAGCGCTACGAGGTCGAGGATGCGACGAATATCCTCGTGAAGCGACAGAAGGCCGACGCTCAGTTCTTCCTGATGCAGTATCCCGAAGCCGCAGCAACCTACGAGCAGCTGTTGGCATTGGGCGACTCTGCATTCTCTACCCACTATTCGTTGGGTATGTGCTACGAGCAGTTGGCAGAGACGGATTCTCTTCTGCTCCCGAAAGCCGTTGAGCACTATGGACGTGCCGTCGAACTGAACGACTCGGCGAAGGCTTGGCCGTTATACCACTTGGGTGCCGCCTTGGTGAAGATGCAGCAAAACAAGGAGGGCATCCACGTCCTGCTCATGGCCCTGCAGCGCATGCAGCCCGAAGATGCAGCGATGTTCAACCTGCACTCGGCGCTGGCAGAGGGGTATTATCAGAACGAAGAGTACTATTCAGCGATTTGGGATTGGAAGAACTGTCTGAAGTACAATCCGCAGTCGGTAGCCTCGCTCTACAACATCGCGCAGACCTACGAACTCATCGAGGAAGACGGAAGGCATGCGACTGAAGCCTACTTGAAGTTTCTGGAGGTGGCGTCGTCGGCTGACACGATAACGCCTGTGCTGAAGGAGTGGATGGAGCATGCGGAGTCGTTCGGCAATGTGCGTGAACTCATGGAGAAGAAACGCTCAATGATTTCCAAGCACATGCGGCTGTTGTGATAGGGACACTTCCAGAAACCAGCCTTGTCGTCGGTGGTGTTCAGCGTTCCGTCGCTGTGGCGGCTCCAGAACCACTCGCCGCCTTCGTAGTCGATGAGGCTTTGCCGGATGTAGTCCCACCCTCGGAGTGCTCGCTGCAGGGCGTCCTCGTCGCCGAAGTGCTGGTAGAGGTTCATCCATCCCACGACATTCTCTGCCTGCACCCACCAATGGCGGTCGTCGTCGACGCGTCCGGTGTCGAGGTTGGCCTCGTGGTTCATCGAGCCGTCGGCGTTCAAGCCCTTTTCGGAAGCCTTTGCCACGAGTTGCACGATAGGTTCCATCTTCTTTATTACAGCTTTGTCGCCCAACACCAAGGCCGCCTCGTGGAGTAGCCACGAGCATTCAATGTCGTGGCCGTAGCTCTCCAGATGTCCGGCTCCGCGTGTCCAGTCGTTTTCGAAGAAAAGGTCGAGATGGTGGGTCTGCGGATTCAGGATGCGGTCGGTGAAGATGCTGATGAGGTTGCGCAGGGAGTGCTCAACCCTCGCTGCTCCACCATTCTTCGTTTTCCATTTTCCATTATCCATTTCGTGCAAAGCACGGTAGAGATTCGTGTAGGGTTCGATGATGTGCAGATGGGTGTTCTGCGACTTGGGGTAGTTGGCATCGAGGTCGGAGAGGCGCATGTCAGCCATCTCGCCCCACTCGCGGGTGCAAGCCTCGATGTAGCCGTTGTACACGTGGTCGAGCGAATGCGCTTCGATGCACTCATACAGCTCGAGGGCGTAGTCCAAAGCCTCGCGGTCGCCAGTGGCGCGGGCATACTCCGACAGGCCGTAGATCATGAAGCCAATGGCGTAGAATTGCTTCTTGGTGTCGCGCGGCCGGCCGAGGTAGTCCACACTCCAATAGGTGCCCCCAAAGTCAGGGTCGATGAAATGACGGAGGATGTAGTCCTTGGCACGTGTTGCTGCCTCGAGGTATTCGGGTTTGCGGAGCACGCGATAGGCTGCCGAGAACGCCCAGAGGATGCGGGCGTTCAGGATGCCGCCCTTGTCGGCGGTCTTCACCAGCTCGCCCCGCCCCGTCATCTGTCCGTAGAAGCCGCCGTGCTCGTGGTCTTGCATCACGTCGAGCCAAAAGCGCAGGATGTTGTTTTCGAGAACATCCTGCACTTCTTGTTTCATCTTGATGATGCGCCGATCCATTATTTCTTGATGGGATACTTATACAGCAGCCACAACATGATCAGTACGATGACGGCCGGGATGATGGAGAACAATGCCCACGTCATCGAGCGTACGGCTTCCATGTCGGTGATGGTGACAACGGTCTGACCGCTGGCATCGGTGCCTGAATAGAAGCCTGCCATACCGAGGAACAAAGCGACGAGTGCACCGGAGATAGCCGATCCGAACTTCTGTGCCATCGTTCCCGAAGAGAAGATGAGGCCCGTCGACGAGGTTCCGTTCTTCTCGGTGGCATAGTCGGCCACGTCGGCATACATCGACCACAGCAGCGGGGAATACAAACCCACGCCGACGGAGGTGAGAATCACGATGGCGATGAGCACCCAGATATAGGCAGGATCCATGGGAACGAAGAAGAAGGCCACGGATGTGACGGCACAGATGATGGCTGCTACGGTGAATGCCTTGCGCTTGCTGCCCATCCACTGTGTGAACTTGGGCGAGAGTCCGCCGAAGATCATGCAGGTCACTTCACCGAAGGTCATGAACACGGTGTAATTGATGATGAGTCCGCTCACGGTGACATCGCCATGCAGGCAGTATTCCATCAGATAGCCTGCTACCGCATAGCGGAAGCCGTTGAAGAAATTGGTGCAGATACCGATGAGTGTCAGGTAGATCCAAGGTTTGTTCTTGAACAAGTCGGCAAAGGGCTTGAACGTGAACTTCTCGGCACGAACGGGCTTCAGGCGCTCCTTCGTGAGCAGTCCGCATGCCAGCGTCATCAGCGTGGCTACTCCACCGAGAGCAGCTCCCAGTACGGCATACTGATGGGCAGGTGTGCCGCCCACCATCTTCTGCAGATAGGGGAATGAGAGCAGCGTGATGAATCCCATTGCGTAGGCACCGACCATGCGGAACGACGAGAACTGGTTCTTCTCGTTGTCGTCGGCAGTCATCACGCCCAGCAGCGAGCCATAGGGTACGTTCACGGCAGTATAGACAGCCATCATGAGCAGATAGAGCGTGTAGGCCCAGATGCGCTTGCCCACAGGACCGAAGTCAGGTGTGTAGAGCAGCAATGCGAAGATAACGCCCAGAGGCACGGCGCCGAAGATGAGCCACGGGCGATAGGTGCCCCAGCGGCTCTGGGTGCGGTCGGCCAGCGAGCCCATCAGGGGATCGGTGACCACGTCGAACATACGTGCTATGAGCATCAGCGTGGCAGTGTCGGCCACGGTCAGTCCAAACACATTGGTGAAGAACAAGGGGAAAGCAATCGACATCACCTTCCATGTGATACCACCGGCGGCTGCATCGCCCAATGCGTATCCGATTTTTTCTTTTAATGTAACCATGATTTGATAGTTTTTGTTATTTTTGTTGTTTTGTTCTTTCGTCAGGGGTTGTGCTCATTGGATATCCTTCAGGAACAGCGTGTTCTCTGCCTCATAGAGTTTCTTGAAGTCGGGGGCACTATGCTCAGCGGGCGACGGTCCGAAATACTCTTTCTCGTAGTTGCGCCAGGTGAGGAAATAGCAGAGTGGATACTGGTCCATGATGGGTTTCAGCACGCGCGTCCACCATGTGGAATCGGGGATGTTCTTATAGCCGCACTCGGTCATGGCAAGCAACTTCCCGTTGCGTTTGGCAAAGTCGGAGAGGAAGTCGAGGTCGATGGTCAGCTGCTTCTTGAAGTCCTCTTCGGTGCCCCACTGATAGGCATCTTCGCCGATGAGAGTCACGCGGTCGTTGCCCGGGTAGCGCTGCAGGAAGCGTTCCTCGGTCCAGCCTCCGTCGAGGTTTGGCGAATAGCTCCACAGCAGGTTGCTGAAGCCGCGCTCGTCGCGCAGATAGTCTTGCAGCATGTTCCACAGCGCGTGGAACTCTTCGTCCGAGCATAGCTTCTGCCCCCACCAGAACCACGACCCGTTGTTCTCGTGCCACGGGCGGAAGATGATGGGAACGGGCTGTCCTTTATCATCCTTCAGCGATGCGATGAAATCACCGACACGCTGCATCCACAACTGGAATTTCTCGTGGACGGAACCTTCAGGCAGGATGTTTCTTACCACCGTCGTATCAGCGACGTCCCAGGCATTGCCGCCCGTGAGCGGATTGCGCGGATGCCACGACAGCGTCACGATGCCGCCTCGCGCAACGTGTTCCATCAGTTCGTCGTGGATGCGCTGGAAGGGCACGCTGTCCAGATTCTTCGCGTCGCCCATCTCGATGCCGCCGAGGTCGAATCCCATCACGGCAGGATAGTCGCCCACAACCTCGAGCACGTCGCTGCGCCCCAGCTCGGGTTTGGCAGGATCGGCGATTCCCGACCACGTCAGTCCGTAGAACGGGTCGTCCTGATGTCCGTACATGTATCCGCGCTGCTGCAGTGTCAGCATGCGTGCGGCCAGTTGTTCGCTCTGGGTCGTCGGCTCCTTCGATGTGTTGCAGGCTGCCAGTAGGAGTGCGGCTGCAAAGACGAGACGCCAGGTCGTAATACTTTTTCTGTTCATAACTGACTCGATTTAGGTGGCTCGTTAGTAGTTTCCCAGCTGAAACATCCTAAGCCGATGCAAATATACAGATAAAATTTGAACTACACAAATACTTTTTTGCAAAGTCCGATACTTTTCTGAAAACAGACAACTGAAAATGTTATAGAGCTATAAAAAATTGGGTGAAGAGGTTGGAATGTGCGAAATATTATGTACTTTTGCATTTGATACCCTTTTGACCGGGAAGAAGTAAAAATAATTAAAACCTCAGGAATATGAACTCAAATCCTTGTATTGATGCTAAGGACGTGAAGGTGGAATACCTACCGTGTTTGAACTACGCTATGGCTGCGAGCGGCCAGAAGTGTCTGGAGTTTGTGGAGATAACCAACGACACCGATGACGAATGGCACAATGTGCGAGTAAAGGTGAGCGGCGAGCTGATTGCCGATAGCGAGTGCATTCTCGACAGCGTGCCTTCGGGGATGACGGTGCGCGTGACGGATGTGGACGTGAAACCCGACCTCGACAAGTTGCGCGAGATGAGTGAGAGCGTGGAGACAGCGTTCACGCTGACAATCACTGGTGCTGGCGATGACCTGTCGCTGCCCCCCTTCCCGCTGCGCCTGCTGGCCTTCGACGAGTGGGCAGGCGTGGGCGTGAGGCCCGAGATGCTGGCGGCATTCGTCATTCCGAACACGCCGCAGCTGTCGCGTGTGATGGTGAATGCGGCTGCTCAGCTGGAGAAACTCACGGGTAGCGCCTCCCTCGACGAATACCAGACGCAGGACCCCAATCGCGTGCGAGCACAGGTGGCAGCCGTCTACGAGGCGTTGCGCGGTGAAGGACTGGTCTACTCAGCACCGCCTGCCAGTTATGAGAAGACTGGGCAGCGTGTGCGGCTGGCTGATCGTGTGCTCGACGAGAAGCTGGGTACATGCCTCGATCTGTCGTTGCTGTTCGCCTCGGTGCTCGAAGCGTGCGGCCTGCATCCGCTGCTGGTGTTGCAGCAAGGACATATGTACGTGGGTTGCTGGCTAGTCGATCATTACGCTCCCTATAGCGTGAGCGACGACTGGTCGTTCCTCTCAAAGGCTATCGCCAACGGCATCAGTCAGATGGTGCTCGTCGAGGCAACGGCACTGGCCAGCTCGGATGGTATCCCGTTCGAGAAGGCCGTCGAGATGGGCGAACACCATCTGGTGGCTGAGCAGGCGAAGTTCGTGCTGTTCTGTGACATCTACCGCAGCCGCATGGAAGGCATCCGCCCGCTACCTGTGAAGATCGACGGCGTTTGGCAGAACGCAGGCCTTGACCACAAGCAGTCGACCACCGAGCTGAAGGAGATGCGCACCGTCGACCTGAGCGGTAAAGGCAATGAGCAGAACATCACGCGACAGCAGATCTGGGAGCGTAAGCTACTCGACTTCTCGCTGCGCAACAATCTGCTGAACCTGCGCACGGGCCGTCGTGTGATTCCCTTCGTGTCGTTCGACATCGACGTACTCGAGGACCATATCTTCGAACGCGAGGACTACTCGATGCAGGCAGCACCCGTGAAGAAGCGCCTGCAGCCCGACGAGTTCGGCATCTACGACTCGCGCCTCTACAAGGACGAGCTGCAGCAGCTGGTGGCCGAGGACATCCGCCACAACCGCCTGAACACCTATCTCACCGCCGAGGAGTTGGCGAGTGCCCAGAAATTCCTGTATCGTGAGTCGCGAACGGCACTCGAGGAGAATGGTGCCAACTCGCTGTTCATGGTGTTTGGCCTGATGCGCTGGTATGAGAACGAGAAGAGTGTGCGTCCGCGGTTTGCCCCGCTGCTGCTCATGCCTGTGGAACTGGTGCGCCGCAGCGGCAACAACTACATCGTTCGCCGTCGCGATGAAGATATGACCATCAACACCACCCTTGTGGAGATGTTGCGCCAGCAATACCAGATCGACCTGAAGGGCTTGCAGCCGCTGCCCGAGGACGAGAGCGGTATCGACGTGCGCAGCGTGCTCTCAATGGTTCGCGCCCAACTGGAGTCGCAGCCGAAGTGGGATGTCATTGAGGAATCGATGCTTGGATTGTTCTCGTTCAACAAGTTCGTGATGTGGAACGACATCCACAGCAATGCCGAGAAGATGCGCCGTTCGCCTATCATCGAGAGTCTGTTCCAGAAGAGTTGGGTAGGAGAGACGAGTGGCGAGAAGAAAGAGACGAGCGATACCGATGCCCGTCATATCGACCTGCATGTGGAACCCCAAGAGTTTGCCATTCCCGTCGACGTCGACTCGTCGCAGATGGAGGCTGTGGTGGAGTCGGGCGAGGGTCGCAGCTTCATCCTCTATGGCCCTCCGGGAACCGGTAAGAGCCAGACCATCACCAACATGATTGCCAATGCCCTGTATCACGGACGCCGTGTGCTTTTCGTCGCCGAGAAGATGGCGGCCCTCGAGGTGGTACAGAAGCGTCTGAAGAAGATAGGCCTCGACCCGTTCTGCTTGGAACTGCACTCCAACAAGGTGACGAAGAGCCACCTGTTGCGACAGCTGCAGTCGACACTCGAGCTCACCCGCATCAAGGATCCCGAGGAGTACGCACAGGCATCGAAGGATTTGTTCGAGCAGCGTCAGCAGTTGTCAGCCTACATCCAGCTGCTGCACCAAAAGCAGGCGTCAGGGCTCTCGCTCTACGACTGCATCTGCCGCTACGAGGCTATTCCTGGCGAAGAAATCACGCCTTCGGCACACTTCGTCGACGGCCTCACCGCAGGAAAGCTGCAGGAGGCTGCCGAGAAGATTGAAACCCTCGACACGGTGTTCGCTATCACGGGTCCTGTGGCACGCCATCAACTGCAGGGACTTAACATCTACGATCCGTCGCAGCAGGCACAGACGCGCATTGCCGAATGGCTGCCGCAGCTGGAGAAGCAACTCCAGACGGCCGACTCGCTCATCACCCACGTCAATGGCAATGCCAGCTTCAAGCAGCCGCATTCGCTCAACGGCGTACGCTGGACGGCCAGCCTTATCGAGAAGTTCGAAACGCTCACCTCGCAGTATGGCGAGGGCATTCTCGCGCAAGACCCGCAGCAGTTGCGCACGCGGTGGAACGAAGTGCTCGGCAAGTGGTTCCTGCCTAAGTTCTTCGCCAAGCGCTCCTTCATGAAAGGCCTGCGCGCTTTCCGGTCCGATGTGAAAGAAGGCGACGTCGATGGTCTGCTCGGTCAGCTCGACAGTCTGAAACAGCAGTTGCGCGAGGCCGGTCTCTCGGCGATGCCCGCTCTGCCGCCTGCCGTCACGCAGGAATGCAAGACTCTTCTGCAAGGCATTAGTCAGATGCAGGAGCTCTGCGACTTCGACGATGAGAACATCCCTGCCCTGCAGCGACTCCTGCCGCAATGGCAGCAAAATCTGTCGTCCAGCCGCGACTGGGCACAGTGGTGCATCCGCAAGCGCGAACTGCAAGAGCTGCATCTTGAGAAGGTGGTGGACTACATGAACCACGAGAGTGTCAGCGCCCACACTGCCGCACAGGCGATGCTCAAGGGCACCTATAAATATATGGCGCTGCAGATGGTCGACAGTGAGCCGAAGCTGCAGATGTTCAACGGCCTGCTCTTCGAGGACGCCATCGCCAAATACCGCGATATGGCGAAGCAGTTCCAGGAGCTCACGAAGAAGATGCTCTACTGCAAGTTGGCCGCCAACGTGCCTTCGCAGACGCTGAAGCCCACCGCCATCACGGAGCTGGGTGTCCTGAAGCGCTACATCGCCACCAACGGTCGCGGCGCCACCATCCGACACATCATGGATCAGATTCCCACGCTGTTGCCGAAGCTCTGTCCGGTGATGCTCATGAGCCCGATTTCTGTGGCACAGTTCATCGACCTCGACCAGCCGCCGTTCGACATCGTGTGCTTCGACGAGGCTTCGCAGATGCCTACCTCCGAAGCCGTGGGCGCTATTGCCCGCGGTAAGGCGCTGATCTGCGTGGGCGACCCGAAGCAGATGCCGCCTACGAGTTTTTTCGCCACCAATGCAGTTGATGAGGAAGAAGCCGACATCGACGATATGGAGAGCATCCTCGACGATTGCATCACGTTGTCGCTGCCTGCCCGCTATCTGACGTGGCACTACCGTTCGAAGCACGAGAGTCTCATCGCTTTCTCGAATGCCCAATATTACGAGAGCAAGCTCTACACATTCCCCTCCGTCGACGACCGCGCCTCGAAGGTGCAGCTCATCCCCATCGACGGTACCTACGACTACGGCAAGACGCGCTGCAACCGCGCTGAGGCCGAGGCAATCGTCAAGGAGGTGGTGCGCCGCCTGAGCGACGACGAGCTGGCGAAGCGCAGTATCGGTATTGTGTCATTCAGCAAGGTGCAGCAGAACCTCATCGAAGACCTGCTCACCGATGAGCTGGCGAAGCATGCCGACCTGGAGCGCAAGGCATACGATGTAGAGGAGCCCATCTTCATCAAGAACCTCGAGAACGTGCAGGGCGACGAGCGCGACGTCATCCTCTTCTCGGTGGGCTATGGTCCCGACAAGACCGGCAAGGTGTCGATGAACTTCGGTCCGCTGAACAACTCCGGCGGTGAGCGCCGATTGAATGTCGCTGTGTCGCGTGCCCGCTATGAGATGATGGTGTTCTCAACGCTCAAACCTGAGCAAATCGACCTGCGCCGCTCGAGTGCACTCGGTGTTGCCGGACTGAAGGCATTCCTCGAGTTTGCCCGCAACGGACGTATGGCGGTGAACGCCGGACAGGTGAAGTCGCAGACCGAGCCTGCCGACATCCTCGAATCTGTGGCTAGCGAGATACGCAAGCTCGGCTACGAGGTAGATACGTCGGTAGGTCGTTCGGCCTTCAAGATCGACCTCGCTGTCCTCGACCCGAAGAACAGCCAGAACTACCTGTTAGGTATCATCTGCGACGGTACGCGCTACTATGAGACAAAGACCGAGCGCGACCGCGAAATCTGTCAGCCTGGCGTGCTCCAGGGACTCGGTTGGAAGCTGCTAAGGTTGTGGTCGGTCGATTGGCTGATGAACAAGGAGGCTGTCGTGGAGCGCATCCGAAAGGCTCTTGAGGAGAAGCCCGCGAAACCCTCAACCTCTCAATCTCCCTCCCAAGGTGGGGCTCCCAAAGCTCCCTCCCCGCTTCCGTTTGCCGTGAGCAAGGACGAGATTGTGACAGAGAAGGAAGTCACGATGTCGCCAGCCCTCACGAAGGCAGTGGCGAAGTATCAGAATGCTGTCGACAAGATGCCGCAGGCCGACATCGAGGAGTACGCCCGCTTCCTCATCCGCGAGCAGTTGGCAGTGCCCCTCGACGACATGAAGCGCCAGTTTGCGAAAGCGATGGGCTACAGCCGCCGCACCCAGCAGACCGATCAGGCGTTGGAGGTTGCCGTCGCTATGCTCATCGATGCCGGCGAACTGACAGAGAAAGGCGGAAATATTACATCAGTGGAGAGTTGATAGTTCTTGCTCCGCGATGCTACGCAAGCGGCAAAGCCGAGCGGACAGTTGACAGTTGATAGTTGTGATTACCCGAAGCAGCATCAAGGCATTCTTCGCCCGCATCTCCCCTTCCTTGAGAATGGGGTTGGTGGTAGGCTCCCTTCTCCTCTCCCTACGGGGGAGGGGTTGGGGGTGGGGCTTCCTTTTCTCCCCTCCCTTTGGGTCGACTGGGGCGACTGGGGTCTGTAGAGCAGCCACCGGCGTGGCTGCGGCCCCACAAAGGGGAGCGAATCCCTCATTCGCGACGGAGGACTTCAGAGCAGCCATCGGTATGGCTGCGACCCCACAAAGGGGAGCAAATCCCCATTTGCGACGGAGGGCAAGGCTGGTGGTAGGCTCCCTTCTCCCCTCCCTGCGGGGGAGGGGTTGGGGGTGGGGCTTCTTCCTTTGGGGAGGGTTGGGGTGGGGCTCCTCCCTCCATGCCCAGCAGCTGCAGCGCTACAACCCTGACTTCGGGTTGTCGGCCGAGAACTTCTGCGACACCATTTGCATCGAGGTGGAGGATGACCTCATCCTCGTCCCTGTACAGATCGGGGGAAAGGTGTATCGGTTCTGTCTCGACACGGGTTCCAGTCAGGGAATGGTCTATGCCAACAACAACATCAGTTCCCTCGTGCCGCTGGGCAACATCATTTCGCGCGACGCCAACAATCGTGTCGATACGGTGCGGGTGGTGCAACTGCCGTCGTTCACCTTCGCCACACAGCACACCCCGCTCACCGTCAGCGGATATGTGGCATCGCTCATGCCGCGACGGTCCATCAGCGAGAAGTACGACGCCATTATTGGCTTCGACCTCTTCAACCGGGGACTCTGCGCGAAGATCGACAAGCAGCGGGGCATGCTCATCCTCACCGATTCCAGGCAGTATTTCCAAGCCGAGGAAGCCGCGGGCCACACCCTGCGTTACAAGTTGAAGTGGTTCGTGCCTTATCTCTATGTCAGCCCGTTCGTGCGCCACACCGACGAAGTCCTCTTCGACACGGGGTCCGCGCCCCTCTACACCATGAGCAAGCAGAGTTTCGATGAACACCTGCAGAACGACCTGACGCCACCCACTTTGTTGCAGAAGATCCTCAACCCCAAGGCTGCCTACGGCAAGAATGCCAACGAGGTGGAGCGGCAGGTGGAGGGGCGTGCCGAGGGACATCTCTCGCTGGGAGGCTTCGGACTTGAGAAGAAGGACGAAGTGGTGTTCCTGCATCTCGACCGACTGAAATGGGGTGATTTCGCATTCACCGACCTGCGCACCATCACCACACAGGGCGCGTCGAAGATCGGTGCACGGCTGCTCGACTACGGCAGCGTCGTCATCAATCCCTTCCGCAAGCAGATCACCTTCCTCCCCGACACCCTGCTGGCTGATTCCGTCGATGCCAGTTCCGTGCATGTGGGCAACAAGCAGTTCAGCGTGGCATTCGTGCCCGATCGCGGACGGCCCATCGTGGGACTCATCTGGGAGGGCAGCCAACCCTACAAGGCAGGCATGCGACAGGGCGACATCATCCTGCAAATCGACCAGCGGCCCATCGCCACCTATGCCGACTTCCTGCGCTTCCGCTTCATCAAGGGCGAATCCCACCGCTTCCGCCTCCTCACCCGTGAGGGCACGGAGAAAATCGTAGAATGTATCATCAAAGAATAACCTCTCAACCCTATGAAACCAAGATACGCCGTCGTTGTATTCCTCTTTTTCGCCATTTCATCGGCCTTGACGGGCATGAAGAGTTATCAGGACACCCGCGATGTCGTTGATGCCGACCTGCAGCAGGCTCTCCTCGTGACGCTCGCAGCACAGGATCATTGTGTCATCACCCCCGACACCATCCGCAACTATCGGGCAAGCCTCTCGATAGGCGAACTGCGCGATACGGCCTATCTGGCCTATACCCTGCAGGGGGAGATTCAGGCGAAATGCTCCACCGCTGCCGTCTTCCGGCTCAGCGACCAGCGTCTCTCAACACTCTTCGCCTTCCTTGCCGCCTGCTGGGCAATTGCCTCGCTGTGGTGGTATCGCAGGAAGACACTCGCCTCTTGTAGTCCCCTTCCTGTCGAAGGACAAGATGCTTCTTTTGGCGGTCTGCGCTACGATGAGGACGCCCGGCATTTCTACGACCAGCAGAACAACCTCGTCCACCTCACCCCGATGCAGCACCATCTGCTGACGATGTTTTTCCTATCGCCGAGTCATGAGCTTTCACACCGCGAGATTACCGAAGCCCTCTGGCCGAAGAAGCCCGATGCATCGGAAACCCTCTACACCCTCATCCGCCGCTTGAAGGTAGTCCTCGCCCAACACAGCTCTCTCACCGTCACCGTTGA
This sequence comes from Prevotella sp., assembly GCA_017557185.1. GTDB lineage: Bacteria > Bacteroidota > Bacteroidia > Bacteroidales > Bacteroidaceae > Prevotella. Next base: position 20,384 of record JAFZAP010000064.1, read on the forward strand.
CCGCGGTCGCAGCTATAGCCTCACTCTGGGGTGAGGCCTTTCTCCCTCCCCCTTTGGCGACTGGGGTCTTTAGAGCAGCCACCGGCGTGGCTGCGGCCCCACAAAGGGGAGCGAATCCCCCATTCGCGACGGAGGGCAGGGCTGGGGTGGGGCCCCAATTGTCAGACAATTGTCAGACACTTTTTTCGCCCGCAAACAGGTAAAGGCCGTACCTTTGCCGCATGAAACATTTCTCATTTGATCAACGCCGCGTCGATACGGCGATGGGGTGGGTGGTATTCGCCATTGCCGCCTTTACCTATATTTCCACGATGGAGCCCACCGCCTCGTTCTGGGATTGTCCTGAGTTCATTCTGAGTGGTTACAAACTGGAGGTAGGCCATCCGCCGGGCGCACCGTTCTTCATGCTCGCTGCCAACGTTGTGTCGCAGTTCGCCGCCGACAAGGCGCATGTGGCTTATATGATCAACCTCATGAACGCGCTGCTGTCGGCAGCAACGGTGATGTTCCTCTTCTGGACCATCACCCATCTGGTGCGACAACTCGCTCAGCCTGCCCCGCTGGCACTTCTGGCGGGACTCGTCGGCTCGCTCATCTATTGTTTCTCCGATACGTTCTGGTTCTCGGCTGTTGAGGGCGAGGTCTATGCGTTCTCGTCGTTCTTCACCGCCATCGTGTTCTGGCTCATCTTGAAGTGGGAGGACCACGCCGACGAACCGCATGCCGACCGCTACCTCGTGCTCATCGCCTATATGACGGGCCTCTCCATCGGCGTACACCTGCTCAACCTGCTCTGCCTGCCGTCAATCGTGCTGGTGTGGTACTACCGCCGCCACGCCGATGCCACCCTCTGGGGATCACTCCGTGCGCTGGCGGTGTCGATCGTGTTGCTGGCTGGCGTACTCTATGGCGTCATCCCGGGCATCGTGAAAATGGCGGGGTGGTTCGAACTGCTGTTCGTCAACAAGCTCCATTGTCCTTTCAACACAGGTGTCTTCCTCTATATCATCGTTCTGTTCCTCGCCCTTTCGTGGGGACTCTGGTACTCCGCGCGACGAGGCAAACGCCTTTGGAACACGGCCTTGCTCTGTCTTCTGATGCTCGTCATCGGATACAGCAGCTATGCTGTTATCCTCATCCGTTCGGCAGCCAATCCGCCGATGGACCAAAACTCTCCCGAGGATGTCTTCACGCTGGCAGCCTATCTGGCACGCGACCAGTATGGTCAGCGACCGCTCCTCTATGGTCAGGCCTATACGTCGCAGCCGGTGTTCGAGCCTGTCGCAGGGTCCGGTATGATGCGTACGAAAATCAAGAAGGGGGCACCGGTCTATAAGCGCCGACCAAAGGCTGCAGGTCAGCGCGACGAATACTTCGTGGCTGAGACGCAGGAAAGAATGGTGTATGCACAGAACATGCTGTTCCCGCGTATGTGGGACTCGCAGAAGGCCGATGCCTACGAGCGCTGGATGGGAGGTGTCGAAGGTCGCCTGGTGCCCTACGACTATGGTGGCGAACCGGTCAATGTGAAGATGCCCACGCAGTGGGAGAACCTGCGCTTCTTCCTCTCCTATCAGTGTAATTTCATGTATTGGCGCTACTTCATGTGGAACTTCTGCGGACGGCAGAACGATATTCAGGGACAAGGCGAACTCGAGCACGGCAATTGGATCACGGGCATCCCGTTGCTCGACAACCTGCGGCTCGGCGACCAGTCGTTGTTGCCCGACGACCTGCGCAACAACAAGGGACGAAATGTCTATTACGGCTTGCCGCTGTTGCTCGGTCTCATCGGACTCCTCTGGCAGGGACTGCGCCGCGGACAGCGCGGCATACAGCAGTTCTGGGTAGTGTTCTTCCTGTTCTTCATGACGGGTCTCGCCATCGTGGTCTATCTCAACCAGAATCCGCTGCAGGTGCGCGAGCGCGACTATGCCTATGCCGGCTCCTTCTATGCCTTCGCCATCTGGTGTGGCCTCGGCGTCGCCGCTATATGTAACCTACTCCCCTCCCTTCATCTCCTTTCCTCTTTCTCCCTCCCCCTTTGGGGAGGGCTGGGGTGGGGCTTTCCCTCCCTACTGGGGAGGGTCGGGGTGGGGCTTATCCCCCTCCTCATGGCCTCCCAAAACTGGGACGACCACGACCGCTCACATCGCTACACCTGCCGCGACTTCGGCCGCAACTACCTCGAATCGTGCCAATCCGAAGGGAACCCCATCCTCTTCTGCGACGGCGACAACGACACGTTCCCCCTTTGGTATAATCAAGAGGTGGAGGACGTGCGTACCGATGTCCGCGTGTGCAATCTCAACTATCTGCCCACCGATTGGTATATCGACCAACAGCGGCGCCCCAACGCCAACGCTCCGGCACTCCCCATCCCCTGGAAGCAGACCGATTATGCCGGCAATCGCCGCAACTATGTTTTCATACAGCCTGAGTTGCGGCAGCAGGTCGAGGAGTTCTGTCGGCAGCATCCCGAGGAGGCAAGGAGACAGTTCGGCGACGAGCCGTTTGAGTTGCGCAACATTCTGCGTCACTGGGTGTGCAGCAGCGATCCGTCCATGCAAGTCATTCCCACCGACAGCGTCTATTTGCGCATCGATAAGCAGGCAATACGCGAAAGTGGGATGATGGCTCCCGACGGCAGGCCAGCCTCGCAGCTTTCCGACGATGAGATTCCCGACCGCATGGAAATCTCCTTGAAAGGGCGGCACGGCCTGCACAAAGGGCAGCTGGCATTCCTCGAGACGCTGGCCAATGCCAACTGGCGCCGGCCCCTCTACGTCTGTTCCTCCGTACCCGCCAGCCAGTATTTGAACCTTGATGAATACCTCACCGCCGAGGGCATTGCCGAACGCTTCACACCCTTCCGCCACCAGCCCGACGAGGTTCGCATCGACACCCCGCGCACCTACCGGAATCTCATGCATCGCTTCCGCTATGGCGGCATCACCCGTCCAGGTATCTATCTCGACACGCCCTCTGTCAACATGTATTGCCGCATGCGCCTGACGTTTGCCCAGCTGGCGATGCAACTCCTGAAAACCGATCGGCCGAAAGCGTTGGAAGTGTTGCAGCGGTGCGACCGTGAGTTGCCGGCCTACAACATACCGTTCAGCCATGAGAGCGGTGCCCACTTCCTTGCGCGTGCCTACGCACAGTTGGGAAAGGAGGCACAGGCGTGGCGACATATCGATGCCGTCTGGCACCTCTCCTCGCAATACCTCCGCTGGATACTCTCTCTTCCCGACAGCCGCCGACCCGCCTACGCACGCCTCTTCCGGCAACATCTCGCCGTGCTCTACCACCTCACGCTGTCCGCCAATCTCCTCGATCCCGACCGTGCCCAGCAAATGTACAATCAGCTACTCGCCTATCAGCAGGCGGGAGAGCGGTGAAATTGAGAATTCCGATCCAAGTGTAATCATAAACTATTGACCTTCGGTCTTCCTCTGTCGACTCGGCATAGCTCAAACAAGTTTGGCTCTGCACTCGCTGCTCCATAGGTTCACTATTCACTATTCGCTTCGCGCTGCGCTCGGCTCTTTGTCTCTATGTCTATTGAAATGATGAAAGAAACGCCACGAATTAAGGCTTTTTAACAAATAAACGGTCACAGGTCACAGCTGTGACCATGTGTCCTCTCAGCTTCAAAGGGCGGTCACAGAGGCCATTTTGACATAATGTAAACAAACAGACGTTTTTCATGACATTATTTCCATATAACAGCAATTATTGCAACCAAAGTGTCAAAATGAAACGGTCACACTATTTTGAGCCGAAAAGGTCACATGGTCACAGCTGTGACCTGTGACCGTTTCATAACAAGACTCCCCTAACTTTTTAGACATACGTAATCGAACCCACTCGGCTTTGCCGCTTGCGTAGTAAACGGAGCAAGAACGGGCCGCTTTAGAGCGAAGCGGAGAAAGAACATAGGACAACGATGGGTCGCCTTCGGCGAGAAATCTATCAAAATCTTATTCAAAATCTTCCAAAATCAGAAATCTGTGGGCAAATAATTGCCTCTATGTCTCGTATGTCTGCAACCTTCTCCCTTCCCCTTTGGGCGAAGCGCGAGTAAGGAGCGATGAGGGGAGCGCAGCGACGGAGGGCAGGGCTGGGGGTAGGCCTCATTTTTAACCTCCCTACCTCCCGTCTCGCTTGGAAACGCCTTTGTACAAAGGGGTTGTGGCACGGGAGGTGTCGTCGCGATACCTCCCGTCAACCTCCCGTCAGGAGTGAAGTGACCCACAAAAGTTGGACGGGTCCCCTTCCTACGGGGAGGGTTAGGGTGGGGCTTGACGGGAGGTATGACGGGAGGTATGACGGGAGGTCAGATGTTTACTAAATAACTGATACATAGATAGTTACGAGAAAAACGGGAGGATAGGAGGTTAAAATGGAAAAAGCCTCACCCCGACCCCGATGCAGCAGAGCTGCAGTTATCTCCTTCGCTAATTCGTGCACCACGCTTGCGTCACAGCACAGCTTCAGTCGATGACCTTCGGTTCAAATGCGCTTCGCGCGTTCAAATGTTCTTTCTCCGCTCCGCTACGAAAGCGGCAAAGCCGAGCGCAATGCGCCTGCGGCGCGTGTAAAGAGTCCCGCCACTTGTAGGGATGGAGCCTCTCC
>JAFZAP010000065.1 GCA_017557185.1 Prevotella sp.
TGCTTGTTGATATGTCAACCCCCTTATTAGGTGGTTATAGCGGCGGGGTCCCACCTCTTCCCATTCCGAACAGAGAAGTTAAGCCCGCTTGCGCCGATGGTACTGCAATGCAATGTGGGAGAGTAGGTAGCCGCCTTCTTTTGATGAGAGCCCTGTGGTCATAAGACTGCGGGGCTCTTTTTTTGAGGCCCCACCCCTGCCCTCCCCAAAGGGGGAGGGAGAAGGAGCCTACCCCCGCCCTCTCCCTAAAGGGAAGGGAGAAAAAGCAAATCGGAAAATGAAAATGAGGAAAAAGAAAGAGGCAGGGATGTAAATCTCTGCCTCTTTGGTATGGGCTCTGCCCTGACCTTCGGATAGCTGAAGGAGTAATGGTTACTTCTTGAACAGGTGGGGGATGAACTCGGCGAGGCCGCGGCGCCAGGTGAGGAACTCATGGGCTGTGCCTGCCGACTCGCTGGAGTCGACCTTGATGCCCAGCTCACGTAGCTGACGGACGATGTCGGCACTCTTGATGAAGTCGTCGCTACCCCAGTTCATGTACATGTAGTGAATCTTCTTGTTGAACTCGTCGGCATTGGCGAAGACACCATTGTAGGCGGTCTTCACGTCAAGGCCGAAGATAGCTCCGCTGAATGTTCCCATCCATGCGAACTTGTCGAGGTTGTTCAACACCACGTCGAACGTCTGGTGACCACCCCAGGAGAGTCCTGCCATAGCGCGGTTCTCACGGTCGGCCTTCGTGCGGAAGTTACTGTCGATGTAAGGGATGAGGTCGTTGAGAAGTACAGGATAGAACGATGCGCCATACTCGCTACGGCCGGCACCGTTGTTGCCACCGCCGAAGGGTTGTTTGATATCGCCGCTCTCCATCACCACGATCATCGGAACGGCCTCGCCCTTGCCAATAGCGTTGTCCATGATGTGCTGCATCTTGCCCTGCAGGGCCCAGCTGGTCTCACCCTCACCCATGCCATGCTGGAGGTAGAGGACGGGATAGCGCTTCTTGCCCTTTTCGTATTCGGCAGGCGTGTAGACCAGTGCATGACGCCACTCGCCGAACTTAGAGTTGGGGCTGTGGTAGTAGATGCTGCGCACCTGTCCGTGAGGAATGCCCTGCTGCGGACGGTAATAGTCGCCTTCAGGTCCCTCAGGTACCTCAAGACCGCCTGCTTCGCGATTGCAGCCGAAGTAGGTCTCAGAGGCGGGGTCGATGAAGTTTACGCCGTCGATGTTCATGAAATAATAGTGGAATCCCACGGGCAGTGGGTCGGTGACGGCCATGAAGCCACCCTTACCGTCAGGTTCCATGTCGTACTTCTTGCTACAGATATCAACAACGACCTTCTTGGCCTGAGGGGCGTTGATGCGGAAGTAGGCACGGCGCTGTTTATCGATCTTCGGGAACTCGTTGCCGGGGATGGCGTTCTCGACAGTGACTGCGTCGGCGGGAACCTCGATCTTCTTTGCGGCAATAGGCAGGTCTTTCGGACGCTTCGGCTCAAAGCCAAGCTGACGGGCAACGGCCTCTCCGTAACGGCAGCCAAGCTCGCGATAGCCGGCAGCGTCGAAGTGCAGACGGTCGGGACCGTTGGTGCAGTTGTCTGACGAGATAACCTGACAGGTATGGATGGTCTGGGGCAGCTCGTCGATTTGTTTCTTACAACCAATGCATACGCCCTTGCCGTCGGCCTGTACAATATTTCCCACATAGAGGTTCACATCCTCTGGCTTCAGTTGCAGGTCGCTACAGAGGTTTTCATAAACTTGCTTCACCATACCAGCCCACTTGGGGTCGCCAGTATTGGTCTCTCCTTGATGCATCAGAATACCCTTGATGACACCATCTTTCTGAGCCTTCTTGGCGAGTGTGACCAAACGTTCGTAGGGGTTGTTGCCGTAAGCCTCCAGCATACCTTTCATCCAGCCTGGAGCTTTCTTCTCGACGTAACTGGGAATGCTGTCGGGGAGGAAGCCCTTGATGTCGATGCCGCCGATAGCCACGTGGATGACACCGATCTTGATGTTTTCAGGCAGAGAAGCCACGAGGGTACGACCGAACCAGTCGGCAGGGGTCAGACCTGTGTTTGGACGGCAGAGAGGAGCCGAGGCTTCGCACCATTCGCCCATTTTGCGCCCTTTATCGGGAAAATCAACAGCAGGCATCAGCAGGAAGCGAGGACCGGGACTGGCTATGTCGGCGGCCTCGGGTCGGGCTGCTCCCTCCATGTTCGATTGTCCGAAACAGAGGAAGATGTAGAAGTTTGGATCGACAGCCGCACTGATGCGGCACACGGGGAAGGCAATGAGTAGTGTTGCCAAAATAGTTCTTAGTTTCATCATAATGTAGTTTATAAGTTTATTGAATCATGATCTTGCGTTTTGTGCCGTCTTCGGTGACTACGATGTTCAGACCGCGCTGCAGCGACTGTCGGCGGACGCCGGAGGGGCTGTAGATGCCGGCAGGACAACGGGTGTCGGACGATGTATGGAAGGTGATGCCTGCTGCGGCGTCGGCAGCGACGCGGCACTCGAGCAGCAGGAATTCATTGAATCCTGTTCCGTCGTTGACGAAGCTGATGACGTATTTCCCGCTTTCCTTGACCTCGAAGGGCAGCTCGTAGCGCTGTGCCGAAGTAAGGTTAGCCGAGGAGTTGCCATTAGCGTTCGGGGTGGCTGTGTAGAGGGAAGTCTCGGCAACGACGTTGCTCTTAGCATCGAGCATGCGAGCCTTGTACTTCGGCGAACCTTTCCATGCTGCCATAGCGAAGGTGAGCTTGTAGTAGCCGGGATCGAGATTGAGCGGGTAGGCCGACTGGCGTCCGTATTCAGCATTGGTGACGCGCCAGTAAAGAGCTTTGCCCTGATAGCCCGTGAAGCCAGTGAAGGTACGTGGTCCGCTGCCGTAGGAATTGGGATATTCGTGGATATCGCTACCGTCGGCGGCACGCCATCCTTCGGGCATAGCTCCGTTGTTGACGTTGGTGAAGTCGAGCACATAGGCCGAGGAGTTGTCGAAGAAGGCAGGCTGGATGACTACGTTCTCATCAGGCATAGTGAAGGTCACCTCGGTGGCGTCCTTCGTCACGGGAATGGTCTTGCCCATCGTGTAGAATACGGAGTTGACGAGGCGCAGTTCCTTAATGGCATAGCCTTCGTCGGGTGTGATGGTGAGGTGAACGGTCTGTCCCTGTGCTGCAGAATCGACATCGGCGACCACCTTTCCGTTCTTGGCATCGCGTACGGCAATCTGGAATTTCGTAGCTGGAGTGCCGACGGGCTCATAGATGATCTGATCAATGTACATGTTGATGGCACCGGAGTTGGTAAGCGTCAGCGTATTGGTTCCTTCTTTCAGGGTTGCGGTGAAGACGGCCTTGTGCCAGTCGTTCTTGGCCACTTTCTCAATGGCGACGTTCTGATTGGTTCCGTTCACGCTGGCCCGGATGTTGCCAGCCTTCGACGAGCCGCAGTAGCGCACATAGATATTGTAGTCGCCACCCTGCTTCAGCTTGAGCTGGTGGCGCAGCGATGCGGAGCTGTTGGCGCCTGTCTGAACGTATCCCATGCCTGCAAACTCAGACATGTCGGTAGCCCACCAGCCAGAGTGGGTGAGAGCTACGCTGCTGACGCTCTTGTAGTCCATGTTCTCAGCCTCAATGATAACGGGACCGATGTAATCTTCGGGCTGTTTGGGGAGCGGCAGGGGCTGTTGTGGCAACACTACTGTCTCAACATTAGAGCGGTCGGCAGCGCCGGAACAATTGATGGTGATGCCGACGGGTCCCATGTGCTTCACAGAGACGGTATAGGTGCCAGCCTCTGCATCGTAGCTATCGGTGGCACTGACTGAGTAGCCTGTTGCACCCGTGGAGTGGCGGGTGAGGGTATAGGCAGGTTGTGCTGTGACGCCGGTGATGACGATCTCGTCAATCTGGGCAGTCGTGCTGTCGCTACGGTAGTTGTTCAGATAGAAGTCGATGTGGTCTTCATACTCTCGGATGAGTCCGCTGGAGAGTTTTCCCCAGACCAGCTTCAGCGTATCGCAGGTGTTATACTGCAAGGGAATATCGGCCGAAGCAGTCTTATTCTTATTAAGATAGGTGTAGGGGGTGTAGGTGACCAGCTGGTTGGCGTAGCGGTTTACGTAGAGGTCGCCCTTGCTGATTTCGGGGTACTGGGCATTGAAGTCGGCCGTCTTCTTAGAGACGGTACTCCAGCGGGAGGTATAGTTGGACTTCCTTACCTGTACGGGAATTGATTTTGCAGCGTCGTCGTAGAGGCCGATGACGATGGGGATGGCACCGTAACGGCCCGTCTTCTTGAAGTAGCAGAAGTTGTCCATCCACTGTCCGTTGCCGCGGTTAAAGGGATCTGTCTGCTTGTATACACCGTCGTAGAGATTGCCCCATGCAGCATATTTGTCTTCATCGCTGCCGCTGTTCTTGTCGTTGATGACGACAATCTTAGTCTTATTGATTACTTCTTCGCGCGAAGGGATATACATGGTTCCGTTAATGATCTGACGGAACATATCAATCCAGATGCCGCGGAAGTTGGGGAACATGCCCCAGTTGCGACGGGTGTAGCCGTCGACGGTGGAATTGTTCTGGTTTTGGAAGTCCTCGGTCCAGATGAGCTCCGGTCCATCCCAGACAGCGCCGCCGTTGACGCAGGTCTGTTCCATAACGGTTCCGATACCGGCGGCACCGGGGTATTTCTTTCCATGATTGTCGCCCAAGATGGCATCGAGGGCTCCGTTCCAACCGCAGTTGTCGTAGCGCACGCCGTAGCTCTTGGCGAGTCCGGAGATGAACGGTCCGAAAGTCATACTCTCATTGTTGTAGAAGCACGACGAGGTAGTGTATTTATACAGCCAGAGGATGGCTTCTGGATAATCCCTACAGGCCTTTAGCAGGTCGGTATTGCGCTTCATCATTCCCATGGGGTTGAGTCCGTGCGACCAGATGTTGCCACAGAAGGAGATGGTGAGGAAACCGCCGTACTTATGGTGCATGGGCACGAGTTTGGCGAAGAGCGCGAGTCGCGATGCCTGTGTGCTGCTGCTCTCATCGTCGGCTTCGTCGAATCCCCAGAACTGCTCGGCGTAGTTCCATCCCAGGAAGTTCGGGTAGTTCTTGAAGAAGAACTCGAACGTCTCGAGGTCGGTGTCCTGAATGTGTGTATGGCCGCCGCTGGCTGGCTGACAGGTGAACCACATGTTGTTGAGTTGGCAGACGGTAGCCCACGACATATATGTGCGCACTGCGCAGCGCGGCATGCGGTACATATTTGTGTCCTTGTCATATTGGCATGAGAGTGATAGGTTCATGCAGACATAGGGACGCAGGTCGGTCGGGATGAGGTCAATGATTTTCTGCGGGTCGGCACTGTTCCAGACGTCGACGTGAATCATCCACAGCGGATGCTGGTTGTCGATGGGGCGCCGTTCCTGTGCCTGCAGGCTCAGACTGCCGATGAGCAGCATGGCTAATAATACGTGAAAGAATCGTTTATTCATGATAGGATGACGATAGTTTTTATAATCGTGTGATATTTATTTGAACTGCCACCAGTCGAGATGCACGTCGCCACTGGTCTTTGAGAAGCAAAGGTAGAGGTCGTGTACCCCGTTGGCGCCGGTCACCTTTGTCTTGAACTGGCGGTATTTCTCCACAGAACCCGTCTTGCCGATGGGCAACGTGGCGATGACGGGACCTTCCTGGCTGTCGAGTCGCAGGGTGATGGTGCAGGTACCGGTGGCGGCTGCCGTCATCAGGAACTGGCTGGCGCTCTTGCCGAAGTCCACGCCACGCAGGCGAATGTACTCGCCATCGTCGAGGTCGAAGATATACATATTCTTCTTACCCGTTGACTCCGGCATATCCTTCACGACGCCGGTGTTCTCGATGCCCATCTTGGCCGACTTCACTCCAAAGCCCCAGTTCATGGTCTCGGCTTCCACGCGGCGGTAAGGGTTGAGCCATTGCAACTGTTTCATGGGCTGCTGGTCGAGCCAGTAGGGAATCTCCTGAATGGTGCCGTCGGTATTATAGGTAATCTCCTGTGCCGACACCGAACGGCGCTCATGGTGCTGGAAGGTTTCCAGGTGCATTAAGTCGTAGTTCTGGCCGAAGACGTAGCTGTGCCCCTTGAAGTCGCAGATGCCGGGATGGTTGCCGCGGTCGCGCTCGGTGGGACGCATGATGTAGCCAATCTCCTCCCATGGACCTGTTGGCGAATCGCTCATGGCATAGCCCAGCGCCTCAGGACAGCAGGTCGAGGCAAAGCCGAGGTAGTAGTGGCCGTTGCGCTTGTAGAACCACGGTCCCTCCTGATAGTGCTGGACGGCCCAGTTGGCCTTCTGACTCCAGGGCACACGGAGGTTGATCTTGGAGTCATCCTGCTTGACGGGACGCATGACGCCGTCCTGCTGATTGAGCACCAGGATGTCGCCCTGTGTGGAGATCATATCCTCGCCCAGCTTGACGCAATAGACGTGGGGGTTGCCCCAGTACATATAGGCCTGTCCGTCGGCATCGGTGAAGACGCTGGGGTCAATGTCGTCCCAGTGCTCCTTCTGCCACACGAGGGGTTCTTCCAACGGATCCTTGAAAGGACCGTAGGGCGAATCAGCCACCAACACACCAATACCGTGACCGTGCAGTGGGGCATAAAGGTAATACTTGCCGTTGCGCTCTACGGTCTGGATGGCCCAGGCTCCGTTCTCACGACTGCGCCAGGAGAACTCCTTTAGCGAGGCTACGGCACCGTGCTCCGTCCAGTTTACCATGTCGGTGGTCGACCATAGCAGCCAGTCGTACATGAAGAATCCGGCAGAGTTTCGTTCATTCGGGTCAGGAATATCCTCAGGCGAGGCGTCGTGCGACGTATATAAGAATAAGGTGTCGCCAACAACCAGCGGCGAGGGGTCAGCGGTGTACTTGGTCTGGAAGAGCGGCATGTTGACCTGCTCTATACCAGCCATCTCCCACCAGTCGAAGTTGAAGAGCTTCGGACCCTTGCGTCCCTTGAAGACAAGGTAGAGGTCGGCCGTCTTTGGCAAGGTAAGGCCGGAAATGGTACGCTTGGGCGAGTTCTGGTCGGTAATGGTAGAGTAATCCAGGTCGAGGTTCAGCGTCTGCCATTGTTCCCAACCGCCAGTGCCTGGCACGTTGAGGGTGCCAAGAAGTTTTCCTCCGAGGCTGTCGAGGCGTATCTCAATCTGTCCGCCACGCAGGCCGCTGGCCACACGAGCTTTGAACGTACGGGGAACCTTATTGCCAAAGCTTACGTTCTGCAACTTGATGTAGTCGCCGTTGTGGATATCGGTGATATAGACTCCTATCTCATCGTTCTGCTCCGCTTTCACACCGCGCGAGAAAGCCATCGTCTCAGCCTCCACCCGACGGAAGGGGCAGAAGGTGGCAACAGGCTCTACTCCCTCGTCGGTCGGCATGATGGTCGGGAAGGAACCGTCAGGATTATATTTGAATTCCTCGACGGCGACACTGCGCCCGAAGCCTCCGCCGCCAGGCAGCTTGCCCGTGTGGTAGAAGAAGTAGCTGTGTCCCTTGTAGTCGGCCACGCCGCAGTGGTTGGTGAACGACTTTGTGTCGCAGAGTGGCATGATTTCGCCGGCATAGGTCCACGGTCCCGTGGGCGAGGGTGCCGTACTGTAGCTGATGTGCTCAGGTACGCCGCCGGCAGCATAGAGAAGCTGGTATAGCTTAGAACTCTCCACCTTGTACTTTGAACTGTCCACTTTCCTGAGCCAGGGACCTTCCACATAGCTGTCCTTATACTTCTTGCCCTTTTCTCGTTTGCTCATGACGGGACTTCCGAAGGCCTCCTCGGTCATATCGAGCAGGCCCAGCTCACCACTATAGGAGATCATATCGCGGTTCAGTTTCAGGTAGTAGCATTGTGGATTTCCCCACATGAGCCATGCCTGACCATCATCGTCGATCATTACAGTCGGATCGATGTGATCCCACGAACCATTCTCGAACAGCGGCTTTCCGAGCGCATCGCGGAAGGGACCGGTGGGTGAGTCGCTTACAGCCACGCCAATGGCCATACCTCCGGAGCGTTTGGAATGTGCACAGATGTACCAAAAGAACTTGCCGTCGCGCTCGATGCACTGTGAAGCCCAGGCGCGGTCGTCGGCCCATGAGAACGACTCCAGGGCGAGCGGTGTGCCATGATCGGTCCAGTTCACCATGTCTTCGGTGGAATACACGCGCCACTCCTGCATCCAGAAGAAGTCGGCGCCGTCTTCATCGTGTCCTGTGTAGACGTACATCCGGTCGTTATGCACCATAGGTGCGGGGTCGCTGGTGAACCATGTCTGTACGAAAGGGTTCTGAGCTGTTGCCGACAGTACTGGGAATAAAGCGGCAATGAGTATGATTCTGCTTGATTTCATATAGTTTGCTAGTTGTTTTATTGTTGACGTGTGAAGGTGTATGTCTTGCCGGCAACCGTCTCAAGGTCGTATTCATATACCTTCGGCGGAGTCAGCAGGGTGAATTCGCTCAGTTCCGACGAGCGAAGCGGAGTGCGGATGTCGGCAGGTGCCAGGAAGTCGTTGGGACATGCGCCGCTGGCGACTTTCAAGCCCTTTCCTTTCAGAGGAACCATTGAACGCAGACGCAGCGTTCCGCCAAGGGTCGAGAGGACCGAACTGTTTTGCAGTTGGCCGTTTTCCCACTTCATGTCGACCACGAAGCCACCCCTTGCACGCAGACCTTTCACTTCGCCCTGTTGCCAAGCATCGGGCAGTGCCGGCAGAAGGTGCACGGCGCCGTCGTGGCTTTGCAGCAACATCTCGCAGATGCCTGCCGACACACCGAAGTTTCCATCAATCTGGAACGGCGGGTGGGCATCGAAGAGATTCGGATAGGTACGGCCCTGCGGATATTGACGCATCATCCGGTCGTTGGGCAGCAGGTGCAGCATGTTCTTGATGATCTGGAAGGCGTGGTTGCCATCGAGCATGCGGGCCCAGAAGTTGGTCTTCCATCCCAGACTCCAGCCTGTGGCCATGTCGCCGCGCTGGCGGAGCGTGTTGGCAGCTGCCGTGTAGAGCTCCGGATGGCTGTAGGGCGAAATCTGGTTCGAGGGATACAGTCCGTAGAGATGCGAGATATGACGATGCTCGTCCTTCGGGTTGTCGCCATCGACGAGCCACTCCTGCAGTTGCCCATAGCGGCCTATCTGCATGGGAGGAAGTTTTTGTAGTAGAGAGTTGAGCTTTGCGAGATAAGAGTTGTCCTTACCCAACACCTTTCCTGCTTTGATGACTTGACTCAACACGTCGAAGACAATCTGGTTGTCCATCGTCGAGCCTGCTGTCACCTCGGTTCGCTTACCCATTGGCCCGTGTTCGGGCGATACCGTGGGCACGGTGACTAGCCAGCCATACTTCGGGTGCTCCTGCATGTAGTCAACAAGGAAGTCGGCAGCGCCTTTCATCACGGGATAGTATTCGGCCAGGAACTTTTTGTCGCCAGTGAAGAGATAGTGTTGCCAGAGATGTGTGGTGAGCCACGCACCACCCGTCGGGAACATGCCCCAACTGGTGCCGTCGACGGGTCCGGCGATGCGCCAGAGGTCGGTATTGTGGTGGGCCACCCAGCCGTTGCAGCCATACATCTCGCTGGCGGTCTTCGTACCAGTCTTGCTAAGGTCGCCGATCATGGAGAACAGCGGCTGCTGGGTTTCGGCGATGTTTCCCACCAGTGCCGGCCAGTAGTTCATCTCGGCATTGATGTTGATGGTGTACTTCGAATCCCACGGTGCGTTCACCTTGTCGTTCCACATGCCCTGCAGGTTGGCGGGCTGGCCGCCAGGCTGTGAACTGGAAATGAGCAGGTAGCGGCCGTACTGCATCATCAGCGCTACCATGTCGAGGTCGCTGGCGTCCTTTTCAAAAGCAGCCACACGCTTATCTGTCTCCAGAGCGGAATTCGCCGACTTCGGCAGAGTTAGCTGTACACGTTCGTACTGCTCTTTATATTTCTTGACGTGGTCGGCTAACAGTTTCTTATATGACTTGCCGACGTGTGATGCCAACCGCTGGTTGACTTTCTCTATAGCATTGCCATTGATGTTGTTGTAATTCACATAGTTCGTGGCAGCAGCGATGTAGAGCGTAGCCGTCGTAGCATTCTTCACCGACACAGCGCCTTTGTCATTGCCCGTCACCTGCCCGTCTGCCTCCACAAACACCTTACACTCTGCCTTCAGTCCGGCAGGAATGCCTTCGTGCTCTACACCGTCGACCGTCGCCCACATCTGAGCACTCTGTTGACCATCCTTCCAGCCGGAGATGCTGCCGACAAGAGGTTCATGACAGGCATACTTGAGCTGAGAAGTGAAATCCACGTCGAAACTGAGTGCCTTCTTCTTGCTTGCCGACAGCCGCACGATAATCACATCGTCGGTTAGCGAGGCAAAGGCGGTACGCTCGTAGCTCACACCACCACAGACATAGCGCGTAGTGGCAAGGGCATTGCCGAGGTTCAGTTCACGTCGGTAGTTGCTTACGTCGGTATGGCCCAGCGCCAGCTTCAGACTGCCAAGCGGCAGGAAGCGCATGCCGTGAGGACCAGGGATGAAATACTTGTCCATCACCTTATGAGCCTCTTCTTCCTTCCCTTCGAAAATGAGCGAGCGCACCTCCTGCAGGTGTTCGCGGGCCGTAAGGCTGTTGTTGTTATGGGGTGAGCCACTCCAGAACGTCTCTTCGTTCAGTTGTATCTCTTCAACGTCGGTGCCGCCATAAACCATTCCACCGAGTATGGAATTACCTATGGGCAATGCCTCGAGCCAGTGCTGTGCTGGCTGGCCATACCACAACTGGTACTGCTGGCTATGAGCCGACAGCACTGCGAAGAGTGCGCAAATGAAAATCAGTCTTCTCATTGTCTTTGTAGTTTGTTTGATTTCTTGTCTGCAAAGATAATCAGAAAATTTCTAATGCCATTCACGCATTGTAACAAGTTGTTTGCCGTGAATTACATTTTCGTTGGAGGTCCTATCCAAAGGAACTGAACCTCCAAAAGAATGAAAAACGGAGTCAGGACTACATTATTCTATATATTCCAATTTGTTTTCAATAAAGCCCATCAATGGCAAATTATTAACGGTGCAGCAGGAACTTATCAATGAACGACTGCACGAGCGGGTACTGGCTCTCGGGGAGCATGCAATGGGGATGTCCGCCAACGATGCCGTAGCTCATGCGGTCCTCAATGCCGAACCGTTGCCAAACCTGTTGGGCAGCCTGCGCTGAAGGTAGCATAGCCTCGTCGGCAAGCCACTTGTAGTCGGGGTTGCCCAACAGCAGCAGGGCGCGAGGACATACCATCGCACATAGCTGGTGCTGGTCGTAGGGCAGGCGGTAGACGCTGTCGCCCCGGAAGTTGTCGCGCATCGACTCGAGGAACCAATGATAATCGGTGCGGTCGAGGCTCTCCACCTCGGTCAGCGTGTGGCTGACTCGCCAAGCTGCAGCACCGCCGCCGCCAGGCTCTTGGGCGATAGTCAGTGCGATGCGCTCGTCGAAGGCTCCGCAGTAGAGGGCCATCTTGCCGGCATAGGAGCAACCCGTCACGCCGATGCTTGCCATATCAATACGCGTCACGGCAGGCCCGAGCTTCTGCAGTCCGTCGATAAGGCGGCTCAGTCCCCATGCCCACTCGCTATAGGCGCCGTTGTCCTTCAGATTTGGATAGAGGCGGTCGAAAGGATATTCCCCCCGCTCGTGGTGCGGTCGCCACTGCGAGTAGTCGTTCACTTGGTCTTCGTGGAACACCATCGTGGCGATGGGACGTCCCTGGAAGAGCTGGCGGGGGAGAGAAATGCCGCTGGTGCCGATCATCAGGGCGTAGGGTGGCTGCCCCGTATCGGGATATTTAATCTCGGATTGCAGCTTCAGCGTGCGCCCGTCCACGGTGACATACACCACGAGTGTGTCGCCATCCATATGAGCCAGAATGGCATCGCTGCTCACGGCAGGCTTCTCACCAATGCCATAGTGTTGGATCATCTCACCAATAGCATGTCGGCGCGCAGCCCAGTCGGCGAATGTGGTAACACCCTGCAACGCATCCGGCAGCTCACGGATAATAGGCAACTGGTCGGCTGGCGGCATCGCGGGTTTGGCAGCCTTGGCCATCGTATTCTCAACGTTGTAAACCAATGGGGGTGTGGTGGCGGTGCGGCGCTGTGCCTGTACAGCCATCGTCGTGAAGATGACGAGTAGGAGAAGTAGTCTTTTCATTGTTATTTCACATTTGATAGAATTCTTGCTTGCAAAGTTACGAATAAGTGAGCGAAAAACCAAATGTATTTGAGTTTTTCCGAACGGAAGTAAGTGTTGATTTCTATGTTATGAGGCGTTCATTACATGCTTTTCAGCATGGAAGAACAATGGTCTTGGAACGCTAAAGCATTACTCTTGGCCTCCGAAAGCAATGCTCTAGCAGTCTGAAAGCAATGCTCCAGCAGTTTGAAAGCAATGCTCTAGCAGTCCGAAAGCATAGCTCCAGCGGTCCGAAAGCATAGCTCCAGCAGTCCGAAAACATAGGTTTCACAAAAAAAAGATTATTTATTTGGTATTGCACTCGACTTTTCGTATCTTTGCAGAGACAATCTATCATCGTATGTTTGACATCAAGAATATTACAGAAGAACTGCAGGGATATTTTAACTTGCAGGCCGACCGCGACGAGGAAGAGGCTATCGTCAGTCAGGTTAGCAACGGCGTGTCGTTTCACGGTGCGAAGCTATGGGTACTCATCTTTGCCATATTGATTGCCTCGCTGGGGTTGAACATCAATTCCACGGCGGTGATTATCGGTGCGATGCTCATCTCGCCGCTCATGGGGCCTATCATCGGCATGGGCCTGGCAGTGGGGACCAACGACCTCGACCTGCTGAAGCGGGCAGTAAAGAACTATACGGTGGCAACAGTGATCAGCGTACTCTCGTCGACAGTTTATTTCCTGGTTTCTCCGCTGGGTGAGGCGCAGTCGGAGTTGCTTGCCCGCACGTCGCCGACGCTTTACGACGTGCTCATCGCCTTCTGCGGTGGTGCTGCCGGCATCATCGCCTTGTGCACACGCGACAAAGGCCAAGTGATTCCCGGTGTCGCCATCGCCACCGCCCTCATGCCGCCGCTCTGCACGGCGGGCTACGGACTGGCCACGGGGCACCTGCTGTATTTCCTCGGTGCGTTCTATCTGTTCTTCATCAACACGGTGTTCATCGCCCTTTCTACGTTCTTCGGCGTCCGCTTGCTGGGTTTCCGCCGCCATTCGTTTGGTTCGGCGTGGCGTGAGCGGCGTGCTAACCGCATCGTGACATTGATCGTATTGCTGACGATGCTGCCTGCCGCTGTGATGACGGTGGCGATCGTGAAGAGGAGTTTTTTCGACCATAATGTGCGCCGTTTCATCAAAAACGAGCTGACGCAGTCGGGCACGCAGGTGATCTCGAATAGCGTGGAGGACCGCACACTTCGCATCGTGGCGGTGGGACGCGAGATCGATGCGGCGACACAGAAGTTGGCTCAAAGCCGTATGGAGAGCTACGGGTTGCGGGAATATCACCTGAATGTGATACAGGGTGCTCAGACCGACAGTCTGCTGCAACTGAACGAAGCAATCACGCAGATGTCGACGACGCGTGAGGCCGATCGCCAGCAACTCATGGAACTGTCGTCACAGACGGCGCTGCTATCGGAACAACTGGAAGGTTATGTGCGTTATGAGGAGATTGCAACGGCTCTTCGCCCCGAGTTAAAGGTGTTGTTCCCGCAGGTGAGATCGCTGAGCCTGTCGCCAGTGAGCGAGGTGCAGCGCGACACCACCGCTGCTCGTCACTTCGTTGTGGCGCTGGTGGGCATGGATGGTGGTCGCCGTCTGCCTGCCGCCGATGCTGCAAAGCTGCGCCAGTGGTTGCAGTCGCGTGTGGGAGGCGATAGCCTGGTGGTGATAGAGAGATAAAAGTAGCCTCACCCCAATCCTCTCCAAAAGGAGAGGGAGCATAGGGGGTGTCTGTCCATACAATTATTTAATGCAGTGTTCTTCGAGGAATAACTCGAACTGATCGCGGTAGCCGTTGAAAATATTGATGTCGACACTACCGCGGATGCCTGTTACGTTGCCATCGGGCGACAGTTGCCAGATGGCAAGGCGCACGTCGGGTTTGTATTCACCGTAGCGGGCAATCCACACCTGATAATCGCGCTTGATGTCAGAAGCCTCAGCGAGATGCTTCGTGACGAAACCTTGGTTGACGTAGAGGATTGGGCGCACGCCGACATTCCGTTCCACAATCTGCAGCCACGTGCGGATGGCATTAAGCAGTTTCTCCGTGCCGCCAAAGGCATTGATTTGTGCGTTGGTTGGCTCGACATCGAGTACCGGTGGCAGGTCGCCTTTGGGGAAGCGGGCATAGCGCAGGAAGGTAGTGGCCTGGTCGCGTGCCGACGACTTCAGCGAGAAGAAGTGGTAGCTGCCCACGTGGATGCCCTGTCGGCGTGCCTGCTGGCAGTCGGCGGAATAATACTGGTTGTACACGGTGGTTCCCTCAGTAGCCTTTACGAAACAGAAACTCACGGGGTAGTCGACGCTGCCGCTGATGCGTTTCTTGCTGAGCGTTCCCAGACTCGAGATGCGCAGTCGACTCCAGTCGATGGAATACTTCTTCTTGCCTTTTTCGTGTTGGTGGCGCGAGATATCGATGCCGTAGACGTGTTCTACGGTGTAGGTGAGTCGCTCGCCCTGATAGACATCCTCTTGCCACTCGCCGACGCGCAGCCGTCCGTCGCCGTCCATCGAGATGCCGAAGCCGTGGCGCCTGCCGTCCTTCCACATGCCGTCGTAGACCTTTCCGCTTGGTGAACGCATGATGCCGTGTCCGTTGGGCACCCACTGCCGGTTGGTTTCGCCGTTATAGAGTGCCTCGTCGATGGCTAGCGAGGCATTCGTGGTGTCATTGTTCTGATTCAGCAAGTGCGTTTGCTCCTGGCGATACAGTTCTGTTTCCTCGTTCTCGTAGACCGGGCAGATGCTGTCGGGCATCCAATGGTTCCTTGTCTGCACGAGGTACTTGCCGCGAAGCGTGTTGGCCTTGAGGATATGACAGGGAATGCGTCGCTCGACGCTGGTGGTGTCGTTGTTTATATTTAATAAGGTATAGTCGTGTACGAAGCGTATCGTCATCTTGTCGAGTCGTGTGCTGTCGTTGAGCACCGCCATCACCAGTCTGACATTCCGCAGTTCGTCGGTGGCACGCTGTAGCCATTCGGCAACGACGTTGAAGCCTTCGTCGGTGACCTTGTGGACTTTCATGAAATATTGCAGTTCCTCGATGCGCTTCTCCATTGTTTCAAGGCGTTGGCGGAGTACTTCGCGCTGTTCGCGCAGCATGAGGGCGGCTTGTGCAGCCTTCTGGGAATTCCACACGCTTGTGTCGGCACCCGCCACGAATAGTCTGCCGCGACACAGCGGCTGCAGGGTCCGCCGTGCCCAGGTGCCCTTGACGCGTGTGATTCGTGCTACGGTGGAATCGCGGAGGTCGGTAGTCATATGGCTGGTCGTCCAGTTTTCCAGATTGTCGAGCCGGAACAGCGGCTGACCATAGAGGGACACCACGTAGTAGTCGGCGCGCTCGAGCACGGCCATACTCTTGCTGAGGCACTTCTCTGAGCGCGGAATATGCGGCAACACCAGCAGTACCGCCAGTGCCAGCAACAGCAGGAGGAACGCAATCGGCAATATGTGGCTACCTTTTTTCATCAATGTGCAAAAATACGAAGAATTGCCGATATAAATAGAATATTATAGAAGATTAACGCTCTGTGTTTCTATTTTCGCGTGTTTTTCATTAACTTTGTAGGCGAAATAATTATAAATGGAAGCGTACCGACTTTTGGGGTTTATATTATAAATGTTCATGTTAATGGACGTAATTATGAGAAAGTTATTAATATTCAATAATTCAGAAAGTAGTTCGTTATGAAAAAGTTCATGATTATTGTTTATTTAGTCACTGTGACAATTCTAAATGTTCATGCCGATAACGAGTGGCAAGTGAATAGAATAGCGCATGATGATAACTATATTTATTTAGGTACTGAGAATGTTGGTTTCATCACTATCGACAAACAGAGTGGGGAGCAGACACAATATGTGCATCCATGGGATGATTATTGGAAGGGAATATGTGATATCTCATTTCATGACGGAAGAGTGTATTATGTTACGAAATACTACAATCTTGTTTCACTGAAAGATGGTAAGATGTTCGATGAGCCTATTAATGTTCCATACGCAGCTCCTCAACATTTTCTTTTTCCTCGTCTGGCTTGGGCACCTAATGGAGTCCTTTGGACTTATCATATGACCAATCTAGTTATGCAAATGGGAAGGGTCACGTTCCTTGGGAAGGAAGAAGATGAACCAGAAGGTGGTCCCCATTTTATTTGTGAAGAGGTCATGAGCTGCATTGCTGTAGATGACGAGGGCGTTGTATGGTTTGGCTGCTATGGTAGATGTTATGCCTATTGTATTGGTCGTTTTTCCATTGATCGGGGTTTTTCTTTCCCTATACGTGAATCACATTCTACCATATTTGGCAGTGCCATGTATGCAGTCATTGTTGATGCTCAAAACAATAAGTGGTTTGCTTCAAACACAGGACTCGTTCTCTGTGATCAAGATGAGAAACTTACATTATATGAGTTGGAAGGCGCAAAATACGACTTGGCTCAGTTGGAAGACGGGAGTTTTTTGGTTCCCAATAATAAAGACCTTTATCAGTTTAAGGACAAGGAATTCAGCTTGTTATGTGAGAATGCAGCTGGCAAGACCATTTTGTGCGTTGATGCCGTTGGCAACACGTATTATTTTGGCACAGAGGACGGTCTGTTTAAGTTGGACGGTGGGAAGGTGACGCAGATTCCGTTGCTTGGCCAGACGGTGAATATTGAAGAACCTATTTCTGTGCAGCGAGCTAAAGTGTCGCAGAAGACGTTTGACTTGCAAGGTCGGCAGGTGACGAGTGACGTTGACGCAGAGAACGAAAAGGGGGATCTTCCCAAGGGCATTTATGTGAATAGGGGAAAGAAATATGTTGCGAAATAAACAGACACAATTAAAATAAATAAGAAGAAAAATGAGAAAGACTGTATTGACATTGTTGCTGGCAGGTTGTGCTGTGATGGTATGGGCACAGCTTCCCGCCATCCCGCGCGATGCTGCGCTGGAGAAGAAAGTAGAGAAAACGCTGGCGAAGATGACGCTCGACGAGAAGATAGGCCAGATGCTGGAGCTGAACTTCGACGTGATGGGCAAGACAACTGTAGAGAATGCGAAGGTGGATCGTGAGAAGGTGTGCTCGGTGATGCAGCAGTATGGGGTGCCACAGACGGAGGTCGATGCCGTGTTGAAGATGACCGACCAGCAGATCCTCGAGCGCTTCGGAAGCTATCCTGTAGACATCTACCAAGGCGACACCAAGCGCGTATGGAAGCTCAACGAGACGATGCTCGACACGCTCATCTCGAAATGGAAGGTGGGCTCTATCCTGAATGTCCCTGGCACGCGTGCCGCAACGGTGGAGCAGTGGCAGGAGTGGATCAACCTGATACAGAAGAAGTCGATGAAACACCTCGGCATCCCCGACATCTACGGCCTCGACCACAACCACGGCGTCACCTACACGCAGGCAGGCACGCTCTTCCCGCAACCCATCAACCTCGCTGCTTCGTTCAACACGGAGCTGGCTCGCTCGGGAGCGGAGATTACTGCTTATGAGAGCCGTGCTGCCAACTGCCCGTGGGTTTACAATCCTGTGGTGGACCTCGGTCGTGATCCGCGCTGGCCGCGCATCTATGAGAGCTTCGGCGAAGACGCCATCGTGAACTCGAAGATGGTAGTGGCCGAGATTAAAGGCTATCAGGGTGACGACAACAACCACATCGACCGATTCCATGTGGGTACGAGTACGAAGCACTATTTTGCCTATGGTGCTCCCTGGACGGGAAAGGACCGCACACCCGCCTATGTGTCGCCGCAGATGCTGCGCGAGAAATACTTCGAGCCCTTCAAGCAGGCTGCTCTCGCCGGCACGCTGACGATGATGGTGAACTCGGC
Source organism: Prevotella sp. (assembly GCA_017557185.1). Classification (GTDB taxonomy): domain Bacteria; phylum Bacteroidota; class Bacteroidia; order Bacteroidales; family Bacteroidaceae; genus Prevotella. The sequence continues at coordinate 18,168 of JAFZAP010000065.1, forward strand.
CTCGATCAACGGTGTGCCCGTGCATGCCAGCTATGAATATCTGACGAAGTGGCTGAAGGAAGACCTGCAGTGGGACGGCATGCTCGTCACCGACTGGGCAGACATCAACAATCTCTTCTCCCGTGAACATGTGGCAAAGGACAAGAAGGATGCCATCCGCATCGCCATCAATGCAGGTATTGATATGTCGATGGACCCCTATAGCGTGGACTTCTGCATCCTGCTGAAGGAACTCGTCGAGGAAGGCAAGGTGAAGATGGAGCGCATCGATGATGCCGTGCGCCGCATCCTGCGCGTAAAATATCGTCTCGGTCTCTTCGACGAACCCAACACGGGCGGCAAGGGTTTCGAGAAGTTCGGGTCGGCTGAGCATGCCGAGAAAGCCCTGCGTGCTGCTGAGGAGACAGAGGTGCTGCTGAAGAACGAAGACAATATCCTGCCGTTGGCAAAGGGCAGGAAGATTCTGCTTACGGGTCCAAACACCAATCAGATGCGCTGTTTGAATGGTGGCTGGAGCTACACGTGGCAGGGCTCGAATGCCGAAGACCTCAGCGAGCGGTATAACACCATCTACGAGGCATTGTGCAATAAGTTCGGACAAGAGAATGTCGTGCTGGAACAGGGTGTGACCTATAATGAAAGCGGTGCCTACTATGAAGAGAACGAGCCGCAGATCGACAAGGCTGTGGCTGCCGCCGCCCAGTGCGATGTGATCATTGCCTGCATCGGTGAGAACTCCTACACCGAAACGCCAGGCAATCTCTCTGACCTGTGGCTGTCGGAGAACCAGCGCAACCTCGTGAAAGAACTTGCCAAGACGGGTAAGCCTATCATCCTTGTGCTCAACGAAGGTCGTCCGCGCCTTATCGCTGACATCGAGCCGCTGGCCAAGGCGGTGGTTCACATCTTCCTGCCTGGCAACTATGGTGGTGATGCACTGGCCAACCTGCTCAGCGGTGATGCCAATTTCTCAGCCAAGATGCCTTATACCTATCCACGCGAAATCAATTCGCTGAACACTTACGACTACAAGGTCAGCGAGGAGGTGGGAACGATGGCAGGTGCGTACAACTACGATGCGAAGGTATCGCTGCAGTGGCCGTTCGGCTATGGTCTGAGCTACACAACGTTCGAATATTCCAATCTGCGCGTTGACCGGACGGAGTTCACGGCCGACGATGTGCTCACGGTGAGCGTCGACGTGAAGAACACGGGAGCGCTGGCTGGCAAGGAAGCCGTACTGCTCTATACCAGTGACCTCGTGGCATCGCTCACACCTGACAACCGCCGCTTGCGCGACTTTACGAAGGTGGAGCTACAGCCTGGCGAGACGAAGACAGTCACGTTCGAGTTGCCAGCGAAGAGCATGGCATTCGTGGGTGCCGACTGTCGCTGGACGCTCGAGGAAGGCGACTTCACACTGCGCGTTGGCCGTCTGACGCAGAACGTCACCTGCACGAAGACAAAGATTTGGGATGAGCCGAATATATAAATGGAAGCGAAGCGGGGGCCCCGCTTCGCTTTTGTTTTAGAATAGTTGGGAATGGTTTTGAATAGTTGAAAGCCCGAAGGGCTGACAAGAATACAGGCAGGGGTGGAGTGCAAAGCACGAAACCCCTGTTAAGTTGTGACCCAACGAAAACCCTGAAGGGGTGACAGAATATCTTAATCTTCGAAAGCATAACGTTCGTCGTATTGTATTCCATATGCCTCTAAAAAGAGTTTATATTCTTCTTGGAACGACCGCTTTCGATGATGTTCCTCCTGATGCTGGATATATTGGGTGGCTTTGGCAATGAGTGTCGGGCTGACAGAAAAAGCACCATAGCCCTCCTGCCAAGCGAAATCCTGATAGCATGGGTCTGATTTCCTTATCCATTTGCTGCTATCGGCCTTAATGGTACGTACAAAATCGGCTAGCAAGGCGGGGGAGGTGCACATCTTGTAGCTTGATGCTTGTGCTTTTGACGTGGAAGATGATGTGTACGTCGATTTTTACGAGGGTACTTGCCATGCTTTTCTGTCACCCCTTCGGGGTTTTGTTTTTATAGTTCGTCATGTTAGCAGGGGTTTCGCTTTGCTACACCACCTGCCTGTGTTCTTATCAGCCCTTAGGGCTTCCTTCTTATAATGAAAAGTTGGGGTAGGGTTCCCCCCACTTCTTACACCACTTCTCATAGCGTTTGTAGAGGTCGGCGGGGCGGTCGCCATACCAACTGTAGCCGTTGCGACGCTCGGGGCCGATGTCCTCGAGGTGCTTGCGGGGAATGCCGTCGCGGTCGCAGACGAAGGGCTCTTCTGTCTGCAGGTCATAGTAGCGAGCCCAGAGCGGACCAGCCGTGGAATCTGCCACGAGGCGTGTGTCGCGATTGCCGTCGGCATCGCGTGTACGTTCCACTCGCATACCCATGATTTTGTGTTCGTCAAACCACCGCATAGCAGAATGTATCGCTTGTTTCACACGGTCGTCAGGGTTTGGGAGTTGCATGAGCAGTTTTACGATGGCAGCGCTTTCCTGCGAGCAATAGGAAGCCAGCTCGAAGGTTCGGGCATTGGCGGGAAGGAATGTCTCGCGGTCGTGTTGCTGGCACCACACGGTGAGCCGTCCGTTGGCATCGCGGATCTGGGTTTTCAAGATGCACTCCACGCCCTTGTTGAAAGCTTCCATACAGCGTCGTCGCAGTTTCTTCGATGTCAGCTTTCCTTGGAACGGCTCATTCTGTTCGGCGATGTCACGCAGTAGGGTCATCGTGTTCACCATGGCATCGTCGTTGTAGGTGATGTGAATCTGGTAGTCGCGCATCTCCGGCCAGAACTGCGGCCAACCCCCGTTCTCGTATTGTCCGCTGAGCAGATATTCCACACCTCTCTGGAAAGCATCACGGTATTTACGATTTACTGATTTACGATTTACGGATTGATTAATGGACTTTTGAGATACACCTTGTCCATTTTTCTCCCTCCCTATGGGGGAGGGTTGGGGTGGGGTCCCATATAGCCGAGCGAGAAACAGCATCTGCGTAGTTGTGGCACCGTTGTCGATTGTCGAGTCGTTGCGGCGGTTGCGCTCACTCTTCACCTCAGCCTTCTCCTCCTCGCTCATGGGCTTGGCCATATCGATATTCTTCGGCCAGCCGCCCGTCACACGCTGGTAGAGCAGAATCTGGTCGCCGATGCGCCGTGCCTCGGCAGTCTGGAAGAATGCCGGGTCGGTTTCCTGCAGGCCTTGTGCACAAGCCGCCGTCGCCAGAACGAAGGCCGTGACACCTATTGCCAGTCTTTTAGTCATGTGTGGTTATAATTCGTCGTTCATAGAGCGAGTGCAAACGACTCCTTCTTCATGTTCTTCGGCAGTACTACTGTCACCTTGTCGCCCACGACCTTTGTCTTCAGCTTCTTACCTGTCGACAGCAATCGCACAGCCTTCTTCGGCACATTGCCCGTCCATGAGATTTCCGTTGGCATATCAGCACCCTCGTCGAGCAGATAGATGGCGAAGAGGCCGCCGCCGTCCTTCGCAGCGGTAAACCAAATGTTGCCATCATGGTAGTTGGGTGTGATGGTGGTGTTGTAGATGGCGCGACCGTTCTGCTTCAGCCACTGCCCGATCTCCTTCAGGCGGCTTACCGCCTCGGGCTGGATGAGGCCTTCAGGTGTGGGGCCGACACCCAGCACTAGGTTTCCACCCTTCGCCACAATCTCAACAAGCGTGCTGATGACGCGCTGCGGCGACTTCCATCGCGGATGGTTCACGAATCCCCAGTCGTCGCTCAGCGGGATGCAACTCTCCCACGGGTGGTTCAACTGCTCTTCGGGAATCGTACGCTCCGGCGTCTGGTAGTTCTCATACGGTCCGTGTATGGTGCGATCCACGATGATCAGTCCCGGCTGATGACTGCGAGCCATCCGTGCCATTCCCGGCATATCGATGTCCTGTCCGCGGTTTCCTGCTGTCACCCATCCGCCGTCCAGCCACAGGATGTCTATCTTTCCGTAGCCCGTCATGAGTTCCTCGATCTGCTTGTGCGAGAAGTCGACGAACTTCTGCCAACGCTGCGGATGCTGTGTGATGGGGTAGTTCACGTTGCGACCTTTCTTGCCGTATGTGTCCCACCAGTAGTTTTGCGAGTGCCAGTCGGGTTTCGAGAAATAGGTGCCAATGGTGAAGTTCTTCTCGCGGAAGGCATCGAGCACAAATTTCAATACGTCGCGGCGCGGATCGTCGCGGAATGCGTGGCGGGCTATCGAGAAGTCGGTCTGCTTTGTGTCCCACATACAGAAGCCATCGTGGTGCTTCGTGGTGAAAATCACGTAGCGCATGCCTGCATCCTGACAGGCCGCCGCCCATTGCGAGGCATCGAACTGTGTAGGCCGGAACTGATCCGCCAGTCCGAAATACCAGTCCATGTACTGTTGATAGGTACACGTGCTGTCGCGTGTGATCCAGTCCTCATCGCAAATCGACCACGACTCCACAATTCCCGGTACGGCATAGAGTCCCCAGTGAATCAGCACGCCGAACTTCAGGTCCTGCCACTGTTTCAGGTTGTTCACCACCAGTTCGTCGTCCGGCCACACATATTGTTCCGACCGTTCGTGGATGTTGCCTTGTGCATTCATGCCCATCGGCATTGCCATCATAGCCAGTATGGCCATCGTCATTCTCAGTTTTCTCATTGTCATTTGGTTTTCAGATATTAAGTTTCAAACTACAAAAATACACAAAAAAACCAAGAAACCCGCAGAATCGGCAATATTTTAACATGTTTTCCGTTATCAATACTGAACCAATAGCCCAATCGCCTCTTTCTCCCTTCCCTTTAGGGAGGGGGTGGGGGTAGGCTCCTTGATTATGCAATGGACTGACCGCATCCGACAGACGAAGATTCTACTTGTTGTGGCGGCGGTGTTGATCGCCGTCGCCTCGCTCGTGGCATCCAATCTCCTGACTCGCGACCTCTACGAAGAGGAACACAAGAAGATGGAGATCTGGGCGGAAGCCATGCGTACCCTCAACGTCAACGACGACAACGGAGGCTTAAACCTCGTGCTGAAGGTCATCGAGGACAATACCACCATCCCCGTTGTCGTGCTCGACGAGAAAGGCGAGGTGCAGCTCTCGCGCAACACAAAGGTGAAGGCTACAGCCGAAGCCGACAGCACCACACTCATCACCGAACTCGGCAAGCGCATGAAGGCCGCGGGGCGTAGCATCCGCATTCTCTACGACGATGATAATCCGAAGGAATACATCGACGTGTGCTACGACGACTCCCTGATGCTTAAGCGCCTCGCCGTCTATCCCTATGTGCAACTCGGCGTGGTGCTTCTCTTTGTGGTTATTGCCATCTTCGCCCTGCTCACGTCGAAGCGCGCCGAGCAGAACAAGGTATGGGTGGGATTGTCGAAGGAGACCGCCCACCAGCTCGGCACCCCTATCTCGTCACTCATGGCGTGGTCGGAGATCCTGAAGGAACAATATCCAGAAGACCCGCTGCTGGGCGAGATGGAGAAGGATGTGCTTCGCCTGCAGCTCATCGCCGACCGTTTCTCGAAGATAGGTTCGCTGCCCGAGCCTGTGCCTTCGAACATGAACGACGTCCTCACGCGAGTGGCTGAATACATGTCGCGCCGTGTCAGCAATAAGGTGCATATCCAGAAAGTATTCCCCCCCGAGCCTGTCATCGTGCCGCTCAACGCCTCGCTCTTCGAGTGGGTCATCGAGAATCTTTGCAAGAATGCCGTCGACGCAATGGAAGGTTCCGGCCGTATCACCCTCTTCCTTGCTGAGGAGATGGGGCTCGTCGTCGTCGAGGTCAGCGATACGGGCAAGGGCATTCGCAAGAAAGACCTGAAGAACGTCTTCCGTCCTGGCTTCACCACGAAGCAGCGCGGTTGGGGACTCGGCCTCTCGCTTGCCAAGCGCATCGTAGAGGAATACCACCACGGCCGCATCTTCGTGAAGGCATCGGAGGTGGGTCGCGGCACCACGTTCCGTATTGAGCTGAAGCGGTAATTTTTTTCGCGCAGAGAACACAGAGCCGCAGAGTTTTTTATGTAGGGACGCGACGTGAGTAAAATCATTGTTTCCTGCATTTTTATTCCTCTTTCTTTCCAATCCATTTGTCATTGGTGAGAATTACCGAAAAATTGACATGGTTTCCCGGCTATTTTGTATAACTTTGCAAACGGAAACATAAATACTTCACGTAATCAAACAAAAAACTACTACAATATGAAATCATTCATCCTTTCACAGAAGTGCTTTCTGAAGCACATCCTTTTGCTCCTCGTGTTCCTCGCATACGGGGTGAGTTCCCATGCCTACAATGTTTATTGGGAAAACCAAGGAATCATTGATGTCAATGGCGTCAAGTATCAGTTGTATTACAAATCAGTTACTTATGATTACTGGTTTGATGCTGACAAATATTATTTAGCCTTCGTCGAAGCGTTCACAGGCTCGAGTTCGGAAGTAGTTATTCCAGAAACCGTCACTAATGGTGGGAGAACTTATAAGGTTAAAGGACTTCGCTATTGCCCGGCACCACAGAGCCTTACAGAGACCCTCTTTTCCACCTCGGTAACCACCATCCGTTTTCAAGGAGCCATCGAGCTGAACCCCAAAGCAGGCTCTCCTACTTTCAACTGTCCTAACCTCCAGTATATCTATTTTGAAGGGCAATCACCGGTGCTCAGCGGGGCGTATGGGGACTATTTCCAGTCACCGGCCGCAAAGAAAATTACCGTTTTCCTGTCCGACAAGACACAAGAAGAGATTGCTGCCATGACGCAGAATGCGGCGGTGTGGTGCGATTTTAAGAATGTCGTGCGGATGGGCGACGCCACTACGCCAGTGAAACGCAACGTCAGTCTCGCCATCAGCCATGCAAAGGTGGAAATCGGCAACGCCACGTACGTCAGCGACGCATCAACGCAGGTCAATATGTACTCCGACCTCACGCTGAAGGTGTATCAGGGCTATGATACCTATCATGTGGAGAGTGTGAAACTCAACGGCATGGAGATTCTCGGCGATATGACGTTCACGCAAGGCTCTGCCGACTATGTGAGCTACTACACCTACACCCTGCAAAACGTCATGAGCGATACTTATATCACCGTCAACGGCGAGAGCACCAAGCACGAGGTCTACGCCATCTGCAGTAGTGGTGGTACGCTGGACAGCCCCAATTCTATAGCACATCCCATTGACCCGAATACGAAGACCGCCATCCGCTGGTTCAAGGCCGACGGCAACTCCTCTCTGACGATTACCCCCAAGGCTGGTTATACTCTCGATAACGTCTATTGCAACTCAGAGAGAGTCACCGCTGATGTCACCGCAAATACCAACGGTACCTTTACATATCCCCTTACCGACGACGCCCATATCTCGGTGGTGTTCAAAAGTGCCGGCGAGAACATCCTGTTTGCCGACCCTAACGTGAAAGCCCTCTGCGTGGCCAACTGGGACAAAAACAGCGACGGTGAGCTTTCGAAGGCAGAGGCGGCGGCCGTGACCACGCTGGGCACAGTATTCAAGAATAAAGCCGACATCACCTCGTTCGACGAGTTCAAGTACTTCACGGGCTTGACCGCTGTCGAGGCAGATGCCTTCTATAATGCTAGTCTGACATCGATAGTTTTGCCCAATACGATTACTGAAATCAAACTACGTGCTTTCTCTAGGACAAGATTGACTTCAATCCAATTTCCAGAGGGACTAACCACGATAGGCGAAAGAGCATTTGATAATGCCGAGAGCCTTGAATATGTGAAATTCCCCCAAAGTTTAGAGAAAATCGATTATTATGCTTTCCAAGCTACCGCCATTAGGCATATATTCATCCCACAGAATGTGACTTATATCGGAGATGATGTGTCCAATCCTTTCAGCGGTTGCAAGAAACTAGTTAGCATTGTAGTGGATGAGAGGAATGGGTCTTTCGATTCACGCGACAATTGCAATGCCATCATCCGTAGTGTGGGAACGGCTACGGTGGTTGTTGGTTGTCAGTCCACCACACTTCCTAAGAATGCTCAGACGAAGACCATCCATTTAGGAATGACTTCATTTAATGGTCTTGGATTGAAAAAATTCGTTATTCCTGAGCACATCGGCTTTATCTACCAATTTGCACTTGCGGAGAACGACCTCGACTCGCTGATCATTAAGAAGAAAGAGGCATTCAGTTATTCGCCAAACTATTTCTCCTTCTCTTCCGCGTCTGCCCCGAATATGCTCAACACGGTGGTTGTGGTTCCCTACGGAACGAAGGCAGCCTATGTAGCAAAAGGCTGGGTTGGCGAAGGCGATGATGGCACACAGGTGGTCAAGCAAGTCATCGAAGCCGCTCCCCAGCCTGGCGACATTCTGCAGGCTGCGATTATTTCCTCTCCGGGAGGTGTCACTAGCGTATACTACACCAGTAAGACAGATGGTGAAATACATAGTCTTGGCTATAATCCTGGTGAAATCACAATTTTTGAGTTAGATGATGTCAAACCTGGCACAGCCATCAGATTCATTCTCGAGCCGCAGGAAGGCTATCGGCTAGGAATGGTCTATTGCGACAGAGAGCGCACCATTGGCGAAGATGGCGAAGTGAAGCCACTGGGAGACGGCACATATGAGTTCATACTCCCTGCCAGCGTAATAACAACCATCAATACAACACCCGTCTTCATCTACCAGAAGATAGGCGAGGATATCAACTACGACCTCAACAACGACGGCTCTATTGACATTGGCGATGTCACTAAACTCGTCAACGAAGTGCTCAGGCAATAAGCAGTAACCACAATGATTTCCCCTCCCTCGTCACCCATTACAAATAGGGTGAAGAGGGAGGGGTAGTTTTATAATTATAATAACAGGGATAATATATCTAATGGTACGTGCGTGAAATCGGTTTCTGAGAAACATTAACGACCATTAACATCGCAAAACCGCCCGTTTTTGCACATGTTACGAAAAAACGCACTATATTTGGACACTAGCGAACAAAGAAGACCTGCACCCGCTGCACCGGCGACACCGAGCCTACCCCCAACCCCTCCCTGAAGGGAAGGGAGTGGGAGAGGCACTTGTTTTTGGTCAGAACTCTATGCTTTACGCCTCAAAACTCAATGCTTTGCGAGTGACAACCCATAGTTTTTGGTAGTCACCGACATGAGGTAGTGGGTGTACCTACATTCGGCGATCTCACTACCACATAGTGGTAGTGAGCGTACCACATTGTGGTAGAGGCATTACCACATAGCGGTAATGACATTACCAGCATGTGGTGGCGATTCTGGTAATGTAGTTTAACGATTTTGGTTGACTACTTCAAGCCTTATTTGTAATTGTGGTTGACTTGGTTAATACTTATTATTAATCTCAGTTGACAGTTGTTGTTGCTTATTTATAATACCAGTTGACTATGTTTGTTTCTATTCACA
>JAFZAP010000066.1 GCA_017557185.1 Prevotella sp.
CTTCGACTCTGCCTTGGCGAGAAAAGGTGCATGAAAATGAACGTTTTCGTTAAGCCAGAAGGGCAGAGTGAAGTTTGCTTCGACTCTGCCTTGGCGAGAAAAGGTGCATGAAAATGAACGTTTTCGTTAAGCCAGAAGGGCAGAGTGAAGTTTGCTTCGACTCTGCCTTGGCGAGAAAAGGTGCATGAAAATGAACAATGGCAGATGGGCCGATTCGTCTACGGCTGGCTTTCGCCCTCGACATATTCCTCGAGTAGCATGTGCTCGCCATCGAAGACGGCATAGGTGAACTGCCAAATCCAGTCGCCGAGGATAAGCATGCGGGCACGGCCTTTCTCGCGGTAGCCTCCCTCAAACCCTCCTCCTATCGGGGAGGTTTCTTTGCCAAGGTCTTTCGAAAGCATCAGGTCAAGTTCGATGTGGCGGTGACCATAGATGAAGAAGTCGATGTTCGGATGCGTTTGCAGGTACTCCTTCGTGTAGAGCACCAGATGCTCGCGGTCCTCACCCATGTAGGGCGGTTCCTTACCGTCAGCACGCTTCAGCCGCGAGTGCTTGGCCCAGTGGCGTCCGAGCTGCATACCCCACCACGGGTGCACGAAGTTGAGCAAGCGCTGGCAGGTGCGGTTGTGGAACATCCAGCGCAGGAACTTGAACTTGCGGTCGGGGTCGCCGAGTCCGTCGCCATGTGCCAGGTAGAACACTTGACCATAGATATCGGTGGTTAGCGGCTGGCGATGCAGGATGACGCCGCATTCCTCTTCGAGGTATCCGTAGGTCCAGATGTCGTGGTTACCTGTGAAGTAATGAACCTCGACACCCATGTCGGTGAGTTCCGACAGCTTTCCAAGGAAACGTGTATAGCCTTTGGGCACTACATGCCGGTATTCGTCCCAGAAGTCGAACATGTCGCCCAGCAGATAGACGGCAGCCGCCTTTGTCTTGATGCTGTCGAGGAATCTTACCAATCTGCGCTCCTGCATGCGCTGATGCTCTATGGCAAGCGAGCCCAGATGGGCGTCGGCCAGAAAATAGACGTTCTTCATTTATAGTTGATAGTTGACAGTTGATAGTTGATAGTTTTGATTAGTCTTTCTGACTGAGATGCTTCAACAATCAAAGCAATCCCATATTCTTCTTTTTACTTTTGATGATACTCGTGAGTATTTTGATAACCTCCACATTATCGGTTTCCATAGATTGGTACTGGATTTGGCAGGCAATGACATTTTCAATGTTATTATTGATAAGGTGTTTGTACATTAGCACAATCCTATCGGAAAAGGCATCGGCCTTTTGTTCAATGATTGATTTCCTTCGTGGTATAACCATAAGTTTTCAATTGCTAAGTGTAATCACAACTATCAACTATCAACTTTCAATTGTCAATTATTCAGTCGAATCCCAGTTCAACACGTGCTTCTTCCGACATCATCGATTGATCCCAGGCGGGTTCGAAGACGAGATTGACAATACAGCTCTTCACGCCTTCGAGGGCTTCCACCTTTTGTCGCACATCTTCGAGGATGAAGTCGGCGGCAGGGCAGGTGGGGGCGGTAAAGGTCATGTCGATCTCTACGACGGCATCTTCTTTCACCTCGATACGGTAGATGAGACCGAGTTCGTAGATGTCGACGGGTATCTCAGGGTCGTAGACGGTTTTCAACACGTCAACGATGCGTTCCTCTATCCAAATCTTTTCTGTTTGATCCATTATCTTATTTGTATAGTTGGCTTTCGTGGGCAAAGGTACAAAAAAAAATGATAACCTCCAAATGGTTATCATTTTTGTCGGCAGGAAATGCCAAATTGTTGTATAATCATCACAGTCTTCCCTGCTCGTGATAGCTGTAATAGCTGCCGTCGCAGACGATGATATGATCGAGGAAGTGGATGCGCATGGTCTCACAGGCCTTGCGCACGCGCTCAGTAAGATGGTCATCATCCTTGCTGGGTCGCGAATTGTTCGACGGATGGTTATGACACAGGGCAATGATGGTGGCATTGGCAAGAATGGCTTCGCGCATGATGATTCTCACGTCGACGGCAGTTTCCGTAATGCCCCCATGAGAAATTCGCACGTCCTTGATGAGCCGGAAGTTCTGGTTCATAAGCAACACCCACGCCTCTTCCACATCGAGGTCTTGCATGCGCGTGTGCATGTATTCATAAATGTCGGCCGCCGAACTCATCTGCTTACGCTCTTCGGCCTTCTCGCGCTGGCGGCGCTTGCCCAGTTCGCAGGCCGCGAGGATCGAGATAGCCTTTGCCTCGCCGATTCCGTTGTATTCACATAGTTCGCGAATGGTCTTCTTGCCCAGCGTGTTCAGGTTGTTGCCGCAATCGTTCAGTACGCGCTTCATCAGTTCAACAGCACTCTCACGCGTAGAGCCTGACCCGATGAGAATTGCCAATAATTCAGCATCGCTGAGCATATCGGCCCCTAGGTCACGTAACCTCTCACGGGGTTGGTCATCAGCCGACCATTGAGCTATTGTCAGTTTCTCACTCATTTATAGAAGTTCTTTTCGAAAGCCGTGAACTCATCCTGCTTCAGCACGATGCGCTTCCACCACGCTTTGATAAAGCCGAAGCCGTAGCCCATGAGCTGTGTGAAGGCTGCAGGAACGCTGAGCAAGCCCACCCAAAGACTGCGGTTCTTGATGCTGGAATGGATGAAGATGATGAGCGAATAAAGAAGTAGGGGGAACAAGCCCAACACAAAAGACACCATTCCCACACCTTGGTGCATGTTGTCAGTGGGACGAAGTCCGTGAGCATCCAACCATTCGCCTTCGGCATAGAGTTCAATACCATTCAGGATGAGCAGGAGTAAGCAGATGACGCCAACGGTGAAAATCATCGGCAGCAGATGTACGAGTTTCAGCGTTCCCGGGTGGCGCTTCGATAAGTTGATGCGGGCGATACCGCTGTTGAACACCTGACGGAAGAACTTGCGGAAGTCGGTTCGCCGCTTGTGCCACACCCATGCATCGGGCAGCAATGCAGTCTTGTAGCCTGCCTCAACAATTCGATATGAAAAGTCGATGTCCTCGCCGAAGCGCATCTTCGAGAAACCACCCAATTCTGTATAAACCTCGCGACGAATGCCCATATTATAGGAGCGGGGGAAGAACTTGTCGAGTTTCGCCTTTCCGCCGCGGATGCCACCCGTTGTGAAGAACGAAGTCATTGAGTAGCTGATGGCCTTCTGCAC
>JAFZAP010000067.1 GCA_017557185.1 Prevotella sp.
GAGACCTTGTCGTTGAAGGGGATGAGGACCAGATAGCGTCCTGCAAACGAGAGCTCGCCCGTGAGTCGGGGTCCCTTGGTGGAGATAGGCTCCTTGACAATCTGAACCAATACCTCCTGACCAACCTTCAGTGTGGTCTGCACGCTGCCGTCTTTCTTCAGATCGGGCTGGCGGGTTGCCTTGCTGAAAGGAAAAAGCTTCTTCCTGTCGCTTTGTACCTGCTTGAGGTACTTTTCGTATGAGCTAAACTGATTACCTAAGTCAAGGTAGTGAAGAAAGGCGTCTCGTTCATAGCCGACATCTACGAAACAGGCGTTGAGCCCAGGCATGAGCTTCTTGACCTTTGCCATGTAGATGTTGCCGACGGAGAATGATGCCGAGCGTGGTTCGTTCTGATACTCTACGAGTTTCTGATCTTCCAGCAGGGCAATCGATATCTCTTTTTGTCGGACGTCAATTACAACTTCGCTGGTCATTTCTGTTACTCCTTGATGTAATTAGATAATAAAAAATGTGGGCAATGGGTGTTGGTGGTTTGCATAGCTGTTTAGCCGACACCTAACATCCATCACCCATCACGTTGTCACAGAACAGACTTATTTGCTCTTATGTCTGTTCTTACGCAGTCTTTTTTTACGCTTATGCGTAGCCATCTTGTGGCCTTTTTTCTTTTTACCGTTGGGCATAATTCAATTGTTTTAAAGATGTGATGTATTTAATTTCTATCCTTTCATCTGCTCAGCGAAGCTCTTTGCCGGCTTGAAGCTTGGCAGGTCGTGAGCCTCGATGGTGATGGTAGTATTCTTCTTGATGTTGCGGGCAGTCTTAGCGGCACGGTGCTTGATGATGAAACTGCCAAAACCTCTGAGGTATACATTCTCATGTTTCTCCAGAAGGCTGTTCTTAATCGTCTCCATGAAACCCTCGACCACGATGCTTACGTCTCTTTTCTGCATACCTGTGGCGAGCATTATTTCATTGATAATGTCTGCTTTAGTCATTGTCTATACTTCTCTAAATTGATAACTCAAAAAATATGTTCTTTAGTTTTGGGGATGCAAAGTTACGGTTTTTTCGCGTTATACGAAAATTTATTTGCCTTTTTTTGCCTAAAAAAATGCAGAAGTGCCTAATTTTCAGTATTTTAAGGGTAAAAAAAGGGGGCGAAACCAATTATTCGCCCCTTTTCATGGTGTTTGTGTCAGTTGATTAGTACTCCATCTTGGGCTCGAGTTCCTTAGCACGTGCGACCATCTTCTCGACTTCCTTCAGGCTCGGAACACGTCTTACGAGTTTCTTCTCTGCGTTGACTTCTTCAAGCTTTGGCTGGAGGTTGGCGGGCACGCGGTTGCGGAGTTCCTTCACGGTGTCGACACCAGCTTCCTCGAGGAGGTCTGAGAATTCCGGACCAATGCCGAAGATGCGCATCAGGTCAGCATGGTTGCACCATTCGAGGATGAGCTTGCCGGAGATGCCGGTAGCTGCTTCCAGCTCTTTGCGTCCTGCGGGCTTGCAGCCTTTTTCGAGGAGTTGATCTACTGTTTTAATGCCTACTTCAATCAGTTTTGCTGAATAAACTTCGCCGATTCCCTCGACGTCAACAATTTTGTAAGTCATAAGTCAATGTTGTTTAAGTGAATGATAAATGCAATAATTCTTCAAACGATTGATTTTCAATGGGCAAAAATAGTGAAAAGTTTTGGTTTCTGCAAGTTTTTTTTTAGGTTTTTGTGCGTTCTTACTTGTTTTTTTTATATCTTTGCAAAAAATCATAGAAAACACCAGAGATGAAGAGAAAATTCATGACCTCAATACTGGCAATGTTGCTGGCAATGTGCAGTCTGTCGGCACAGAGCACCGACAGCTACGAGGGCACCGTTGTGAGCGACGAGGGAGCCTGGTGTTGGTTTGCCGATTCGCGCGCGTTATTTTATAAAGGTGTAGCCTACGTGGGCTATATCGATGTGCACGGCAACGTGAAGGCGGCACAGATGAAAGTCGGCAACGATGGTGTTACGAGCAAGGAGGAAGTGCTCATACGCAGCTATTTCCAACCCGACGACCACAACAATCCCACATTCCTGGTGCTTCCCGACGAGCGCATCATGATTTTCTACACCCGCCACACCGACGAACCGAAGATCTGGTATCGCATCTCGCGCAAGCCGCGCGACATCACGCAGCTGGGCGAAGAGAAATTCCTGACTACAGAGAATAACACCACCTACCCTTCTCCGTTCATCCTCAGCGACGACCCCGACCATATCTACCTCTGCTGGCGAGGCATCAACTGGCACCCGACAATCGCCCGCCTGACGATGCCCGATGCCGACGATAACTGCCGTTTCGACTTCGGTCCGAAGCAGATTGTGCAGTCGACGGGCGCCCGACCCTATGCGAAATATCACAGCAACGGCAAAGACAAGATCTACCTCTGCTACACCACGGGCCACCCCGACAACGAGCAGCCTAACTGGCTGTATTTCAACGTGATAGATATCAACAAGGGTGACGGTCCCATTCTGCGCGACCTCAACGGTAAGCAGCTCAGCGAAATCAGCAAAGGCACATTCGCCGTGAACAAGACGGCCGACTATGCCAGCAACTATCCCGCTACGATTGTCGACAAGACAACCGGCGTTCGCAACTGGGTTTGGCAGATAGCACTCGACAAGGACGAGCACCCCGTCATCGCCTTCACGCACATCGACGATGCAAAGACCACACACGCCTACTGGTACGGCCGTTGGACGGGCAACGGGTGGCAGCTCACGTGGGTGCAATTTGCCGGACACGCCTTCCACCAGAATTGGAACGCTACGGAGAGATGCTATTCGGGCGGTATGACTATCGACCCCGACCACATCAACGACCTCTATCTCTCTATCCCTACTGAGAACGGTTCCTACGATAAAAACGGCATCTACGAGATTTGGAAATACACGATTGCCGATGAAGGAAAAGTGGTTGGTTCAGAACTAGTTACACGCAATTCGCTCAAGAACAACATGAGGCCCTACGTGATGCCTGGCTCAAAGGATTCGAAGCTGCGACTCCTCTGGATGAACGGCGACTATTACTACTGGATGGTGAACAAGAAATATCCTGACGGCTACCCCACCAGCATGAATATGAACTGTCCGATGTTGTCACAGGAGAGGATTGCTGTGTCACCCCTCATCAGCTCTGCACCTAACTTTGAAGTAACTCCTGCAAAGCCTTTCCAAGTCAACCTGCCCCGAAAAGATACACCTATTCGTACAGACCAGTTTACGCTGTTCATCGACTGGAGCCTTGATGAATTTGCCGCTGAAGGCACGATACTCACGATGGGCAATCTGGCATACGGTGTAGACCCCGTCACCCTGAAGCCGTTTGTGAAGATTGGCGACCAGACCTATCGCAGCGAGAATATGCTCTGCGCGTCGGATGCGTGGAAGGAAGGAGCTTCGGGAACCGACGGGAAATCGTATATGACGAAAATGGGTCTGTTCCGTACTGCCATTCAATACAACCCCGACGCCCATCTGCTCACCATCTATCGCAACGGTCTCATCGACCAGCGCTTTGAAGCAGACGCCCTGAAGCTCGACGACATCACGATTCAAGGTTTCACGGGGAAGGTGGCTAGCATCAGCATCTATGACAACCCTCACGTCATCAACTCGTATGAACAAACCAACAATTAATAACTAAAAACTCAAAACAACGATGAGAAAACTATTCATTCTTGCCATTATGACGCTGCTCAGCATGAGCACGATGGCACAAAACGTACAGCAGTTGCCCACTCCGAAGTTTGACAAAAAGAGCAACAGTGTTTCGCTGGTTGAGACATTGCAACGTCGCGAGTCGGTGCGCGAGTATTCTGCAGAAGCAATCACCGACCAGGAACTCTCCAATATTCTCTGGGGAGCATGCGGTATCAATCGTCCTGACTCGAAGCGCCTCACCTCCCCGACCGCGATGAATGCTCAGGACATCACCGTCTTCGTCTGCCGCGCCGACGGTGCCTGGCGGTATGATGCCCTGCAGAACACCCTCACACGCATCACCGAGCTCGACCTGAGGCAAGCAATCGGCGGCCGTCAGGCGTTTGCCGTCAATGCTCCCGTCTGCCTGCTTTTGGTGAGCGACATTTCCAAGTTGCGCGGCAACAGGGAGTTTGGTGCGATGGATGCCGGCTACGTATCGGAGAACATCTATCTCATTTGTACTGCGATGGGCCTGAAGACCGTTGCCCGTGCGATGATGGAGCGCGACGCCCTCGTGCGCGAACTCGGCCTCAGCGATTCGCAGATTCCTATGCTCAATCACCCTATCGGCAGATAATACAGGAAGAAACCATTTAATAAGATAATCTCATGAAACAAACCAAGATCGTCTGCTCCATCAGCGACTTCCGTTGCGATGTGGAGTTTTTGCGTAAGTTATTCTTCGCAGGTATGAACGTTGTGCGAATGAACACCGCTCATGCTACGAAGGAAGGTATGACGCAAGTCATCAAAAACGTGCGGGCCGTTTCGTCGCACATCGGAATCCTTATCGACACGAAGGGTCCCGAGGTACGTTCCACCACCGTGAAGGAGCCCATCAGCTACAAGACGGGCGACGTGGTGAAAGTATTCGGTCGACCGGAGATGGAAACCACTCACGACATCGTGAACGTGTCATACAAAGACTTTTGCTGCGATGTGCATGTGGGTGACCATATCCTTTTCGACGACGGTGCTCTTGACATGCTGGTGATGGAGAACACGGGGCCGATGATTGTGGCACAGGTGCAGAACGACGGTGTGCTGGGTTCGCGCAAAAGCGTCAACGTGCCGGGCGTACACATCGACCTGCCCGCCGTCACCGAGCGCGACCGCAGCAACATCCTCTTCGCCATCGAGCAGGACATCGACTTCATTGCCCATTCCTTCGTGCGCTCGGCAGCCGATGTGAAGGCTGTGCAGGACATTCTTGACGAGCACAACAGCGACATCAAGATTATCTCGAAGATTGAGAACCAGGAAGGTGTCGACAACATCGATGAAATCATCGAGGCCAGCTACGGAATCATGGTTGCGCGCGGCGATCTCGGCATCGAGATTCCGCTTGAGCGCATACCCGGCATCCAGCGTGAGATTATCCGCAAGTGTGTGATTGCCCGCAAGCCCGTCATCGTGGCCACGCAGATGCTCCACTCGATGATCACCCAGCCGCGTCCCACGCGTGCTGAGGTCACCGACATCGCCAACGCCATCTACATGCGTACCGACGCGCTGATGCTTTCCGGCGAGACGGCAACGGGCAAATATCCGATTGAAGCCGTGAAAACGATGTCGACGATTGCCGAGCAAGCCGAGCGCGACCGCCAGCGACAGAGCGGCTTCGACATCCCGTTGTCAGCCAACTGCTCGCAGAAGGAGTATTTGGCACACGCGGCCATCGATTCTACACGCCGATTAGGTGTGGCAGGCATCATCGCCGACTCTATGACTGGCGAGGTCGTGCGCTATCTGGCATCATTCCGCGGGCCGAAGCCCATCCTTGCCATTTGCTATCGCGACAAGACACAACGACTGCTCAACCTCAGCTACGGTGTGATTCCCGTCTTCCAGCAGGATGCCAATTCACCGGAATTTACCTTCCTCGCTGCCTTGCGCATGCTGAAGCAGAAAGGCTTTGTCAACATGGACGACAAGATTGCCTACCTCAGCGGAAACCTCGGTCTGGCGGCAGGCACGACGTTCCTCGAAATCAATCCCGTCAGGCGCGTGTTCGAGAATATCGACTTCTTCCATCTGCCTCAATATGCCGAACATCGCATCGAGTAGTTTGAAAAAGGAAAGAGCATAGCTTCTCGCGCAGAAAAGCTATGCTCTAGACTGTATGGAGCTATGCTCTAGACCATAAGGAGCTATGCTCTAGACCGTAAGGAGCTATGCTCTGTAAAGACTGGAGCATAGCTCTTGTGTGTCAGAACGTGTAGTTGAAACCTATCGACATGAACTCCTTGAACATCCAATAGCCGTGATGGTCGTCGCGCTGGCGGTTGTCGTCGAAGCGCGGATGGATGAAGAGCTTCGTGGAGATGTACTTGTTGAACTGGAAGGAGAACGTGTTTTCCCATTCGTATTCAACACGCTTGTAGCTGGTGAAGCCATACATGCGCGACTTCCAAGAGATGTTCTCAGCCATCTTCCAAGTGAAGTCGATGGTGAACTGCGAACCGAGGTCGACGAGCGAATGGCGCTGGTCTTCAAGTCCGTGACGCGAGGGGAACCACTGAACTTCGGTGTCATTCTTCTGGAAGATTGTGCGGTCCACATAGCGATAGTTCACGGCAAGCGGCGAGATGTTGACCGTTCCCGTCAGCTTCTTGTTGAACCACTCCATCTTGTAATCCATACCAAGACCGACATTCAGGTTGAAGGGTGACATAAAGTCAGAATAGGTGCGGCGGTCGTTGGCCTTCAGGCCTCGCGTAAACTGCGTGTAGGCGAGGAATTGTAAGGTGTAGTACCAATGTTTCGTGGCCTGCAGACCAACTTTCGAGGTCAGACGGATGAGGTCTTCGTTGGCCTTGAACTTGTTGACCGTATCGGAACGCGACGTCTGGAAGCCAAGCTTCATCTCGAGCTTGTTGTCCCATTTCCACTTCGACTTGTTGTTGTAGTTGGCCTCAAGCGTTAGGCTCGACAACATGGAATAGTTGCTCTCACCACCCTTGTACCAGTTGCCCGACACATAGTTCTGCAGGAACTGCAGGAAGCCGTCGCCCTTGAAAGTCCAGAAGTTGGGCTTCGTCACCTCTACATCCACATCCGGCGTCTCCGGCTCGATGGGTGCCGACACATCGACGACAGTCGGCAGCGGTGCGGGAGCAGGCGTGACCGCAATCTTTTCGGCTGGTGCCGCATAGTCGTCGCGTAACTCCGACTCCGAAGCCTGCACGAGGTCGGGACGCTTCAGATAGGCAGCCAGCAAGGCCTTGCTGACCTCCGAAGGGTTGCCGTCGAGCGCCAACACATCGTGGGCGACACTATTATAGAATGTCAGAGGCAGAAACAGCTGCGGCGTCTGGGCAGCGGTTGTGCCTGAGGTGTTCTGAGCCATCAATGTAGACAGCGCCGCAACGAGCGCCGCAATGAGCAGAAATGTCTTTTTCATATCCAATATCTTTACTATTTCTGCGGCAAAGATAGTAAAAAACATGCGAACGACCATCGATGGGCGCACTTTTTTCTTTGAAAAAACACAGATTTCAGATTTATTTTGTGGAATTTGGCATTTTTTTTGCCAGTTTCAGGAAAAAGCAGTAAATTTGCACGTTTGAAACAACCCATTCGCGAAATCCAAGTGACAAAACAAAGTAACAACAGATATGGATAAGAACACTACCACAGGATTCATCCTGATTGCCATCGTGCTGATAGCCTTCAGCTACTTCAACCGCCCCTCGGCGGAAGAACAGCGTGCTGCCTTCGTGCAGGACTCCATCGCACGGGTGGAACGTATGAACGCAGAAAAGAAACAGAAAGCTGCAGCTGCCGCCAAGGAAGCACTTGCCAAGCAGAAAGCCGAAGAGGACACTACCGCCCTGTTCCACAATGCCTTGATGGGCACCGCCGAAAATGTTGTTCTGAAGAACGACAAGGTGGAACTCACCCTGAACAGCAAGGGCGCAACGGTCGTAAAGGCTGTCGTGAAAGGTTTCAAGGACCGTCAGGGCAACCCCGACGTGACACTCTTCAACGAGAAGGACCAGCAGCTGAACTATCTGCTCTCGGCCAAGGAGAGCAACATCGCCACGCAAGACCTCTTCTTCGAGCCGACAAACGTCAGCGATACGACGGTGACCTTCATCGCTACTGCCGGCGAGGGCAAGCAGATCGTGATGGACTACCAACTCGGACGCGACTACATGCTCCACCTGCAGATGCACGCAGAAGGCATGAGCGGTCTCTTCGCACCCAACATGCAGACGATGGACGTCAACTGGCAGGAGCGTTGTCCGCAGCAGGAGCGCGGCTTCATGTTCGAGAACCGCTACTGCACGCTCACGTATAAGGAAAAGGACAGCTCCACCGACCACATCAGCGAGACTTCCGAGAAGCGCGACGTCACCATCAGCGAGGCCCTCGACTGGGTGGCCTTCAAGGATCAGTTCTTCTCGTCGATCATGATTGCGAAGAACGACTTCAACGAGAACTCGCTCATGACAAGCATCCCGCAGGAGAAAGGCTCCGGCTATCTGAAGCAGTTCGAGGCGAAGATGAAGACTTTCTTCGACCCCTCGGGCAGCACGCCGTCGGAGTTTGAGTTCTACTACGGTCCCAACGACTTCCGCAAGCTGCAGGCCGTAGAGACTGAGAGCACCTTCGGCAAGAAGCTCGAGATGAAGAAACTCGTCTATCTCGGCTGGCCCATCGTTCGCTGGATCAACCGTTTCTTCACCATCTACGTGTTCGACTTCCTCACAGGTCTTGGCCTGAACATGGGTATCGTGCTCATTCTCATCACCCTGCTCTTGAAAGCCATCACCTATCCGCTGGTGAAAAAGAGCTATATGTCGAGTGCGAAGATGCGCGTGCTGAAGCCGAAACTCGAAGAAGCCACGAAGCAATACAACAACCCCGACGACCAGATGCAGAAGCAGCAGGCCATGATGCAGGAATATGCCAAGTACGGCGTGTCGCCGCTCTCCGGCTGTCTGCCTATGCTCATCCAGATGCCTATCTGGATTGCGATGTTCAACTTCGTGCCTAATGCTATTCAGCTGCGTGGCGAGAAGTTCCTGTGGATCGACGACCTCTCCACCTACGACCCCATCATCGAGTGGCAGAAGAACATCTGGGGCATCGGCGACCACCTGTCGCTGACATGTATCCTGTTCTGTGTGGCCAACATCCTCTATTCGTTCATGACCATGCGTCAGCAGAAAGACCAGATGGTGGGTCAGCAGGCCGAGCAGATGAAGATGATGCAATGGATGATGTACCTCATGCCGCTCATGTTCTTCTTCATGTTCAACGACTACAGCTCCGGTCTGAACTTCTACTACTTCGTGTCGCTCTTCTTCTCGGCAGCCATCATGTTCCTGCTGCGCAAGACCACAAACGACGCGAAGCTCCTGGCCAAGCTCGAGGCCCGCTACGAAGAGAACAAGAAGAATCCGCAGAAGAAACTCGGAGGCCTTGCCGGCCGTCTGCAAGCCATGCAGGAAGAGCAGCAGCGTCTGCAGAAGCAGCGCGAGGAACTGGAGCGCAAGCGCAAAGGGCTCGGGAAGTAAAAAATGTCAATCATTAATTCTCAACTATAAATGAAGATCGGTTTCGACAACGACAAGTACATCAAGCTGCAGTCCGAACATATCAGTGAGCGCATCGCACAGTTTGATGGTAAACTATACATGGAACTCGGCGGGAAGCTTTTCGACGATCACCACGCCTCGCGCGTTCTGCCAGGCTTCAAACCCGACAGTAAGCTTCGTATGCTCGGACAGCTGCGCGACAGCATCGAGATTGTCATCGTGGTCAGCGCCAACGACATCGAGAAGAACAAAGTGCGCGCCGACCTCGGCATCACCTACGACGAAGACGTGCTCCGACTGCGCGACGAGTTCATGCGCCGCGATTTCATGGTGGGTTCTGTGGTCATCACCCACTACAACGGACAACATGCCGCCGACCAGTTCCGCCACCGCCTCGAGCGCATGGGCATACGCAGCTACATCCACTACCCCATCGACGGCTATCCCCACAATGTGGAGCTCATCGCCAGCGACGAGGGATTCGGCAAGAACGACTATGTGGAGACTTCGCGCCCGCTTGTCATCGTCACCGCACCCGGTCCCGGCAGCGGAAAGATGGCAACCTGCCTCTCGCAGCTCTACAACGAGAACAAGCGCGGCATTCGTGCCGGCTATGCGAAGTTCGAGACCTTCCCTGTGTGGAACTTGCCGCTGAAGCACCCTGTCAACATCGCCTATGAGGCAGCAACCGCCGACCTCAACGACGTGAACATGATCGACCCGTTCCACCTTGAGGCCTATGGCAAAACCGCCATCAACTACAACCGCGATGTCGAGATCTTCCCTGTGCTCAATGCTCTCTTCGAAGGCATCTACGGCGAGAACCCCTACAAATCGCCCACCGATATGGGTGTCAACATGATTGGCTTCTGCATCTCCGACGACGAGGTGTGCTGCAATGCCTCGAAGGACGAGATCATCCGCCGCTTCTACGACGCTACCAACAAGATGGCCAACGGTGCCGACAACGAGAACGAGGTCAACAAGATTCGTCTGCTGTTCAACCAGGCGAAGATCTCCACCGCCACCCGCAAGGTCACCGTAGCTGCCTACGAGCGCAAGATTCAGAGTGGCAATCATGCTGCCGCCATCGAGATGGAAGACGGCACCATCATCACCTCGAAGACCACGCAACTGCTGGGCTGCTGTGCTGCTTTGCTGCTCAATGCCATGAAGCATCTGGCTGGCATCGACCACGGGTTGAAACTCATACCACAGAGCATGATCGAACCCATCCAGAAGACGAAGATTGAATACCTGGGTGGAAAGAATCCGCGCCTGCATACCGACGAAGTGCTCGTAGCCCTGAGTGTGCTTTCACAACACGACGAGAACTGCCGTAAAGCTTTAGAGCAACTGCCGCAACTCCGTGGCTGTCAGCTACATACCACCGTGATGCTCAGCGAGGTCGACCGCAAAATATGGCGCAAGCTGGGTTGCGGACTCACGTGCGATCCGGTGAAGCATAAGTAATTATGCCTTTTCACTCCCCTTTATCCCTTTATGCCCTTTCACTCCCCTTTATGCCTTTTAAACCCTTAAAATATGAACTATAAATCCCTCTTCGTGGCTGCCCTGCTCGTCCTCGGCACCACCGCACAAGCACAAGAAATGATTCAGAAAAATAACATCCGTCTGCAATCCGACCGCATGACCCCCGAAGCCCTCTGGGCGATGGGGCGTATCGGTGGCTATGCAGCCTCGCCCGATGGCAAGCACATCGTTTATAATGTCGCCTACTACAGCGTGAAGGAGAACAAGAGCCACCACATTCTCTATGTGATGGACGCCGACGGACAGAACCAGAAGAAGCTTACCACATCGGCCAAGAGCGAGACTGATGCCGCGTGGCTCTCCAACGACCGCATCGCCTTCATCACGGGCGGTGAGGTGTGGTCGATGAACATCGACGGCACCAATCGCCAACAGCTCTCGAAGACTGAGGGCGCCGTTGAGGGATTCCTCTTCTCACCCGACAACAAGAAGGTCATTCTGCTGAAGTCCATTCCCTATTACGGCAGCATCAAGAAGAATCCCGATGACCTGCCGAAGGCAACCGGCCGCCTCGTCACCGATCTGAACTACCGCCATTGGGATCACTATGTCGAGAGCATCATGCATCCCTTCGTGGCAAACGTCGGAGCTGACGGCACAATCGGCGAAGCACAGGACATTCTCGAAGGTATGCCCTACGAGTGTCCGATGGCTCCCTTCGGAGGCATTGAGCAACTCGCCTGGAGTCCCGACTCGAAGAAGATTGCCTACACCTGCCGCATGAAGGAGGGTGTGGAGTACGCTATTTCCACCGACTCCGATATCTTCCTCTTCGACTTGGAGGCTGAAGAAGGCACCATCGACCGAAACAGGAACCTGTGCAAGGAAGGCGTCGACCTGCCTAATGATCCCAATGCCAAAGATCCACAATTCCGCGTCGACCCGACCAAGACGATGAAATACCAGCGCATCAATACGATTGGCAAGGAACAGGGCGAAGACTTCAATGTTGGCTACGATCAGAATCCCAAGTTCTCGCCCGACGGCCGCTACGTCGCTTGGCTCTCGATGGCCCGCGACGGCTATGAGAGCGACCGCCAGCGCCTGCTGGTCTTCGACTTGAAGGAATGGAAGAAGCGTTATGTCACCGAGTCCTTCGACTCGAATGTCGACGACTTCTGCTTCAGCGACAATCCTAAGGATGCCTTCATCTACTTTATCGGTGTGTGGCACGCTACCGAAAATCTCTATGCAATCAATTGGAAGGGTGAAGTGAAACAACTCACCAACGACTGTGCCGACTTCGGCTCGCTCCAGATGTTGAACAACGGCCGACAGATTCTCGCTGAGCGCCACGACTACTTCCATCCTGCCGACCTTTATGTCGTCACCCCCAACATGAAGAAGCCCGAGCTCACCGACATCCGCCAGATCACCCGCGAGAACAAGCACATCCTCGACCAGCTTGCCAGCGGTACTTCCGAGCAGCGCTGGGTGAAGACCACCGACGGCAAGGAGATGCTCTACTGGGTCATCCTGCCGCCGCACTTCGATGCTACGAAGAAGTACCCCACCCTGCTCTTCTGCGAGGGCGGACCGCAGAGCCCCGTCAGCCAGTTCTGGAGCTATCGCTGGAACTTCTTCATCATGGCCTCGCAAGGCTATGTCGTCATTGCCCCCAATCGTCACGGACTGCCCGGCTTCGGTTCTGAGTGGTGCGAGGAGATTAGCGGCGACTGGACAGGTCAGTGCATGGACGACTACCTCACTGCCATCGACGATGCCTGCGAGCAGCTGCCCTATGTCGACCGCGATCGCCTGGGAGCCGTAGGAGCCTCGTTTGGCGGCTTCAGCGTCTACTATCTTGCCGGTCATCACGACAAACGCTTCAAGTGCTTCATCGCCCACGACGGCGCCTTCAACCTCGAGTCAATGTATACCGACACCGAGGAAGTGTGGTTCTCCAACTGGGAGTATGACGACGCCTACTGGAACAAGGACCAGACGGCCAACGCCCGCAAGACCTACGAGAACTCGCCCCATCGCTTTGTCGACAAGTGGGACACCCCCATCCTCTGCATCCACGGTGAATTAGACTACCGCATCAATGCCAACCAGGGTATGGGAGCCTTCAATTCAGCCCGACTGCGCGGCATTCCCGCCGAGCTTCTCATCTTCCCCGACGAGAACCACTGGGTGCTGAAACCGCAGAACGGAATCCTCTGGCAGCGCACCTACTTCGAGTGGCTCGACCGCTGGCTGAAGAAATAGAAAGGAAAAGAAAAAGACCCGCCTCAGGTGGGTCTTTTTTCATTTTGCACTTTTCACTTCGCGCTAGCGCGGCCGGGGTGAGGATTCTACTTCACTACCACCTTTCTCCCATTGTGGATATACACACCCTTGGGCAATTTTCCATTCTCCATTTTCCATTCTTCATTCGTAGCACTAGCTACGCGCCGTCCGCTGAGGTCATAGACGGGAGAATGCTCCATTTTCCATTCACTGTTTTCAATACGTTCTATGCCCGACGTAGCGTCCTCGTCCACTCTCATCGTCTGACCTGCCCAGCTGATCACCGACCAGTTCGAAATGTCATCCGACTCAAAGTTGCCGTTTGAAATCATCTCCTGCGTGCCGCCCTCCTCCATGCACGACACATCATCGATATACACGTTGCCGCCGAGTTTTCCGATTGCGAATATCAGCACGTCGTGCGGATAGTTAGCGGTGCATCGCCACGTGAGTTCCTTATAGGTCGTCGTGACGCTATAGGTAGAGAGATACTGTATGTCGGCACTATTGCCCCACTGGTCGCGGTTGGTGCTGGCATCCCAGCGTGGCCACAGCGCGCAGTCGCCACGCTTGTCGGCACGCATCGTAGCATGAATCACATATCTCCTTCCCTTCGTCATCGGAATGTCGAGTTTGCAGATCGCCTCCTTATCCCATTGGTTCGTGCCTGCCGAGCCGTTGCTGACAACGAGCACGTGGTTCGGTCCGTCGGCTGTAACCTCCACGTTGATGGTCAGCGTGTGGGTGTCGCCCACGAAGTCGGTATACGTAGCCGTCACCGTACCCTTCTTCGCCTCGGTACCCATCACCTTTCCATTCTGAATGGTGAAGTCGTCGCTTGTCAGCACCACCTCGCTGGTCAGTTCCTCGCGGTGACCATCGACGAATGTTCCCCATATCTTCAGCGTCTTGCTACCGCCCACGTTGATCGTGATATCATCAATCGGGTCGAGTTTGTTCAGCTGATACACCTTCTTCAGCGGAGCATACCATGTATAGTCGCCCTGAGCCACTGTCGGCAGACTCATCGTGCGCAATGCCTCATAGGCATAGCGCTTGCCCATCGTGCGATAGCCGGCAGCTGTAAAATGCAACTTGTCGCTGGCACACGGGCAGCCGTTTGAGGGAATGACATGTGCGGTGGGAATCACACCCGGCAACTGGGCGATGATGGCATTGTGGGCCGAGCAGGCACCACCCACATCGGCATTCACCGTCTCACCTGCAAACAGCGGTACGTCGTCAGCGTTCAGGTCGAGGTCCTTCAGCAGCGACTCATAAATCTGCTTCACGCTCTGCAACCAACTCTGCTGACCGTTGTTGGTCTCGCCCTGATGCAACAGAATGCCCTTGATGACACCTTTCTTCTGGGCAATCTTTCCCATGTCGACCAACCGCTGGTAAGGGTTGTCGCCATAGGCCTTCACCAGATTGCGCAGCCACTGCTCAGTAGTCTTCAGATAGGCTTCCACCTTATCAGTCATGAAACCCTCGATGGCGATACCTCCCACAGCGACATCGACGACACCCACTCGCACATCAGCCGGCAGCGCAGCCACCATCGTACGTCCGAAATAGTCGGCCATACCCAGTCCCGCACCATTTCTCACGATGGGCGGTGTAGCGGTGTACCACTGCCCCATCGTTCGGTTAGGGTTCGTGAAGTTCTGGGCAGCCAGCATCTGAAAGCGTTTGTTGACGGTTTTATCGACAGATTCCGGCGTTGCATTACCCTCCATGTTCGACTGTCCGAAACAGAGATAGATGTAGAAGTTTGGATCGGGAGTCTCCTCCTGTGCCCATGCCACCATTGCGGTGAACACCAGTAGCATTGTTACGATGATCTTTTTCATATGTATTGTTTTTAATTTTGCATTAACACTCTAATAACTCACTGCTCTGCAGCATCTGGAGGCATGCTCTGCAGCATCTGGAGATATGCTCTATATCATACGGAGGCATGCTCTGTATCGTATGGAGGCATGCTCTTAACTGTCCGTTCGCAGTTCGTCATCAAATACACTGCAAAGGTACAAAAATCATTTATATCCTCAAAATCTGAGACCTCATAGCTTGTGAAAATCTGTTAAAGAATTGGTCGTATAGTGTTAAATAATATACACGACTCCCGACAAGCGAACAGCGAACGAACGAACAGTAGGGTGTGTTCGTTCGCAGCGCCCGAGTTTAGAAGCTTACTATTATATATTATATATATTA
>JAFZAP010000068.1 GCA_017557185.1 Prevotella sp.
AAAATGAAATAGAAAATAAAAATGAAAAAGAAAAGAAAAAAGAAAGCAGCAAGGCTGCTGTATATATAAATATAAAAAAGCGGCGGCGGCCGATGATAATATGGAATTATTATAATTCTTGCCCTTTCTTTTCCTTTGCAGGTTTCTTGAGTATTGAGAAGCGGTGTTAGAGCATTGTCGATAAACACTGATGGCAATGCTTTCGCATCGCTACTTCTATGTTTTTAGATGTGGGGAGCAATGCTCCAGCAATCCTATAGCAATGCTCTAGCAGTCCTATAACAATGCTCTAGCAGTCCGAAAGCAATGCTCCAGCCGCCCGAAAGCAATGCTCCGGCTCTCTGAAACGATTGCTCTGGCGCTTTGTGAGCTATGCAAAAAACCTTTATACTGTGATTATAAGGATTTGAGTTGTTCAATGGTGGCGCTGACGCGGCGTGCGGTGGTGCGTAGAATGGAGTCCTCGTCGGCACCCTTCGCACCCATGTAAACATCCGGGTTAGAGAACTGCATTTGGCTGCGCAGCGGTTCGCGGGCGGAGAAATGAAACTCGCAGACGCCCGTTTCCTCTTGTATTCGCCGGATGTTCTGCTCGTTCACACCACAGCCTGCCAAGATTGCGATTCGCCCAGCGGCTTGTTCGCGGAGCTGGCGGAGTAGAGGAATGCCTTTTTCGGCCGTTGGCTGTTGGCCGGATGTGAGCACGCGGTCGAACCCCTGACGGATGAGTTCCTCGAGGGCTTCGGCAGGATTGGCACAGCGGTCGAAAGCGCGGTGGAAGGTAACGGATAGAGTGGGAGAGGCCACCTCCATCAGACGTGCGTTGGCATCGGTGTCGAGAGTGCCATCGGGGCGCAGACATCCAAAGACCACTCCGTCGGCGCCGAGTTCTTGGCAGATGCGTATGTCGTCGATCATGCGCTGCAATTCCAGTTCCGTATATAGGAAGTCACCGCCACGCGGACGGATGATGACATGCAGGCGCGTGGCCTTCAAGCCTTGACGGGCACCATCGTCGAGCACACGCCGTGCCTGTCGTATCTCTCCATAGGAAGGCGTAGTGCCGCCCTCGGGTATTCCGGCACAGAGTTCCACACGGTCGGCACCACCCATTTGAGCTGCAATGCAACTCTCTACGCTATTTGCACAGATTTCAAATTTCATATTTCAACCTTTTAAAACTTTTGCCATGCGCTGCAGACCTTCCATGAGCCGGCTACGCTGTGTAGCGATGTTAATGCGTATATAGCCTTCGGCGCCGTACATTGTGCTACTGTTCACCCAGACATTGACTTCACGTAGGAGTTTTTCCTCGATTTCATCGGCTGTGAGACCCGTTGCGGTGATGTCGACCCACACGAGGTAGGTGCCTTCGAGTTTGAATACTTTCAGTTGCGGCAGTTGTTCGGTGAAGAATGCCAATAGCGCCTGATAATTGCCCCATAAGTATTGGTTGAGCTCGTCGATCCAGTCTTCACATTCGTTGTAGGCTACTTCCACTGCGATGGGTCCGAAGGGATTCACGTCGCAGATCTCGTTGATGTTGATGGCTCGGTCGATGCGCCGGCGTGTCTCCGGGTCGGCACAGATGATGTTGGCCATATGTAGACCGGCGGTGTTGAACGACTTTGACGGCGAGCAGCAGATGACAGGGAACCCACCCCCAACCCCTCCCGAGGGGAGGGGAGTTTGATTTGTCTTACTGCTGATAATGCTATCTCCTCGGGAAGGGCTGGGGGTGGGTGTGATGGTCCCAAACGGTGTGAACTGATGGCCAGGCATGACGAGCTCGCAATGGATTTCGTCGCTGACAACTCGCACGTTGTGTCGTTGGCAGATGTCGTTCATGCGCTGCAGTTCCTCGCGTGTCCACACGCGGCCAGCTGGGTTGTGCGGGTTGCAGAGCAGGAACACCGTGCACTTCTCGTCGGCACACTTGCGTTCGAAATCCTCCCAGTCGACGGTGTATGTAAGATCAGCCTCTGTGTTGCTTCCCTCTTTTGGGAGGGGTATGCTTACGAGTTTGCTTTCTAACACCTCGCAGCCGTTGTTGCGGATGGAGGAGAAGAAGCAGTTGTAGACGGGTGTCATGATCAGCACCCGCTCGCCAGGCATGGTAAGCGCTTTGATGACTACCGAGACGGCAGGCACCACGCCAGTGGTGTATTGTATCCACTCGCGCTGGATATGCCACTGGTGACGGCGCTCATACCAGTTGATAACGGCATCGTAATAGCTGTCGTGAACGATGGCATAGCCGAACACGCCGTGCTCGACACGCTTCTTCAGTGCCTCGTGGATGGCTGGCGCAGCCTCGAAGTCCATGTCGGCAACCCAAAGGGGGATGAGTTCTTTGTATTTGCCCTCTGACAGAGGCTGGCCTCCAGATTGGAATGGGGCTTCTTCGTCCCACTTTACGCAGTGTGTGTCGCGCCGGTCAATGATTTTGTCAAAATCGTACATAGTTGATAAGGAGTGAAAGGTTTTTAGGGTGATAGTGGCTATTCCCTGGTTTTGATAATGCAGTTGGCGGGTTGGCGGATGTTTTCATCAATGGTGATACTGCCGATGCTGTCGGCAACAATGTGTCCGCTGGTGGGGTTCTTGATGTTCTCGATGTGGCCGCGGATGTCGGCTTCGACGGTGGTATATTCAAACACGCGGTCGCAGGCAGCGTCGAAGGTGCAGTCCTCGAGTATCAGCCCATCAACATAGCAGAGCAGTTGCTCGCCAGCGAGGTGGCAGCGCACCAGTCGTACGTTCTTCGAGTGCCATGCCAGATATTCGCCGTCGAGCACGGAGTCGTAGACAGTGACATTCTCGCATTCCCAGAACGAGTCCTTGGTCGTGATGTGGGCGTTGTGGATCTCTACGTTCTTGCAATACTGGAAGACATATCTCGAATCGCTCTCGAGGCCGTCGACGTAGATGTTTTCGGAGAACATGAACGGATAAGTGCCGTCGCGGAGTGTGACATTCAAGATACGAAGGTTCTGTACCTTCCAGAACGTCTCGTCGGCATCGTTGATGACGACGTCTTCCAGTTCGACGTTCCGCATCTCGCGGAAGAATTTCGGCCCGTCGATAATGCAATGTTTCATCTTCAAATCGTTGGTATACCAGACGGCCGACCGCGACCCAGGTGCGAAATAGCAGTTGGTGATGAGGGCGCCGTCGACGTGCCACCACGGGTACTTGCCGTAGAATTTGCAGTTGTCGGCTTCCATGTGCTGACACTGCTTGATGCCCGACTCACCATCAGTGATGGTGATGCGCTCTAGTCGTAGGTCGTGGGTGGCGAAAAGAGGTCGCTCACCACCGTATTCTCTATCTCTGATCAGTTCCATTGTTCTTGTTCGCTAAATGTGTTGTTTGTGTTGGCTATTGTTGTCTTCGAGGGCAAAGATACGAAAAATAATCAGCAGTTCGCATTAAATCGTGTTAAAGAAACCGAAATTCACCAATATGAGTAGGCGTATGTGGAATTTTATTGCTAATTTTGCACCTTAATAACAACAAGAATACTTATGGCATCGTTTGTAGAAGACAAAATCGTGATGGATGGACTCACTTTTGATGACGTCCTCCTTATTCCTGCTTATTCGGAAGTTCTCCCGAAGACCGTAGAGTTGAAAACCCGCTTTTCGAGAAACATTGAGCTGAATGTGCCGTTTGTGACAGCCGCTATGGATACAGTCACTGAGTCGGCGATGGCAATCGCCATTGCCCGAGAGGGTGGCATCGGTGTTATCCATAAGAATATGTCGGTAGAGGCACAGGCCCGCGAGGTGGCCATCGTGAAGCGTGCCGAGAATGGCATGATCTACGATCCTGTGACCATTCGCCTCGGGCGTACTGTGCAGGACGCTCTCGCCATGATGGCCGATTACCACATTGGTGGTATTCCCGTGGTCGACGACGATAACAAACTGGTGGGCATCGTGACCAATCGCGACTTGCGCTTTGAACGTCGCCTCGACAAGAAGATTGATGAGGTGATGACCTCCGAGAACCTTGTGACCACGCACCAGCAGACCGACCTCGTCGCTGCAGCCCGCATTCTGCAGAAGAACAAGATTGAGAAGCTGCCCGTGGTGGATAAGGAAGGTCATCTGGTGGGACTGATCACTTATAAGGACATCACGAAAGCAAAGGATAAGCCCATGGCCTGCAAGGACGAGAAAGGCCGTCTGCGTGTGGCTGCCGGCGTCGGCGTCACTGCTGACACGTTGGATAGAGCACAGGCATTGGTGGATGCCGGCGCCGATGCTATCGTCATCGACACGGCACATGGCCATTCGCTCGGCGTTGTTCAGAAGCTGCGCGAGGTGAAAGCCGCCTTCCCGCAGGTTGACGTGGTTGTCGGCAACGTGGCTACGGGTGCCGCTGCCAAAATGCTGGTTGAGAATGGTGCCGACGCTATTAAAGTAGGTATTGGTCCGGGCAGCATCTGTACGACTCGTGTCGTTGCAGGCGTAGGCGTACCGCAGCTGAGTGCCGTCTATGATGTGTTCAGCGCCCTGAAGGGAACGGGCATTCCTCTGATTGCCGATGGCGGTCTGCGCTACTCGGGCGATGTCGTGAAGGCTTTGGCTGCCGGCGGCTCGTCCGTGATGATCGGCTCGCTGGTGGCAGGTACCGAGGAGAGCCCGGGCGACACCATCATTTTCAACGGCCGTAAGTTCAAAAGCTATCGCGGCATGGGTTCGCTGGAGGCCATGGAGCAGAAACACGGTTCGAAGGACCGTTACTTCCAGGGCGACACGAACGATAACAAGAAGTTGGTGCCGGAGGGCATTGCCGGCCGCGTGCCTTACAAGGGAACGGTGCAAGAGGTGATCTATCAGCTCATCGGCGGTCTGCGCTCGGGCATGGGCTACTGCGGTGCACAGGACATCGAACGCTTGCATGATGCGAAGTTCGTGAAGATTACCGGAGCTGGTGTCATGGAGAGCCATCCCCACGACATCACGATCACCAGCGAGGCTCCTAACTATTCGCGTCCCGAATAACCTTGAGATTTCAAAGCAATTAATAATAATCCAAAATAGAACAATGAGAAAGATTCTTTTTGCTGCATGCCTGCTGATGGCTGCAACAGCAGGAGCCCAGACACAGGACGATCCCGTCATCATGACCATCAACGGTCAGCCTGTGTTGCGCTCGGAGTTTGAGTATTCTTACAACAAGAATAATTCGGAAGGCGTCATCGACAAGAAAAACGTTGAAGAGTATGTTGACCTGTTCGTGAACTACAAGCTAAAGGTGGAGGCCGCCAAGGCTGCACATCTCGACACGCTGTCGTCGTTCAAGGAGGAATTCAAAACTTATCGCGATCAGCAGATCCGCCCGGCATTCATCGAAGATGCCGATGTGGAGGCTGAGGCACAGCGTATCTATGCCGAGACAAAGCATCGCATCGACTCAATGGGAGGCATGGTGAAGCCTGCACACATCCTGCTGATGGTGGGTCAGCGTGCCTCACAGGAAGAGGCTGATGCCGCTAAGGTGCGCATCGACTCGGTGTATCAAGCCTTGAAGGCCGGTGCCGATTTCGCGGAGCTGGCCAAGAAGGTTTCCGACGACAAGAACTCGGCTCGCGATGGTGGTGAGTTGCCTTGGATTACTAAAGGTCAGACGCTGCCCGACTTCGAGAAGGCTGCCTATGCTCTGGAAGTAGGACAGATGAGCGAGCCTGTGCAGTCGCAGGTGGGTTGGCACATCATCAAGATGATTGACAAGGGTAGCTTCTATCCCTACGATAGCGTTCATGCCGACATCCTGCGCTTCATCGACCAGCGTGGGCTTCGCGAAAGCATTGTAGATCGTAAGTTGGCTGAACTCGCCAAGGCTGAGGACACTACGCCTGAAGCTCTTGTGGAGAACAAGATGAACGAGATGGTGGCTCAGGACAACGACCTGAAGTATCTCATCCAGGAATACCACGATGGTCTGTTGGCTTTCGAGATCGGAAACCAGAGGGTGTGGGACAAGGCTGCCAAGGATGAGGCTGGACTGGCCAGATTCTTCAAGCAGAACCAGAAGAAATATAAGTGGGACGAGCCGCGCTACAAAGGCATGGCCTACCATGTGAAGGATAAGGCTGACGTGAAAGCCGTTCAGAAGGCCGTGAAGGGTTTGCCCTTCGACCAGTGGGCTGACAAGCTGCGCACCACCTTCAACAACGACTCCTTGCTTCGCATCCGTGTGGAGAAGGGAATCTTCAAGAAGGGCGACAATGCACTCATCGACCGTGAAGTCTTCAAGAAGGACACCACGGTAAAGGCTTTGGATAAATTCCCCATCGATGCTGTTTATGGAAAGAAGCTGAAGGCTCCCGAGAGCTATCAGGACGTACGCGGACAAGTGGTCGTCGACTATCAGGAATATTTGGAGAAGGCGTGGGTAGAAGAACTGCGTCGCCAGTATGCCGTGAAAGTCGATGAGACTGTGCTGAAGACGGTGAACAAGCATTAAACTAGTGACTAGAACTGGACAATGATTAGAAAACATGTGATTTTTGGCGCTACCCTGGCACTGGGCCTTACCGTTGCTGGCGTTCGTGCCGGTGACATATCGGTAATCGATGTGCTGCCGGAGGATTCAGCAAAGGTGGAGAGCTCTGTGCCCGTGATTCCTGAGACGAGTATCGTCGATGAGGTGATCTGGGTGGTAGGCGACGAACCCATCTTGAAGTCCGATGTGGAGTCGATGCGCCTACAGGCAGAGGCAGAGGGCGTCCCTCTGAAGGGAAATCCAGATTGTACGCTGCCTGAACAGATTGCCGTGCAGAAATTGTTCTTGCATCAGGCTGCCATTGACTCGATAGAAGTAACAGAATCCGAAATACAGCAAGGCCTTGACGAGCAGATTGACCGATGGATTCAGCTGGTGGGTTCGCAGGAGAAGCTCGAGGAGTATCAGCGTAAGAGCATGACGCAGATTCGACGTGATATGCATGACGAATTCAAGAACAGCCTGCTGGTGAGTGAGATGAGGAAGAAACTCGTGACCGATGTCACGGTGACTCCTTCTGAGGTGCGCAAGTACTTCAGCAACCTTTCGGCCGACAGTATTCCTTTCGTGCCGACGGAGGTTGAGGTGGAGATTATCACTCAGCAGCCGCGCATCTCC
The DNA here is from genome assembly GCA_017557185.1 of Prevotella sp. Taxonomy (GTDB): domain Bacteria; phylum Bacteroidota; class Bacteroidia; order Bacteroidales; family Bacteroidaceae; genus Prevotella. The sequence continues at coordinate 7,135 of JAFZAP010000068.1, forward strand.
ATCGATGAGGTGAACCGCGTGAAAGACCGTCTGCGTGAGTTCACGGACCGCGTGAACAAAGGCGAGACCACGTTTGCCACGTTGGCACGCCTCTATTCGGAGGATCCTCAGTCGGCCCGCCGTGGCGGTGAGCTGGGATTTACGGGCCGTGCAGTCTTGGACCCCGCTTTTGCCAATGTCGCCTTCAACCTGACCGACCCTAAGAAGATCTCGAAGATTGTGGAGTCGGAGTTCGGATTCCATATCATCCAACTGATTGATAAGCGTGGCGACCGTATCAATGTGCGTCATATCCTGCTGAAGCCGCAGGTATCTTCTGATGATGTTGAGAAATCAATCGCCCGACTGGACTCGGTTGCCGGTGAAATCAGAGCGGGGAAGTTTACGTTTGAGGAAGGTGCCACATTCATCTCTGATGATAAGGACACGAGGAATAACCGCGGTCTGATGTCGCACATCGACGAAGAGACGCGTTCGCTGAAGTCGCGTTTTAACATGAAGGACCTTCCTACGGAGGTGGCTCGCGTGGTTGATACGCTGAAAGTCGGACAGGTGTCGCAGGCTTTCTCTATGATCAATTCGCGTGGAAAGCTCACCACGGCTATCGTGAAACTGAGGAATAGGGTAGAGGCCCATCGCGCTACTATCACCGAGGATTATCAGGTGATGAAGAATGTAGTACTGGGAAAGCGTCGCGAAGCAGCCATCACCGACTGGGTAACGGATAAGATCAAACATACCTATGTGAGGATGAATGATCGTTACAAGGACTGCGAATTTGAGTATCAAGGATGGATCAAGTAAAATGAGGCCATACACCAAGCATAGACCTTTCGCGAATGGGCATAGAACTTGCATGTTGTTGGTTCTGTGCCTTTTCGGACTTTGTCTGATGACCGCTATGACACCCGTGAAAAGGAAACGGGCCAAGGTGAAAGACGACAAGGTCTATCTTGAACATGCCGATGAATTACGGTATGACCTCTTTGGCCCCACTCGCGATGCCCAGATTGCAAAGGGACGCGTGCACTTCATCCATCAGGGTGCCCATCTGTGGTGCGACAGTGCTTATTACTATGAGGCTTCGAATTCCGTGAAAGCCTTTGGGCACGTGCGCTTCAAGCAGGGTGACACGCTATCGCTGAATTGCGACGTGGGAACCTACGATGGTGCCGAGGAACTGATGGTGGCAAGCAAGAATGTGGTGCTGAAGCATCGTAAGCAGACGCTCTACACGGATAGCCTCACTTACGACCGCCTCTACAAGACAGCCTATTTCGTGGAAGGTGGCAAACTGGTCGACGGAAAGGATAATCTGGTTTCGGACTGGGGTGAATACAACACTGGAACACGTCAGGCTGTGTTCTACTATGATGTGAAACTCTATAACGGCAACCGTCTCGTCACGACTGACACACTCTACTACGACACGTCGAAGTCGATTGCCCATGTGGTTGGACCGTCGAAGGTAACCTCGAAAGGCAGTACCATTGATACTGACGATGGCTATTTTAATACCAAGACCGACCAGGCACAGATGTATGGAAGGTCGACGGTGGTCGATGAGCAGAAGACCATCACTGGCGACAGTCTTTTCTATGATGATAAGTCGGGTGAGAGCGAAGGCTTTGGCAACGTGGTGTTTGTTGATAAAGAGAACAAAAACCAACTGAATTGCGAATACCTTCTTTATAATGAGCAGTCGGGGACGGGCCTTGCAACAAAGCGGGCGGTTGTAAAAGACTTCTCACAGCCCGACACGCTCTATATGCATGGGGATACGATTCGCATCTTCACCTTCAACATCAATACTGATTCCGTTTTCCGCAAGATACATTGTTATCGCCACGTCAGGGCTTTCCGTACAGATGTGCAGGCGGTTTGTGATTCGTTGGTATTCAATTCAAAGGACTCCTGTATGACGATGTATCAGGATCCTATCGTGTGGAACTTGGGTAGGCAGTTGCTTGGTGAGGAAATCCGAGTCTATATGAACGACTCCTCGATTCGTATGGCGCGCGTCATCGACCAGGCACTATCGGTTGAGAAAATCGATGAGAACGACCATTTCAACCAGATTTCCTCGAAGGAGATGCAGGCTTTCTTCACGGATGGCAAGATCAGTAGCGCTATTGCGATGGGAAATGTGACAACGGTCTATTATCCCATCGACGACAAAGACAGTTCGATAGTCGTTATGGATTATACGGAGACCGATACGATGAAGATGTATTTCACGCCAGAACGCAAGCTATACAAGATATGGATGCCGAAGGCTAGTGGCACATGGTATCCGCTGACCCAGATACCTTCCGACAAGAAGCGCCTGCCGCAGTTTGCCTGGTTTGAGGAAATCCGGCCAGTCGACAAGGATGATATCTTCAATTGGCGGGGGAAGTCGGAGGAGGCGAAGTTGAAGGTAATAGAGCGCCACCGGGCTCCCTTGCAGACTCTGGATGCCGAATCGCAGTCGGCAGCGCTGCCTGCTGAGCGCACAGACGGAGACTTACCTGCCGACGATTCATCAGAAACCGATGCCACTCCTCCTGAAGAGATAGTTCAGCCAGAGAATACTGAAAACCCTGTAGTTTCTGAATCATGACAGACGTTATACAATTATTACCCGACTCCGTAGCCAACCAGATTGCAGCAGGTGAGGTGATTCAGCGCCCGGCAAGTGTTATTAAAGAACTTGTCGAGAATGCAATTGATGCTGGTGCTGAAACGGTGAATGTGATTATTGTCGATGCTGGACGGACAGCCATCCAGGTAGTCGACGACGGTTGTGGAATGTCTGAAACCGATGCGCGTCTGGCTTTCGAGCGGCATGCAACCTCGAAGATTCGCAAGGCCGATGATCTTTTCGACTTGCATACGATGGGTTTCCGAGGAGAGGCGCTGCCGTCTATCGCTGCTGTTTCGCAAGTGGAACTGCGCACAAGGCGGGCAGGTGACGATATCGGAACGTTGCTCACGCTTTCTGGTTCACGTTTTGTCAGTCAGGAACCGTGCTCCTGTCCTGTGGGCAGTAATTTCAAGATTGAGAATCTGTTTTTCAATGTGCCCGCTCGTCGGAAGTTCTTGAAATCGAATGCCACAGAACTGAATAACATCCTTGTAGCCTTTGAGCGAATTGCACTGGTTTATCCGTCGGTAACTTTCACCTTGCATAGTAATAATACCGAACTGCTGAATCTCAAGCAGGGCAGTTTCCGCCAGCGCATCATCGATATTTTCGGGAAACGCCTTAACCAAGACTTGCTGCCTGTTGATGTCAACACCACGCTTGGTCATATTTATGGTTTCGTAGGAAAGCCAGAGTCAGCAAAGAAGAAAGGTGCTCATCAGTATTTCTTCGTCAACGGGCGCTATATGAAACATCCCTATTTCCACAAGGCAGTGCAGGGTGCTTTCGACCGACTTGTTCCCGTTGGCGAGCAGGTGCCGTATTTCATTTGTTTCGATGTGCCTGCCGCTGACATCGATGTGAACATCCATCCCACAAAGACGGAAATCAAGTTTGAAAACGAACAGGCTATCTGGCAAATCCTGACTGCTGCCGTGAAAGATGCTATCGGTGCATTCAACGATGTCCCACAAATCGATTTCGATACGATGGGTAAGCCTGAAATCCCTGTCTTTCAGCCGGGCTCTATGCCATCGATGCCTAAAGTGGAATACAATCCGCAATACAATCCGTTCTCATCGACGTCCGTGGATCGCAAGCGCAAGGCGGTGAATGACTGGCAGCAACTCTATGAGAACCTGCGGCCTGCAGGAGGAGAGCAGCAGACACTCACGTTCCCGCAGAATCAGAACTTGCCCTCAGCAGGTAATATCGGAACCGATCTGGTTGCAGGGATGAAATCTGACTCCATTATTGCAGATAAATCTCCTTCGCATTATCAGTACAAGGGCCAGTACATTATGACTGCTGTGAAGTCGGGATTGATGATCATCGACCAGCATCGCGCGCACGTACGTATTTTATATGAGCACTATCAGACATTACAGAAAAACCGGCAATGGGTATCACAGAAGTTGCTCTTCCCGGAAATCCTGCAACTGACGGTCACCGAACAAAATCTGTTCGAAAAGGTGTCTGCACAGATGGCAGAAATGGGTTTTGAACTGTCTTCGCTTGGCAATGGAAGTTATGCCGTCAATGCAATACCGGCTGGTCTTGATGGCATCAACCCCATAGCCCTAGTTCATGATATGATTGATAATGCAGACGTTTCTGGCGACCAGATTCAAGAAGAAATAGGCAATTCGCTCGCATTGAGTCTGGCGAGAAATGCGGCTATTCCTGTGGGGCAGATACTTGGAAATGATGAGATGGAAGGTATCATCAATGACCTTTTTGCCTGTCAGAATGTTAATTATGCACCTGATGGCAAATCCATCCTCACAATCCTAAAACAGCAAGAAATTGAGCGACTTTTGGGTTGAAAACAGCAAAAAACACCGAAAAATAAGGAAAAAATGCCCTTTTTAGGCCAAAAATGAAAAAAAAATGTGCAAAAAATGATACTAATTAAAAATAATTATTAACTTTGTAGCCGAAAATGCTCTTTATGTAACAACTATTTTTAAGTTTATTTATATTAATTATTAAGTTATGAAAAAGTTTTTGATGATTCTGGCTTTCGCCAGTGTTTCGATGGCCTCAATGGCACAGGAAGATCCTACGCTGAAGTATAGCGTAGCAACAAACTCGTTCTGGCAGAACTGGTTCGTCCAGGTGAATGCTTCTTGGAATGCTTTCTATTCTAACGAAGAGAAGGGTGCTGACTTCGCTAAGGGCCCCTTCAAGGATTTCCGCAGCGCCCCCGGCTTCTCTGTAGCTGTAGGTAAGTGGTTCACCCCGGGTCTTGGTCTCCGCACGAAGTTTGCTGCTATGAATGGCCGCAGCGTGATTAGTGAGAACAAGGACATTAACGACATCAAGTTCTGGAATGCACAGGAGCAGGTGCTCTTCAACCTGAGCAACATGTTGTGTGGCTATAGCGACACTCGCGTTTGGAATTTCATTCCCTACTTCGGTGTTGGTATTACTCGCAACTGCTCGTACAACACTTACGAGCTCGCAGGAAGTGCTGGTTTGCTGAACACATGGAAGCTTTCAAAGCGTGTTCTCCTGAACCTTGACCTCGGCTTCACAATGTGCGGTGACGACTTCGAAGGTCGCCTCGGCAACAAGAAGTATGTTGACCTCGGTGGTAAGGGTGGCGATCCCTCTCCCTCGAACCACGACCGTTGGTTCACTGGCGAGATTGGTCTGACCTTCAACCTCGGCCGCGTTGGTTGGGACAAGACTCCCGATGTGGACGCTATCAAGGCCCTCTCTCAGAGCCAGATCGACGCCCTCAACGCACAGCTTAACGATGCTAACGCTGAGAACGCTCGCCTGAATGGCCGTCTGCGTGAGGCTCTGGCTAACCAGAAGCCCGCTGAGACTCCGAAGGCTGTTCGTGAGTTCGTGACCACTCCTGTTTCGGTGTTCTTCAACCTCGACAAGACCAACATCGCTTCGCAGAAGGACCTCGTGAACATCGAGGGTGTTGCTAAGTATGCTAAGGAGAATAACACCAATCTGCTCGTAACGGGTTATGCTGACAGCGCTACTGGTACACCTGATCACAACCAGTGGTTGTCTGACGAGCGTGCTAAGACCGTTGCTGAGGAGCTCGTTAAGATGGGCGTAAGCCGCGATAAGATTGAGACCGTTGGTAAGGGTGGTGTTGACGAGCTGTCTCCCATCTCCTTCAACCGTCGCGCTACTGTTCAGGTTAAGTAATTTTTCCTGACTGCATGCATGTTGCCGCTTGTCGGCACTGCTTATCGCAGCTAAGCAATTAGCAGAAAATAAACTTTGTAGAGTCGGATTTTTATCTGACTCTGCAAAGTTGTTTTATTTTGTATTCACATTCTTTCTCCTAATAGGGTAACACAGTTCTTTGGTCCTGACAAGTTGGTTAGAGCATGTCTCTGTATGTTGTGGAGCATGCCTCTGTATGCTATAGAACATGTCTCTATATGTTGTATGCATGGTTTTGTGGTCTTGAAGGCGGTATTAAATACTCGTTTGCATCCTTATTCATTCGTTAACGAGTGAGGTTTCGCACTTATAAAGAAGAAAAAGGTAAAAAAGTCTGTGAAAAATTTGGTAGATTCTAAAAAAGTGTGTACCTTTGCACCCGCTTAGAAAAACAAGGGCGTTTAGCTCAGCTGGTTTAGAGCATCTGCCTTACAAGCAGAGGGTCGGCGGTTCGAATCCGTCAACGCCCACTTGGGGTGTTTCCCGGTGATCCTTCGGGGTTGCCGGGATTTTTTTATGCCTAGAGTTTTTTATGGTTAATTTTTTGAAAAAGTATATCGATTTATTTGGCTATTCATGACAAATGACGTAACTTTGCACCTCGTAACGCACGTAGATATGTTCAGCATCTTCATGAAGTCGTGACAAGGGCGTTTAGCTCAGCTGGTTTAGAGCATCTGCCTTACAAGCAGAGGGTCGGCGGTTCGAATCCGTCAACGCCCACGAAGAAGTCTGCCATTCGATGATGAAACGCAGGCGTATGCATAAGACAAGGATAATCTTTAGTAAGAATCATACAAGGATAAGAGTTTAGGATAAAGTATTATAATACGAAGCATTCATGACACTCAATTTATTAACTGCAATTTCTCCCGTTGACGGGCGCTATCGCGGAAAAACCGAACTGTTAGCTGACTATTTTTCAGAATATGCACTCATTCGCTACCGCATCCGGGTAGAGATTGAATATTTCATTGCACTTTGTGAGCTGCCTCTCCCGCAGTTGGCTACGTTCCCGAAGGAGTTATTTCCGCAGCTTCGTGCTATCTATCAGCAGTTCGATGTTGCAGGCGCACAGCGCGTCAAGGAGATTGAGAGTGTCACAAACCACGATGTGAAGGCCGTAGAGTATTATATCAAGGAGCAGTTTGATAAGTTTTCTACGGCTGACCAGCCACTTTCCGCTTTTAAGGAGTTCATCCATTTCGGTCTTACTTCACAGGATATCAACAATACGAGTGTTCCTCTTTCGATCAAAGAGGCTTTGGCTGATGTGTATGTACCCCAGCTTGAAGAGCTTGTTGGCCAGTTGCGCCAGTATGCCGAAGAGTGGCAGGCGGTGCCGATGTTGGCAAAGACTCACGGTCAGCCTGCATCTCCCACGCGTTTGGGAAAGGAAGTGATGGTTTATGTCTACCGTTTATCCGAACAGTTGGAATCTTTGCGTCATTGCCCGCTTTCGGCTAAGTTTGGCGGTGCTACCGGTAACCTTAACGCCCATCATGTGGCTTATCCCGACTACGACTGGCGCACGTTTGCCAACCGCTTCGTCAGTGAGAAACTGGGCTTGCAGCGTGAGCAGTTCACGACTCAGATTAGCAATTACGATTCGCTGGCAGCCGTCTTCGATGCTATTCGCCGTATCAATACCATCATTATCGACCTCGACCGCGACTTCTGGATGTATATCTCGATGGAGTACTTCAAACAGAAGATCAATGCTGGAGAGGTAGGGTCGAGTGCTATGCCCCATAAAGTGAATCCTATTGACTTCGAGAATAGCGAGGGAAACCTCGGGATTGCCAACGCCTTGCTGCAGTTCCTCGCGCAGAAACTCCCTGTGAGCCGTCTGCAGCGCGACCTTACCGATAGCACAGTATTGCGCAATGTCGGTGTCCCTGTGGGACATAGCGTCATCGCTATCCAGAGCACTCTCAAGGGTTTGCGCAAGCTCATCCTCAATGAGCAGAAGCTTCAGGAAGACCTCGAGAACAACTGGGCAGTTGTCGCAGAGGCTATACAAACTATCTTGCGCCGTGAGGCATATCCCCAGCCCTACGAGGCTTTGAAGGCTCTCACGCGCACCAATCAGAAGATTACGGCCGAAACCATCCGCGATTTCATCGGCACGCTGCAAGTGAGTGATGCAGTAAAGGAAGAGTTATTGGCTATCACTCCCGCCACATACACAGGAATTTGAACCAACACCCCCAGTGAATGGGGAATGTATCATATCAAAAACCAATTATTTAGAGAAAAGTACTAGTATTATTTCATTTAAAGAACAGAACCATGAATCAGGAGAATGACAACAAGCAGGTGGATAACACTGCTGAGATGAGCGAGAATGGCCGTGAAGGCTATGTACCCGCAAGTAATTATCAGAGTAAGGCAACGGACAAACCACAGCGTCCGCGTATACATACGCAGCGTGCCTATAGTAGTGAACATGGACGCGCTGAAAGCGAAGGATTCCGCCCCGAAGGATTCGGAAGCGGACTTCAGCAGGGAACTCAACGTCCCTATCGCCCCCGTTTCAACAGCCAGGGACAGGGCTATCAGCCCCGCCAGCAGGGCGGTTATCGTCCCCGTTACAATGCCGAAGGCGAACAGCAGGGCTACCAGCCCCGCCAGCAGGGTGGTTATCAGCCCCGCTATAATGCTGAAGGCGAGCAGCAGGGCTATCAGCCCCGCCAGCAGGGTGGCTACCGTCCCCGCTACAATGCCGAGGGTGAGCAGCAGGGCTACCAGCCCCGTCAGCAGGGTGGTTATCAGCCTCGCCAGCAGCAGGGCTTCCGTCCGCGCTATGGCAATGGTCAGCAGCAGGGTGGCTATCGTCCCCGCTATAATGGTCAGCAGGGTGGCTATCAGCCTCGTCAGCAGGGTGGTGGCTATCAGTCGCGTCAGCAGGGCGGCTACAATCCTTACGGAGGAGGCTATCGCCAGCAGCGCACGCCCGGCTATAATCCCAATGCCAAGTACAGCATGAAGAAGCGCATCGAGTATAAGGAGGAGCACATCGATCCCAACGAGCCCATCCGTCTGAACAAGTTCCTGGCCAATGCTGGTGTCTGCTCGCGTCGCGAAGCCGACGACTTCATCCAGGCTGGCGTTGTTCTCGTCAATGGCGAAGTGGTCAAGGAGCTCGGAACGAAGGTGAAGCGCACCGACAATGTTGTCTTCCACGACCAGCCCGTCACACTCGAGAAGAAAGTCTACGTGCTGCTCAACAAGCCTAAGGACACCGTCACAACTAGCGACGATCCCCAGCAGCGCAAGACTGTTATGGATCTCGTCAAGGATGCCTGCCCTGAGCGCATCTATCCTGTTGGCCGCCTCGACCGCAACACTACGGGTGTACTGCTCTTGACCAACGATGGCGACTTGGCATCTAAGCTCACTCATCCGAAGTTCCTTAAGAAGAAGGTCTATCACGTTTATCTCGACAAGAATGTAACCGCTCACGATATCCAGCAGATTGCCGATGGAATCACCCTCGACGATGGTGAGGTGCATGCTGATGCTATCGCCTATGCCAGCGATACCGACAAGAGCCAGGTGGGCATTGAGATTCACTCGGGTAAGAACCGCATCGTGCGCCGTATCTTCGAAAGCCTCGGCTACCGTGTTGTGAAACTCGACCGCGTGCAGTTTGCAGGACTCACCAAGAAGAGCCTGCGTCGCGGCGACTGGCGCTTCCTCACCGAGAAGGAAGTCGAGATGCTCCGCATGGGTGCCTTCGAGTAAATGAAAATTGATAATTGAGAATTGACAATGAAACGTACAAAAGTCATCGATGCTCTTCAGAGCACCGATTATGGAAAGGAAATCTGTGTGAAAGGATGGGTACGCACCCATCGTTCCAGTAAGGCAGTCGACTTCATCGCCCTTAATGATGGATCCACGATTAAGAATGTACAGGTGGTTGTTGACCCGGCAAAGTTCCAGGACGAAATGCTTAGGCAAATCACTACTGGTTCTTGCATCGCCGTCAAGGGAACACTTGTCGAGAGTCCCGCAGCAGGGCAGGCTTCTGAGGTGAATGCCTCTGAGATTGAGATCCTTGGCCTCTGTGGCTCCGATTATCCCATGCAGAAGAAGGGACAGTCTTTCGAGGTGATGCGCAAGAATGCCCACATGCGCCTGCGCACCAATACCTTCGGTGCTGTCATGCGCATTCGCCACAATATGGCGATGGCCATCCACACCTATTTCCATGAGCATGGTTTCTTCTATTTCCATACACCCCTCATCACCGCCAGCGACTGTGAGGGAGCCGGCAATATGTTCCAGGTGACCACCAAGAACCTATACGACCTGCAAAAGGACGAGAATGGTAAGATCATCTACGACGACGACTTCTTCGGCGAGCAGACCTCGCTCACAGTCTCTGGTCAGCTCGAAGGTGAGCTCGGGGCTACAGCCTTGGGTGCTATCTACACTTTCGGCCCCACCTTCCGCGCTGAGAACAGCAACACGCCGCGTCATCTGGCCGAGTTCTGGATGATTGAGCCCGAGGTGGCCTTCATCGACCAGGAGGAACTGATGGATCTTGAGGAAGACTTCATCAAGTATTGCGTGCGCTGGGCACTCGACAACTGTCGCGACGACCTGGAGTTCCTTAACAAGATGATTGACAAGACGCTCATCCAGCGACTTGAAGGCGTTCTCACCGACAGCTTCGTACGACTCCCCTATACCGAGGGCATCCGCATCTTACAGGAAGCCATCAAGGGCGGCCACAAGTTCGAGTTCCCCTGCAACTGGGGTGACGACCTTGCTAGCGAGCACGAGCGCTATCTCGTTGAGGAGCACTTCCGCAAGCCAGTCATCATGACCGACTATCCGCGTGAGTTCAAGTCGTTCTATATGAAGCAGAACGAAGAGAATGCCGACGGAGGCTCTGTTGGTTACAAAGGCGCGGTGGCTCCCGGACCTACCATGCAAGGCACCGATGTCCTCTTCCCGCAGATCGGTGAGATCATCGGAGGCTCAGTGCGTGAGGAGAACTACGACAAGCTAATAGGCGAGATCAACCGTCGACAGATGGACATGACCCATCTCTGGTGGTATCTTGATACGCGGCGATGGGGTTCCTGCCCCCATGCAGGATTCGGACTGGGCTTCGAACGACTCATCCTCTTCGTCACGGGCATGCAGAACATCCGCGATGTCATTCCGTTCCCGCGAACGCCTAAGAATGCCGAATTCTGATACACCTTATTTATATATATAAGGCGGGCTGGTGGCTCATGGCTCATCAGTCTGTGTTGACCGCCAGCCCGCATTTATAAAAAGGAAAACAGAAAATCACAAAAAATGCACAGAAATCCTCTAAATCTCACCTAAAACGCCCATTTTATGGGAAAAAATGGCCCAAAACAATATTTTTTTCAAGATATTTCAAAAAAAAACCTAAAAATGTTTGTTTGTTTTAAGAATTATCTCTATATTTGCACCGAAATTGTATCTCATGGGCTGAGATTAGTGGGTTTTCATGCCCCGATGTGAGCTGTAATTGAGAGAAAAATGATATAATATTTAATGTTTTATTTTTAATGTTTAATTTTAAAATTAATCGTATGAACAAAAAGTTTTTAAGTACGTTGCTTATGGGTGCGCTGTTCATCGCATCTGTGAGCGTGTTCACGTCTTGTAAGGACTACGACGATGACATCCAGAACCTGCAGGGTCAGGTGGATGGTTTGAAGTCCGATCTGAACAGCCAGATTGCTTCGCTGAAGGCCGCACAGGAACAGTGCAAGGCTGACTGCGCTGCTGCCCAGGCTGCCCTTGATCAGGCCATTAAGAACCTTGAGAGCACAAAGGCTAACAAGGATGATGTCAACAAGGCTATCGAGGCTGCCATTAAGGGTGCTCAGGATGCCAACGACGCTTTGGAAGGCTCTCTGAAGAAGTATGCCGCTGACTATGCTGACGCTGCTGCTGAGAAGGCTGCCGCTGCTGCTAAGAAAGATGCTCTCGATGCAGTTGAAGCTCTTGCCACGGAACTTCGTGCTAAATTGGACACGAAGGTTGACCTCGTTGAGTTCGCTGCTGCAGTGAAGGATCTGAACGACAAGATCGCCGGTATTGACGGACGCTTGACAAAGGTTGAAGAGGCTTTGGGTGCTGTTGGAGCTAACACTGCTGCTATTGAGCAGATGAAGCTTCAGATTGATGCTCTTGAGAAGTTCGACCAGCAGGTGACGAAGGACTTCGAGGGTGTTAACACCGAAATTACAAACGTGAAGAAGGCTATCGAGGATCAGAAGACCGCTCTTGAGAACCAGAAGAAGGATCTCCAGAAGGCTATCGACGATGCTAAGAAGGCTCTCCAGGATCAGATCGATCAGCTCAGAAAGGATCTTGACAATGGTGCTACTGTCGCTTCTCTCACCAAGCGTGTTGAGGCTCTCGAGACAGCAGCTCTCGGTATCAACGAGAATGCTAAGGCTATCGAAGCAATTCAGGGTCGTATGCAGGCTGCTGAAGATGCTATCGGCGAGCTCGGTGCAGCTGTTGGTAAAATCGACGTGCTTGATCTCTACCTTTCTAAGGTGCTCACCAGCATCTATCTGAAGCCCGAGTTCTTCTACAGCGGTATCGAGGCTATCGAGCTTCCCGCTCTGTATGACACTCCTTGGACTCAGAAGGGTAAGGAGCTGACCCTCGAAGAGGTTTGGGCTCAGGATGCTTCGAAGCCCGCTATCGACGTTTGCAAGGGTGGTGTTGCTTACTATCACCTGAACCCCTGGAACGCTGACATCGAAGGTGCTACTGTTGCCTTCCTTTCCAACGAGGCTAAGACTCGCGCCGGTGCTAACTACGGTGTGAACGATCTCATCAAGCCTGTGAATGAGACTCTTACCGCTGATTCTTGGGATAAGGTTTATACTGGCGTACTCCCCGTTGAGTTCACTGGTAGCTTCGAGACCATCAACGATCTCCTGAAGGCTGGTATCCTCCCGCAGGTTGCTCTGAACTACAAGCAGACTGTTGGCGAGAAGGAAGTTAACGTTTCTTCTGACTGGGCTCTCATCGCTCCTACACAGTACAGCACTCTTATTATTGCTGATAAGACTTGGACGAACCACGAGGATATCCTCGGTGAATGGGATGGTACTCACGAAGAGACTATCGATCCCGCTCCTGAGTGTGGTCACCTGACACGCGACCTCGTCGCTCTTGCTGACAACTTCGTTCCTGCTACTCACAACGTGCTGTGGGATGGTTCTCTGAACCTGTCTGAGCTCGTTCGCACTCACTACAGCTATAGCTATCGCAATGCTGCTGGTGTAGAGGTGAAGAGCGAGGATAAGCTCATGGACGACAAGATGTTCGAGCAGTTCGGTCTCCACTATGAGTTCGCACTGATTGACTACACGCTTGGTAACAACAACACCAGCGAGTCTGTACACGTTGTCCTCGAGCAGAATGAGAAGGGTGAGACCATCGCTCGTCCCGTGAAGGTTACTGAGGATGGTAAGTCCACCAACGAGCAGGCTGACAAGGCTTCTGTAGGCCGTATGCCTATCGTTCGCGTGCTGCTGAAGACCGCTGACAACCAGGTTGCTGCTTATGCTTACATGAAGCTGCTCATCAGCGAGACTGAGGATCCTATCACTCACGAGGAGGCTACTGAGGACTTCAAGGTTGACAAGGACTTCTATGTTGATTGCGAGCCCACCGATCCTTATACATACACAATGACTTGGTCGCAGGTTGAGAACCGCATTCTCAGCAATGCTCTGGATGGCAAGTATTCGAAGACCACCTTCGAGGCTAACTGGGATCTTATCACTGAAGTTGATCAGGAAGGCAAGCTCTCTGGCGTGAAGGTTGTTGACGCTGCTGATGGCGAAGTTGCTCTCCAGTTCTCTGAGGCTAAGGACGACAAGGTTCGCGAACTTCCTATTGGTGAGGTTGCCCTCGTTCAGGACAATGAGAGCGGTGCTCACATGCAGGTTTTGAAGTGGACTATCAATGCTGATGAACTCCTTGCTCTGTACATGAATGAGGATGGTACATTCCACGATGTTGATCCCGAGACTGCCCTGAACACCAACCAGCTTGACGTTTATGTGAAGTTCCAGGGTGCTAAGGACGTTTGGGTACACTTCTTCATTCCCAAAGGCAAGATCCACTTTGCTAAGGCTTCTATCAACAACAATAAGACTCTGTCTTACTGGTTCCAGCTGAACAGCTCTGCTTCTGGCTTGAAGGAAACTCACGCTAACGTGACCGTTCCCAACACCCAGAACGACGACTGCGCATTCGTTTGGGATATCCTCGCTGCTTTCGATGGTTATACCATTGCTTCGAGCATCGATCAGAAGAACTTCCCGAACTTTGCTGAGGAGGCACAGCCTGAGTTCTTCTTCACCGTTCCGACAACTGCTGCTCCTGCCAAGAACGCTGAGTTCAGTGCAGATGCTAAGGGTCAGTGGAAGGTTAAGGGTAACAGTGGTGCTGAGTACACCCTCCAGGTTGCTGCTGACAAGAAGAGCGTTGAGGCCGTTGCTAAGAATGGCAAGGCTATTGAGACTACCACTATCGTGAAGCTGGTTACTCCGACCATCGTTCCTGAGGGTAAGGAAGCTGTTGAGTCCGCACTCGAGTATCAGCAGAATGAAGTTGCCTTCGACCTCCTGAATGTTGCTGGTCACAAGGAACTCGCTTCTCTCCAGACCTTCACAGCTTATCTGCAGATTAAGCTCGTTGGTGCTTGCTACGATCCGTTCATCACCGATGGTTCTGACTACTTCAATGTGAAGTTCCTCCGTCCTATCGATGTTGAGAAGACAAATACCGCTGAGGTTCAGGACGCTGTTGATGGTGGTTCTAAGGTGAACATCATGAATCTCGTATCGCTCGTTGACTGGCGCGACCAGAGCTTCACCTCTACTAACGGTATCACCGATAAGGATGGTGAAGAGGCTAGCGTGAACTACGTGACCTACGATACTCCTCACTACATCAACTACTATGAGGTTGAGTTGTTCGCTGACGTTGATAATGCTCGCACCGATATCAACAAGCCTGAGGCTGATCGTGAGACTATCCTCACTGATGTTGCTGCTATCGAGAAGCTCGTCAACCTGAAGGAGAATTCGCCTGCTTGTATCTTCACCTTCACTGAGGCTCCTATCACATGGGATGGCAAGAAGTTCGTTGGTGGCGATATCTTCTACTCGAACAACAGTGGTAACGTGAAACTGTTCCACATCTATGTTCCTATTTCTCTCAACTACAAGTGGGGTCAGAACATCAAGTGTGGTTATGGTGTGATCACTGTTAAGAAGACTCTTAACAACGCAGCCAAGAAGTTCTAATTGAACGTTCATTAACCAACAATAAGAGGGGTGTCAACTCGTTGGCACCCCTTTTTAAACTAAAGAATATTTTTTGATAATGAGAAAAGCTTCTTTTTTCCTCGCTTTGTGTGCAATGCTTGTAATCCTGACGGGCTGTTCTAAAAAGAAGGGCCGCACGATGGAAGATGTAGACCGCGAATTGCTGGAGGCTGTCACGATGGACTTGAGCCATAACGACACCACGGCAGTCTACGATCTCACCAATCAGTTCCTCGACTATCTGAAGAACCAGGATCTCGATGCCGCTATGGGCATGTTGCATTACCTCAAAGATGGAAATGAGATTGTTTCTCTTCCTGCTGAGCTTGAGAAGCAGCATCGCATGGTGCTGGGCAACTTCCTGGGACTCACCTATAACATCGAGTCGGTGCGTTTCCTCCGGGAGACCGACTGTCAGGTGAAGTACAACGTCACGCTGTTCGAGAAACAGCCAGACGATCCCGTGTCCAACCAGATCTCCTTCTACATCAAGCCTGTTCGTCGCGATGGTCAGTGGTATCTCACCTTGGCTGATTCGCAGACGGACTCTACACATGGATCTGAAATCAAAAATTAAAACTACAGTTTATGAAATTTGTTAAGTACCTTTTCGTATCCCTGTTCCTCGCTGTTGGCATGACAGCTAACGCACAGGCTACCTATACGGCTGCTGACGGAACAGAATATCAGTTCAAGAAGCACGCTTTCCTCAACCTCGAGGGTGGTGTGCAGGAAACACTTGGTGAAGCAAAGTTCTCTGATCTTCTTTCTCCGAACGTACAGCTCGGCCTTGGCTATCAGTTCAGCCCCGTCTTCGGTGCTCGCCTCCAGGCTAACGGCTGGCAGAGCAAGGGTGGTTTCAACGAGAACGCCAATGTAGTCTACAAGTACAAGTATGTTGCTCCCGGTCTGGACTTCATGTTCAACCTGTCGAACCTGTTCTGTGGCTGGAATCCCAAGCGCGTGTTCAACCTCACCGCTTTCCTCGGTGCTGGTGCAAACATCGGCTTTGACAACGACGAGGCTGTTGGTCTTAAGACCCAGTTCCCCTTCCGTTATCTCTGGGAAGACACACAGATTCTTCCCTTCGGACGTGGTGGTCTGGAGGCTTCGTTCCGTCTGAGCGATGCTGTTCGCTTCGTCCTCGAGGCTAACGCCAACATCACTACCGATAAGTACAACTCCAAGAAGGCCGACAACCCCGACTGGTATTTCAACGCACTCGCTGGTTTCCGCATCAACCTCGGCAAGAGCTACACCAAGGTGGAGCCTCCTGTGATTATTCCCGAGCCGGAGCCCGAGCCCGTGAAGGTTGTTGAGGAGAAGCCCGTTGTGAAGCCCGAGCCCAAGCCTGTAAAGATTGAGCCCATGCGCCGCGATGTATTCTTCACCATCAACAGCACAAAGGTTGTTGAGACCGAAGAGGCTAAGGTTCGCGACATCGTCGACTACCTGAACAAGTATCCGAAGGCAAAGGTCAACGTAACTGGTTATGCCGATGCTGGTACAGGTAACGACCGCATCAACGACCGTCTGGCCGCTGGTCGTGCCGATGTTGTTTACACTCTCCTCACCGAGAAGTACAACATCCCCGCTGACCGTATCACGAAGGACAGCAAGGGTTCGCGCGTACAGCCGTTCGCCGAGAACGACCTGAACCGTGTTACCATCTGTATTGCTGAGTAATCGCAAAGCAAATAATTATAAAAGGTGCCTGCATTTTTATGTAGGCACCTTTTTTTGTCGTTGTCTCGATAGAGCATTGCTCCGTACCTTGCAGAGCAATGCTCCGTACTGTATAGAGCAATGCTCTGTAACCTACAGAGCAATGTTCTGTAACCTCTGGAGCAGTGCTTTAGCATGTCAAGTCCAGTGCTTTGGGAGTCTTGGGGCAATGCTTTAGGAACCTGTTTGCAGTGCTTTTAGGGTCTGAGTGCTCTGTTTTCAGTGTCTGGGAGCATTGTTTTTCAAGTCTGGGTGTGATGTCAGGAATTTCTCTGCTATGTCTTTACTATTTTATGGAAAAACAAGAAAAATGCGATAGAATTTGATAAAAATTGAGAAAAAAGTTTGCAGAAATGAAAATATTGATTAAATTTGCAAATTGAAAGATAATTTCTACGCCATAATTGGACTGTTTCAGTCCTGTTTTGGCGTGTGTTAACGTAGGAACTTATATACATCTATTATTATTTATTTATTCATTAAACTGTTAAATTTATGAGGTATTTAAAAACACTTTTGGTAGTCATGCTGGCTTTGGTCGGCACTGCTGCCTATGCACAGAAAGATGCCGATACTGAAACAACAGTGAAGGGTAGTCAGGTCGCTGACGGCACCTTCTACATGTACAATGTTTCAGCAAAGAAGTATCTGTGTGCTAGTGGCTCGTGGGACACTCATGCTGAGTTAGAGAATGTCCCTGCGCAGCAAATTTTTGTTTCCTTGGAGAATGGAAAGTACAATCTTGGTACCCACCTCAAAGGAAATTGGAACAACTACTTCGGCAATGCAGGTGGTGCTCCTTATATGGATCGTCCGAAAGGTGAAGGTCCTTGGGAGCTTATCGAGGCAGAAGCTGAAGGCTACGTGGCCTATTACGTGAAAAACAATGCAAACAAGTACCTGTCACTGAATGATAGTCGTGAGCCTGTCTTCACGGAGACTTCAGATGCAACAAGTCTTTGGGTGTTCTTCTCACTTGATGAGATGAATGCAGCTATGGAGGCTTCTGTTCCCGAGGAGGGCGTTGAAGCTACACAGCTAATTCAAAATGCAGGTTTCCAGATTTATTCACAATATGGCCTAGAGAAGTGGACTATCACCAGTTCTGGTGGTAACGTCGCTCGTGGATGGTCGTGGGGTGTTGCCCATACTCAGGAATTCTGGAACAACACGTTTGAGATCAGTCAGACAATTGGTAACGTGCCCAATGGCCGCTATGCTCTCCGTGTTCAGGGATTCAATCGTATCAATAATAATCCTGAACAGAATACTCCGAACGATGCCTTCTATTATGCTAATGATGTACAGGCAAACTTGATGCCTATCGGTGTTCATGCTAAGCAGTATTCCGGTGACTACGCTGTTGGTGACAAGTGGGCTACGAATAGTCAGGGTGGTGCAGGTGACTATATGCTTGATGGTGGATACCAAAATGGTTTCATCACTTTCGATGTAAGTGACAACACCATTAAGTTTGGAGCTAAGCGTACCAGCCAGGAAGGTGTATGCTGGACAGTCCTTGATAACTTTGAACTTAAGTTCATGGGTAACGAGCCTCTTCTGAAGGAGCTCATTGACAAGGCAAACGAACTGCTTCCTAACCTTGAAGATCGTTACAAACCCGCTCTTGAGGAGGCTATTGCAGCAGCCCAGGATGTTCTTGACAACAAGGGAGATCAGGAGGAAGTGAAGGATGCCCTTCAGGCTCTTCAGGATGCTTATAATGAGGCAGACGCTCTGAATGTTGCCAAGAAGCTTGCTCAGCAGGTTCTGAATGAATATGATCATGGCAAGTATCCTTATGCATTTAAAGAGGCGTTTGTTGATCCTCTGCGTAAACTTCTTGCCAAGTGCGATAGTGGTGAGGAATTCGATAGCGAAGAGATGGTTGAAGAACTCACTTATCTGGCACGTGGTGTTGTCACTTCCCATTCATGGGCTGCCCAGCTCTATCTGCAGGGCGACGACCATGTGCAACCAGATGCTGGCTACTACTGGATGTACACCTTCGACGAGTGGCTCGATGCTTGGACGATTGAAGGTTGGGGCGAAGAGGCTCTGTCCGATGAGCCTATGACCGACTACGACGGTAATCAGCCCCTCTACATAGAGCAGGAGTCTGAGGAAGGCTTCAAGGCTGACGTCTATCAGGATATTTATCTCCCTGCAGGTCGTTACATCCTCACTGCTACGGGTCGTGGTACTAAGGGTGCCTTTGATGATATCGGCGCTCAGGATCCTTCGAGATACTTCCAGGTTTATGTCTCACAGGTTCCCGCACCTGAATATGGAGATATATTGCAAGCTAAGGGTAATGCTCCTGCAGAGCCTGGTCAGTTCGAGACTCGCTTGATGACGATTCCTACTGTTGGTTTCGGCAAGTCTGACGGTGTATTTGGTTATGGTTGGAACGATGCATCCATCATGTTCAACATGAAGTCAGAAGGTTATGTCCGTCTGGGTGCTCGTGCAGCTACCGATATGAAGGGTAAGGCTTCTGTTTCGAACTTCCGTCTGGCTCGTATGGGCGATGCTACTCTCTACTTCAACGAGTATGAGTCGTTTGGCGACAAACTCGGCTACATGGAAGTTTACAATGACTATGTGGATTGGGCTTGGATTTATGACCTCTTCTATGGCGAGGGTGCCGGTGAGTACTACCTGGGTTACGAAAACTGCCCCGCAGACGTACTGCTCCATAAGACGATGGAGGCTGGCAAGTGGTATTCGATTTCTGTACCTGCTAGCATTTCCGAGGCTCAGTTGGAAGCTCAGTTCGGTGAGGGTACACGTCTGGCATGGCCTGTTTATGGATATGATGTCGAGGGTCTTGCCCGCGTGGTAAACTATTGGAGCTGGGATATTTCTGATCCTGACGATGAGAACCGTGTGACCGATGGTATTTGGGCTAACCTGCCTTATCTGATTAAGCCTGCTAAGACCAAGGCCAGCAATCGTTATTCATTCAACGATGTTGCGGTTTGCAATGATCCTAACTATACCTATGAGTATTGGCCTCTTGGTTATAGTGAGCAGAATGAGCTGTTCTTGAATTCTCTGGTATGGCTTACTGATGACGAGAATCATGTGACCTTCCACGTGAACTACGACTACAAGCCTAGCTTCCCCGACTATTATACAGTTGAGTTCTGTGATACCCTGAAGTCTTTCACTGCCTATATGACTACTGATGGTGAGGAGGAAATCCTTATTACTATCGATGCTGATGAAACCAATCAGGGCCTTGATGTCCTTTATCAGCAGATTAATGATGCTATTGCTCTTGGTCAGCAGAAAGCCACTTGGTATCCCGGCATTCCTGCCGCTATGACGAAGAAACTGACCACTATTCCTTCAATCGAGACTGTAGCTGATGCTATTGGAGCAGTATCTAGTATCAGATCTGCTATCCAGGAGGCACAGAAGGCTTACGAGCCCTCTAAGGAGTTCAATGCTTTGATGGCTAAGGCTGAGGAGCTGCTTAACTCTGACCACAACGAACTGGTTGCCGGTGCTGATGCTGCCTTCAAGAAGAAGATCGAACAGCTTCAGAAGCGCTTCGACATGCAGCTGAAGGCTGAGCCCATCTATGATCTTATAGAGTCTCTCAAGGCTGCTATTGCTGAGTATAAGGATCAGATCTTCATTGCTGGTACGATTGAGACTGGTAAGTACATCCTGCAGAATGTTGCCACTGGTAAGTTCTTCAATGGTGGTAACAGCTGGGGAACTCGTTCTTCGCTCGTTGATCATCCTGAGTACATGCTGTTGACCAAGCTTGATGATGGTACTCATAGACTTGAGAGCCGTCAGAACAATGGTGGCGAGCAGTTCTACTTAGGTCCGAACTACTTCGTTGACAATGGAACACCGATGCCTCTGACCTTCACTCCGGTTGCTGAGGGTGTCTACACCATCACTTGCACGGGTGAGAGTGGCACTGGCCTCCTTGGCTACGATGGTTCTACTACTGTTCTCTCTGGAACGCTGACCGATGCTACCAGTGCTGATGCACAGTGGTTCGTAATCTCTGAGGAGAAGATGGCGGCCATGATGGCAGAGGCTTCTGTCGAGAATCCTGTTGATGTAACGTTCTTCATCAAGGATGCAAACTTCAGCCGCAACAGTCGTGATGCTGATGCTTGGGTCTGGGAGACTGAGAACCACAACATCGCAGGTGATAACACGAACTTCTGCGCTGAGTCTTGGACTCACACCTTCGTGCTGTCGCAGGAGCTTGAGCTCCCGAATGGTGTTTACATGCTGAATGCTCAGGCTGCTCTCACCGACTACACGAATGCTTATGATCAGCGTGATGATTATCCTGTTGTCTATGCAGGTGATGAGACCGTGAAGTTCTGTGAGATGGAAGAGGCCGATCGTGCAACAAGTATGTCGCAGCTCTCTAACAGCTTCTCTGCTGGCAAGTATTTCGTTGATCCAGTGATTGTCGAGGTTACTGACGGCAAGCTGACCATTGGTGCGAAGTGTAATGCTACCGACTACTGGTGCATCTTCGACAACTTCTCGCTGACCTACTTCGCCGATGCTGATATTGACGCTGTTCGTGCTGCATATCCGAAGAACACGGGTGCTACCACTGGCATCAACGAGGTGAACACTGGTGTGAACACCGGCGCTATCTACAACCTCAATGGTGTACGTGTGAAGAACATGAACCAGAAGGGCGTTTACATTGTGAACGGTCAGAAGGTTACGAAGTAATCACTTCTCTCACAACAAGCAAAGGGCAGACTCCAACTATGGGGTCTGCCTTTTTTTGTTGCAAAGCATTGTTGTTTTCCCTTCCTTTGCAGCAAAAACAGGAATGATACGACGAATTATTAAAATTTAGTAGTTGTTTTTGTTTGTAGTCTCGATTTTTATTCTTAATTTTGCAACGCAATGTGTATTGTTGCTAAATATATAATCAATAACATAAAAATCAAAATCTAAGAAAATGAACAAAGTTTTACGTTTCTCATTGCTCAGCGTGCTGATGATGCTTTGCGGCACGATGTGGGCAGACGAACAGGTCACTTTCGACTTCACGGGCGATGATGCTTATGCATTGTTCGGGTTCAGTGGTTTCTCGGCGGGCGATTCGCAGGCTGGTGATTTCACCGAGACCAAGAAGCTAACGGTAGACGGAGTCACCTTGGCAGTTTCTCCTTCTACCACTAATACTGCTAACCGTATGTGGAGTGGTTCGTTGCGTGTCTATGGTGGTACACTGACTTTCTCTTGTCCGGAGGGGAAGGTAATCACAGCCATTGAGTTCAATCTTAATAGTGGCAAGTGGGGTTCTAATACTGCCAATACGGGAACTCTTGAGAAAGGTTCTTGGACAGGTTCTGCCAGCGAGGTGGTCATTTCCATCGGTGGCAACACTCAGATCAAGAGCATCGTGGTGACGCTCGGCGAGGGTGGCACTGATCCCGATCCCGGCTCCGGCTCAGATGTTGATGGTGTGAAGTCGGTCACAGTGGCTGAGTTCCTTGCTGCTGAGGTGAGTACTGATAAGTGGTATCAGCTCAAGGGTAAGGTGAAGAACCTCCAGGACGGCGACCAGTATGGTAACTTTGACCTTGAGGACTCTTCAGGCAGTGTCTATGTCTATGGTCTGCTCTCTGAAAAGGGCGGTAAGAAAGGACAGTTCCAAGCACTTGCTGCCGAGAAGGGCATTGTCAATGGTTGCACGCTGACCATCATCGGTAACCGCGGCTACTACGAGAAAGAAAACAAGGACGAAGTGTTGAATGCTTACTTCGTGGCTATTGAGGGTGGTGCCACACCTGATCCGGGTACTGATCCCGATCCGCAGCCCACAGGCAAGCGCCAGTACAAGAAGGCTACCTCTGTTGAGAGCGGTAAGCCGTACCTGATTGTTGCCGAGAGCAAGGCTGCAAAGCCTGTGCCTGCTAAGGACAAATACGGTTGGCTTTATGTAGTTGATGTCGAAGATGTCAACGGCATCATAGAGATGGATGATGCAACTTACGACTTCGTGTTTACGTCTGCTGACGGTGGCTATACCATCATGCAGAGCGACGGCCGCTATCTGTATCAGAAGGGTACTTACAATAACTTCAACGTCGATGCTGCGCCCACAGAAGGACAGTATTGGACGGTGACAGCTAATGCCGACGGCAC
Source organism: Prevotella sp. (assembly GCA_017557185.1). Classification (GTDB taxonomy): domain Bacteria; phylum Bacteroidota; class Bacteroidia; order Bacteroidales; family Bacteroidaceae; genus Prevotella. The sequence goes on from JAFZAP010000068.1 coordinate 30,190, forward strand.
GTTTAAGATTCTGAACACCAATGTGAACAAGTGGATGCAGTATTCTATTCAACACAGCTCTTACGGTAGTTATGCCGACGAGCAGGGTGTGATGCCTACGCTCTACGTTCTCGACGAGGGTGGTAGCACTCCTGTTGTTGAAGAGAAGACAGCCACTTTCGATGCCACGAAGGATCTTGGTAATGCTGAGGCTGGTGAAGGCTCTGTCACGAAGGAAGGTGTTACGATGAGTTGTACTAATGGTATTCTTGGCAATGGTCAGCAGTATCGCTTCTATAAGAACTCCACGCTCACCTTCTCGGCTCCCGGTGGCACCATCACGAAGATTGAGTTCACCGATGTGAAGGGCAATCCTGTTTCAGGCTTTGGTGATCCTTCAACGGGTTCGATGGAAGGTACTGTCTGGACAGGTTCTGCTTCTGCAGTGTCGTTCGTTGCTGAGAACAAGCAGGTTCGTGCAACACTCATCACCGTCACCTATATGGATGGCGAACCTCAGGGTGGTTCCTTCGGTGGCTCGCAGCTCAGCAAGTATCCGTATGCAAAGCCCGAACTCATTGCTCAGGCTAAGCAACTCCTCGAAGATGGTGATGAAGAGCAGCTGGCCGAAGTGATGAAGGAAGTTGCCCGTTCGCATGCCCTTGCTGAAGGCGTTGCTGAGGCAGAGGTGATTACCGATCAGCTCTCTGGCGAGTGGACACTCGAGGAGTTCACCGATGGTGAAGGCATCGAGGGCGAAGGCTACTACAAGGCTGAAGGCAAGGATATTGTAGCCCGCGTCTATCAGACTGTTCCCCTGAAGGCAGGTCGCTACATGCTTACGGCTACCGGTCGTGGCAAGAAGTACAACACCATTGCCGAGACTATCGAGGAGCGTCTGCAGGTGATGGCCATCAACAATGACAATCTGGGCCGCTATCAGTCCATCGCCCGCAACGACCGCGAGGGTGGTGTTTATGGTGAAGGCTGGGACGATGCCAGCGACTACTTCACGATGACTGCCGACGGTGAAGCCGTGCTCGGTGCTTACTTCAAGCCTATTGCAGGTGTCGACTCCTGGGCAGAGGTTGGCAATTTCCGTCTGGTTCGTCTGGGCGATGTCACTCGTTACATCTCTCAATATGAGGAATTCTATAACGACCGTGCCGAACAACTCGACGTCCTCGTACATCGTACGCTGAAGCAGGGCGAATGGAATTCGATTGTCCTTCCGATGGATCTCGATAAGTCAACCATCGAGGCGCAGTTCGGTAAGGATACGAAGGTCGCTGCTCTTGACAAGGCCGAGGATGGCATCGTTGAGTTCAAGTCGTTGAAGGAGGCTGCCATTGAGGCAAATGTTCCTGTGCTGCTGAAGCCCACAGCCGTGAAGGAGAGCAACCGTTACATCTTCCGCAATGTTCCCATCTCCACGACTGTTTCTACTGTTGTGAAGGTCGATGGCTTCGACTTCGTAGGCTACTACAACCCCAGCGAGAATCCTGTCGTGGGCGGTCTGGGCTTCGATGCTATTGTGAAGGACGGCTACTATGCAGCCTTGACCACCACTGCTGCCCTTGTTCCCACGGGCGAAGCAATGGTTGAGGAAGTACGCATCGATGGCGAGACCTTCTGGGTAGCTGCCGAACCCGATCCCGAAGCCAAGATGGCAATCATCGGTTCTGCCGTTCCCTCTACGCCCACCGCTATTGATGCCATCGAGTCTGCTCAGCAGGCTGGTGCTATCTACAACGTAGCTGGCCAGCGTGTGCAGCAGATGACGAAGGGTCTCTATATCATCGGCGGCAAAAAGGTCGTGATTAAGTAAGAGAAGAACTGAACTTGTTCGAGTTCTTCCGAACGTGAACGAGCTCGAGCATCAGCTCAAGGTTGTGATTAAGTGAGCGCAGAACAGAACTTTGAGCGCGTAAAGCAATTCAAAAGTCCGCTTCGTTTAGGCGAAGTGGACTTTTTTTATCGTCTTATTTGTTGCTTTGGTAACGCTATCATGTGTGAATAACTAAGAAATTGCCGTCTTTCTACTTAATAATCCTTAAAAACTAAAGCCTTTAGTTGGATGCAACTAAAACTTTTAGTTAATTTGCATTCGGATACAGATGCAGACGCAAGGAGAATTGAAAATGGAGAATTGAAGATTGACAATTATGAAACGACTGACTACAAAAGAGAAGGAGATCATGGAGCTGTACTGGAAGCACGGCCCGTTGTTCGTGAAGGAACTCCTGGAGTTCTACGATGAGCCGCGTCCACACTTCAATACGCTGTCGACTACGGTACGCATATTGGAGAAGAAAGGCTTTCTGGATCATAAGCAGTTCGGGACTTCCTATCAGTACTTCCCCACGATTAGCGAACGCGACTACGGTCGCTCGAGTCTGACGGGTATCATCAAGAACTACTTTGATGACTCGTATCTGAGTGCCGTCTCTAGCTTTGTCAAGGAGGAAAAGATTTCAGTGGAAGAGCTGAAAGAACTCATTGAGAAGATTGAAGGCTGTGATGAAATCAGTAAATCGGACTCGGCTCTGCCGCTTTTGTAATAAAATGGAGAAAGAAATCCGTAAACCGTAAATAACATGATGGAGTTCCTGACCTACGACCTGAAGGTTGCCGTACTGATAGCGGTATTCTATATGTTCTACCGCCTGCTGCTGAGCCGCGAGAAGTTTCATCGCGTGAATCGTATCGTGCTACTCGGGACAGCAGTTGCCTCGTTTGTCCTGCCGCTATGTATTATTACAATACACAGGACCCTCCCCCTTCCCCTCCCTGTGATGGAGGGGAGTGATTACTTTATCACAACAACGGAAGACGTAACCGTTCCCCTCCCTCAGAGGGAGGGGTTAGGAGTGGGTCTGCTGGCCGTTGTTGTATTCTTCGCGGGAATGGCCCTTACGCTTGGTCGCACGCTCGTGGGTATTCTGAAAGTCTGGCGGCTTATCAAGCATGGCGAATGCTATGAGCAACCTGATGGAATAAAGATTTGCGTTACCAACAGCAATGTGTCGCCCTTCAGTTGGATGAACTTTATCGTGCTCTCACAAAGCGATTACGAGGCACAAGATGCCTCCGTGCTTGCTCATGAACGAGGTCACATCCGTCAACATCACTCGTTCGACGTACTCCTCGTAGATACACTCACCGCCCTGCAATGGTTTAATCCTGCTATGTGGATGTTGCGTCAGGACTTGCGCGCCATCCACGAGTACGAGGCCGATGCGGCGGTACTCTCTCAAGGCATCAATATGCGTCAGTATCAGTATCTGCTTATCCAAAAAGCCGTTGCCGCGTGCGGATACTCCGTGGCCAACGGTATCACTCACAGTACCCTCAAAAACCGCATTAACATGATGCTTACACATAAAAATACCAATCGTGCGAGTTGGCTGAAGCTGCTCGCCCTGTTGCCCATCGTGGGTTTAACACTGGCTTTGAACGCCGAGACCGTGAATGACTATGTCTACGAAGACACTCAGCAACAGCAGCAAAAGAAAGTAGTGAAGAAAGGCCGAAAGGAAGCCCAGGTGAAGATGGACGAGACTACCATCGAGGTGAAGTCCGAAGCAGAACCGGCAGATGATCATCCGTTTGCCCTGCATGCCGTCGTTGACCAGTATGGTCGCATCACGGGTGTCTCAAGCGAAGGCAAGCCTGATCCCAGACAACCACTGGAGTTCACCATCGGACGCATCTTCTTTGGCGACCGCGTGGCTACCCTTGAGGAAGTCAAGAACTACGAGTCGCTCGGTTACGAGATGTTTGAGATGATTTATAAACCTAATACCGCTGGAGATCCTAAGTGGAACTACAAAGACAAGGAAGGCATTCTCGTTTTCCGTCAGAAGGATCAACTCAGCTTAAAGCCTTTCAAGATCAGTTCAGATACAGGTAAAGAACCGCTGATTGTCATCAATGGAAAAGTCGCTACGATAGAACAGATGGAAGCCCTCGACTCGAAGGAGATAGATCACGTGAATGTCGTGAAAAACGAAGAGACTCTTAAAATTTACGCTAAGCATTTCAATGCCGACACCTCAAATGGTATTGTCTTCATCAACACAAAGGAGTATGTCAAGAATGGCGGTAGCAAGGAGTTGGTTTCTTACACCGTTAAGGCTAAAAACCCACAAGAGGAGGAGAAGGTCTACGATGTCGTGGAGAAGATGCCTGAGTATCCTGGCGGTATGGGAGAGATGATGAAGTACTTGTCGATGAATGTTCGTTATCCAGAGACCGCCCAGAAGGCAGGCCTGCAAGGTCGTGTCGTAGTTCAGTTTGTCGTTGAGGCTGATGGTAGTATTAGAAATGCCAATGTGCAGAGGGGAGTGAGTGAAGAATTGGATGCTGAGGCTATCCGCGTCATCGAAAAGATGCCGAAGTGGAAGCCGGGTATGCATAGAGGAGATGCTGTACGCGTGAAGTACACCATTCCTATCTCGTTCCGTCTGAACTCACAGCCGAAGGAAGAACCAAAGGGGGAAACGGAAGGCTCCGCTATTACGGTTGTAGGCTATTGATGGTATCTTGATCTACGATGAGGCCATCACGAAGATGAATGGTACGGTCGGTGATTTTTGCCAGTTCCTCATCGTGGGTGACAATAACGAACGTTTGTCCGAACTTTTCGCGCAGATCGAAAAACAACTGGTGCAGTTCCTGCTTATGCTGGCTGTCGAGTGAACCGCTAGGTTCGTCAGCCAGGATAACTGCAGGACTGTTCACCAGTGCGCGTGCTACGGCTACTCGTTGTTTCTCTCCACCTGACAGTTCAGCCGGTTTGTGAGTGGCACGGTCGCTGAGGTTCATGAATGCCAGCAGTTCCTCAGCACGTCGTTTCGCCTCGCTATGACTCTTGCCTGCAATGAATGCCGGAATCATAATGTTCTCGATGGCCGTGAACTCAGGCAGCAACTGGTGGAACTGGAACACAAAGCCTATGTGCTGGTTGCGGAAGTCGGAGAGTTGCTTCTGCGAAAGGGTGGTAGTATCTACACCATCAACACATACGGAACCGCCATCTGGGTGGTCGAGGGTGCCTATGATTTGCAGGAGTGTGGTTTTTCCAGCACCCGAAGGTCCTACGATGCTGACGATTTCGCCTTTCTGTATATCCAGGTTGATGCCCTTTAGCACTTGCAGCGAGCCAAAGCTCTTGGTGATATCTTTAACTTGAATCATTGTCTTAAGAGTATTAGGAATATTCTGCGTATTCGGAGTATTCAGTTTTTTTGAGTTGTCAGATTTTCAACACTTTTCTTATCCATTTCCTGAGGGTGCCGTAGATGCTGTCCTTCTCGGTGTGTTGCGGCTGTGCGAACGTCATCTCGTCCATCGCATCACCGAACTGATCGGGGAAGATAATCATCATATTTGTGCCAGAGAAGAAACGAATCAGCTCATCGGGCAGGCGGTCCATCGCTGTCTTGTACGACACAGTACCCTTACGTGCCGTCACCACCACGAAGAGATGATCATCGGCAATCGTTGATGCGAGTCGTGGCAGTTCGTTCCAATGCGGCATAGCATGATATTCCGCCCTGACGCTGGGATGGCGGTTGCGCATGTATTCATTGACGAAGGCCAGTGTGTCGCTACGTCCGTGGAACAGGATTCGACAGTCCAGATTACCTGCCAGTCGTGCCAGTCGCTCCAGCCAGCGGTAGAAACCTGGTTCAAACTGCGCCTTCGACGGCACCGCCACCTGTATTCGGCGGATGGTGTTGAGCGGCTGTCGCAGTCGTGCCATGATAATCTGACGGTTCAATCCGTTGAAGAGGCTCTGGTGGAACTGTCCCCAGAAGCGTGCCGGCGAGCCTCCGCCTGCAGCTCCGTGCAGTCCTATCAGGATTTCGCTGGCACGGAATTCCTTGAAAGCATGCTTGATGCCGTTGGCGATGTTGGCCGCTATGCGCACCTGTGTCTGCATACGCACATCCGTCGCTGCTGCCTGTTGCGTGATTTGTTCCAGCAGTTGTATGCCGAGTTCCTGATTCTGCCGCATGTTGGTATCATCATAGACCACGTTGATGGCTACCAGTCCGCGGTTCAGTTTCTGGTTGCGCATGAGGATGGCGAGGTTGATGAGTTCAGGCGCATACTGCGGATACTTCACGGGAATCAACATTCGCTCGTCGTCGGTCTGTGCGTCGTCTTCGCTCGCCATGTCCTTGTCGCGAATGATAATCTGTTGTGCCGCTGCCTCGGTGACAAGTGTCGAGATAATACAGGTGAAAAGAATCATGATAATCACGCCATTCAGCACATCGTCACCGATGAGGTATTGTCCTAGTGCGGTCTCTGTCTGCATGCCTACCATCACGATGGCGATGGCACCGGCAGCGTGAGCCGATGTCAGACCGAACATCATGTGTCCCGACGAAAGCGGCATGCGGAACAGGAAACTAGCGGCATAGGCAGCTAAGGCCTTGCCCACCGTTCCGAAGAACACCATCGCCAACACCACCCAGATGATGCCCCCTCCTTGGAAGAGCAGCCGCAGGTTGATGAGCATGCCTACACCGATGAGGAAGTAAGGGATGAAGATGGCGTTGCCCGTGAACTCCAACCGGTTCATCAGGGGCGACACATGGGGGATGTAGCGATTCATGATGAGTCCTGCAAGGAAAGCGCCTACGATGCCTTCCAGTCCCACCGCCTCGCTGAAGGCAGCACTCATGAAGAGCATGCACATGACGAAGATGAACTGCATCACGGCGTCGCTGTAGCTACGCAGGAACCAGCGTGTCAGGCGTGGAATTGCCAACAGCAACACTACTGTGAAAATGGTGAACTTCGTAAAGAACCATACCCAGAACGCTATGCCGCCTCCCGACTTATGTGCTGCCACCAGTGCTGCCAGACAGGTGAGTGCGAGCAGCAGTGCCAGCATCGACCCTCCCACGCTCAGCGTGACGCTGGGCTTGCGCTGCAGGCCGTATCGGCCAACGATGGGGTAGGCAATGAGCGTATTCGACGCCATCAGTGCGCCGAGCAGGAACGATGCCTCGTGGCTGTAATGCAGCAGCCATATCGATGTGAAATAGGTGAGGATGAACGGTATCAGGAACGACAGCAGACCGAACACCGTCATGCGCGGAATGTTCTTACGCAAGCCTTCCATATCCATCTCCAGCGCTGCCAGGAACATGATATAGTAGAGTCCGACCTTTCCAAACAACTCGAACGATGCGTCGCGCTCCAGGATGTTCAGTCCGTACTTACCTATCAGTACACCTGCCAGCACCATTCCGATGATGTGCGGAATGCGCAACTTACCCATGATGATCGGTGCCGATAGAATAATCAGCAGTACGACCAAAAACGTCAGCGTCGGGTCAGTGATGGGGAAATATTGCGATAAGTTCATCATTTCAACTGCAAAATTACGCAAAAAAAAGGAGAAAACCGAAATATAACGCGCTATTTCGTTTTTTTTTGCTAACTTTGCCGCCGTAAGTGACAACACAAAAGGAACGAAAAAGCATGAAAGTAGCAATTGTAGGCGCAAGCGGTGCCGTAGGACAGGAATTCCTTCGCATTCTGGCTGAGCGCAATTTCCCTATCGACGAATTGGTTCTTTTCGGTTCAGAGCGCAGTGCTGGCCGTAAATATGAGTTCTGTGGCAAGGAGTACGAAGTGAAGCTCCTGCAGCATAATGATGATTTCAAGGATATCGACGTGGCCTTCGTATCGGCTGGCGGCGGCACCTCTAAGGAGTTTGCCGAGACCATTACGAAGCATGGCTGCGTGATGATTGATAACTCCAGTGCCTTCCGCATGGATCCCGACGTTCCCTTGGTGGTGCCTGAGTGCAATGCTGAAGATGCTCTGGCTCGCCCACGTGGTATCATTGCCAACCCCAACTGCACAACGATTATGATGGTGGTGGTGTTGCAGCCGCTGGAGAAGCTGAGTCACATCAAGCGCATCCACGTCAGTTCGTATCAGAGTGCCAGTGGAGCCGGTGCCGCTGCGATGGCCGAGCTGCAGCAGCAGTACAGGCAGCTTGTCGATGGTGTGCCTGTGACGGTGAAGAAGTTCCCTCATCAGCTCGCTTACAATGTCATCCCCCAGATCGACGTATTCACCGACAATGGCTATACGAAGGAGGAGATGAAGATGTATAACGAGACGCGCAAGATCATGCATACCGATGCCCGCTGTTCGGCAACCTGTGTGCGTGTGAGTTCGTTGCGCAGCCATAGCGAGAGTGTATGGATTGAGACCGAGCGCCCCATCAGCGTCGAAGAAGCCCGTGCGGCTATTGCTGCAGCTCCCGGCTGCACGCTGAAGGACGACCCGCAGAACCTCGTCTATCCCATGCCGCTTGAGACTGCTGGTCTCGACAACGTCTTCGTGGGCCGCATTCGCAAGGATCTGGCCGACGACTGTGGGTTGACACTCTGGCTCTCGGGCGATCAGATTCGCAAGGGCGCCGCGCTGAATGCCGTGCAGATTGCCGAGTATCTCATCAGCGTGGGAAATATAGGATAATATGGAAGTCCTCACCGACATACTGGCCACATTCGACCCGATCACGCTCGAGGAGATGAGCAGCATCAAGTTGATGAACCGCATCGACACAAAATTTGTGACGACGCAGCGACAACTTATGCAACTCCTCGATATGGCGCGTGCCGACTATTGGGCTCAGGACATCCGCGGTGAGCGACTGTCGAAATACGACACCACCTATTTTGATACCACCGACTTCGCGATGTATCGTATTCACCAGACAGGGCATACGGGACGTCAGAAGATACGCTTCCGCACCTATGTGAGCAGCGACTTGCAGTTCATGGAGGTGAAGACGAAGAACAACCACGGCCGTACGAAGAAGAAACGCATCAAGGTTTCCGACATGGACCTTGGCGACGAGGCCAAGCGAGCCTTTCTGGCCGAGCACCTGCATTACGACGTTGCAGATCTGCAGCCTGCCATTCGCAACAACTTCGAGCGCATCACACTCGTGAACCGTGCGAAGACCGAACGTCTCACCATCGACACGAATCTGCAATTCTTCAACCTCATCAGCGGACAGACCCGCGATATGGGGCCGCTCGTCATCATCGAGCTGAAACGTGACGGCCTGTGCTACTCACCCGTGCTTGAAATGCTGCGCCAGTTGCGCATTCATCCCCACGGCTTCTCGAAATACTGCATGGGCTCCGCGATGACCAATCCGCAACTGCCCGTCAACCGCTTCAAGCCGAAACTGCGCGATGTGGAGAAAATCTTAAAGACGACATAACGAAAAAACAATAATAAAGACAATATGAACAATCTGCTAAACTTTACAATCACTCCTGACTTCGCAGAAATGATGATTCGCTTCGTCATCTGCGTGGCTTTCAACTGGTTCATCATCGATAAGCTCTACTATCGCAAGAGCCATCGCCGTGATTTCTACTTCACGTTCCTGCTCACGAGTATCGCCATCTTCTTCCTGGTGTTCTTCATGATCTTCGGACTCGACAAGTTGGGCGGCAAGACCTCTATGGGTATCGGTATCGGTCTCTTTGGCATTTTCTCCATCATGCGATATCGCACAGATGCTATGCCCGTTCGCGAGATGACCTATCTCTTTGTCATCATCTCCATGTCGGTCGTCAATGCTATTGCCAGTTCGGCCACACTGCTCGAGATCATCCTCACCGACCTCATCCTTCTCGGCGCCATCTGGCTCTGCGAGAAGATGCTGAAGATCGAGTATTCGAAACTCATACAGTACGACCGCATCGAGCTCGTCAAACCTGAGCGTCGCGAAGAACTCATCGAAGACCTGCGCCAGCGTCTGGGGCTCGACATCTTCAAAGTCGATGTTGGAGCTATCGACTTGCTTCGCGATATGGCCATCGTCCGTGTTTATTTTCATCCTCAGAAAGGCCATACCCTCGATGCCATCGACATGAAGCTGAAGCTCAATCGTTCCGATATGACTACGGTATGAAGCCCTCTTTGCCCTCTGGGGAAATAGTAACGAGAAAATAAACTAGGTAATAAAGATGAAACGGATAGCTCTTTTTTTCATCCTGTGTACCGCTGCCTTAGCAGTCAGCGCTCAGAGCGACGACTTCGGTGTGTGGAGCTCTGTGGAAGTGCAGAAGAAGATTGACAAGAAATGGAGTGTAGGCCTCGAGGCCGAACTACGCACCCGCGATAATGTCTCTGAAGTAGACCGTTGGAGTGGTGGCCTCGATGTGAGTTATAAGATTCTGAAGGGACTGAAGATCTCTGCCGACTATACGTTCCTGTGGGATAACAACGAGCGCATCTCCTACTATGAGGAGGGCGATAAGAAAGTCGTCAACGGTGCCGTCAATGCCGGCGACCCTAAGAAGCGCGGACACTATTGGGGACCGCGTCACCGCTTCTCCCTGTCGCTGACGGGTGAAAAGAGTTTCGGCCCGTGGGGCTTCTCCCTGCGCGAGCGTTGGCAGTACACCTATCGTCCTGAGCACACCGTAGCCGAGCGTTGGTCGTACTACGACGAAGATTGGGACGGTGAGGAGCACACCTATCGCGGCAAGGGTAAGAACGTGCTGCGTTCGCGCCTGCAGGTAGAGTATAAGAAGAAAGGTCAGAAAGTGGTGCCCTACGCCAGTGCTGAGTTATATAATGCCTGGTCAGTGCAGAAGGTTCGTTACTCGCTGGGTGCCGAGTGGCGCATCACCAAGCAGCACTCGCTCGATCTCTGCTATCGCTATCAGGACGTGCGCAACGACGACTTCGACTATGAGCCCAACATTCACATCCTTGGCATAGGCTATCAGTTCAAGTTCTAAGCGCCCGTTTCGCTGAGCAGAATGGCGCATTTGCTGAATTTATTGCGGCAAATGCGCTGTTCTTAGTAATTTTGCACCAGAATAAACTCCGGCAGCCCATACATTGGGCAGTCATACGTCATTAATTCTTATGAGAAAAATAGTATTTGCAATCATCATAGCTTGTCTCACCATTGGAGAGGTGAACGCACAGACCGTCAATGTTCGGGTAGGGCAGGTCACCTATGCTCACCGGGGGGTGAACGTTGGCGAGATGCCGTTTGTCGGTGGTAGTACGCTGACCATCGAAGGTAAGGAGTATTCTGTTGACAAATCTTCATCGGCAACCGATTTCATCGAAGAAATCACCATAGGCGATACTGATGTTGAGGATAATACCGTCAGTGTCAGTTACAACGGCTCTGAGGCCAGCGTTGTCGTTGCAGGCAATGTGGCGCGCTTTCTCACCGTGACAGTCAGCGGAGCTCACGTCAGCATTGTGCAGGCCGATGACTTAACGGATGAGATTACCTATACGCTCTCCGGTAACAGTACGGACGGCGGTTTCTACATGGATGGCTCGCTGAAAGCCTCCGTCGACCTCAACGGCTTGACGCTCACCAATCCTTCGGGACCGGCCATCAATATCCAGAATGGTAAGCGCATCAATGTCAGCGTGAAGAGCGGCACAGAGAACACGCTGCGCGACGGCTCCGGCGGCGACTGGAAAGGTTGCTTCCGCTGCAAGGGTCACACCGAGTTCAAAGGCAAGGGCACGCTCAACGTCTATGGTAACACCGCTCATGCCATCTGGAGCAAGGAGTATGTGGAGATGAAGAACTGCACCATCAACATCCTGAAGGCAGTGGGCGATGGCATCAATGTCAATCAGTATTTCCTCATGGAGAGTGGTTCGCTCAACATTTCGGGCGTTGGCGACGATGGCATTCAGGTGAGCTACGAAACCGATGATAATGGCAATAAGGAGACTGGCGAGGAGAACACGGGTGCCCTTACCATAACGGGAGGAACCCTCAGCATTGCAACAACGGCATTGGCCTCGAAGGGACTGAAGGCAGAAGGGGCAATAGTTGTGAATGAAAACAACTCGGGGGCTACCATCACCGTGACGAACTCGGGTGGGGTAGACGCTACTGACAGCACCGATCCGGCAAGCAGCGCTTGTATGAAGAGCGACACCTCCATCACCATCGAGGCAGGAACGCTCACACTCACGAATACTGGTCAGGGCGGTCGTGCTATCAATTGCGAAGGCACGCTCACCATCTCTGGCGGCACCATCAACGCGCAGGCAAAGGGCAGTAACTATGGCTCTTCCTCTGGCGGCGGGGGAGGCGGCTGGCCCGGTGGTGGCGGCTGGCCCGGTGGCGGACCTGGCGGTGGACCTGGTGGCGGTGGTTCATCGTCGAATGCCAAGAATGCCAAAGGCGTGAAGGCCAAGGGTGCCATCACCATTACGGATGGATCGCTTATCGTGGGATCAACCAACCATGAAGGATTGGAGTCGAAGTCCACAATCACAATCTCTGGCGGCATCATCTATGTTCAGGCCAAGGACGATGCCATCAACAGCAGCGGGAATCTTACCATCTCCGGTGGCTACGTCTATGGCTATTCTACCGGTAACGACGGCCTCGATTCCAACGGCAACTTCCTGATGAAAGGCGGTGTCGCCATAGGCTTTGGGGCAGGAGGTGCAGAGACAGGCATCGACATCGACGAGCAGCACAATCTCTCTCTGTCAGGCGGACAGCTGTTCGGTATCGGCGGACGTGTCGACAGCCGCTTCGGCACGATGAGCCAGAAGTATGGCTACACGTCGAGCAGCGCATCCTTCACAGGCAGTTACATTGTCTTTGCCGACAGCAGTAAGAATCCCATCTTCGCCGTGAAGATGCCGAAGACCTCCTATAGCGGCATCTGCCTGGTCAGTTCGCCATCCATGAGTGCCAGCACCACTTATCTGCTCGGTACGGCCTCGTCGGTAAGCGGAACGGAAACCAATGGCTTCTATGCTGATCCCTCCGTCAGCGGTTTCACCCAGAAGACCTCGTTCAAGTCGAAGTAACTGGTTCCCTTCCCTGACTTTAACCAACGTTAACTCACAGAAAATGGGCAATTCTGAACATAATTCGGAATTGTCCATTATATTTGGACACTGTGCAACCCAGAAGACCTGCACCCGCAGCACCCGCTCCCTTTCCCTTCTGTTAATCATTACGATTGTGATAGAGATTATTGATTACGTGTACTTCAATTGGATTCATAATTGTTGTATGTAATCAATAACGTTATACAATGGTTCTACAACCTTTTTATGGTAAATAATACGAGAAGAAAGCAGGAGAAACAACTTATTTGTCTAAATATTTTGCAATTTGCCCAATTTGTTATATATTTGTGCCAGAAAAAACGATGTGCAGACACACCTGTTCTCACTTTAGAAAAGCAATGTTGAGGCTATCTTCTATTGAAATGAAATACAGATAATTGAAGAAAATAATGACATATAAACGATATGAAACAGACCATTCACCTTATATTATATATAGTCGTAGTGGCTATTTCAATGGTAAGTTGCCAGCAGACACAAGTCAGTCAGGTTTCAAATCCTGAAGAACTAAGGGAGCTTTATCAACAGGTGTTGACGGTGGCCGATGAGTCGCCCGACAGTGCGATGCTGATGATTGACTCACTCAGGAGGGGTGGCACGCTACCCGACTACCGCTGCGACTTCCTCTGTGCCAAGATCTTTGCGCAGTCGTCAGATAGCCTGAGGCTCGATTCCGCCATCATTATTGGTGAACGGTTGATGGCTTTGGACGTGGTGGAGGAAGATTCTGCTATCCGTCAGGATGTACTTGAGGTACTGATTAATGCCTGTCGTATGCATCGCGACGATGAGCAGACCATCCACTGGTCAATGCAGCTGATAGACCTTTGCCGGCAGCAGGGCGAAGAAACCGAGGCTCTGCGCACTGAGGCTGAGGTAGGCTTGGTTCTTTCCTTTTTAGGAAAGACCGATGAAGGGTTGGCGAAGATAGACAATGTCATCCACCAGCTCAGCGGTAAACGAAAATTTAACGAAATGGATGCCAGCATCATTGCCCTGAGACGTAAAGAGAATATGCTTGACAATGAGGGGCGCTACGATGAAATACCACTCGTAGCGCAAGAAATACTCAGTCTCCTTGCCGACTACGAGCAGCACCCTGAAGAGTTCCACGACTGCTCCTACCGCGAGGTCACAGAGGAACAACGTCCAGGCTACATCGAATTCTATCGTTCAAAAGCCTATCTGTACATGGCACATGCCTACGCTTCACTCAATGAGAAGGGGAAAGCCCGCGAGTATCTGCGACTTTTTGAGCAGTGTGCTTTTGCCAACACCTTAAAGGGGCGTGCGGAGATTGCCCCGATATGGTGCCAGTTGGGCGAATACGATAAGATGTCGGCTGCATACGATGAGTTTGAGGTTCGTCTGCGAGAGCAGGGCGACACAGTGAATGTTGCTTTTGCTAACATTCTCCGCGACCGTGCTAAGGCTGCTCAGGCACAGGGGCGCTATGCCGAGAGCCTCCGTCTCCATGAACAATACGAAATACTTAACAATATCCTCAACGACCGTCTGCTACAGGGGAAAGCCCATCTCTATGCTGCCCGTTTCCACGCTCAGGAGCAGCAACAGGAGATAGAACGCCAGGCTGCCAAAGTGCGACAGTCGCACCTGCTCAACACCCTCTTAGCCGTCATTCTTTTTGGTGTCATTACGTTGTCCCTCCTTTTCTACGTCCAAAAACGGAAGATGAAACAGAAGAACCAAATCCTGGCTTCGCAGATTCAAGAGGCGATGACCTATCGCGAGCTATACCTGGAGCAACGGCGCCTGACTGCACCAACCGCAGATAGTGATGTCAAGCCAGAGACTCTCGATGACAACCAGCTCTTTGCCTATCTGAGCGACCTTATCGAGCGTGAGCAGCTCTACCTTGACTCCGACTTCGGGCGACAGACACTTATTGATCGCACGGGGCTTACAAAGGAGCGCATCGGAGCAGCCTTTGCACGTGGCAGCGACCACGATCGCATGACATCATACGTGCGCAATCTCCGGCTGGAGTTTGCAGTACAGCTTCTGACCGATCGTCCCGACCTAAGCATCACGCAGGTCAGTGCCGCCAGTGGCTTCACCATTCCCGAAACATTCACCCGCTATTTTAGGGCCCGATACGGAATGTCGCCTACCGTTTTCCGTCGGTCCAAGGGTTAGAATAGTCGCCCCGACTTGACTATTTGTCTGAAATCACCTGTCCATTTGTCTGTGCTATTGTCGGCACAGACTTTTTTATGTACTTTTGCAAATAAAGTTGTAAACACAAAATATAAAAGTATATGGAAACAACCACACTTATCTACCTGCTAGTTGCCATTGTGGCAGTGCTAGTACTGCTCGTTACCTTCCTTGTCTGGCGGATGAGCCGCAAAAACGATGAACTCCGGAAGAAGGACGACATCATCGTCCGAGAGGTACGTCGCAACCAAGCCATCATCGAGCGCGCTGTGCAGCAGGGTATCCATCGTTCGACACTACTCTGACGGGTAGCAGACATCTGCCTATGGCCAACCATAAAAATTACTAATTATAAAAAAACAAAACAACAATGAAGTATAGTTTTATTTTGATGCTCGTTGCCATCCTAACTCCAATAAGTGTGAATGCGCAGAAGCAACCAGCCGGTATGCGAGTGGAAGTGTGCGATGCCGAGACCGACCACGGCGAGTACTCTATTTTTACGTATAAGGACTCCGACGAGGATGACAGCTTCGGCTACTATCTCAGCCTGGGACGTGTTGCCGACTTTCTCGGAGCTGACGAAATCTTGGGTATGGAGGTGAAGAACATCCACGAGGTGACAATCCGTCTCGGTGCCACCACCGACGAGGCTCTGGCTACCATCAGCAATATCCTCGACATCTATGACAAGGACTTGGACACTACAGTTGAGTTCCAGGGCCGTGCCGCCACTAATGGTTTTCAGCTCGGCGAGCCCGTCACGACCACCTGCACGGTGGTAAAGAAGGTGTTAGGCGGCAAGCGCCTGCAGTTCCTCTTCCCCGAAGGCAAGCGTCAGACCCGCGCCTACCTCTCGAAATCTACGCTCAAGGAACTCCGTGCGAACTTTAAGATAGATATAAAACTACATCCGAAACAACATCGCAAGCAATGAAAAAATATTTCGTAATGGTCGCAGTCGCCATGATGACTGCCATGAATGTGAACGCGCAGAATGGTTACGACGAGACCAAGCACGAGGTGGCTATTAGTTACGGAATAGACTCCAACTCGCAGATTATCGACGCGTTCGAAGAGATTGGTGGTGCCATATTCGGCGCAAAACTTGAGAACGAGAAGTTTTTCGGTCCGATCAGTGCCGAGTATTTCTATCATGTGAAGAACTGGCTTGGCGTGGGCGGCATCCTCGCCTACGGCGTGAACACGCAGGATGTGATGTCGGGGAGCGACAAGATCGGCGAGAGCAAGAACAGCTACCTGACGCTGATGCCTGCCGTGAAGTTCGACTGGCTGCGCAAGAAAAACTTCGGTATGTACTCAAAGTTGGCCGTCGGTGCCACCCTGCGCAACGAGAAGTACGACAGCAGCAACAATAGCAACAACGACTATTCTGAGTCAGAGGTTCACATGAACTGGCAGGTATCGCTCCTCGGTATCGAGGCTGGTGGCCCCACCATCCGTGGCTTCTTGGAGTTGGGTACCGGCGAACAGGGAATAGCTCTTATTGGCCTACGCTATAAGTTCTAAACCGACTCACCGATGAGCACAATCCTAGGAGTTGGATTAAAACCATAAAACAGTCAAATGATAATATAATGAAAAGAAAGTATGTGATACCCGACATCCGCTTGAAGGAGATTTTGGCGGAGTCGTTCCTTGGGGAAAGTACGGAAACGCTTCCTTTTGACCCAAACGATGGAACCGACGAAGCTCTCTCTAAAGAAGACAAATCGTGGGGCAGCGTATGGGATGAATAGCGCTAACTTGGTCTGCCCTTCTGCTTTCGCTCGGTTTTCTTGCTACCCTGTGGTGGCAAGCAACCAAGGTCGAGTGGCCGCTTATGTGAGTGAAGCGAGTCTTAAGAACGATAATATGAAAATAAGAACAAAAAAAATAATATACATCAAATCTATGAAAATGAAATTCATTGTTTTCAGCATGCTCACCCTGATGGTAAGTCTCAGCGCAAAGGCCTATACCAGCGTCCCAGGCTTTTACGGCGAGACGTGGTTGGACCACGTCGACGAAGACGGCTTTGGTGGCGGTAACTTCGGTAATGGCTCGGAGAGCAACCCCTACCAGATTCGTAGCGCAGGGGCTTTGGCCTATCTGGCGCGCGAGGTAAACAACGGCACGAGCTTCAATGGCGTTTACTTCGTCATCGCCGCCGACATCGACCTGGGCTATGCGCCCAGTGGCACAGCGCTGACGTGGGTGCCCATCGGATGTACTACCAATCCAACGTCAGACAATGCCCTTGTCTTCAAAGGCACGATTACCAACGGAACGGATGCCAACGGCAAACCCTACGAGATCAAGGGTATGACCATCAAGGCTGTTGGCACAGGCACGACCAACTGCTTCGGTCTCTTCGGTGCCTTGCGCGGCACGGTAGACGGGCTGGTGCTCAGGAACTCCAAAATTTTTATCGACCAGACCTCCGATGAATATTACTCCGGAGCAGTATGCGGATATGTGGGAGTAACTTCTCCCGCTACCGTCAGTACCCGCTATGGCACCGTCAAGAACTGCATTGCAGAGCAGACCACCATTGAGGCTGAGAGCAGCAATAGCGGAACCTGCATAGGCGGACTAGCGGGCTTTGCTACACTCGACATCTCTGAGGTAAAAGCCAATTTGGCCAAGTCGACCATGTACCTCACTGGACCGATGAACGCTGGCGGGGTGGTTGGCATGACATATTGGGAACTGATGGACTGCCACGCCGTGGTGGATATGACAGTCACGAATACCTCTGCTGATAATTGCTATGTAGGCGGTGTGATAGGTCAAACACGCTCTTCCAACAGAAACTCTTCTTATTATAACAGGCTTGCCTGCTGCACGGCCTCGGGCGAAATCCGTGGCAATGGCGAGCAGATTATCATGGGCGGCATGATAGGTCGTGCACAAGACTACCTGATGATGGACTATTGCACCACCTGCGTCAGTCTTTCAGGCGGACACACAGAGGGCGGACTGATTGGGCGATGCTATTCAATGTCCGGCTCCAACGGAATGATTATCGACGGCTGCTATAGCAGTTCCTACGTCGACGGCAGCCAGTCAACCTATGCCGGCGGGCTGCTGGGCTATGTGGAATTTGATTGGAGGGCAGCCAATAATAATAACACTTCTATCACTCCATGCGACAATTTGCGTTTCAGCAACTTTGCCGGAACGATGAAAAAGCCCACAAGTTCGAATTACTACGGCACTATCGTAGGTTACGTCGAGGGCTATAAAAAAAGCGGAAATTTGAAATTCGGATACTTTCGTCGCGACTATCGCCAATGCAGCCTGCAGACGAATAGCAACGGATGGGTGGACGATGGCGACGACCTGGCCTTGGCAACATACTTCACTCCGCACCCTGTCGACGGCGACTTCGAATACGACGACAGAGCTTGGTCGCCCGAGTCGTATATGGTGTCACAACTCAACAGCCATCTGTTCTATAAGGACAACATGAGGCTGGCGGGCACACCATTCAACGTCACTAACGACCTCAAGTGCTTCTACGATGTGTGGGACACCACCATCGATTTTCAGATAGGGCCATTCCGCAACAAGAGCACCAACGAGCTGGTAGCCACGTTCACCCTCCCCACGCCCCCGGCGTGCGTAGAAGTGAATGAGAATACCGTGAAAGTGCTCGACCCGGGAGAAGCAGACGTCATGGTGAACTACAACGGCCTGCAGCGCAAGGTGCACCTCAACATCACCTACGGACAACCTTGGGACGGCACGACCATAGGATGGCGCAACTACAACGATTACTTTGCAGGCGGCGACGGAACGGAGAAGAATCCCTATGTGATTCACAACATCCAGGAGTTCATCCTCGTGATGAGCAGCTACAACTATTCGCAAGAGGCCTTCCGCTACAACTTGGCCGGCAAACACTTCATCCTGGCCAACGACCTCTTCTTCAACACCCATCTGCTGGGCGAGGACGAGCAGCCGAAGGAAGGCGCCATTACCTTCTATCCCTTACCTCTCTACGCCACGCTCCACGGCAACGGCAAGACCATCTACGGTCTCAAATGCATCAAGGAGCTGTCTGAAACAGACGGAAGCGGATTAAGCGGATTGTTCACCCGTGTGAGCGGTAAGGTCGAAGACCTGGCAGTAGTAGATGCCTACGTGCAGTCGTCGGGCTCAGGTCCTGGCATCAGCGCCGGTATCATCTGTGCAGAACTATTGGAAAACGGTTGCATAGAGCGGTGTCTAGCTCATGGCATCGTGCAGAGCAATGGCTTTGCCGGTGGCATCTGTGGCTATGCCGTAGAAAGCAATACACGTATTGCTGACTGCTTCGCAGCAGTTCACCTCGGTTGGGCCAGTGAAGGCGAGAATTATATGGGGGCAGGCATCGTGGGGGGCCAGCAAGCAAAGGTAGTACGTTGCGTCAGCATCGGCAAGATGGAACATTACAATGATGAGTACGGCATCACCCAATATGGCTCGAGTGTTACCGATTGTTACTTCGACCGCCAGATGCTCTCGCAGGACAACAACTCGGCGGGTAGCACTTACACGAAGAACATGATATCGGGCAAGATCCTTACTAATGCCTCCGCATGGCAGAACGAGGAAGGTCGCTATCCCATGCTCAAGCAGTTTGCATCGACCAACTACGGCGACTTGCTGTCGATGCCCGTGTTCTTTGCCGACGGCGACCGCACAGGCAATATTACCCAAATCTTTGATTTCCCGACGGTGAACGTACGCTGGTGGGCAAAGAGTGGCAACAGGTATTTGGACATCATCAACGAATGTGGTGCCGGAGCACCCAACGGACAGACGGGCGACTTTACCGAACATTTACTCTCAGAAAACATTATATCGAAGAGCGCCTGCACGAAAGCCCTGCGCGCCATAGCCGTGAACGTGCGTGCCGACAAGGCTGGTATCGAGTTTGAGGATGATGCTGTCAGGATGGCCGCTACCACCGCCTTCGACAAGACGGGCGACGGTCTCGTTACCCTGCGCGAAGCCTTCGAGGCTACCACCGCCCAGTTCAAGACCTTCAACCAGAACGCGACAGGTGCCGAGACCTTCAACGAGCTACGCTACTTCGCTGGCATCACCTCACTACAGAAGGACATGATTTCAGGTCTCGGCAGCCTGTGCGAGATTCAGTTGCCCCCGTCGCTCACCACCATCGACACGGAGGCCTTCAACGGCTGTACCAGCCTTGTCGACGTGGAGTTGCCCGCTAAGTTCCAGACATTGGCCGAGGGTGGCTTCTACGGGTCGGGCATCAAGAACATCCTTGTGGCAGAGCGCAATCCCAACTGCCAGAGCATTGCTGGAGTCCTATACAAGAACGACCCACTCGACGACCTGAAAGTGATGCTCATGGCCTATCCGCCGGGACGCGACGATGAGGATGCCACGCTGAGAGTACCTCTCTCTAAGATACTGTCCTACGCCATCTATAAAGTGCCTGGGCTGAAGAACCTATACATTGACAACTGCCTGCCAGAGGGTGAGATGGCGGTGCTGGAGGAAGACGGCATCCTGCATGAGGATCCTGCCGACCTCATCCACGTCTATGTCAACGATGGTTCGTTCAACTCACAACTGTTCCAGGACTACTACAACGACCCTGACTGGGGCGAGCTCTATTACGACGAAGACCATTTGGATATCTACTATCCGCTCACCGTCACCTCTGCCCTTTGGGCAACGCTCTACATCGACTTCCCGACGCAACTGCCTGAAGGACTGAAAGCCTACATCGCCGACGTGCCCGATGAAGATGAGAAAACAGTGGAGCTGCATAGCATCGGCCGTATCATACCGGCCTTAACGCCCGTTGCCATCAAGGCCGAAGAGCCTGGCCTTTATCCGCTGTATAAGTATAATGGCACGCTGCCCGTAGTGGACAAATGGGAAAACCGCTTCATAGGCAGTTTCATCGGTCAGGAAGACCGCTGGGGCGTGCCCACCAATCAGGAAACGTCAGAAGAGGGCAACAGCCTGACCCTTGGCCGCAACAAGAATGGCGAGGTTGGCTTCTTCAAGTACAACGGCACCTTGATACCTCCCTACCGTGCCTATCTCACGCGCAATAACATCATTGAGGGATCAACCAGCCTCATCATCGCCATCGGAGACGACATCGATACGACCGACGCAGTAAAGAGTTGTGAGTTAGGAGTAATGAGTCCTTCCGCCATCTACGACATCAGTGGCCGCAAGCTCCTTACTACCACACTTCCAGGCTCCTACACTCCTACACTCCTAAAGAAAGGCATTTACATCGTAAATGGCAAGAAGGTCGTGGTTAGGTGATGAGATGGGAATCGCGCATATTGTATATAAAGTTTAAGGTTTTAAAACAATACATGATGAGAAAAAAAATATGGGCCGTAATCCTGCTTGGCATGACAACACTTCAAGTAAGTGCGCAGGAATTTAAGTTGTATTTTGCCAATAACGTCACCGATGTGGTTGACTTCAACAACATCGAGGCCGCTGCTTCGGGGTTACAGTGGCGCGAAGTGAAAAACAAAGAGCTGGCGGGCAACGTAGTGGAGGTGGACTCTGTGAAGCAAATGTTCGCCTCGCCCGAGGTGAAGTACCGCGCCCAGCAACGGCAGTTCTGGCGCATGCGCGACCATTGCCTGCTCTGCTTCCGCATCGACGACAATACCGCCGGCGCCAATAGCTATCAGGTGGAGGTGGAAGACACCATCGGTCGTTCGAAGGCCATTACCGTCAACCGCTTCTTCTTCCTGAACGTGATGCGACAGGAGAATCCCATCAGCGTGAAGGTGTGGAATACCGCTAACCCCGACGATGCCATCACCTTCAAATACTATGTTGCCGACTGGGACGATAACAACCTCTACACCTTCCAGCTCGACTCGAAGCGCCGTCTGGACAACGAGGTTTACAAACTGGAGTACCGTTACAGCTATGCAGATGCCGAGGGCACCTATCAGGTGGAGAGCCGCCAGCTGTCGTTGCGCGACTCGGCCTTCCAGAGCTTCTACATCGCCGACAACCAGAACCTCATCGACGTGTTCCTGATGAGCAACGACCACAAGTTGCGCCTGAACAAGAAGAGGCTGCATACGGGTGTGACACTAGACCCTGACTTCGAGCGCACGGTACTCTCATCCCGCTTCACGCTCGACAAGCACGAGAACCGCGAATTGGTCAACTTCAACTGGATCGGTTCGGGCCTCTATGAGCAGTACGACACGCTCTACCTGAGTGTCATCAACGAGGCGGGAGGCAATATCACTCGGGCCACGGTTCACGTAGACCCCGTCGATGAGAACGGCGTCAGCACAGGTGTTCAGGATGTGAAGTACTTGGGCTACAACCGTCAGAAGAAAGCCCACTTGATTCTCACACACGGCAATCCCGCTTACATCGAGATCTTGGCCAACGGCTATTGCCCAACCGTCTACCGTTATGACGGCGCCGCCGACAAGGAAGGAATCGTCGATCTAGAGCGCTGTAGCGACAACGTGGTGTTGTTTGAGAATCCTACCGACGACAATACCATTGCCATCAGCAGCCAGCACCTGTATGCGCTCAACGACACACATACCGTAGAGGAGCGTGGCGGCAAAGACTACAGCATCTGCTCCATCGCCGACTACGACCTGTCGACCGTTGTCATGTCCGATACCATCACCTACATGGAAGACGCGGGCAACGACTGGCCCAAGACCCTGAATGGAAACGTTGTGCAGCGCTTGGCACAACTGGAACTTGTCTACAGCAGCGAGGGCTCACAGGACATCACCGGCACACGTCTCATTGCTACCAACGACGATACCGGCGAGGAGTACGTATCGCGATGGCCCGATGTGACTACGGTCTATGCGAAGAACCATCCAGGCTTCACCCGCGACTACTATTTCTCAACGTTCAACCTAGTGGGCACCATCCCCCAGAACACTATGTGCAGCCTTCATCTGGAGGCCAGCGGGAAGCACTACGACCGCTTCCCCTACCTGCGCAACCTGCATATCGAGCGCGAGAACGTGAAGAAAGCCGCCGAGGACTACACCACGAATACGGTGATGAATCAGGGCGATGACGACAAGCCCGCCAACGCCTTTGCCGAGCAGGGTTGCTCGTTCAACTTCCCCTTCGACTTCAAGATGAACCTCGGACCGTTGTTCACGATCAGGAACACGCTGAACTACGATATGAAGAAGCAGAAACTGACCAACACGACGAGGCTCATCTACAAACGTAAGGACGGCAAGGACGAGGACGAGGGCATCAAGGAGATGCGAAAGGAAGCCAGGGAGTTTCTCCAAGGCTCCGAGTCCGGAAACACATGGTATGATGACGGCGACGGCGATACCAAATACAATAATGTGGGCGACACACGGAAGTTCGACGACTGGTTTACAAGCGAGATGGATGACATCTGCTCCGTCGATTTCAACAAAATCGGTACGGGATTTTTCGGAAGCGGCAAGGTGAAGGTGGGCTTCAATCTAGGAACGCTGATGAAGACAGGCAATATAGGCGAGTCGCTCACGCTTGAAGAGGCCTCAGGACAGATAGGTTATGGCATGTGTCTGGCCAGCCCCAGTCTGCTCGACAAATACTGCTCGGAAGGCGCCGTGGCCAATCTGCTCAAGAAGATACCGTTCTTCGGCATCGGAGGCGTTTTCGAGGCATCGGTACAGGGCGACTTCGGCGTGAAGATGCTGAATGCGAAATTCCCCATGTCATGGGACAACTTTGGATTCTTCTTCACCCTCTCGGCAAAGATACGTGCCGGATTGTGGGCGGAGTTCTGCGTGCCTTCCAACCCCATCTTCGCAGCTAACCTCGGACTGCGCGGAGGCGGTAAGATAGGCATCATGGGAGGCTTCGCCACGCCCTTCCAGGCCCATCGATTCAACCTGGGAATGTATGGAATGTCGGGAATGGGCATCGAAGCCTACGCCAATATCCGCACTTTCGGATTCCAATGGTCAGGCCGTGCAGGAGTCTATCTCGCCAGTCATTTCTACTATCCCGACAACGGCCACAACCCCCTGCATCCCGATTATCCCTACTGGTTGACCGACACAAATGCAAAGACCGTGGGCGAGAGCTACCGCCGCGTTCCCTGGCTGGCACCCGACTACTTTGGAGAGACCATCGTGACCGACATCGCCAGCGATGCTAACCCACACTTCGTCGACGAGAAGCACATCGTGTATAACGACCTGGGCACGCCCGATGACTACAACGACGACGGCGTAAAGCTGCTCGACACCGAAGCAGGCACCACCGTCAAGTTGTCGTCCGACGAACGCTCAGCCATCCACCACATGCGCTCCAAGCGCGGCGACAACGAGGTGGTGGTCTACGAGCAGATGACGCGCCACATCGACGCCAACGAGATGAATGCCGACCACGCCATCAGCAAGTCAAACGAATTGGCTGCCTGCGCACAAATCATGGCCAGCGTCAAGTTAAGCGGCAAAAACACTTGGCAGCAGTACACCCTCTCGAAGAACGACGGTATGGTCGACACACATCCCGTGGTGACCATGCAGGATGACGGCAAGGCCGCCTGCATCTGGCAGCACGGCACCATCCAGACACTCGATGAGTCGTTGCCCGAGGACTCCATCTATAACAACGCCCTCACAGGACAGCTCGTTCTCTCCATCTTCGACGGGCAGGAGTGGTCGGAACCCATCACCCTGCACAACCTCGATGCCGACCTCACGGCACAGGAGTACGACCTGATCATGCGCAACGATACCGTCCTCGTAGGCACCAACCTCGAGAGCTATCCCCTCGATTCCGTCCGCCACTCGCGCCGATTCGTCTATTCCTCGGTCGATGTGGCCACGAAGAAAGTCTTCCAGAAGGCCGAGACACTCAAGCCTTCTCACTTCTTCATGAACCGCGTGGGCCAGTACTCCGTTATCGCCATGCTCTATGAGAAGACCGACTCGCTGCGTGACGTCTATGTGAAGACCCTTTCCATGAACGGCTATGCCGACGGAATCATGGGTAGCGACATCGGCGCCAACTACTGCACGCCCAACCGCGTGAAGATCATCACCGACCGTGCTGCCGTCAACTGCAACGACTTTGCCATCCTCTGGACCGAGATGAGCAACAATGCCCACTACGAAGATGGCCAGGAAGGCTATACCGAGACACCACGCAATATGCTCAATGCCTCGCGCATCGCCCTGCAGCCATCGCCCTTTGTCACCGTGCCTCTCACCCTCGGTACCGAGCGCGACGGTCTCTCGATTATGGACTTCGACGGCATCCTCGACGATTCGCGCATAAAAGTGGTCTACTCGCTGGCCGACATTGAAACGGGTGGTGCCGTGCTGATGACCAACGAGAAGTACTTCACGAACAGCTTCGATTACGACATCGGTTATGCCAGCCTCTCACTCCTGGGCTGCAACTCGCTGCCCGTTGCCGTTACCGTCAGCAATACTGGAACCAGTAGCATACGCAATGTCACCGCCACCATCAACGGTGAAGACTTCCCCATCGAGAATTCATTCGTTGCACCTATGCAGAAACGCACGTTCGTGGTGGAGTATCCGCTCCATGCAGGCTTCGACGGCTACCTGACGAACGCTGTCACCGTAGAGTACAACAACGTCTTCAAGACACAGAACCACCCACGCCGCCGCAACATTAGCCTGCGCCGACAGACGAAGACCAACGAAACACCACATCATGTCGATCTGGAGGATATCGAGTTGCGACTGGTGCGTCACAGCGTGGAGGCTGATACCAATATCTACGTTGTCGAACTGATTGACCATACCCTCTACGGACTCAAGGACCGCAATGCTATCAAGGTGGGACTCTATCCCCATCCAAGCATCGTTGTTCCTGTGAGTGACGAAGCAGAGACCATTGTCACCTCCGCCGACTTCGAGGACTATGGTGGACAGCGGAAGGCATACGCTACGGTGAAGATTAGCGGAGTGATGGATCAGGCACATGCCTACCTCACCACGCATCTGTTCGACCAGTACGTCAACTCCGACATTTCCGTTACACACGTCAAGAACTACAGCGGTAGCGACAACGCACACTATGTCTCGTTGCTGCCTCATCAAGACCCCACCGTAATCCGCCAACTTCAACGTGAGGGCAAACAAGCGAAAATACAACTCACGAAAACCGACGGAGGCATCAACGTCAGAGGTCTGAATGAGAATGCCCATCTGCGCGTGTTCACGTCGGGCGGCATGCTGGTGTTCAGTAAAAAGGCTACCGGCACCCATTTATTCGTGCCACTGAAGCATCAGGACACCTACCTCATCAGCACAGGCAACGAGGTCTTGAAATTTGCCTATTAATGGATAAAAAGACGAATTCTATTTGACATAAAAGGATTATGAAAAAGATTCTAATGATGGTCGCAGTCGTCCTGATGACTGCAATAACTGCACAGGCACAGAAAATTCAGATTGTAGATGACGATGGCAATGCCATCCCCTTGGTTAGTGTGATGACCGAGAACGGCATTTACATCGGCACCACCGATTTCGATGGTGTGTTGGCTGACGTAAAGGGAGCCTCGAAAGTGGCCCTGACTCACGTGGCCTACAAGTTAGTATAATCCTAATCAATTAATAATTTAAAAACGTTATTACGATGAAAAAAAGCATTTTCTTTTTGTTTCTGCTCGTTTCGATGGTGTCGTATGCTCAAGACGACAACAACAAAGACGCCAGCATGTCGCTGACCAACGGCTGGCAGAACAACCTTCCTAAAGTTACCATCAGTGACGACGAGGTCGATATGGAAGCCACAGCCCACCTGGGGATAGGATTTGTCTCGCCCACGAATGTGTCGACGGGCTTGGATTTCCCGTTTGGCAAATCGTGGGAGATTTTCTTCACCCCGATTGTGTTTGAATTATATATGAATAAGGCGAAGGGTGACCTGATTTCGCTGGGAGTGGGTTTCGACTGGCGCAACTATCGAATGACCAACGACACGCGCTTCCTTCCCGCGGCCGACGGCTCGGTGGCCTTGGGCGCATATCCCGAGGGTGCGAAGCCCCAGTTCTCGCGTGTGAAGGTGTTCAGCCTGAACTTCCCGTTGCTCTATGAGCACAAGTTCAATCGCCAATGGGGTTTGGGCATAGGCCCTGTGTTCAATTTGAACACGTATGGCAGCATCAAGACTCGTTACAAAAAGGACGGAGAGAAACACAAGCTCATGGAGAAAAACATCGGGCAAAGGAAATTCACCGTTGATGCGATGTTCATACTTGAAAACCCCATTGTCGACCTCTATCTGAAATACAGCCCGATGGATGTCCTCAAAGATAATGACGTGAATTTCCAATCGCTGTCAATAGGCATCTACTTGTAATACGATCGCCCGACGGCTAGTTCGCCCTTTGATGCGGACTTACAGACTAACGAGTTGGAAAAGATTATTATTAATGAAAAGACACTAAAATAGTTACTTGGCTCACTGCGATTAACGATAATAGGCATTTTGATTTTTTATTTCTTTGGAGATGCGCCCGCTTGATCAGGCGGGCGTTTTTTTTGTTTTCGTTGCCTAGTTTTTTTGTTTTCCCCTTCTCCTGCCCGATACACCTTGCACCCGCTATGACTTGTTTTTCACAACGCTATGGGTTGTCACTTGTAAAGCATTGAGTTTTGAGGCGTAACTCATAGAGTTCTGACCAAAAACGGGGGCCTCTCCCCCCGCCCTCCCCCATAGGGAGGGAGCCGGTGTCGCCGGTGCTACGGGTGCAGCTCTTCTGGGTTGCACAGTGTCCAAATATAATGGCTTTTGGGCAAACGTGTGCAAAAACGGGCATTATCGGAGTGTTAAGGGTGGTTAAAGCAAATTTGGTAAATAGTGTGTACGTAAAGAAAAACAAACAGCGAACCAGAGTTTTTTCGGCAAAACTCCTTGTAGAAAGAAAAAAATGTGTACCTTTGCAACGAGTACTAACTGAATAAAAACCTAAAAGGAATGAAAAAGACATATATTCTGATGGCGTTGTCGATGGTTCTGACAACGGGTCTAAAGGCTAATCCTATCGACAAGGCTGAAGCCCGACTGTTGGCACAGGAATTCGTAGGCATCGATGATGCAACGAGTGATCATGTGCCCATCGCACCTTATTATATATTCTCGCGCGGGGCAGGCAAGGGTTTCGTCATTGTGAGCGGCGACGACACGACGGCTCCCATCCTTGGCTATACGGAGCAGGGTGACTTTATCCCCGACGAGCTGCCCGAGCAACTCAAGGCCATGCTTGAGAACTGGGCTGTGGGTATCGGCAAGATTCAGGCGGAACCGAAGCGTGTGGGGCCGAAGCGCAGCATTAGCGAGCGGCTGGCGACAGCCCGTAGCGGTGTGGAGAAGTTCAAGGAGAATTGGGTGGATGTGCCTGTGCTCTGTCAGACCCACTGGCACCAGAGTTCACCCTATAATGATCTCTGTCCTGTTAACGAACAGGGCAAGCGTGCTGTGACGGGTTGCGTGGCAACGGCTGCCTCGCAGATTATCTATTATTTCCGTAAGGACAATCCTGCTGAGCTGCAATACGACACTCCCACCTATTCGTATGGTTTCCCTGTGACGGAGTCGCTGCCGAAAGGCACGCCCGTGGAATATGACTTGATGAAGCTGAGCGGCAACGGCACCAGCAAGCAGAATCATGCTGTGGCCGTATTGATGTATGCCATCGGCACCAGTAGCTACCTCACCTATGGTGAGTCGACAGCTGGTCAGCCCGATGACTGTGGCAAGGCCATCGCCAGTCAGTTCCTGCTCGACAACGACTATCGTACAAAGTGGAGCTACTCGCAGCAGCAGTGGGAGAACTTGATCTACAAGAGCCTGAAAGCGGGCAGTCCCATGCTCTATGGTGCCACTGCGAAAGATAAGTCGGGTGGCCATGCAGTGGTGCTCGATGGCTATCAGGCGAAGACAGGCCTTTATCACTTCAACTTCGGTTGGGGTGGCCAGGGCGACGGCTGGTATACCGTTGATGACGAAAACGGCATGAACGGCTTCCCCTACGACCAGCGTGGCTGCTTGAACTTCCGTCCGCGTATCCCGAATCTGAAGGCAGAGTTGCCGATTGATGTGCTCTATCATCGTTCTACGGCGACCATGAACGTACATGTTGAGAACAACGGCACGCTCGACTACACAGGCATCTCGTTCTATGTGAGCAGTGTCGATCGTCTGCCCGGCGCAGCCAGCAAAACCGACAATGATGTTGTCATTCCCGCTGGCGGCTCTGCCGACGTGACGTTCACCTATCGTCCTAACACTTCTCCGTCGCGCTATCCGCATCTCTATCTCTTCCTGACCGATGCCAATAAGAATATTCTCGATTCGTGCATGGTTGAGGTGAAGGAGAGTGTGGCCGACCTCACGTTGAATCAGATTTCCGTGGATGCAGGATCGGTAACCACCGAGATCGACGGTATGACATTCAGCATGGTGAACAATAAGACGGCAACGGTCAGTGGTACCTTCACTAACGGTGATGCCGGTACGCCCTGCCAGCCCACCGTGAGGTGTGTGCTGAGTGCCTACAATCCCGAGACGAAAACATGGGAAGAGGTGAAACGCACCAATACTTCCGATGAAGTTTTCGACGTCGGTGAGACTCGAGAGTTGAAGTTCGCCTTCCGTTCGCTGGAAGAGGACCGCTATTATAAGGCTTATTTCGACAGGAAGGTAAGTGCTTCTGAAGAATGCGAGCTGAAATATATAAGTGCTGATACGGTGGTCTATTTCACCGTGCGCCCCTCCAACTTCTCCATGCAAGTGAACGGCCGTCGTGCTGTGGCTTCAGGTAACTGGAATCCCACGATCTTCGAGAGTGTGGATCTCGATTCTACTGTTTGCTCATTCGACTTCACCGAAGTGAAGGAACTGACGGAAATACCTGCTGTTGCCAATCCCAATGCCGTGTTCTTCACTTCTGTGCCGGTAGCAGGATCAGCCAATGTGGTTTGCGGCGGAAGTTGTGACAGCCTCGTGGTCGTCTCGGGCAAGGAGTTCTGCCCAGGACAGGAATTTGTTGCCAACAAGGCACTCTTCGTGCTTCCTGTCGACAAGGCTGGCGAGTGGTGTGAGGCATTCGTTCCGTTCCCGGTGTCTGTACCTTATGGCATTCAGGCCCGTCGCATGGTGTCGGCAGGTTCCTCGAGCATCACTTCAGAGGTCGTGCGCGTACTTGACGGCCAGTCGCCAGGAGTTTTCATCAGTGCCCATGATGGCTTCAATGCTTTGGAGGGTGCGAATGTGACGATTGGTGCCGATAGCACGATGACAGCCCTCGACAGTGTTGTTTGTGCTGCCACCGTTTACATCCCGATGGAGGCTCGTGCTATGCTGTTTGGCTTCAAGAGTGGAGCACCCTACTTCCTTCCGACAACCGTGAGTACGGTTGCTCCTTTCCAGGTGATGCTGATGAAGTATTCGACGAACGGAGTGCGTGCCATTCCTATCTCTGATATTAAGTATCCCGACCTTGCC
Source organism: Prevotella sp. (assembly GCA_017557185.1). Taxonomy (GTDB): domain Bacteria; phylum Bacteroidota; class Bacteroidia; order Bacteroidales; family Bacteroidaceae; genus Prevotella. The sequence goes on from JAFZAP010000068.1 coordinate 60,763, forward strand.
GACGTCATCAATCGTGCCACACTCTTAGTGGCAAATCATCCGGAGATGAAGGGCACGAAAGCCCTCGATGATTTCCTGGCTGCTATTAAGAAGGGTGAAGATGCGTTCACCTTCGTAACACCGACGAAGTCGTCGGAGGTGAGAGAGGAGACAGAAACCCTGGAAGCAGCTATCGCCGTATTCCTTGAGGCAACGGTCACAGGTATTGACGAACCCGTACAGGTTGCTGACAGTACCGACGGTCCTGCCGAGTATTACTCGCTCTCAGGCATCCGTCTGCAGACTCCTGGACAAGGCATTGTCATCATGAAGCGTGGTAATCAGGTTCGTAAGGTTGTAGTAAAGTAATGCGACAGCCTTACGGGCGCAGGCCCTGGCAAATAAAGAAAACCCCTCGGTACATCTTCGTACCGAGGGGCTTCTCGTTGTGTCGACACTTGGACTCGAACCAAGGACCCCCACCATGTCAAGGTGATACTCTAACCAGCTGAGCTATGCCGACTTTTCACTATGTTTGTGCGCCTGACAGGACTCGAACCTGCACGTCGCAAGACACCAGATCCTAAGTCTGACGCGTCTACCAATTCCGCCACAGGCGCTTGCGGAGATAGTTTGCGGGTGCAAAAGTACAATGTTTTTGTGAAATATGCAAATTATTCTGCATTTTTCTTTCTCT
>JAFZAP010000069.1 GCA_017557185.1 Prevotella sp.
GTTTTGGTGATCAAAAAACAACACTAACAACAAGGGACAACGTAAAGTTGTCCAAAGTTGTCTAAGTTGTCTTAATAAATCCACAGCCAGATTGTCTTTAGAAACAAATGGTTTGGGGGATCAAAAAAAAGTATCAGGGTCTAATTGTATATATTTCTCTAAGTAATTGGTAATTGAAAAAAAGATAGTTGTTATGGAACATGGATTTATCAAGGTAGCTGCTGCCGTGCCGACCGTAAGAGTCGGCGACCCGGAGTACAACGTGCAGCAGATTGAGAACCTCATCGTGCAAGCCGAAGGCAAGGCTGTGGAGATTATCGTCTTCCCGGAACTTTGCATCACGGGTTACACGTGTCAGGACCTGTTTGCACAAAGCGTGCTGCTCGATGCCGCTGAGGCTGCAGTCATGAAGCTGCTCGACTTCACGCGCCAGCTCGACATCGTCTCCATCGTCGGACTGCCCGTTGTGGTGGGCGACCTGTTGCTCAACTGCGCTGCCGTCATCCAGAAAGGGCAGCTGCTGGGACTCGTGCCGAAGACGTATCTGCCCAACTACAGCGAGTTCTACGAGAAGCGCTGGTTTGCTTCGGCTCAGGATCTGCGGCCCACCGACATCCGCTTTGCCGGCAATACCATCACCGTCGACCCGGAGGCACAGCTGTTCCGCACCTGCGACAACGTGCTGTTCGGTATCGAGATATGCGAGGACGTATGGGCTCCCACACCGCCCAGCAACCGATTGGCGCTGGCTGGTGCCGACCTCATCTTCAACCTCTCGGCGAGCGATGAGCTCATCGGTAAGCACAACTACCTGAAGTCGCTGCTCGCACAGCAGAGTGCCCGCACGATGACCGCCTACGTATATAGCGGCTGCGGCTTCGGTGAGTCCACACAGGACGTCGTCTATGGCGGCAATGCGCTCATCTACGAGAACGGTCGCCTGTTGGCCGAGGGAGAGCGCTTCCAGATGCAGAGTCAGACGGTTGCCGTACAGGTCGATGTGGAACGGCTGCGTGCCGAGCGCCGCACCAACTCCACCTACGTCAACGCCTTGCGCAACCTGAAGTATGATATGGAGGCCAGCGGAAAGCAGATCCGTATTACCAACTGCCGCTCCTATACGCCGCGTGACTTCGTGCTCGAGCGTGAGCTCAATCCGCTGCCGTTCATCCCGATGGCTGCCGATATGGCGAAGAGCTGTGAGGAGATTCTCAACATCCAGTCGATGGGCCTCGCCAAGCGACTCGTCCACACCAACAGCAAGCGCGTCATCATCGGCATCAGCGGCGGACTCGACTCCACGCTCGCTCTGCTGGTCTGCGTCAGGGCGTTCGACAAGCTGGGCTACGACCGCAAGGGAATCGTCGGCGTGACGATGCCGGGCTTCGGCACCACCGACCGCACCTATCACAACGCCCTTGCCTTGATGCAGAGCCTGGGCATCACCCTGCGCGAAATCAATATTGCCAAAGCCGTCACCCAGCATTTCGAGGACATCGGCCACGATCCGTCGGTACACGATGTCACCTACGAGAACTCGCAGGCTCGCGAGCGCACACAGCTGCTCATGGATCTCAGCAACCAGCTCGGCGGACTCGTCGTAGGAACGGGCGACCTCTCCGAACTCGCTCTTGGCTGGGCCACCTACAACGGCGACCATATGTCGATGTACGGTGTGAATGCCGGCGTGCCCAAGACCCTCATCCGCTATCTCGTGCGCTATGTGGCTGCAGAGTTTGCTTCGCACGACGAGGAGAAGGATGCGGGCGATGTGTCGCGACTGCTACTCGACATCGTCGATACTCCCATCAGCCCGGAACTGACGCCAGCCGACGAGAACGGACAGATCAAGCAGAAGACCGAGGACCTTGTGGGTCCCTACGAGCTGCACGATTTCTTCCTCTACTACTTCCTGCGCTTCGGCTTCGCACCCGAGAAGCTGTTCCTGCTGGCCAAGAAGGCTTTCGACGGTCACGACAGCCGCGTCGCTACCTACGACGATGAAGTCATCCGCCATTGGCTTGCCACATTCCTGCGCCGATTCTTCAGTCAGCAGTTCAAGCGCTCCTGCTTGCCCGACGGGCCGAAGGTGGGCAGCGTGAGCCTCTCGCCGCGCGGCGACTGGCGCATGCCCAGCGACGCCTCCAGCGCCATCTGGCTGAAGCAGCTCACGTCCTAACTATCCGCTCGACCCGAAGGGGCGCTTTCAGAGCGCAGCGGGGAAAGAATTGTCAACTCTCAACTCTCAACTCTCAACTGTCAACTATCAACTATCTTGACTCTCCACATCTTCAACCCCGAACACGACATCGCGCTTGCCACCAATGTGACACGCTTCACGGCTCCGCATGCCGGCCGACAGCTCAGGGCCGACCTGGGCTTTCTGCCTGCGCTTTGGGCGGCTGATGGCGATTTTGTGCTCGTAGATGATGTGGAGGCGGCACTCGAGGCTGTCCGACATTTCAGGCGACTGGCAGCAGAAGTGCTGTTTGTGACGGTGCAGGACATGCAGTTGCTGGTTCCGCAACTGACTGACAATATGGTGGTGAAACCCTGGGGGTGGGACTTGGGTGTGATCGAACAACTGCAGCAGATGGGACTGCAACAGCAGGCACCCTCTGAAGCACAGCTGGCTTCCATTCGTACGCTCAGCAGCCGAAAGTGGGCAGCGAGTCATCTGTTGCCCGTTGTGCGAACCGCAGCTGATGGGCTTGTTGGTGAAGCCAGCTACGTCGATGACTTCGATGTCCTGCAACACATGATGCAAGCGGACGGCTCACTCCCTATTGGGGAGGGACGGGGTGAGGCTGTGCTGAAAGCCCCTTGGAGCAGTAGCGGAAGGGGAGTGCGCTATGTGTTGAATCCCGACCACTGGCGTCACAACGCCTCGTGGGCTCGCAATGTCATCGACAAGCAGGGAGGCATCATGCTTGAGCCCTATTATAATAAGGTGAAGGATTTCGGAATGGAGTTCGAGGCCTGTGCCGACGGCCGTGTGGAATATCGTGGGCTGTCGGCATTCCAGACGGTGAACGGAGCCTATACGGGTAGCATCATCGCTACCGAACGGGCGAAACGCGAGATGCTCAGTCGCTATGTCAGTATGCAGCAGTTGGAAGCTGTCAGCGACAGCATTTGCACGACGATGACGAAGGCGTTGCAGGGCATCTATGTCGGTCCGTTCGGCGTGGATATGATGATTGTGGCGTCGGAAGAGCAGAACCGATTCCTGATGCACCCCTGCGTGGAACTGAACCTTCGCAATACGATGGGACATGTAGCCCTCTCGCTACCTTGCGACGATACGATGCCCCAGCGGCTCATGCGCATCGACTACACCAATCGCTATCATCTGCGAATCGTCGAAACCAACGAAAATGTGCTGAATGGCCTGATGCTTTGATCAGAAAGTATAAAAGGTATAAAGGGGAGTGAGAGGGCATAAAGGGACATTAGCCCTGCCCTTGGAACACCCAGCTATAAGCAAAGCATACGTCCCTTTAGACCCTACCATTTCTCTTTAAGTCCTTTAAGCCCTTGAAGTGGGGCCTGTGCCCTTCCTGCTCCCTCTCCTTTTGGAGAGGGCTGGGGTGAGGCTTCTATTACTCGTGTCGGATGGCCTCAATCGGGTCCATCGTGGCTGCTTTCTGTGCAGGAATGTAGCCGAAGAGGATACCGATGATGACACAGACGAAGAAGGAGACGTAGATGCTCCATGCGGGCACGCTCGAGGGCATTCCCATCAGGGGCACGACGAATTCGCTGGCGCTGCAGCCTACCAGAATTCCCAGTAGGCCGCCTGTCACCGATATGAGTACCGACTCGATGAGGAATTGTAGGGAGATGACGGGTCCCGTAGCTCCAACGGCCATTCGCAGACCAATCTCCTTGGTGCGCTCGGTGACGGAGACGAGCATGATGTTCATGATGCCGATACCAGCCACGAGCAGCGAGAAGGCGGCTGCAACGACGAGGATGATGGTCACGGTGTCCATCGTTGACGACATAGTCTCCATCATCTCGGCTTGTGAACGAATGGTGAAATCGTCTTCGGCTTCATCCTTGAGCTTGTGGTTGTCGCGCAGAATCTGTGTGAGCTCCTCGATAGCAGCGTCGGAGAGTTCCTCGGTGACTGCCGAGCAGACGATGCTGGAGAAATAGGTCTGAGCGGCGATGCGCTTCATGACGGTGGTGTAGGGTGCGATGATCACGTTGTCCTGGTCCATGCCCCACGAGTTATAGCCTTTCGCCTTGAGTACGCCGACGATACGCATGGGGATGCTCTTGAAGCGGATGGTCTTGCCGATGGGGTCGGTGGTTTCGCCGAAGAGCTCCTTGACAATTGTAGCACCCACTACGCACACCTTGGCTGCTTTCTTGATGTCTTCCTCGGTGAAGCACTCTCCCTCCTCGATGGTCCATTGGCGAATCTCAAGGTAGTCGATCGACTCACCATACATCGAGGAGTTTGTGTTGTTGTTGCCGTAGATGGCCTGTCCGCTGGCGGTGACCTCGGGCGATACCTTCGTGACGAATCTCTTCTCGCGCACGATGCGTTCGTAGTCGGCCATCTTCAGCGTCTGCATGCTCGACGGGTCTTGTCGCACGCCGCCGCGCATGTCGGCACCCGGTCGGATGGTGAGCAGGTTGGTGCCCATTGTGGAGAGCTCGGAGCGGATGCTCTCCTTCGAGCCTTGTCCGATGGCCATCATGATGATGACAGCAGCAACGCCGATGATGATACCCAGCATGGAGAGGAATGATCGCATCTTGTTGCTGGCGACGGCCTTCAGGCTTACTTTGATAAGGTTTAGTATGTTCATTTTCTATGCCCCCTAAGTTAGGGGGATGGGGGTCTGACCAAGCGTTATTGTCAGACATTTTGTTTATTTTATGGATGGAGGTCTGCGCTTGTTCAGACCCCCAACCCCCTAGCTTAGGGGGCTAATCAATCGTCCTGCGGCATCGGCAGAGCGGCGAGGGCTTCGGCAGCCGACTTGATGTTGGTGTTGATGGTGTCCTCGCGTATCTTTCCGTCGCGGAGATTTATGTTGCGACTTGCATACTCGGCAATCTCGGGGTTGTGGGTCACGAAGATGATGGTGTGGCCCTGCTTGTAGAGCTCCTGGAAGAGCACCAGCATCTCGAACGATGTGCGGGTGTCGAGGTTACCCGTTGCCTCGTCGGCCAGCACGACGGCGGGGTCGTTGACCAAGGCGCGGGCGATGGCGACACGCTGCATCTGTCCACCTGACATCTGGTTCGATTTGTGTTCGAGGCGGTCGCCCAGCCCTACTGCCTGCAGGGCTTTGATGGCTTTCTCGCGACGCTCGCGGGCGGAGTAGTCGGAGTTGTACATCAGCGGCAGCTCTACATTCTCGATGGCCGTCGTCTTCGGCAGCAGGTTGTAGGTCTGGAACACGAAGCCGATCTTGCGGTTGCGCAGGTGGGCGCGCTGTGTCTTCGACATCGAGCGCACGGAGATGCCGTCGAGGAAGTACTCGCCACTGGTGGGAGTGTCGAGGCAGCCCAGCTGGTTCAGGAGCGTAGACTTTCCGGAGCCCGAGGTGCCCTGTATGGTGACGAACTCGCCCTCATAGATCTTGAACGATACGCCGCGCAGAGCCTTCACCGTCTCGGAGCCTACCTGGAAGTAGCGCTTGACGTTCTGCAGTTCGATGACGACTTTTCTATTGTCTTCACTCATGACTTCTTATCTTCTGGGCATTTGGTTCTGATTCTGCTGACCGCTCTGGTTCTGTCGGGTATTGTTATTCCTCGGACGCGGCATGAAAGGATTGTTGGCTTGCTGGGTAGCATCCGGCATTCCTGCACCAGCCACGTTGATGTCGGTGAGCACTTCCGCGCCTTCGTCAATGCCGCTGAGGATCTCGGTGAGCACGCCGTTGGTGATGCCGATGCCTACGCTGTGTGCCTTGAAGGTGTTGCCCTCGCGTGTCCACAACTTGTGATCACCCTGACAGTCCTCAATGACCTGGTCGGGGGTGAGAATAGCCGCGTTGGGCGTGAAGCGCAGCGCCTTTGCTGGAACAGCGAGCACGTTGTTCTTCTCAAGCGTGAAGATAGTGACGTTGGCGGTAAGGCCGGGCTTCAGCTTCAGCGAGACGTTGGGTGCCGAGATGACAACCTCGTAGGTGACGACGTTGCTCTCGGTGGTGGCCTGCTGGCGCACCTGCTTCACGGAACCCTGGAAGGTGTCGTCGGGGAAGGCGTCGACGGTGAAGGTGACGCGCTGGCCTGCCTTCACACCGCCGATGTCAGCTTCGTCGATGTCGGCGATGACCTGCATGTTGGTGAGGTCCTGAGCGATGGTGAAGAGCTCGGGCGTGGAGAACGATGCGGCAACGGTCTGTCCTTCCTCAACCGACTTCGACAAAACGATGCCGTCGATAGGCGAGGTGATGGTAGCGTAGCCGAGGTTGGTCTGTGCGCGCCTGACAGTCTCGCGGGCCTGTGCCACCTGTTGGTTTGCTTGCTGGTAGGAGAGACGTGCGTTCTCGAAGTCGTCGGCCGACACGAGTCCCTTCTCGTAGAGGGTCTTGAAACGATTGTAGTTTGCCGACTGGTAGTTCAGCGCACTCTGTACGCTATTGAGGTTTGCCTTTGCGGTATTGAGTTCGCTGATGAGGTTGGTCTTGTCGAGTTCGGCGATGACCTGTCCCTTTCGCACCACGCTGTTGTAATCGACATAGAGTTTTGCTACGATACCGCTCACCTGTGTACCTACGGTGACGGAGGTGACAGGCTCGATGGTGCCTGTGGCGGTGATGGTGGTGTGGATGTCCGTCGTGACGACCTTCTCGGTTTCGAAGGTCACGGTATGCTTCTCCTTCTTTCCTGTGAATAGCCAGATCAGAATGCCGATGACTAACAGGGCAAGGAGGGCGATCCAAATCTTTTTATTGATCTTCTTCATATACCTTATATATTTTATGTTATTTCAGTTCTCCGCTTTCATAGAATTTCAGCATGTCGATGTTGAGAATCGTGAGATACTTGCTCTGCAACTCACTTTGCTGGGCTTGCAGCAGGGCATCGCGACCCTTCATGAGCTCCACGATGTTGATGAGGCCAGCATCGAACTTTCCGCTGAGCATTTCATAACTGGTCTTCGCACTTTCGGTTGCCACCTTGGCGGCCTTGAACTTCTCCTGGTTGGTAGATGACTGGAGCCAGTAGTTCTCGATGGTGGAGTAGAGGGAGGTCTGTTTGTCCTTCAGGTCGAGGAGGTAGTTTTCGCGCTGCAGTTTTGCCTTGTTGACGGCCGTCTTAGTAGAACGGTTGTCGAAGATGGGAACGCTCACATTGAAGCCGGCTCCGAGGTTGAAGTTATTCTTCATCTGCGACCCCAAGGCGTTGTTGCTCATCGAAGTATGGTTGGTTGTTGCGCTGGCGCTGAATCCGACGGTGGGCAGGCTCTGAGCCTTCGCCATCTTGATGTTCAGGTCGCTGGTTTCGATGCCCAACTTGGCATTTCGGATTTCCGGCCGCTGTTCGAGGGCTGCGGTATATACGCTCTGCAGGCTGGGGATGAGCTGTAGGGCCATCTCATCGGTCGTCGTCGGCACGACGATGTCGAATTCCTCGTCGTCGACAATCTGCAGAAGCTGCTTCAGCTGGCGCTTGTAGTTGCGCAGGTTGCTCCGTCCCTCAACGATGGAATATTCGTCCTGTGCACGCTGGGAGGTGAGCTGGGCGAGGTCGGCACGACTCATCTTGCCCACCTCGACGAAAGCCTGACCGCGCTGTTCGTTCTTGCGGCTTGTCTCGAGGCTCTGCTCGTTCACCTTAATGGCCTCGGTGGAATAAAGTATCTGCACGTAGAGCTGGGCAATCTGCTCCTGGATGCTCTGAGCCGTGATGGCTGAATCGAGCTCTGCCTGCTGGGCAGCCATCTCGTTCTGACGGATGGTGTTGCGGTTGCGGTTGCCGTTCCAAACGGTCCAGGTCGAGCTGACACCGTAGGAGCCGTTGTAGAACACCTTGTCGACGCTCTGCTGAACATAGCCGTTCTGCACCGATGCACGGCCTATCTCAGGCCAAGGCTGATAGGAAACGCTGTGGTTGGTGGAGCCGCTCAGCGAAGGCAATAGTGCTGCCTGACTCTGCAAGATATCCTCTTGTGCCGAGAGTCGGGTGATGCGGTTTTTCTGAAGTGTGATGTTGTTTTGCAATGCATAGTCGATGCATTCGCGGAGTGTCCATTGTCGGGCGGAGGCCGTCGTGATTGCTCCAAACATAAAGAAAAGCAATAGGGCCTTTTTGAAATAATGATTCATATAATCTCTATTTAATGACTATTCCTTGAGTATAACTGATGTCTTTAGAACTCATACAATAATTATCGTTGTGTTACAACGTTTTATTTGACGCTCATCGAATTATATCGTTTATCTCTTCCTCGGTTTTGTAACATCTATTAACTGCGTCTGTGTCAGCTGCTGAGCTCTTGCAGTCGGGCAATGTATTTGCCCAGGATGTCGAACTCCAGGTTGACGACAGTGCCGACGGTGATGTTGCAGAAGTTGGTGTTCTCGAAGGTGTAGGGGATGATGGCCACACGGAAAGAATCGGCAGTAGGGTCACAGACGGTCAGCGAGACTCCGTTGACGGTCACCGAGCCCTTGTCGACGGTGAAGTAACCCCTGCGTGCCATTTCTTTCGACGCTTCATATTCGAAGGTGAAATAGGTGGAGCCGTCGGCATCTTCCATCGCCGTGCAGCGGGCTGTCTGGTCGACGTGTCCCTGAACGATATGTCCGTCGAGACGGCCGTTCATCAACATGGAGCGCTCCACGTTGACGCGGCTTCCCACCTCGAGCAGCCCGAGGTTGGTGCGGATGAGGGTTTCCTTCATAGCCGTAACGGTATAGGAGGCAGGCATGCTGTCGGTGGCCGGAGTGATTCCGACGACGGTAAGGCAGACGCCATTGTGAGAAATGCTTTGGTCGATACTCAGTTCGTCAACGAACGAACAGGTGAGGGTGAAATGTATGTTCTCTTGATCTTTCCTGATGGCCAGAACGGTAGCCATCTCTTCCACGATTCCGCTAAACACTTGAAAAACTAATTAAATGATTAGATGAAAAAAGAGGGGGTGTGCAGTGATGTGATGAAACTCCGAGTAAATATGATTTGAGTGCTCTCCGCCTTTGTAATCCATCGGCTTTGCAGCTTAGTCCGCTGACATGCAGATTTATATGGCCCGCCATTAGCAAAAGAAGCCGTCTCGGTTTTCTGTATTATTTGATGAGTATCCCGATCAAACTGTCACACCCCCAAAGGCTTTCTTTCTGACTGCAAATATAAGCATTTTTTTTGTTACTTCAAAGCGAAACCGGCAAAATCTTCAGTTTTTATACTTTTTTTATCTTCTCTTGCGCCCCTTCTGCGGTTTGGGTGCGCTCACAGCGTTATAACGGCCTGAATAGAGTTTGCTGATGAGGTCGGGACGGCCTATGCGGCGCAGTTCCCGTTCGATGGCGGATCGATATTCTGGCTTGTACCAGAAGAAGAAAAGCCGCTGTGCCTGCTTGTCGCGGTCGCTTCTGGCAGAAAAGACGGGCTCGAGCGTATAGGGGTCATAGCCCGTGTACCACATTTCTGTGGCAACGGTCATCGGCGTCGGCGTGAAGTCCTGCACTTGCTCCAAGTGGAAATCGAGTTGCTTGGTGATGACGGCGAGCTCGGCCATATCTTCAGCATAGCAACCTGGATGGGAGGAGATGAAGTAGGGGATGATCTGCTGGCGCAGACCCTCTTCACGGCAGATGCGGTCGAAGCGGCGCTTGAACTCGTAGAACTGCTGGAACGATGGTTTCCGCATCAACATCAGCACGCGGTCGCTGGTGTGCTCGGGTGCAACCTTCAGTCGCCCGCTGACGTGATTTGTGATAAGTTCGCGAGTGTACTGCCGCGCTGCCTGATTGCTTTTCTCGTCCTTGCTCTCATGAAGTAGCAGATCGTAGCGCACCCCGCTGCCGATAAAGCTCTTCTTGATGCCCGGCAGGGCGTCGACGGCGTGATAGATGTCGAGCAATGCTGAATGGTCGGTATTGAGGTTCGGGCAGATTTTCGGATGGATGCACGACGGTCGCTTGCAGTGTTCGCAGGCCTTCTGGTTATTGCCGTGCATGCCGAACATGTTGGCCGACGGTCCGCCCAAGTCGCTCAGATAGCCTTTGAAGTCGGGCATCGCGATGACTTTACGCACTTCCTTCAGAATGTTCTCCTTTGAGCGACAGGTAATGAACTTCCCCTGATGGGCCGAGATGGTGCAGAAAGCACAGCCGCCGAAACACCCGCGGTGGATGTTCACGGAGAACTTAATCATTTCGTAGGCGGGAATTGTCTTGCCGCGATACTTGGGGTGGGGGAGACGGGTGTAAGGAAGGTCGAAGGAGGCATCGAGCTCTTCGGTCGTCATTGGAGGAAACGGTGGATTCACCACGACGTATTTTTGACCGACACCTTGCAGGATGCGATGGGCATGCATCATGTTCGACTGTTCTTCGACATGACGGAAATTCTCGGCTTGCGCTCGCTTGTTGCGAAGACATTCCTCATGGCTGTGAAGAACGATATCGTCTTCCCTGATACCTTCGGGAATGTTGTTTTTCGTGGTTAGATAAACAGTTTGAGGAATGTGCTGCAAACTGCTGATTTCCAATCCGTTGCTGAGCGCGTCGGCAATCTCGAGTATCGGCTTCTCGCCCATACCATATATAATGAGGTCGGCCCCCGAGTCGCAGAGGATACAGGGGCGTAGCGCATCTTGCCAATAGTCGTAGTGGGTGACCCTTCGCATACTCGCCTCGATGCCTCCCAACACAACGGGCACATCGGGAAACAGCTGTTTCAGAATCTTGCTATAAACTATGGTCGGATACTCGGGACGGCAGTCGTGGCGTCCGTCAGGACTATAGGCATCCTCGCTGCGCAGACGACGGGCAGCGGTGTACTTGTTCACCATCGAGTCCATAGCCCCTGGGGCGATGCCGAAGAACAGACGCGGGCGTCCCAGTTTCTTGAAATCGCGGAAGTCGCCGTGCCAGTCGGGCTGTGGGACAATCGCTACCCTGTAGCCCGATGCTTCCAGCGTGCGTCCGATGACGGCAGCACCAAACGACGGGTGGTCCACATAGGCATCGCCCGAGAACAGGATAACGTCCAACTCATCCCATCCCCGCAGCTGGCACTCCTTCTTTGTCGTCGGCAGGAAGTCGGAGAGCAGCGGTTCGTGTCGGTCTATACTTCCTGTACGGTCTGTTTGCTTTTCCATTCTATGTAGAGCAACACCAACTGATGAAGGCCAAACGCTTTCATGTTGTTGTTATAGATGACGTCGAGGCAGAGGTCGAGCAGTTCCTTCTTCTCCTCGGGCTGGCTGTTGTCGCTTGATTCCAGCAGCGAGCGCACGGTGAACTTCAACTTGTCGAGAACGGCTTCGTCGATGATACCGTTGCTGTCGGTGAGATTGCGCAGCAGCTGATACTGGTCGATGGTTTTCAGATGTTCGTCGCTCACCTCAATGGAGCGTGAACCAGAAGGGTTGGCTTGGATTTTATACATATGTTCGAATTTAATTGCGCTTGCGGCGCGTTCTATGTTCAAGATTTCAAAGGATTATTTGGCAAAAAGGAATTGCATGATACCCCTGAGAACGCTCTCGCGAGCCTGTTGGCTGCGGATGCATTCCAGCGGGAAACCTGTTGCAAATGTCTTGTAGTCGCGGCCTGTGTAGGCAACAGCGGCGCTGCTCCCGTCGCCATACTGCAGGGCACAGTAAGCAGGCTGTAGCGGAAGCAGGATATCCGTGCTGACGGCTGCATAGTGCTTCTCGTTCAAGGTGTTGTGGAAATCGAACGACATCCCCATTCCATTGACGGCAGCCAGTCTGTTTCGTGCGATGAAAGTGTTGCCGAAGTCATCAGTGTTCAGGCAGGGAGCCACTTTCAGCAGCGTCGACAGGAATTCTCTGTCTGATGGCGCCAGCATATCGCTTGCTATATTGGCACCGCTCACCAACAGCCGTCCGTGCTGGCTGGTGAATCTGCGCAGCACTTGCTGCATCTGTGGGGAGAAGGCCTTGTAGTTGGGCAGGGTAGGGAGGACATCGGCATCGTGTTTCTCCAAACCCAATATCAAGTCGATGGCATCGACATGCTTCAGGTTCATCATGCCAGCTTCAAGGGCTTCGCTCGAACAACTCACGATGTTATATCGTCTAGCTGTGGCGATGGCGTAGGCGTGGGTACGCACATAGTCGAACGTATTGCCGGCTACATACTGCCCTTGCAGCTCGGTGCCACAGAAACCCAGTCCTCCAGGCCCTTCAATACCCATCTGCCGTTTGTCAAAGCATTGCTGGTAGCCGCTCCAGCCGGCCGTCGTGCCATAGGTGATTCCAGGGTCGGCAAGCAGGTCGAACCCCTGTAGCGAATCGTTGTCGACGACAGCGGGCGCTGCCAGTCGGTGGAAGCCGTTGACGATGAGCACAGTCTGCTTGGCTTCAGGTTGCCAGACGGCAGAAAGTACCTCGGTGGGGAAGCTTTCGCCGCCGTCGTTGGTGGCTGTGATGCGGAAATGATACGTTGTGGCGGGGTCGAGTTTCACCGTGTAGGAGTTCTGCCGCACGTGTTCGCCATTGTCGAAACCGCCTGTTCCCACTGCCATATAGACATTATATCCGTTCGGCTTTGCGGTACGCTCCAGCGGGTCTTCGACCGACTGCCAGCTGAGTCGCACCTTGTCTTTTCCTACAAATTCAATATGGAAATGGTCGGGAGCCAACGGCTGCACGGCATATCGGCGGTCGTGCATGTACGACACGTAGCGCAGGATGCTTTTATAGATGGAGCGGGCGAGGTTGAAGCGGAAGTTCGGGTTCTGAGCCAGCTTCATATCGGGGAAGCTCTGATGCGAAAGGGTTTCGATGATGGCCGACGGCACCTCGGGCACACGTGTCTCGGAATAGTTTCGGTCGTAGAAATTCCTGCGCGGCCATCCGCCATAGAGCATCGTGAAGTCGCGCACCTCGCCAGAGAGCACTTCGTCGGCGAGGTTGTGGGAAGCCTGCCGCGAGATGCCCGCCCCCAGCTTCCCATCGTTGAAGTCGGTGGTGCAGATGGCCAATGGTCCGTAGATGCTCTTGCCGTCGGGGTTGAAGCCTGCATCGCTGTGAACGGCGAGCGTCAGTTCCAGGGGAACACCCTTTCCCTGTGTATTCGGCACGTACGGAGAGCCACCTGCGAGCCAGTTGGTCATGAGCGAACGCACGTTGATATCGTCACCGTAGTCGTTCTCTCCGTTCTTCGAGCTGTAGGCGGCATAGGGAGCACCTGCCCACTGGGCATAGTAGCGTGCTCCTTCGAAGGAACGCGCCATTCCGCTTGTCGAGCCGCCGCGAGTGATGTTTCCCATGCCTCCACCGAAGCGGACGGCGTCGGTTGTCACCACGCCTTTATGACTGCTGAGATTGGAGAGCTTCACGCAGTTGAATTCGCTGTATCCTTTGTCGAATTCGAACGTGCCGAGATAAACCCACGTGCCGCCGCCCATCTGTTGATTCACGCGAAACACAGTTTGTTGCCCTTTGTGGCACACCACATATTCTGCATCGGGGACGCTGTTGCGCAGTGTTTGATAGCTCACGTAGACAGCGTAGCGCCCTTCTTCAGGAAAACTCGGCGTGTAGGTGACGAAACTGGCCTTCTTCCATTTGCCTGTGGCCTTTGCCATACGCGCCGTTCCTGCCTCGAAGGGGTTCTCGCCATCGTAGTATATTCCGTTGTGGAAGGCGAATCCGGGCTGAGGCGTGTTGATCCAGTCGTATTCCACAGCCTTCTCGATGTAGTGGTAAGGTCTGGCTTCGTCGTTGTCGACAATCAGCTCGTTTCGCTGCCAGTCGCGTTCGCGAGGAGTAAAGACGACGGCACCCGCATTCTCGAGCATCGGGATGAGATACGGTACGACGATGGTTTGAGTAAAGAGGTCTTCCGTCGTGCCGAAGAGGAACGGACGCTGCCACTTCCAAAAACCTTTCTCTTGGTCGAAGTAGCGACCGTGGCTGGCCCAGATGCTGAGATGACGGTTGTGAAGCCCGTTGGTGATCTCGTTGGGGCGTGATATATTTTCCACCCATGGGGCTCCATTGTAGTCAATGTCGCCCCATGTGGTCTGATCTTGTGCGACGCCCGTAGCGGTGGCAAAGGTCAGGATGGTCAGTATGAATCCTCTCAGTCTATTCACATTCACCGATGGTAAATTTCTCGGGATATTTTCCCTTATAGTCTTTGAAATAGAGTTTGATCTCGCGCATGTCGGCTTCCAAGTCGCCGGTTGGAATGAACGTCTTGGTGCATTCAATCAGCTTGCGCTCGTAGTCGAGTCCGTAGAGCAGAATGGGAATCTCGGCTTTCTGCGCGATGAAGTAGAAGCCTTTCTTCCAGTCGGCATTGAGCGAGCGAGTGCCCTCAGGGGTGATGCACAGGTGGAAGTGCTCGGCCTTCTTCGCCTCTGCTGCGAGGTTGTCGGTCATGCTGGTCTTCTTCGTGCGCCATACAGGTATGCCGCCCATTCTGCGGAAGATGGGTCCGAGTGGCCAGAAGAACCATTCTTTCTTCATCAGGAAATTTATCTTCATATCTTCTGCCCGCATGTAGATCTGTCCCAACATGAAATCCCAGTTGCTGGTGTGTGGAGCCAAGCAGATAATGAATTTGTCGGGATGGACTTCAGTGATGTTCTTCGTCCATCCCAAGTGCTTATACAAAAGCCATTTGCAGAATTTTCCCATGACGCTGAATAGTCGTTGCTATTTAGTTCATATTGTTGATGTGGTCGATGATCTCTGAAACCCGTTCGTTAAAGCTGTTCTTCAGGTCATCGAAGTATTTCTTCGGGGGCATTCCAGGTTCTGGATGCGAGATACGGCTGATGTAGTCGTCTCTCATCTCAGCAATACTGACCAGCAGCGCCTCGACGTTGTTCGGATCAGGATTTCCACTGTACATCGAAGCTGCTACGCACTCTGCGAACAATTCGTCGCAAACGTAATTGACTACTAATTTCAGTTCTCTTCTTTTCATACGATGCTATCTTTTTTTGATTTATTGCCCAAAGATAGGAAAAAAAACGCTAAATGGTACACAAAACACAAAAAAAGTTTATAAAAAATAGTTTTCTTTCCGATTTCTTTCCATATCTCGCCAAAAATGAGTAAATTTGCAACTGTTTTTAGCAATTTTCTAATCATTATTATATTTTTACTTACAATGAAAAAAAGTCTTTTGCAAATCGAACGCGCAGCTTATCAGCCCAAACTGCCGAAAGGCCTGCAGGGAGCTGTGAAGGTAAAGGAAGGTGAACCCACACAGAGTGTAGGCAATCAGGAAGAAATCAAGAAATTGTTCCCCAACACCTACGGAATGCCGTTGGTAGAGTTTGTGCCCGGAGAGGAAACCAAGCACGAGCCCATGAACGTAGGTGTGATTCTCAGTGGCGGTCAGGCTCCTGGCGGACACAATGTCATCACGGGTCTCTTCGATGCCATCAAGAATCTCAATCCCGAGAGCCGTCTCTTTGGCTTTATCCTCGGCCCTGGTGGTTTGGTAGACCATAATTATATGGAAATCACCAAGGAGATTGCCGACGAGTATCGCAACACGGGTGGCTTCGATATGATCGGCTCCGGCCGCACGAAGCTCGAGAAGGTTGACCAGTTCGAGAAAGGCCTGGAGATCATCCGCAAGCTCAACATCAAGGCTATTGTCATCATCGGTGGCGACGACTCCAACACCAATGCCTGTGTCCTCGCTGAATACTATGCTGCCAAGCAGTATGGCGTGCAGGTCATCGGTTGCCCGAAGACCATCGACGGCGACTTGAAGAACGACCAGATCGAGACATCCTTCGGCTTCGACACCGCATGTAAGACTTACTCCGAGCTCATCGGTAACATCGAGCGCGACTGCAACTCCGCCCGTAAGTACTGGCATTTCATCAAGGTGATGGGTCGTTCGGCCTCTCACATTGCTCTGGAGTGCGCTCTGCAGACACAGCCCAACATCTGTCTGGTCTCTGAGGAGGTGGAAGCCAAGAACCAGAGCCTCGACGACGTGGTGAGCTACATCGCCGATGCTGTGGCCGTTCGTGCTGCCGACGGACATAACTTCGGTACCGTCATCATTCCTGAGGGCGTCATCGAGTTCATCCCCGCCATCAAGAAACTCATCGCTCAGCTCAACGACGTGCTGGCAATGCCTGAGGCAAAGGAGATAGGCCGCGACGAGCAGGTGGACTTCGCCAAGAGTCACCTGACTGAGGAGAACCTCGCCGTGTTCAACAGCCTGCCCGTAGGTGTAGCCCGTCAGCTCGCCCTCGACCGCGACCCGCACGGCAACGTACAGGTATCGCTCATCGAGACCGAGAAGCTGCTCTCCACGATGGTTGCCCAGAAGCTTGAGAAGATGAAGAAGGAAGGCAAGTTCGTTGGTAAGTTTGCTGCCCAGCACCACTTCTTCGGCTACGAGGGACGCTGTGCTGCTCCATCAAACTTCGATGCCGACTACTGCTACGCCCTCGGCACCAGCGCTGCCCAGCTCATCGCTGCCGGTAAGACTGGCTACATGGCCATCGTCAAGAACACCACCGCTCCCAGCGACGAGTGGAAGGCTGGCGGTGTGCCCATCACGATGATGATGAACATGGAGCGCCGCGCCGGCGAGATGAAGCCCGTCATCCGCAAGGCTCTGGTAGAGCTCGATGGTGCTCCCTTCAAGGCGTTCGTTGCAAAGCGCGACGAGTGGGCACGCTACACCTGCTACATCTATCCCGGTCCTATCCAGTACTGGGGTCCGTCGTCGGTGTGCGACCGTCCTACTATGACGCTGGCTCTCGAGCAGCAGAAGTAGTCTGTCGCCGCTCTCTATTTTTGAAATGAAGAAAAAGCAGACAAGGAACCGCAAGACTTCCGCCTCACACAGGCGGAAGTCTTCTCATCACAGCCACCACCTGCATCCCGTGTTCCATCGCTATCCCCGATGGGCTTGGTGGGTAGGTGGTATCGGCATTGTGGCGGTCTATGTCTGGCTTTTCTATTATTTCTTCGTCAGCCCGACGGGATTCCGCTGGCGTGCCCTCTATGGCGACGCCCGCTATCCAGCCGGCTACGAAATCCACGGTATCGACATCTCGCACTACCAGTCGGACATCGAGTGGGACAAGCTGCGCCACGCTATGATTGAAGGCTGTCCCCTGCGGTTCATCATCGTGAAGTCCACCGAAGGAGCCTCGCTCCTCGACGAGAAGTTCGATGACTATTTCTATGAAGCTCGCGAATACGGTTTCATTCGCGGAGCCTATCATTTCTGGAGCAACCGCTCCTCGGCGCGCGACCAGGCTTACTTCTTCCTGCAGAAGGTGAAGCTCGAAGAAGGCGACCTGCCGCCAGTCCTCGATATTGAGCACAAGCCCAATGATCGCTCGGTAGAGGACTTCCAGCGCGATGTGCTCACGTGGCTCCACATTGTCGAGGACCGCTATCATGTGAAACCCATCATCTACACCTATCATAAGTTCAAGGAAGCCTATCTCAGCGCGCCTGTCTTCGACGACTATCCCTACTGGATAGCCCATTACTACGTTGAGAAGGTTGAGTACAAAGGGCAGTGGAAGTTCTGGCAGCATACCGACGTCGGTCGCCTGCCCGGCATCAAGGGCTACGTCGATTTCAACATTTACAACGGCTCCTACTACGACCTGAAGAAACTCACTATTAAGCAAGTGGATAATTAGGTGATAGCGCTGCAGGGCCTGCGGCGCGGTTCAGAAGAGTGAAGAAGGCAAATAAGTGTCTTTCTTTACTTTCTTATTTGCAACCAATTTCTCGCTTTTATGTTAATTTCAGTGAATATCACCGATTTTGTTAACATAAAAGCGATGTCGTTTTAAGATTTTGTCTAACTTTGCAACCATGAATAAGCGGACCATTTGGATCATAGCAACAATTATGGGTGCCTCGTTCCTTGCTTTGCTCTTCCTGCAGCTGCAGTATATCCGCGAGATGGCAGAGATGAAGAAGGAACAGTTCGACGAATCTGTCTATCGGGCACTCTATCAGGCCAGTCGCAATCTGGAGCTGAACGAGACGCTGCGCTATCTCGAGAAAGACATCAACGAGACCGAGCGCCGCGCCTACAGCGTTGACTCAGTGGGCACGCGTTCCGGCCAGCCCGACGGCACGTTCCAGCAGAGCCACCAGTATTCCGTTGTCGGCAAGGATGGAACCATCTATTCGTCGTTCATGCTGAAGACCATTGAGACCAAGCCCTCACAGATGCCGAAGGCGATGATCCTGCGCAAGGACAAGAGCGCTATCTCAGAAGCCAACAAGTCGATGCAGGAGGTGATGAAGAGCCGCTATATCTATCAGAAGGCTCTGCTTGATGAGGTGGTCTATTCCATTCTCTATTCCGCCAGCGACAAACCCCTGAAGGAGCGCATCAACTTCAAGATGCTCGACCGCGACCTCAACGGCGAACTGCTGAACAACGGCATCAAGATACCTTATCACTTCACCGTGTGCACGCAGGACGGGCGCGAGGTGTACCGTTGTCCCGACTATAGCGAGGAAGGCGAGGAGTACACTTATACGCAGGTACTCTTCCGCAACGACCCGCTGTCGAAGATGGGCGTGGTGAAGGTGCACTTCCCCGAGATGAATTCCTACATCTATTCGTCGGTTAAGTTCATGATTCCCAGCATCATTTTCACCGTTGTGCTGCTCATCACGTTCGTCATCACGCTCATCCTCATCTTCCGGCAGAAGCGCTATTCCGAAATCAAGAACGACTTCATCAACAATATGACGCACGAGCTGAAGACGCCCATCGCCAGCATTTCGCTTGCCGCACAGATGATGAATGACGACTCGGTGACCAAGAGCGAACAGATGACGCGCCACCTCGGCGGCATCATCATCGACGAAGCCAAGCGACTGCGCTTCCTCGTCGAGAAAGTGTTGCAGATGTCGATGTTCGACCGCAACAGCACCACGTTCAAGAAGAAGGAACTCGACCTCAACGAAATGGTGGAGAATGTCGCCAACACGTTCTCGCTGCGCGTGGAGCACACAGGCGGAAAGATCTACACGCAGATAGAGGCTGTCGACTCCGCGATGTACGTCGACGAGGTGCACTTCCAGAATGTCATCAACAACCTGCTCGACAATGCCGTGAAGTATCGCAAGCAGGACAAGCCGCTCGACATTTATATCAAGACCTGGAACGACGACAACCATCTTTACTGTTCCATCCGCGATACCGGCATCGGCATCAAGAAGGACAGTCTGAAGAAGGTGTTCGACAAGTTCTACCGTGTCCACACGGGTAATGTTCACGACGTGAAGGGCTTCGGTCTCGGCCTGGCCTACGTGAAGAACATCGTCGAGCTCCATAACGGCGAAATCAAGGTCGACAGCGAGTATGGCAAGGGCACTACCTTCACCATCAAGCTGCCAATAATGAAAGAAACTGATAGTTGATAATAAATAATTTGTAAAACCTTTAAATATTGAACTTATGGAAGAGAAACTGAAAATCTTATTGTGCGAAGACGACGAGAACCTCGGCATGCTGCTTCGCGAGTATCTGCAGGCCAAAGGCTATACCACCGAGCTCTGCGCCGATGGTGAGGCAGGCTTCAAGGCCTTCATGAAGACCAAGTACGACATCTGTGTGCTCGATGTGATGATGCCGAAGAAAGACGGCTTCACCCTCGCCACCGAAATCCGCCAGGCCAACGCTGAGATGCCCATCATCTTCCTCACTGCCAAGACGCAGAAGGAAGATATCGTGGAGGGATTCAAGCTCGGTGCCGACGACTACATCACCAAGCCCTTCTCAATGGAGGAGCTCGTGTTCCGTATTGAAGCCATCCTGCGTCGCGTACGTGGAAAGAAGACTAAGGAGTCGACGCTCTATCGCATCGGCAACTTCACCTTCGACACCCAGAAGCAGCTCCTCACCATCGGCGAGAAGCAGACGAAGCTCACCACGAAGGAGAACGAACTGCTGGCACTGCTCTGCTCACACGCCAACGAGATCCTGCAGCGCGACTTCGCCCTGAAGACCATCTGGATCGACGACAACTACTTCAATGCCCGCTCGATGGATGTCTATATCACCAAGCTGCGCAAGCACCTGAAGGATGACCCGCAGATCGAGATCATCAATATCCACGGTAAGGGCTACAAGCTCATCACGCCGGAGGAAGATTAGTTTTTAGTTGATAATTGACAATTGACAATTGATAATTAAAGAGGGAGCTACGCTGATGCGTGGCTCCCTCTTTTTTCTCCCCTCCTCACATCTCCCTCCCTACGGGGGAGGGCTGGGGTGGGGCTTACTTATACAAATACCTCTTAATACTCATCTTCGGCGTTTTCTCGAAGGGCTGTTCCACCAGCTTCACCTTTGTGATCTTGCTGTAGGAGGGCAGCGACTTATTGGCCGTCACGCGGATGAGTTCCGGTATGCCTTCCCTCGTCTTCTTGTCAAGGTCGTCGGGAATCTCCGGATACACCAGTGCCACGATCTTTCCCTTGCGGTCGACGACCACCGATTCGTTCACATACGGACATCCCGACAGCACCGCCTCAATCTCCTCAGGATAGATGTTCTGTCCCGATGAGTTCAGAATCATCGACTTGATGCGTCCGCGAATGAAGATGTTTCCCTCGGCATCCACCGTGCCCAGGTCGCCCGTACGGAACCAACCGTCGTCGGTGAACGCTGCTGCATTCGCCTCGGGATTCTTATAATAGCCGATTGTCATGTTCTCGCCTCGTGCCTGAATCTCACCAGCCACGTTCAGCGGGTCCTCAGAATCGATTCTGATTTCGTGAACCGCCTTACCGCAGGAGCCAGGCACGAAGTCGGGCCACCACTCCCAGCCGAGTAGCGGACATGCCTCCGTCATACCGTAACCCACCGTGTAGGGCAGGTGGATTTTCTGGAAGCATTCCTCCACCTCAGGCTTCAGCGGTGCTCCGCCCATGATGAAGCAGCGCACCTGTCCGCCGAAGGCTGCGATGAGCTTCTTGCGAACCACCTTGTAAACCACCTTCTTGGCATGCGGAATGTGGTTAATCCACTTCAGCTTCTCCAATGACGGCTTGATGGAATTGGCATACACCTTCTCCATCACCAGCGGCACCGTCACCACCATATAGGGCTTCACCTCCTGCATCGCCTTGAGCAGCGTCGACGGCGAAGGCGTCTTGCCGAGGAAGTAGATCGTCACACCGTCGATATTCGGGTGGATGAACTCAATGGCCAGACCATACATATGAGCCATCGGGAGCATCGAGACGATGGTTTCGCCCGGCTCGTTCGGGAAGTGGGTGTTGCTGAACTCATCGGTATCCGACAGCGCACCATAGGTGAGCATCACTCCCTTCGGATTGCCCGTTGTGCCCGACGTGTAGTTGATGATGGCAAGCTTGTCCCAGTTCTCGGAGGGATACGACAAATGCTCTGCCGACAGTCCGCCGGGATGGAAGTGTGCAAACGCCTGTTCGCGGTTCTCCCACGCCCTTGCCACCTTCTCTTCGCGACTCCACAGCAGGCGGCCGTCCTTCACGTTGATGGCAGCCTTCAGCAGCGGCATCTGCTCAGGGTTCAACTTCTCCCAGATGTCCTCGTCGGTGAACAGCACGACGCTATCCGAATGATGCGTCAAGGCGGTGATGCCGCTTGGGTGGAAGTCCGCCAGTAGCGGCACAGCCACACATTCGTTCACGTTCACCTGCCAGAACGTCATCGCCCAGCGCGCACAGTTGCGGGCACAGAGGGCCATTTTGTTGCGCTTCGTGATGCCGGCCTCGGACATAAACAATCGGAACAGTTCAATCTCCTTTGCCACGTCGGCATAGGTGAACTCTTCGCCTTGGAAGTCGCAGAGAGCCTTCTGGTTCCACTGCCTGCGCATGGTTTCCTCCAGTTTCTTCAAGTAGTGTTTCATCGGTCTTGTAGTTTTATAGTTTGTTTCTGTTTCTGTCGCTTAAGGGTTTACAATCTACAAAATTACAAAAAATTCACGAAACAACCGTCATTCTGACACTCTTTTTTAATTTCTTTAAGACGACAGGCGGCAAAAAAGCAGAATCAGAAAACATGCTGCAGCTGAAATTGATGATGGCTGTGAATTGGAGAGGATAATGAAATAATCGGACAAAATGTTGTCGCGGCGTGACTGCATTCTAGAAAAAGGATTGGTCAAAACGGCGACATTATTGGTCGGAATGTCGCCATCGTGTCATGTTTGGCAAGGTGTCTTGAACAGTATAACATGCCTTTGATGCCCCAAATGCCACTTTTTAGTCCTTTGGAACATCGTTTTCAGGGTGTTGGAACATTCGTTTCGCGAGCGAAAGGCGTTGCTTCCGGGGACGTAGAGCATTGCTTTTGGGGTAGTAAAGCAATGCTCCAGTTGTTCGGGAGTATAGCTCTGGTTGTTCGGGAGCATTGCTCCAGTTGCTCGGGAGCATAGCTCCAGTGGATCTAGAGATATGCTTTAGGCAAAATAGGGGTGTTTTTTAGTCAGAGTAAAGGCGGCTAACAGGTTGTAAAAAGGGGTGATTTTGTGTAACAGGTTGATAGTCAATGAGTTGCAGAACATTCTGATTGCGGGCGATTTTTCGGCCAAAGTGGGAGCTGGAGGATTCTGCGCGATTCTCAGAGGGCTTTTCTGACCAATTTTCTTGACATTTCCTGCAGGCGATGGATTATTCTCCAGCGGTATTTCTTAGCCTAATTCATGTTAAAATATGGCTGTGCTGGGGCCACTCTCGCAGAAAAGTTGTAACTTTGCAAATTAGATGTATTCATTCCAAGTCACAGCTTGCAAACCAACATGAATAAGAAAACGGTCATACTATTCATATTTGCCGTCGTTGCTCTTGCAGCCAACGCCCAGCTGACGGATTGGCGGAACATTGCGAGCAAGAACTTCGTGATGAAAATCATCCACGACCAGACCTTTCTGTACGTGGGCACGAAGGGTGGCGGCATCGTGAAGATGGACAAGCTGAGCGGCCTTCAGACAGTACTCAAACGCGCTGACGGAAGCATGACGGGCAACGCCATCTCCGATATGGTGCTGCACAACGGCGAGTTGTGGGTAGGCACGGAGTATAATGGTTTGGCAAGAATGACCGACGGCGGCATCGAGAAATTCGACATGAAAAATGCAGGCTTTCAGATTAACCAGCATTTTTCAGGTTTCTATTTCAACGCTGACGGAACGATGCTCGTAGGCAGTATCGCATACTTGTATGCTTTCGATGGGAAGAAATGCACAGCCGAATACGACATCAATCTTCTCAGTCCCTACGCTTACGTCAAGAAGATCCGGGCCGATGTCGACGGGCGAATCTGGGTGGCGTGCTACGATGCTTTGGACAGCTATAATCTCTGCGTCTTCACACCCAACGGTTTGATGCCATACGACATTCCTTACGGCAGGGTAAACAACATCGAAACCGACAAAGACGGATGCCTGTGGATAGCAACCACCAAAGGTCTCGTTAAGTTCGACGGCAACGATTTCACACCTTTTACGCCCGATAATTCAGCTTTGCCTGAGGCCAACATCACGGAAATGACATTCGACGAAAACGGCAATCTCTGGCTGATGGGCGATCATTTCATCACCAAGTTCGACGGCAACGATTTCACGGGCTACCCCTATGAGCTGAGCGTTGCCAACGACTACCTGCTGACCATCGACGCCGACGCCAACAACGTGTATGTGGGCTCGCGCTTCGAAGGATTGCTGAGGCTTACGGAGAATGGATTGGAAACCGTTCCGCTAACGGACAACCTGCTCTACGAGAACACAATGTCGTATTCCAGCGGCTGCCTCGACGCTGAAGGCAACTTCTACGTCGGTTCACTCTATGGCCTGCAGACTTACAACATCGACACGGGCTACTATTGTTTCGAGCCCATGTCGCAGACCGCCCAGACGGAGGCCGACCGTAACGGGAACGTGTGGATACTCTGGCCTTGGTTCACGACCGATACCTGCCTCGTTGAAATTACCGCAACGGGCAGAAATGTCTACATGAGATCCGACTACCCGTTCAGCGAGGCCGACGCCAACCTCATCAAGTTCGACCACAAGAATCGCCTCTGGATAGCCACGAACAAGGGCCTCTACATGCGCGACGGAGAATCGTGGACGGTCTTCAACAAGAGCAACTCCAGCCTCTCCGAGATCGTTCAAAGCATGGCCTTCGACAGCAACAATCGCCTCTGGTGCGGCACCTTCGGCAGCGGACTCTTCCTTTTCGACGGCAGCAAGTGGACGCAATATACCACCTCGAACTCACAGCTCCCCTCCGATTACGTCGGCTTCGTGGCCGTTGATAACGACAACGTCCTTTGGCTGAACTGCCGAGACCCGCAATATCCTGACAAAATGGGGTCGGAATTCGGCTTAGGATTGACACGCTTCGACGGAAGTTCGTGGACTACTTTCAACCGCAACAACTCGCCGCTTCCCAGCGATTGCTTCTGGGACATGCAGGTGGATGCCGACAACCGGAAATGGATAGCCACCGCCGGCGATGTCGGCCTTGTCTGCTATGATGAAACCGCGTGGACAATCTACGACGCCGACAACTCAGGCATCGCCCTCAACGAGGTGACGAAAATCACCCTCGACCCTAGTCGTGACCTCATCTGGCTCACCCATTCCCCGGGCCTCGGACTCTCCGTCGCCCGCATGAATTGCCAGACATCAATCAGCAATCCTCGTACCTCTTCCTATAATGAACCCCGCTACTACGATCTGCAAGGTCGGCGGGTGGTAGAGCCGCGACGCGGAATCTACGTCACTAGAGGACGTAAGGTAATCAGATAAACGAAAAGAACATCATCAATTACACTATATGAAAATCAGAAATGTCATGTTAGCGATTGCCCTGATGACGGCCGTCTCGGCTGCTGGGCAGGACGGTCCAACGATGGGCTGGAGTTCGTGGAACACTTTCGGCGTGAACATCAGCGAGAGTATTATCAAGAGTCAGGCCAACTCGATGGTCAACAAAGGATTGAGCGACGTGGGCTTCGACCACATCAACATCGACGACGGCTACTTCGGCGGGCGCGACAAGGACGACGGCCATCTGTTGATTCACTCCACGCGCTTTCCTAAAGGACTGAAGCCCGTTGCTGACTACATACACAGTAAGGGCCTGAAGGCGGGCATCTACAGCGATGCAGGCCGAAACACGTGTGGCTCGATGTTCAACGGCGATGCAACGGGAAAGGGCGTCGGCCTCTACGAACATGACCAACAGGATGCCGACTTCTTCTTCAAGGAGTGCGGATTTGATTTCATCAAGGTGGACTTCTGTGGCGGTTCGTACTTTCACAACGAGGATCATCTGGTGCTCGACGAGCAGGAGCGCTACACGGCAATTGCTGAAGCTATCAGGAATACGGGCCGGACGGATGTACGCATGAATGCCTGCCGCTGGGCTTATCCTGGCACTTGGATCGACGGTGCCGCTTTTTCGTGGCGCACGACGGGCGATATCAATGATTCGTGGGAGTCGGTAAGGGGCATCATAGCGGAGAATCTTTATCTCTCAGCCTATTGTAGCAAGGGGCACTATAACGATATGGACATGCTGGAAGTGGGGCGCTCGCTGACGACGGAGGAGGACAAAACTCACTTCGGCATGTGGTGTATCATGAATTCTCCGCTGCTCATCGGCTGTGACTTGCGCAACATCAAGTCGACGGCTCTCACGCTGTTGAAGAACAGGGAGCTGATTGCCCTGAATCAGGACACGCTCTACCAGCAGGCTTACGTGGTTGGGCAGGTGAACGGTTGCTATGTGTTGGTGAAAGACCTTGAAGAGCGATACGGGACGAAGCGCGCCTTCGCCGTCTATAATCCCAATGATGCACAGAAGGTGGTGCAGGTGAACTTCTCCGACTTGGACCTCGCTGGCACGGTGAAGTTGCGCGATGTGTTCCAGAAGAAGGATGTGGGCGAGATGACCGACGGCTACGAAGTGACGGTTCCTGCTCACGGCACGCGTATCTACGTGGCTGAGGCTGAGACGCGCCTGGAGCGCACTCGCTATGAAGCTGAGACGGGCTACATCAGCACCTATCAGGAAATCAAGAACAACCAAGCTGAGAAGTCGGGCATCTATGAGACTGCCGACTACTGCTCGGCAGGCTACAAGGCCGGTTGGCTGGGTCAGAGCGAGGCGAACAGTCTGCAGTGGCGCGATGTTTACAGTCGCGACGGCGGGAAGTATCGGCTGACGGTTGCCTTCATCTCCGGCGAGAATCGCAATATCACCGTGAGCGTGAATGGCGAGAAGGTAACAACGTTTGCTGGCAATAGCGGCGGCTGGCAGAAGGTGGGCACTAAGACCGTCAACATCGAACTGCAGAAGGGACTGAACACGATTAGCCTCTCGAACGCCACGAACTGGATGCCCGATATCGACTATATCAAAGTTGTCGCGGTCGTTCCTTCTGACATTCATCCCGTTGCCGTTGAGCAGGGCAATGCCGTCACCTACGATTTGTCGGGGCGGAAGATTGTAAGTGGTAAATCGGTTAATGGTCAATTGCAGAAGGGTATCATCATCCGCAATGGGCGTAAAGTTGTGAGGAATTGAAGCCCCACCCCGGCCTGCCCTCCGTCGCGAATGGGGATTCGCTCCCCTTTGTGGGGCCGCAGCCACGCCGGTGGCTGCTCTGAAGACCCCAGTCGCCCCAAAGGGGGAGGGAGAAAGAGGTTCCTCCGACCGTGAAGAGAATGGGGTTAGTATTTGCTCTCTCGGCGTTCTTTCCAGACGTAGGTGGCGGCACCTGCGATGACGAGCAGCAGGCCGATGGCCAGCACGGCGTTGTGGCGGGTGAGTCCTGTGGCATAGCCCAGGGCAAGAACGGCGACTCCTGCATAGACGAGGGGCAAACCGAGCAATTTATTGAGTTTTCTCATCGTTTTCGGGTTGTTTTGCGTTGAAATGCAATGTTTTGTGTGCAAAATTACTAAAAAAATTTGGTAGGTTGAAGAAAAAGTAGTAATTTTGCACCGCTTTTTGCAAAAATAACATTATTAATCAATTATTTAAGTAGTATGAATCAATACGAAACCGTTTTCATTTTAACTCCCGTTTTGTCTGATGATCAGATGAAGGAAACGGTCGAAAAGTTCAAGAAGATTCTGACTGACAATGGTGCAGAGATTGTGAACGAAGAGACCTGGGGATTGAAGAAGATGGCTTACGCTATCCAGAAGAAGTCGACAGGTTTCTACTGTCTGCTGGAGTTCAAGGGTGAGCCTACTATCGTTGACAAGCTCGAGACCGGCTTCCGCCGCGACGAGAAGGTAATCCGTTACATTACAGTTAAAGAAGACAAGCACATGGTGGCCTGGTCGGAGAAGCGCCGCGCCAAGCTTGGTAAAAAAGAGGAGGCTTAAACTATGGCAGAACAAACAGAAATCCGTTATCTCACTGCTCCTTCCATCGATACGAAGAAGAAGAAGTATTGCCGTTTCAAGAAGAGCGGTATCAAGTACATCGACTACAAGGATCCCGAGTTCCTGAAGAAGTTCCTCAACGAGCAGGGTAAGATTCTTCCCCGCCGCATCACCGGAACCTCTCTGAAGTATCAGCGCCGTGTGGCACAGGCCGTGAAGCGTGCCCGTCACATCGCCTTGCTTCCTTTCGTAACCGATTTGATGAAATAATTAAAGAGGAGGAAACAGAATGGAAATTATACTGAAAGAAGATATTATCGGCTTGGGATACAAGAACGATATCGTGAACGTGAAGAACGGCTACGGCCGTAACTATCTCATCCCCTCAGGCAAGGGCGTCATCGCTTCGGAGAGCGCTAAGAAGGTGCTGGCCGAGAATCTGCGCCAGCAGGCTCACAAGCTTGCCGTGCTGAAGCAGAATGCTGAGGAGAAGGCTAAGGTGTTCGAGGGCGTGGCTCTTGAGATTCCCGCTAAGGTGAGCATGACTGGTCAGCTCTACGGTTCCGTAGGTGCTGCTCAGGTGGTTGCCGCTCTGGCTGAGAAGGGCATCGAGGTTGATCGCAAGATCGTCACCATGCGCGATGCTAAGCAGCTGGGTGAGTATGAGGCCGTTGTGCACTTCCACAAGGAAGTTGAGGTGAAGGTGCCCGTGAAGGTGGTTGCCGAGAACCCCGAAGTGCTGAAAGCTCCCGTTGTTGAGGAAGCTCCCGCTGCTCCTGCTGTGGAAGAGGAGATTGCCGAAGAGGTTGAGGAGTTCGTTGAAGAGGCCCTCGACGCTGAGGAAGAAGCCGCTGCAGAGTAAAGATTTCATCGATACTCGCAAAAAGCAAAGGCAATTATTTGCGCTGTAAAGCAACTTGATAAGAAAGTCCTGGCTCTGTCATAGAGTCAGGACTTCTTTTTTTTTAGGTCTCTTTTAACTCCCTAATCGTCTTGAGTGGGTCGGCAGCCTTGAAGACATAGCTGCCGCTGACCAGCACATCGACACCGGCTGCTACCAGGCGCGGTGCGGTTTCAGCCTGCACGCCGCCGTCGACTTCGATGAGGGCGTGGCTACCCGTGTCAGCGATGAGCTTGCGCAGCCGCTTTACCTTGTCGATGGTGTTTTCGATGAACTTCTGTCCGCCGAAGCCCGGGTTGACGCTCATCAGCAGCACCATATCGACATCACCGATGATGTCTTCGAGTACGCTCACGGGCGTGGACGGGTTGAGGGTGACGCCTGCTTTCATGCCGGCCTGGTGAATCTCTTCGATGGTGCGGTGGAGGTGCGTGCAAGCCTCATAGTGAACGTTCATCATCATCGCACCCAGTCGGGCGGTCTGCTGGATGTAGCGTTCCGGTTTTACAATCATGTAGTGCACATCGAGGGGCTTTTGGCAAATCTTCGCTACGGCTTCAAGCACGGGGAAGCCAAACGAGATGTTCGGCACGAAGACGCCGTCCATCACATCGAGATGCAGCCAGTCGGCTTCGCTTCGGTTGATCATGTCGATGTCGTCAGCAAGGTGAGCGAAATCGGCAGCCAACAATGAGGGTGATACCTTAGTCATTGAGGAGTTGAGGGGGATTAGTTCAGACAATATACTTCCGTGCGGCCATTCATTTTAATGGCTCGATAGCTGTAGGCTATCTGTCGGATCATGTTAAGTACGTGCTCGGAAGGCTTCAGTTCTTCTTGAGTAAAATGCTGCATAGGCAATCTGTTTTTGGGGTTTCTATAATTATAACGAAACAGTATGGGCGATTATTATATGGAAATGAAAAAAAATTTTTAGGCATTCATTTTCCCTTCTGCGTTGTCTTTTTTCATTTTTTATTTGTATCTTTGCATCGATAAAAAAAAGGAAGACATGGAATCGCAATACCAGATATTTGACTTCAGACCTGACAGCCCCGACTATGTGAAAATGATTAGTTCGCGGGCAGGCATCATTCCCGACTACAGCGAGGAGCGGTTGCGCTCGCTGAGGACTGCTGCCGACGAGGTGGAGCAGGCCGGTGAGAAGAAGGTACGCGTGGGCATTTTTGCCGACGACATGCCGCAGAACATCGTGACAAGGGTATATAACTACCAACTCGACGTGATCCTTTTGAAAGGAAACGAGAGCGATGTGATGATCGACAACCTGCACCGCACGCTCGATCCCGACATTCGTCCGGGCATCAGAATTGTTAGGACGCTTGATCTTCCTTCGACGGACTGAGTGTCCGCCACGTGAAGCCCTTCAGCTCGCGACGCTCCGGCAACACGAATGAAAGGAGAAGTGCCACAAGTGTCGAGACGGCGATGGCCGTGAAGCCGAAGAGCAGGAAGTTTGCATCGCTATAGAAGTTCATCCAGAATACCGTGAGCGTACCCGCGAGGAAGCCCACGAAGGCAGCGCGTGCGCCGATGCGTTGGAAGAAGATGCCCATGATGAACAATGCGCCTACGGCTCCCGAGAGCAGTCCAAGGATGGTGTTGAAGTAGTCGAGGAGCGACTGGATGTTCATCGTTGCCATCAGGATGGCGATGAGCATGCCGATGAGTCCGCTGACGATGCCCGTCAGGCGGGCTGTTTTTACTGTGTCGGCGTCGCTGATGGCGGGGTGTGCCTTCTTCCAGATATCGACAGTGAACGCTGTCGAGATGCTGTTGATGTTCGACGAGATGGTCGACATCGTAGCGGCAAACACCGCTGCGATGAGCAGTCCGGCGATGCCTGCCGGCAGCTGGCTCATCATGAAGAACGGGAAGATGGCATCGGTCTTCTGCATCGTCAGGTCAGTGGCGGTGGGGTGTGTCTGGTAGAACGTGTAGAGACCCGTGCCGATGGTGAAGAAGGCGATGGTGACGATGACCGACATCATGCCGTTGGTGAGGATGCCGCGTGCTGCCGAGTGCTCGTCCTTCGTGGTGAGATAGCGCTGGATCACCGTCTGATCGCTGGTGTAGGAGATGATGTTGTTGGCCAAGCCGCCGAGAATGACCACCCAGAAGGTGGCAGTGCGGTAGTCGAACGACCAGTCGAAGAGCCGGAACTTGTCGTTCACGTTGGCAATATGGAAGAAGTCCGATGCCCCGCTGCCCGTGTTGAAGATGAGGTAGCCTGCAGCGAGGAACGCGCCACCCACGAGGATGATGCCCTGCACGACATCACCCCAGACGACGGCCTCGACGCCACCCATCGTGCAATAAATAATGGTGACGATGGCCATCACGACGATGCAGACGTAGATGTCGATGCCGGTGACGGCAGTCATCGCCAGTGAGGGCAGGAAGAGCACCAGCGCCATTCGTGCCACCATGAACACGATGAACAGCACAGATGCCATCAGTCGGATGGCATACGAGAAGCGGTGCTCGAGGTATTCGTAGGCTGTCGTGACGTTCAGTCGGCGGAAGAACGGCAGGAAATACTTAATGACGGGGAACGACACGATGAGTATGCACACCTGCATGGGGTAGTAGGTCCAGTCGGTCATATAGGCCTTTGCGGGTATCGACATATAGGTGATGGCTGAGAGCATCGTTGCGAAGATGCTGATGCCTGCCGCCCACCACGGGATGCGGTTGCCGCCCTTGAAGAAGTCGTCGGAGCCTGCTTCGCGCCGCATGAAGTAATAGCCGAGCAGGAGCATCGCGATGAGATATGCCACCAGCACCAGGTAGTTCAGCCAACCGAACTTGGCGGTGTAGCTGATGGCGAGCCTCGAAACGTCTGCAGTGCGCACGCCCGGCTTCAGCTCACCATTTATTATATAATAGGTGTTGGCCTTGTTGCCTTTCACCACAGCCGCGCCGGCACGCGCCAGCCGCTGGTCGGCAAAGGTGCACGACCAGGCACCCGTGATGGTGTTGTAGACGAGTAGCGAGTCGCGGAATCGATACCAGTCGGCGGGATGCGTGAGGTAGTCGGCTTGCTGATCGCGAAGCGCTGCCTCGAACACTATCTTGTTCACGCCTCCGAAGAGCAGGATGTTGTTCGCACCGCACGTAATGGCTGTCGCTCCAACGGCGGCAAAATAAGTGGGCAAAGCAGAAGCGCTCGAGATGCCCGACACCCCGGCAGTCTTGTTTTCCCCGAAGTCGTCGGTCATGTAGACTGTGCGCTTCGACTTGGTCTTCAGGTTCCACACCTCGATGGTGTTGGCGCATTGCTTACGGGCAGCGTCGAAGCCGCCTATGAGCAGCAGTTCCGACCCGTTGCTGCCGTTCTGTACGGCGAGACAGGGCTGCAGGCGGTTCTCGTCGGATTCCGTGAAGGTCTTCCAACTGGTTGCGCCCTTCGCATAGTCCAATGTGTAAACGGCTTGATTGGCTTCGCCGTCGGTCTGTCCGCCCGCCACGTAGATGATTCCATCGGCATATGTGGCTGCCAACTGGTCGAGGCCTACAGGCAGCGCAGGAAGCGGCGACGAGGTACCTTCTTTCAGCAGATACACGTCTGCAAGAGAGGACTTGCCGTCGGTAGTGCCGCCGATGCAGACGATGCCTTCAGGAACAGTGACGCTGGCGCCATAGGCAGTGGGGTGGGGCAGGTCGCCCAGCTTCTCCCATCCGTGCGGGTCGCCAACGGCGAGTCCGTAGATGTCGGAATAGAATCGCTTCTCGCCACTTTCGGCAGCGGGCGTCTCAGGGAAGTTGCAGCCGCCAGCCACGATGAGCCAGTCGCCCGACACACCTGCGAAGGGTGCCGCCACACCTTGCACGCTGTCGCCGACCACCAGTTGCGGCATGTCGTCAACACTAAAGCTATTGAACTGACGGTTGTCGTTCTTGTTGCCGCAGCCTGCTGCCAGCACGGCAAGCAGCACGAGCGAAATCGCGATTCTCCACTTCTTCATAACCAGTATTTTTTATCTAGGTTAAATTAATACTTTCTTGAGCCCTACTGCAAAAAACGCCTTTGATTAGCGACTTGAAAAAAACAGAAAAACACCGCTTATGGCGGCTGCGGTCTTCGACCTTTCGTGTTGTCCTTCCGTCCTGTGCCCAAAAGCGAGCTTTTGCACAGCCCGCAAGCCCATCACGGTTTTGTTCCAAAACTCAGCCGCCACAGCGGAAAAAACATAAAAAAAGTTCTCTCCTCACGGCTGTAGTCCCCTCCTTCTGGAAGGAGGGGTCAGGGGTGGTAGAGAGAAATACGGTCCTAACATCTTTATTTAAATTGGTTAAGCATTCTTTGACCCGCTACCACCCCGTCCTACGGACACCCCTCCTTCCCGAAGGAGGGGACCACGCTGGGTGCTTTTTTTTATTGTTTTTTTCAGGTCTAGCTCCAGGAAAACTTATGTACGTCTGTTACGTATGTCTTTTCTTCACTTGGGGCCTTTGATATTTGCCTTCTCGAGTCCGTAGTTGTGGCGCTTGTCCATGTAGAGCAGGAGGGCAGCCACGAGGGTGGCGGCGAGGGCGAAGACGGCAAACACCGACATAGGCGCGGTGAAGTCGACGTGGCCGTCGGCAGCCGTGTTTTGGTCGATGATATTCCCCACAAACATCGGCATAAGCATCAGTCCGATATTCTGGATGTAGTAGATGATGCTATACGACGTTCCCAGCACCTGCAGCGGCACGAGCTTCGGCACGCTGGGCCACATAGCACTCGGCACGAGCGAGAACGCCACACCCAGCAGCACCATCATCAGCGTGGCCACCCATGTGGTGTTGATGATGGGCAGCGCGAGAACAACATGACAGAACAGCACCAGCGCACAGCCGATGAGCATCAGCGTGGCACCGCGACCTATACGGTCGTAGATGCTACCGAAGAGCGGCGTGAGCACGATGGTTCCATAGGGGAGCAGCGACACAATCCATCCCGCCGTGACGACATCGATTCCGTATTTGTTCACTAGCAGGTCAGTGGCGAATTTCAGGAACGGACGCAGACTTGAATAGAACAGCACACAGAGAATGGCGATGATCCAGAAGCCGCTGTTTCGCAGCAGTTTCGTCATGTATGACTGCAGGAGCGTAGACAATTCTCCGTCCTCCTCCCTTCCCTTTAGGGAGGGGCTGGGGGTAGGCTGTTCCTCCCTCCCCCTATGGGGAGGGTTGGGGTGGGGCTCCTCCATCATCGTATACACCCCGAACATCACAAACCCTGCCAGGAGCAGCAACGCTCCTACCAGCAGCGGTGCCGGCAGTCCGTAGGTCTGAGCGATGACCGGACTGAGGCTGATGGCCGAAGCCGTTCCCAGTCGCGCCATCGCCACCTGAATGCCCATTGCTGACGCCAGCTCGTGGCCTGTGAACCACTTTGTCACCACCTTCGAGACGGTGATGCCGGTGATGTCGCACCCCACGCCGAACATACCGAAGCCCAGTGCCGACACCAGCACCTGCGTCTTCAGGTATTCGGGAATCAAGCCGAAGAGCGTCACCGGCATTTCGACATAAATGGTCGGCGCGACGTATTGCAGCGCAAACCAGTTCACGGCAGCACCGCCCATCATCATGCCCGTAGCGAGCAGACCTGTGAAGCGAATGCCGCACTTGTCGAGAATGATGCCGCCCAGAAACAGCATCAGCAGGAAGATATTGAAGATGCTGTACGAGCCGGCATAGAAGCCATACTCCGACGCCGTCCACTCCATTCCGCCTTCGCTCAGCGGAGCCTTCAGCGTCGTCGACAGGGGCGACACGATGTCCCAAAACACGTAGCCCATCATCATGGCAAACGCCACGATGATGAGCACGGTCCAACGTTTTACGGCTTGTTTATCCAAAACTTCTACACTCCTACACTCCTACACTCCTTTACTCCTACACTCCTATTTGATATTCGGTTCTTCCAGACCGATGCCTTTCTTGCGGTCGACCACCTTCAGGATGAGACCGAGGATCAGGGCAGCCACACCCAGGCAGGCCAGCATCACCAGCGGCCAGGTGTAGTCGAACTGCGTGGGATCGGTCACATTGGGGTTGGTCTTGTCAAGCACCTTACCGATGAGCAGCGGGAACAGCCACAGGCCGATGTTCTGAATCCAGAAGATCAGCGCATAGGCCGAGCCGATCACCTTTGCATCGACGAGCTTCGGCACCGAGGGCCACAGCGAGGCAGGCACGAGCGAGAACGACGAGCCCAGTACAAGGATGGTCACATAGGCGATGATGATACCGCCAACGGCATTGCCCTTGAAAAGCGGCAGGATGAAGGCGAATGTCAGGTGGCAGGCGATGAGCAGCAGCGAGCCCAGCACGAGCATCGACGCAGCCTTTCCCTTGTGGTCGACATACGAGCCCAGAATCGGTGTGATGAGCACTGCCAGCAGCGGGAACACGGCGAAGATCGACTCTGCCGACTGGCGCATGTAGCCCATGTAGCAATAGGTGATGAGAGCAATAATCGACACGGCGAGCAAGCCGTATTTCTTGTTCTTATCCTTCATGAAGTTGCTGGCGAAACCTGCAGCGGCAACGACGAGCATGATGACATACTGCACGATGGTCACCGACGGACTTGCCCAGAACGAATCCTGTGCAGGCTCCGTGAGCGTGAGGTTGCACTGCAGCATGTTCACGGCATACTTCTGGAACGGGAAGATGGCGCTGTAGTACAGCACGCACAGCAGAGCCACGAGCCAGAAGCCGCTATCGCTGAGAATCTTTCCGATATCGCTCACCTTGAACGGGTCGTCCTTCTCCTCAGCCTCGCCCGTCTGCGAGTCGAGCTTGCGGTCCATGAAGAAATAGACGATGAACATCATCAGGGCAATGCACATCAGAACAACACCGAAAGCCACCGAGCGAGTCACGCTGATGTTTCCGCCCAGCTTGGCGAAGA
Source organism: Prevotella sp. (assembly GCA_017557185.1). Lineage (GTDB taxonomy): Bacteria > Bacteroidota > Bacteroidia > Bacteroidales > Bacteroidaceae > Prevotella. Next base: position 35,376 of record JAFZAP010000069.1, read on the forward strand.
ACGGCGAGAAGATCATACATGTGGCAACACCCAGACGGGCCAGAGCCATCTCCGAGCCCATAGCCAGCGCCATCTCGCGGCCCTTGAACCACTTCACGATACCGCGGCTCACGGTGATACCAGCCATCTCGCAGCCGCAGCCGAAGATCATGAATCCGCAGGCGGCAAACTTCGCCGACGCAGGCATGCCCTCATAGAACGGCGACACGCCCAGTTCGTCGAAGAGTGGAATGTAGTTCAGGTTGTTCGTGAACCACGTTTCCAGACCGCTGCCGATGAACGACTCGCTCACCGCATACCACTTGATGACGGCACCGATCAGCATCACAGCACCCGAGAGCACAGCCGTGAAGCGCACGCCCATCTTGTCGAGGATGATACCCGCAAAGATCAGGAAGAACACGAATACGTTGAGGAACACCTCCGAGCCCTGCATGGTTCCGAAGGCGGTAGAGTCCCACCCGCGCGTTTCCTGCATCAGGTCCTTGATGGGTGAGAGGATGTCCATGAAAATGTACGAACAGAACATGGCCAGAGCCAACAGCAACAGGGCAGTCCAACGCATGCCTGCCGAGTCGCGCAATGTTTTTTGAATTGCTTGTGTCATTTTGTAATTACTATGATTGGTTTTCGATTTTTCAACAATCTGCCTGCAAAGATACAAAGTTTATTTGGAATATCCTCATAACTAGCCGTTTTATTTTCGTTATAAAACGAAAACCAGCCCGGGTCTCACGACTGGGGCTGGAAAAACCTAATATAAATGAAACCTAAACAATTTGTTTTTTAGGGCTTATAAAACTCTATTAACTGGCTACAAAGATATAAAATCTTTTCCAAAACGCAAAATTCTATTAACTAATCAGTGGGTACATGTGAACAAACTTTTAGGAGTAATTACGTTTGTTAGCGTTTGTTTGTATTTATCAGACATTTCGATTGTTTGTGGGGCCGCAGCCACACCGGTGGCGACATCAGATATGCGAGGTAACTGCGACCGGGAGCATGTGAAGAGTCATGCCTAAAATGAATATAGCTCGGGATCCCGAGCTATTGAGTTGCGGAGGCAGGACTCGCGCTCGGCTTTGCCGCTAATAGCTACCCTCGCCTTTTGGAGAGGGGCTGGGGGTGAGGCTGATAGCGGGGAAAGAACTGCGACCGGGAGCATGTGAGAGGAGCCCCACCCCAGCCCTCCCCCGTAGGGAGGGAGCATAAAACAAAAAAAGCAGCCCGATTGGACTGCTTGAGTTGCGGAGGCAGGACTCGAACATGCGACCTCCAGGTTATGAGCCTGGCGAGCTACCAACTGCTCCACTCCGCGATGTATTTCTTGTAAGCGGGTGCAAAGGTACTGCTTTTTCCTGAAATATCCAAAAAATATTCCGATTATTTTTATTTATGGCTGTTTTTTCTCTTTTTTAACCCAATTTATTTGTATGAATGGAAGAAAAAAGCTAATTTTGCACACGACTAATGCAATGTGCAATTTTTAGTTCTCATCATAAGAATCAGAAAGAATGTCGATATCCAAAACTAGACAGTTACTTGTTGAAGTGGCGCGCCAGTTGTTTGCCAAGAACGGGTTGGCGAACACTACGATGAACGACATTGCCGTGGCATCAGGCAAGGGGCGCCGCACGCTCTACACCTATTTCAAGAGCAAGGAGGAAGTCTATTATGCTGTCATCGAAACCGAGCTGGAACGCTTGAGCGACAAGCTCGACGAGGTGGCGGCGAAGAAGATACGTCCTCAGGACAAGATCATAGAGCTCATCTACACGCATCTCAGCTCCATCCGTGAGACTGTGGTGCGCAACGGCAATCTGCGTGCCGAGTTCTTCCGTAACATCTGGACGGTGGAGAAGGTGCGCAAGAACTTCGACGACGAGGAAATCAAGCTCTTCCGGAAGGTCTATGCAGAGGGCAAGGCCGAAGGCGAGTTCGACATCGATAACGTCGACCTTGTTGCGGACATCACACACTATTGTATCAAGGGTCTTGAGGTGCCGTACATCTACGGACGCATTGCACACGGCATGACCGAGGAGGCCACGAAGCCGCAGGTGGCGAAGGTGGTGTATGGTGCACTTGGGAAGAGGATGATAAAGTAGGCCCACCCCGACCCTCCCCCGTAGGGAGGGAAGGGGCCCACCCCCAGCCCCTCCCAAGGGGAGGGGAGCTAATAGTTGATAGTTGATAATTGATAATTATAAAAGAAAAACATTTATGGGATTATTAGAAGGTAAGACAGCTCTGATTACAGGAGCTGCACGTGGCATTGGCAAGGCCATTGCACTTCGTTTCGCCGCTGAAGGCGCTAACATCGCATTCACCGACCTCGCCGTGAACGAGGAGACTCAGGCCGAGATTGCTGCCCTGGGCGTGAAGGCAAAGAGTTACGCTAGCAACGCTGCCGACTTCGCTGAGACCGAGGAGGTGGTGAAGCAGGTGAAAGAAGAGTTCGGTTCGATTGACATCCTTGTCAACAATGCCGGTATTACCAAGGACGGCCTAATGCTCCGCATGAGCGAGCAGCAGTGGGATGCCGTCATCGCCGTTAACCTGAAGTCGGCATTCAATTTCATTCACGCCTGTGTGCCTATCATGATGCGCCAGCGTGGAGGAAGTATCATCAACATGGCATCTGTCGTGGGTGTTCACGGCAATGCCGGACAAGCTAACTATGCAGCTTCGAAGGCCGGCCTTATCGCACTGGCTAAGTCGATAGCTCAGGAGATGGGTCCGAAGGGCATCCGTGCCAACGCCATCGCCCCCGGTTTCATTGATACCGCAATGACGCAGGCTTTGCCCGAGGACGTGCGCAAGGAGTGGTGTCAGAAGATCCCTCTTCGCCGCGGCGGCACCGTCGACGACATCGCCAATACGGCCGTCTATCTCGCCAGCGACTTGTCGTCGTATGTGAGCGGTCAGGTCATCCAGGTAGATGGCGGAATGAATATGTAATATGCTAATTATTTAATTTTTAAGTACTTAGACACAATAAAATTGGAGTAAGACGCGTTTTCATAATCGATAATTAAACATATTTTCCGTATCATGCGTCTTATTTCGGTGCCCTGGTCGTGAGACCGGGGCTTTCTTTTGGGGCTTCCCCCGTCCCACTTGTAGGGATGGGCTTCACTGCCCATCAGCAAGGCACAAAACTACTTGCGGACGGGGAGTGAACCCCGTCCCTACAGGAGGGGACAACGCTGGATGTTTTTTCTGTTTTTTTTTCAACATATTGATTCAAGGTCTAGTTGTAGCACGTAAAAGGAAGGGATTGAGCGTATGTGAGCCTTGATTTCTAACTTTTCGGGGCAATTTGTGTAAGTTTTTATCTCGATTGGCTTATAATCTCAGAATTTTTATCTAAATTTGGCTATCGCCGAAGGTACTTTCGCTCGAGAAAAAAAATAAAAGTTGTTTTATTTTGTTTTCTCCTCGCTTATTCGTACCTTTGCCAAACAATAACTAACGACCGGTATGGAAACAATCCTTTTCAACAAGACGAGAGAGTGGCAGCGGTGTTTGCTGACAGGCCTTGTCGTGCTGGCTTCGCTGGCCGCTCAGGCACAGACACGCACGGTAGAAAACCTCATCGACGGCTGGCGCTTCCATGCCGGCGATATCACAGAGGCTGCACAGCCCGCCTACGATGACAGCTCGTGGCGCACCGTCAGCCTGCCCCACGACTTCCAGATAGAACAGCCGTGGGTGGCGCCTGCCGTTGGCGAGAAAGGCGATAACACCAATGTGGCAGCCAACATCATGAGCCGCCTGTCGAGTCGCGGTTTCAAGGAGATGGGGCAGGGGTGGTACCGCTATCACCTCATCGCCAACGACAGCCTGAAGGACAAGCACGTGGTGCTCGACTTCGGAGGCATTATGTATGTCGGCGACGTCTATCTCAATGGTGAGCGCGTGGGCGGCACCGACTATGGCTACGTAGGCTTCGAAGTCGATCTGACGGGCCGGCTGCGCATTGGCGAGGATAACATCATCGCTGTGCGTGCCGACACCCGCGACCCGTTCAATTCCCGCTGGTATACCGGGGGCGGACTCTTCCGGGGAGTGAAGCTGGTGGTGACCTCTGGCGACCAGTTCTTCAGCCGCCATCCGCTTTATATACGTACGCGCGAGAACCGCTATGTCGATATCTCGGCAGAGTTCACCAATCGCGGCCGCGACCGCCAGACCAGTCTGCGCGTGCGCATCCTCGATCCCGACGGCCAGCAGGTGTATGAGGGCACGTCGACCCGTCGCCGCAATACGCAGTCGCGTACGATGGAGGCCTATCTGAACGATATCCTTATTCCCCAGCCGCAGCTGTGGGACGTCGACACCCCGCGCCTCTATACGGTTCTGGCACAGCTGGTGCGTGAAGATGGAACGGTGGCCGACGAGGTCAGCGAGCACTTCGGCATTCGCACCATAGAGATCGGTCCCGATTACGGCTTGAAGCTCAACGGCCGGAAGGTACTGCTGAAGGGCTATGCCAACCACCACTCGCTCGGTGCGCTCGGTGCTGCCAACTATCCGCGTGCCATCGAGAAGCGCCTGCAGCTCATGAAGCAATTCGGCATGAACCACATCCGCACCAGCCACAACCCCTATAGCCGGGAGTTCATCGAGCTGTGCGACCAGTATGGCATCCTCGTCGTCGACGAGCTCTACGACAAGTGGAATCGCCTGAACACTGGTGGCCGTGTGCCCTTCGAGCAGTTGTGGCAATATGATGTTCCCGAGTGGGTGCGCCGCGACCGCAACTCCCCGTCGGTGGTGCTATGGAGTCTCGGCAACGAGCTGCAGCAAGACCCCACTCAGCCTTTCAACGACTTCGGCGTGACCATGTATAAACTGCAGAAGACGCTCATCCAGCGATACGATTCCACACGCCTGGTCACCGTCGCCATGCATCCCCGCTACCGCAACTGGGATACGGATTCGCTGCCCTGCGACCTCGCTATGCAAACCGACGTGCAGGCCTACAACTACCGCTATATGTACTTCCCCGGCGACGGTCGCCGCTTCCCGTGGATGACATTCTACCAGAGCGAGGCCGCCGTGGCTGCTATGGGGCCGAACTACTTCGAGATGGACCTTGATCGCGTCATCGGACTTGCCTATTGGGGTGCCATCGACTATTTGGGCGAGTCGCAGGGCTGGCCAGCAAAGGGCTGGGCACAGGGCGTCTTCGACATCTCGCTCGAGCCAAAGCCGAAAGCTTATCTCATGCGTAGCATGTTCAAGCCCGAAGAGCCTATGGTCCATATTGCCGTCATCGACAGTCGCGGCGACCAGATGTGGAACGGTGTGCAGACGGGTAACGACGGAATGAGCGACCACTGGGACCGCAAGCCCGGCTCGCGCCTGCAGGTCATCACCTATACGAATGCCGACGAGGTGGAACTCATCGTCAACGGCAAGAGTCTCGGCCGCAAGGCAAACCCTGTGGATGATGCCAAGCGTCGCAACCAGATACGTTGGGAGGATGTGGAATACCAGCCGGGTCGCGCCGTTGCCGTTGCCTACAACAACGGGCGAGAGGTAGCGCGTCATCAGGTGGAGACACCGGGTGCAGCGGTCAAACTCGTCGCCATTCCCGATCTCGCCCCTGCGAAGGACAAACGGAAAGCCGCCGACGGCCAGAGCTGGCAGGCTGATGGTCTGGACCTACAGCATGTGCGCGTCTATGCCGTTGATGCCAAGGGCCGTCGTGTCTATGGTGCGCAGCAGGAGTTGACGTTCAGCGTGGCGGGCGATGCCAGCATCGTGGCAGTTACGAATGGCGATATCAACAGCAACGAGCTCAACTGCACCGATCACCGCCACCTCTGGAACGGTTCGGCGATGGTCATCCTCCGTGCTGGCAAGACGGCAGGGCCCGTCGTCCTCACCACCCGTGCCGAAGGCCTGAAACCCCTCACGACAAAGCTTGAGACGCGATGATTGTGCTAAATAATTCAACTATGTTTCATAGCCCAGGGCATTTTCCTTGGGCTTTTTTGTGTCCGATAAGTTGTCGCGTTGTAAATGCTAAAGCTCTATAAAGTGAGCGAAGCACGGCTTTCGAATGGCTAAAACACGGCATTCGTATATGCGAAACAATGCTTCCGTTTATCTATCTCAATACTCCCGTTCAGTAAATTAACTTAATTTGATCGGTAAATTAACTTATTTTATTCAGTAAATTAACTTATTTTACTTGGTAAATTAACTTAATTTACTCCACAAATTAACTTAATTTACTATACAATTTAAGTTGATTTGCAAAATCATGTCATTGCTTTGGCATCACGGGAGCATGCAAACAGAGAAATAAGAGCATGCCTTTAGCGATATGAAAGCAACTGTTATTAGCAAACTTATAAATGGTCAACAAAATACTTTTAGACCCAACCTGGTGATTCATTTTCTTTCTTTTTCACTTAAAAATCCTTAATCCTTGTTCACAAATGGCGGTTATAATTGTTATATAGATGACGAACGTTTAAAAGAACAGCATGACCGACATCGCATTTGAACTGCAAGCCCGCCAGCTAAGGCAGAAAGCCGTTGAGGCTAGCCGCAGCTATGGGGCGGGATATACAGAAGCCGAAGACATCGCACAAGATGTGATGTTACGTCTTTGGCAAATGCGCCATGACCTCGATCGCTATCATTCGCTTGAGGCAGTCACCGTGCAAGCGGCACGTAGGCTCACCCTGAACCTCCACCGTCGTCAGTCACCGCTTCCCCTTGCTGGTCAAGACTCCTGTAGCTCGGTTTGTGGCGACCCCTCTCAGCAGTTGGAGGAACGCGAGAATGAATTGTGGTTGCAGCAGCGACTCGATCGGTTGCCCTCAACACAGCATGCCATTCTCTATATGCGGCAGGTGGAACATCGTTCGAGTACAGAAATCTCCCGCCTGCTCGACATCAGCGAAGCATCGGTGCGCACGCTGCTCTCACGAGCTCGTCGAAGTCTATTGGAAGAAATCAAGAAAAGAAATCAGTCATTACGATAAACACCCTACGCCTATGAAAGGAATTGATAATCAGAGGCATATCGCGGCTTTGCTCGACCGCTTCTTGCAAGGTACGACCACCGTTGAGGAAGAGAAAAACCTTGCCGACTACCTGCGTACCGCTACCGATCTACCTGAAGAATGGGAGGCGTATCGCACCATGTTCCAGTACTTTGAACAGGGAATGGAAGAGTTGCCGTCGGCTCAGCCAGTTGTAGCGGCAGAGTTTCTTTTTGCGGCACCTGTAGAAAGTCGGAGCCAGTCGCACTGGTGGCTGGCAGCCGCCGCCTCCTTGCTGATTCTGGTTGGTGCAACGGTAACATTCCATTTCTTCAGACAGGATGAAACTCCCAACATAGAAACCGCGTTTGTTCCCCGTCAGCCAGTGAAACAAGCCAATCAACCAAAACAACCTAACCCCTCGGCTTATGGTAAGGATGTGATTCATTCACCTACCGCAAGGCTCAACACGAGTAGCGAACGTAGAACGCGCTCAGCTCCGTTGCTCTCTGAGCGTCAGCAGGAAAAGCCCCTCGTTCCTACAAACCACAATCAGGAGGTCTCTGATGAAGATGATCCTGTAGAGAACTCTTCCTACGAAGACTTGCGCGAGGCTCAGCAGATCGCCATTCACAACGATGTTGTTGAGGCTGTCTACGAATTGCTCCCTAACGACTACAACCTACTGCAACTCGCCACCGACGAGAACGGCGTCTATGTGATCATTCCCACGACCATCGTTCGCGAACTATAGTCTATCCATTTCACGCCAAACATATAACCAACAAATAAAAACAACACAATGAAAACAATGAACATCCATCAGCATTCTTGTTGCAGGCTGGCTGTCATCAGCATCCTGCTTGCGCTGGCCCCCAGTACTTTTGCACAGAAGAACATCGAGGCCGCCTTCAACAGTTTCAAGAAAGACAAGGCCGTCAGTGCCACCGAGAGCCGCAGCCGCGAAAACGATCCCGCCACCGGAAAGCTCATCCAGCGTACCGAGCAAGTTGACTTTAGACTTGCCGTAAAGAAGCAAAACCTTATCGACAATCTCCGTGCCGCCTTCGACGCCGACCGCGACGCCTCCTATGATGAGTTCACTCACACCGGTAACGGCCACAGCCAGCGTCCGATTCTGTTAGGGAAGGAAATCTCCGTAGGCGTTGCTCCCAATCGCAACTATATCGTTATGGCCTTCGCTGACAAACAGAACTCTGCCGACGCCCCCGAGAACCGAACCGCTTATGCCTTGGAGTGGGGGAGGCCCGATAATAGCGATTCCATCAGCGGCTCCCTCTACATCGTCTATGGCCCCATTCCGCAGAAGAATAGCATTTCCGTCATCCGCACGATTAAAGGAACGACGCCCGAGGCTATCAGCCGTTACCGTGAGAAAATGCGCGACTTTGACTGGTCAGGATTGAAGTCTTCGCTCGATATCGACTTGTCAGAGATTGGGCAGTCGCTGGGCGATGTGGGCTCGGCACTCGCCGACCTCCGTCTTGGCGAATTCGGAATCCTTGCCGACAGCCTCGCAGCGTCTTCCGGCCAAGCTACGTTGCAGCCTTGGCTCTACTTCTTCCGCATGCAGACACGCGGCTATCGCAAGGCAGCCAAGCAAGGTAAGGATGTCACCTACAATCTGACCAGTCTGCTCGAACACTGCAAGAAGGAGAACGGAGTTCTCACCGCCGACGAACGCCGCCTTTGTATCGACGAGCTGCGCCGACTACTCGACATCACGAAAGACGACTTCGACCGTGCGTTGCTCGATCAATGTGTCAAGCAGTTGGAGAAGTACTGATTTCCCGCGTTCCCACAGCCGCAATCGTGGTTCTTTCACCTTTGGCCGCCAGTTAGCAAACGGATTTCGCTGACTGGCGGCATTTTCTTTCTCCCTAAAAACGCAGAATGAGTGAAATATAGCGGCAGCTGATGAATGTATTTCATTTTTTATTGCTATCTTTGCACGTGAGTAATCGTTCATAGAGAAGAGAGATATGGAAGTAGTATATGAAGACAATCATCTGATCATCGTTTCGAAGCGAAGCGGGGAGATCGTGCAGGGCGATAAGACCGGCGACGAACCGCTGTCGGAGACGGTGAAAAAGTATATCAAGGAGAAATACCAGAAGCCCGGGGCGGTGTTTCTGGGCGTCACCCACCGGCTCGACCGGCCTGTGAGTGGTCTCGTGGTGTTTGCCCGTACGTCGAAGGCACTGGAGCGGCTGAACCGCATGTTTGCCAACGGCGAGGTCCACAAGACTTATTGGGCCATCGTGCCGAAGAAGAAAGAGGAGAGTAGGGGAGTGGACAACGTTGAGCACACGCTCGAACACTGGCTGACGCGCAACGAGAAACAGAACAAGAGCTATGCCCACGACCGCGAGAAACCAGGGTCGAAACGGGCTGTGTTGAAGTATAAAGTAATTGGTGAATCCGACCGATATAATCTACTGGAAATCAATCTCTTAACAGGTCGCCATCATCAGATACGTTGTCAGCTGGCAGCCATCGGCAGTCCCATCAAGGGCGACTTGAAATACGGGGCTCCGAGGTCGAATCCTGATAGCTCCATTTCGCTGCTTTCGCGCCGTGTGGAGTTCGTTCACCCCGTCTCGAAGCAACCTATATGCGTTGAGGCTCCGCTGCCCGACGACCCCCTTTGGCAGGCCTTCCGGCAGTGAGAAAGCAAGCCGGAAACGCCCGTTTCAGCGCGTTCAGCCGACGAATGAGATGAAAAAAACACCGATTTCGCGCGCGGAATCGAAAAAATACATTATCTTTGCAGTCAGAATGAAGAATTTTGACCGACGATGAAGAAACTCTTGAAGTGGATGGGCGCTGCCGTTTTGGTTCCCGTCGTACTTGTTTCATCCGTGGCAGGACTGCTTTACTTCCCCCCATTCCAGCGATGGGCAGTGAAGCAGGCCTCGGCGTATGCGTCGGAAAAAACGGGAATGGATGTGCAGGTGGGCAACGTGCGGCTGCGGTTCCCGCTCGACTTGGAGATGAACGAGGTGAGCGTGGTGCAGCGCGATAGCGTGAGCGGAGCGCCTACCGACACGCTGGCCCACGTAGGCAGCATCGTGGCCGATGTGAAGTTGAAGCCGCTGCTGAAGAAGCAAGTGGTGGTCGACGAGCTCACGTTGGAGGATGCGAAGCTGAACACCGGCGATTTCATCAAGGCGGCACGTGTGAAAGGCCGTGTGGGTAAGCTGAGTGTGAAGAACTCCGACATCCTGCTGAAAGGGAAGGACGACCCCAGTGTTGGCGATGTGAACCTTGAAGACGTGTTGCTGAAGGATGCCGATCTCGACATCGTGTTGGCCGATAGCGTGCCGGAGGATACGACCCAGAGCGAAACCCCTTGGCGCATCGTGGCGAAGAAGGCTAAGATTGAGAATTCGAATGTGTGGCTGACGATGCCTGGCGAGGTCGATGCAAAGACTGGCAAGAAGTCGCCCGCAACCCTTGTCACCGCTCGTTTGGGCGATGCCACCATCAGCGACGGCTCGTTCGATTTGAAGAACGGCAACTACAAGGTTGGCTCGGTGGACATCGAGAAGAGTGCGCTAGCCTACGACAAGCTCGATGGAAAGGGCAAGCCGAAGGCCTCTGGCGCGAAAAAAGACAACAACGGCGGTCAGCCCGACCCCGACCACCTTGATATGAAAGACCTGTCGCTACATGCTGAGAACATCAGCTATAGCGACAAACCTGCTGCGGGCCAGCCTCAGCTCACAGCCAATCTGAAGAAACTTGCTTTCAAGGAGAAGAGCGGCCTCGACGTCAGGAATGTGTCGGGACAGCTCGCCATGCATGCCGGCGACAACAGCAACGGCGTGCAGACTGCCGGAAGGGTGAGCCTGAAGGACGGCCGCATCGAGACTTCCGAGTCGTCGATTGGCGGCGACCTCGATATGTCGCTCGACGCGTTCTCCGACTTGAATCCCGGCACGCTGAAAGGAACGGTGCACGCTTCGCTGGGCAAGCAGGACCTCATGCGATTCATGAAGGACATGCCTGCGGGCTTCCGCCAGAAGTGGCCGAACCAGCAGCTGAAGATAGACGGTGTCGTACGTGGCAACATGAAGAACATGAGCGTGAGCGATCTGAATGTGTCGCTGCCCACTGCCTTCCGCTTGAAGGCAACAGGCACGCTGCAGAATCTCGACAACCTAGACCGCCTGAAGGCCGATGTCGACGTCGACGCCCACGCCTGCAACGCCAGCTTCCTGAAGGAGCTCCTGCCGAAGGACCTGCAGAAGGACGTGAACATACCGCGCAATCTCGCCCTGAAGGGCAATGTGAAGGCCGACGGCCAGAAATATGCTGCCCGCTTCAAGGCACAGGAAGGCAACGGGTCGCTGGGCGGGACTGTGAGCTACGATGCGGGTCGCGAGGCCTACGAGGCGAAGCTCAATGCCAACCGACTGGCCCTGCAGCACTTCCTGCCCAACTACGGGCTGAGTCCGCTCACGGGAACCATCGACCTGAAGGGACAGGGCACCGATCTGATGTCACCGCGCACCACGCTTTCGGCGAAGGCCAATATCAAGCAGTTCCGCTATGCCGGCTACGACCTTGCGGGCATGAAGGCTGACGCCCGCGTGCGCAACGGTCGCGGCTATGCCAACGTCACCAGCAACAACGATCTGTTGAAGGGTGTTGCGAGCATCGATGCGCTGATGAGCAAGAAGCGCTTGCGCGGCACCGTCGTAATGGATCTCGACAAGGCTGACCTGCGTCGACTCGGCGTCACCGACAGCATGCTCACCATCGGCGGCTGCGCCCACCTCGACATCGACAGCGACCTGAAGCATAACCACAAGGTGCAAGGCCACGTGGGTGATCTGACAGTTACGACGCGCACGGAGACCTATCGTCCTGGCGATATGTGGATCGACGCATTGACGACGAACACCCAGACGCGGGCTGCCGTCGACTGCGGCGACTTCCACCTCGACCTCGATGCCGCCGGCAACTACGAGCGGCTGCTCGATACCGGCAACAAGCTCATGGCTGAGGCGAAACGGCAATACGACGAGCGACTCATCGACCAGGGGCGCCTGCGCAGTGTGCTCCCCGATGCACGGCTGTCGCTCAGCAGCGGCCGCGACAACTTCTTCGTTGAGATCATGAACCGCTACGGCTATAGCTTCGACAACCTGAACTGCAATATCACCTCTTCGCCCTTAGACGGCCTGAACGGCAAGCTGCATCTGGAGTCGCTGCTCGTCGATAGCATGTTGCTCGACACCGTGAACTTCGCCATTCGCTCCGACTCGGTGCGCACGTCGTATCAGGCACAGGTGCGCAACAACGAGAAGAATCCGCAATACACGTTCAACGCACTCGTCGATGGAGTGCTGCAGGACCGTGGCACCGTTTTTGGCACCCGTCTCTACGACGACAAGGGCGAGCTGGGCGTAAGGCTGGGCTTGCAGGCGACGATGGAGGGCGACGGCCTGATGTTCCGCGCCTATGGCAAAGACCCTGTGCTGGGCTATAGGAAGTTCACGGTGAACGACGACAACTACGTGTTCCTGGGTCGCGACAACCGCTTGTCGGCCGACCTGGTGTTGAAAGCCGACGATGGAACAGGTGTGCAAATCTATACGAACGACGAGAACGACGAGGCGAAGCAGGACATCACCGCCTCGCTTCACCACTTCGACCTGGAGCGCGTACTCTCCGTCATTCCCTATACGCCCGACATTCGCGGTATGTTGAACGGCGACTTGCACTTTGTGCAGACTGACGACCAGGTGAGCGTGTCGAGCGACCTCGCCGTGCAGAACCTCGTCTATGAGAACAGCCGCATCGGCAATCTCGGCACGGAGTTCGTGTATATGCCGAAGAGCGACGGCGCCCACTATGTTGATGGTATCCTCTCGCTCGAAGGACAGGAGATTGCGACCATCAGCGGCACCTATAGCAACAAGGGCGCCGACCAGGGTTATCTCGATGCGACACTCGACCTCGCCCGCATGCCGCTCTCGTTCGTCAACGGCTTCATCCCGAACCAGATTATCGGCTTCGAGGGCTACGGCGAAGGAAGCGTGGCGGTGAAGGGACCGCTGTCGCGACCTGTCGTCGATGGCGAAATCTATCTCGACTCTGCCTACATGGTGAGCCAGCCCTACGGAGTGCGCCTGCGCTTCGACAACGACCCTGTTGCTATTAAGGGCAGCCGACTGCTCTTCGAGAACTTCAATATGTATGCCAATAACAGCAGTCCGCTGACCACCTACGGCGAGCTGAACTTCACCGACCCCTCGCGCATGCGCCTCGATTTGAAGATGCGGGCACAGAACTTCCTGCTCATCGACTCGAAGGAGAATCCGCGGTCGGAAGCCTATGGCAAGGCTTACGTGAACTTCTACGGAAACATCAACGGTCTGCTCACCAACCTGATGATGCGTGGAAAGCTCGACGTGCTGGGCACCACCGACCTTACCTATATCCTGCGCGACTCACCGCTGACTACCGACAACCAGTTTGAAGGCCTCGTGCGCTTCACCGACTTCGCCGACACCACGCAGACCGTTGTGGAGCGTCCCGAGCTCATGGGCTTCTCGATGGATATGACCGTCGATGTGTCGAAGGGTGCCCACGTGATGGCTTATCTGAACAGCGACAAGAGCAACTACATCGACCTGATGGGCGGCGGCACGCTGCGCATGATCTACAACATGGCCGACAACCTGCGGCTCACGGGCCGCTACACGCTCGCCAACGGTGAGATGAAATACTCGTTGCCCGTCATTCCGCTGAAGACGTTCACCATTCAGGACGGCAGCTACATCGAGTTTACCGGACCTCCGATGAATCCGACGCTCAACATCACCGCCACCGAACATGTGAAGACGGCTGTCTCGGCCAGCAACGGCGTGGGACGCAGCGTCGACTTCGACTGCGGCGTCATCATCACGAAGACGCTTGAGGACATGGGCTTGGAGTTCACGCTCGACGCGCCTGAGGACATGCAGCTCCACTCCGAGCTGCAGTCGATGAGCAAGGAGCAGCGGGGCAAGCTCGCGGTGACGATGCTCACAACAGGCATGTATCTGGCCGACGGCAACACCAATGGCTTCTCGATGAACAACGCGCTGAACACCTTCCTGCAGAGCGAGATCAACAACATCACGGGCAACGCCCTGCGCACGCTCGACTTCTCCGTTGGCCTCGACAACACCATTGATGCGACGGGCAACACCGCCACGAACTATTCGTTCCGCTTCGCCAAGCGCTTCTGGAACAACCGCCTGAAGATTGCCGTCGGCGGTAAGGTTACCACAGGCGCCGAGATACAGAACCAGAACCAGTCGTTCTTCGACAACGTGACGTTTGAATACCGTCTCGACGACACAGCCAACAAATACGTCACGCTGTTCTACGAAAACAATGTCTACGACTGGCTCGACGGTTATACGCAGAAGTACGGTGCCGGTTTCATCTGGCGTCGCTCGCTGCAGCACTTCAAGGATATCTTCAACCTGCGCGGCGAGAAGACACAACAGCTATTGCCCGCCGTGCGTCGCGACACGCTGCGCCAAGACACCGTCGTCATCAGAAAGGAGGGACAGGAATGAACAACCTACACCCGTTAGCAACAAGCCTCGGCCTCATGGTCCTCGCCCTGCTGGGACTTGTCGCCTGCTCTACCACAGAGAACATCCCCGATGGCGACCAGCTCTTCGTGGGTCTGACGAAAATCAGCTACGAGCGCAACGACAGCGGCGTTCCTGCTTCGGTGGCCAACAAGAACTTCATTACCACCCAGGAGGAGGTCGAGGCGGCATTGGCGACGGCGCCCAACGGAGCCCTCTTCGGCAGCTGCTATCATCGCACGCCGTTCCCCTATGGGCTGTGGGTATGGAATGCCTTCTCAGGTAAGGAAGGAAAGGTGGCGAAGTGGCTCACGGAGTCGTTCGGCAAGCAGCCCGTGCTCATGAGCTGGGTGAATCCCGACCTGCGCGCTCAGGTGGCACAGACCGTGCTCCACAATCACGGCTACTTCCACGGGGAGGTGGGCTACAACGTAGTCACACAGCGCAATCCGAAGAAGGCGAAGATAGGCTACGATGTCAGTATGGGGCCGTTACTCACCATCGACAGCATCAGTTATCTGGGATTTCCCGCCGAGGCCGACAGCCTGATCAGGGCTACCGCCAGTCAGTCGCTGCTGCACACGGGCGATGCCTTCACGGCGGCAGCCCTCGACGGCGAGCGCACACGCCTGTCCACGCTCTTCCGCAACAACGGCTACTACTATTATCAGCCTGCCTACGCCAGCTATCTGGCCGACACCGTGTCGGTACCGGGCAAGGCCCAGCTGCGACTGCAGTTGGCAAACGGTATCGCCGACGAGGCGCGCCGCAAATACTATATCGGAAATATCACCGTGAACCTGCAGAAGAGTTTCATGCAGGAGCCTACCGACAGTCTGCGCCGACGGTCGTTCACGCTCCGCTACAACGGCAAGCACTCACCCGTCCGTCCGCGTGTGGTGATGGGAGCGATGCGCCTGCGCCACAACCAGCCCTACAGCTACGACCTCTATCTCGAATCGGCCAACGCGCTCAATGCCACAGGCCTGTTCTCGATGACCGACTTCCAGTTCAACCGTCGCGACGGGCGCGACCTCTCCGACATCGACTTCCTCCGCGAACTGGAGAAGCCGTCCGACTTTCTCGCCCTCACCTCAAAGCTCTCCACACGCAGCGTGGCGCTGTCGCCCCTGCTGTCGAACGACACCCTCGACCTCGTCGTCAACTGCGTCTTCGACCGCCCCTACGACGTGTATCTCGAGACCAATTTCACGAAGCGCACCATCGGACGCATGGGGCCTGAGATGAAGGTGGGCTTCACGAAGCGCAACGTGTTCCGCGGAGGCGAGAAGCTTGACATCAACCTGCACGGCTCCTACGAGTGGCAGACGCGGTCGACGCGCGGAGATATGAATACTTATGAATATGGTGCCGACGTGTCGCTCGAGTTCCCGCGACTGGTGGCTCCGTTCATGGGCGGCAACCAGCAGATGCGACGACGCATCGAGCGTGCCCGCGAGAGGGGAGTGACGCCCAATCCGTACCGCTGGCGCCGCGTGGCCACTACGCTGGCAAAGGTGTCGAGCGACATCGTGCGCCGTCCGGGATACTACAAGATGCACGTTGTATCGGGCGAGTGGACCTACCGCTGGCAGCCCAGTGCCACCAGTCGCCATGAGTTCTCGCCGCTCTCGCTGAAGTATCAGTTCATGAATTCTCACACCGAGAAGTTTGATAGCATCGTGTTCGACAACCCGTATCTCGTGGCAACGATGAGCGATTACTTCATCCCGCAGATGCGCTATACCTACGTTTACGCCAGCCCAGCCGACAAACTGAACCCCATCCGCTGGGAGGTCACGCTGTCGGAGTCGGGCAACCTCACGTCGCTGGGGTACATGGCAGCCGGTAGGAAGTGGAAGGAGAAGGACAAGGAACTGTTCAAGAACCCCTATGCACAGTTCGTGAAGATTGAGACCGACTTCACCAAGACATGGCAGCTCAGCCAGCACTCGCAGCTCGTTGGACACCTCAACGCCGGACTCGGCATCTGCTACGGCAACTCCAGCGACCTGCCCTTCAGCGAGCGCTTCTACGTCGGCGGTGCCAACAGCATCCGCGCCTTCCCGTTGCGCAGTATCGGTCCCGGTCGCTTCATTGGCGATTTCGATGGCAATCGGCAGGTCTCCTACCTCATGCAGAACGGCGATGTGAAGTTCCAGGGTAACCTTGAATACCGCCAGCGCCTGTTCGGAAACCTGCATGGGGCCGTATTCCTCGATGCCGGCAACGTATGGCTGCGCAAGGATATCGGCTGGGAACTCAAGGAGTTTGCCGACCTCTTCGACGATGCGAAGTTCCGCTTCAACGAGTTCATGAAGCAGATGGCTGTCGGAACGGGCGTCGGCCTGCGCTACGACCTCGACTTCCTCATTCTCCGCCTCGACTGGGGCGTAGGCCTCCACGTGCCGTTCGAGACCACGAAGAGTGGCTTCTACAACATCGACAAGTTCAGTCGCTATCAGACCCTCCATTTCGCCATCGGCTATCCGTTCTAACTAAAAATATCTATCATCATATCAAACTACAAATCAAAAACGAAAACTATGGATTTAGGAAAACTGTTATTAAAGAAGATCGTGGATGTCGCCAAGGACTATCTCGATAGCTCAACGAAAGACTTGGAACCCAGACGACAGAGTCGCCCCGAACAGCGCCCTGAGCCTAAGCAAGAGCCCGAGGCGATTGAAAGGACCGATGCCGAATGGAAGACCTATTTCAGGGAGATCCTCCAGCGGGAATTCTCGTCGTACACCCTTCGCGAGAACGTCAAGGTGACCGACCTGGCAGGTTACGTCAGCGATGAGTTCAAACTCTACAAGAAACGCCCGAACCAAGTCTATAAAGCCGAGTGGGGACAGCCCTACACGTTTGTGCTTGAGAGCGCCGGCGCGCCGAAAGCAGTCGTCATGCTTGGCGACGGCCACAGCCACGACAGCAATGTGAAGTACCTTATCGCTAGGATGTATGCCAAGAAGCTGGGCATGCCCTACATCAACTTCTATACGCAGATGCCCAACGAAAGGAGCTATGTCGTCGAGCGTGTACGCAAGTTCCTGGACTGAGGCAGTTAGCCTGAATTATTCAAGTTTGAACTAAGAAAAAGGGGATGCAGCATGAGCTGCGCCTGTAGAGGAGGCAGCCTTCCCACCACTACGTTTTGCAGGCAACAGGGCAAGGTATCCTCTCGTGATCAGCAATTTTGCTGATTCAAAATCATTCCCCTTTTTCTTTTCTCATATGGAAAGTATCCTCACGCAACTTACCCGGCAGGAGACGTGGGAAGAGTTTCTTGCCTACCGGCTGTTGAAAGGCCGCTTCAACTGGCATGAGTTCGACGAAGCCGACAGCTATGTCGATCGTGAAGACTACCTCCCCCTGGCACAGAAGATAGCCCAAGGGGGGCGGTTGGGCATTCCCGTGAAGAAGATCATCAACAAGATGGGAACGGGCAAGAAACGAGTGGTTTACAGCTTCGCGCCTGACGAGATGATGCTCCTTAAACTCATCGCCTTCAAGCTCTACGACTACGACCATTGCTTCGCACCTAACTGCTACGCGTTCCGGCGGGGCATGCGAGCCTGCGACGCCATCTTCCACATCCAGCGAGCCGTAGCAGGGCGCAGCATATGGGCCTACAAGCTCGACATCCACGACTATTTCAATTCCATTTCCATCGATCTCCTCCTGCCCATGCTCGCCGAGATGATGGCCGATGACCAGCCGTTGTACCGTTTCTTCCAGAACATGCTCACCGACAACCGAGCCGTTTACAACGGTGACACCATCCTCGAACAGCACGGCGTGATGGCAGGCACACCCACCTCGCCCTTTCTCGCCGATGTCTATCTGAAGGAAGTCGACCGCTATTTCCATGAAGCCAACATCGTCTACGCCCGCTATTCCGACGACATCATCCTCTTCGCACCCGACCTCGCCACCCTTGATGCCCACAAGAGCCGTATGGCAGCATTCCTCCGTCAGTACCGGCTTCAGGTAAACCCCGACAAGGAGAAAACCTACACGCCCGATGAGGCCTACGAGTTCCTCGGCTTCAAGTGTCACGCCGGCGATATCGACATTTCAGAAGCCACCAAAAAGAAGATGAAGGGTAAAATCCGACGCACTGCCAAGTCACTCCAGCGCTGGAGCTCAAAGAACCACATCGAGCCCGAGAAAGCCATGAAAGCACTCATCAACCGCTTCAACTGCGTCTTCTTCGAGAACGACGACACCGACGCCCTCACTTGGTCACGATGGTTCTTCCCCGTCATTACCCGTACCGACGGCCTCAGGGACATCGACCACTACCTCCAGCAGAACATCCGCTTCCTCAGCACGGGAAAACACAACAAGGCCAACTTCAGAACCGATTACGCCCACCTCAAACGCCTGGGCTACAAAAGTCTGGTGAACGAATACTTCAACTTCAAGGAAGCCAAATAATAAGTGCCCCTGCAGGGCCTGCAGTATTGAGAAGTGCGGTGGGGGTCGCTCAATAACTTTAACTAGCATTAACATCGCGGAAACACCCGTTTTTGCGCACGTTTGCCCAAAAGCCATTATATTTGGACACTGTGTAACCCAGAAGAGTTGCACCCGTAGCACCGGCGACACCGAGCCGCGCAAGCGCGAAGTGAAAAGTGAATAGTGAAAAATACATGGTAGAACAATTTGAACGCCGAAGGCATTGAACGTGACAAAGTCACAATTGAACTTCTTGAACTCGACCGCGCTCGGCGACGTAAGGAGACGTTTTCGCAGCATAGCGGAGAAAGAAGGGAGA
>JAFZAP010000070.1 GCA_017557185.1 Prevotella sp.
ACCCAAACCGAGGCGCTTGATCCAGCTGTCGCTGAAGAACTGATATTCCAAGTGTACAGATTCCAGAGTGAGGGTCTTCTCGTTCTGGATAAAGCGAGAGGTCATCGGCGAGGGGTTCTGGTCGCGCACGTCCTTGAAGGGTACGATGTCGCCAGCCTGGTGCCAGCGTTCATAGAGGGCGCGGCGGTCTTGGTTGTACAGGAAGTTGATGTTCTCAACCTTGTTCCAAAGAGCGGTGTTGAAGACATCGGCACCTAACTGATAGCGGAAGTTCACGCCAGCGGTGAAGCCGCCGTAGGTGAACGAGGTGCCGAGCACGCCCTCGAGGTCAGGACGGATATTACCGCACACCTGCTCGTTGTCGTAATTATAATCGAAGGTGTAGTTGCCGTTCAGGTCATAGAACAGCTCCTTACCCGTCGATGGGTCGATGCCGGCCGACTTAACTACCCAGATGTCCTCGGGGTCGGCACCATCGAAGTAACGGGTTGTACTTGTGCCGCGTCCGCTGTTGTTGAAGGCGTCGAGCTTGTTGCCGATGCCGTCAATCTTGTTGTTCTGAGTGCGTCCTGTGGCACGGATGCTCCACATAATACGCTTCTCTAGGTTCTTCAGGATATAGTATTGAGCGGTGAAGGTCAGACCCTGTGACGTCTGCTTGCCAGCATTGGAGTAGTACTCTGTGGTACCCGACGACAGAGGCATGGTGATGCCGATGAGTAGCGGGTCGGTCACTTTATGATAGTAGTCGACGGTGAACGACAGGCGGCTGTCGAAGAGCGTCAGGTCGAGACCGATGTTCTTATCCTGCGTGATCTGCCACTTCAGGTTGGGGTTACCAATCTGGTTGGCTAGGGCGCCGATGCCAAAATAGTTCAGCGTTCCCGACTGCAGGGCGTAGGTAATCAGCGTTCGACCGGAATCAAAGCTCTGGTTACCCGGGTTACCCCACGAGCCGCGCAGTTTGAAGTAGTCAATCCACTTGAAGTTGTTCTGGATGAACGGTTCCATATGGATGTTCCAACCCAGACCCACCGACCACGTGGTGTTCCACTTTGAGGTGCTGCCGAAGACACTTGAACCGTTTTCACGCAGCGAGAAGTCTGCAAGGTAACGGTCCATGAACGCATATCCCAGGTTCAGATAGCCGTTCAGCGAGCGGCTGATGGCATCATAATAGGAGGGGTAGCCGTCCTTCAGGTAGCCTGCTGCAAACGACGGCTTGGTGAAATCGCCCTGGGGGAATCCCTCTGCGGTGTATCCTTCCAATGTGGACTTGGTGTGATAGATATCTCCACCGACGACAGCGTTCAGACGGTGCACGTTGGCAAAGAGCTTGGCAAAAGTCAAGCTGAAGTCACCCTCGTATGACAAGGCGTTGGTGTTATTCTTTGTATATTCACCGCGGCGACCGTTGGGCTTCGTCAGAATCTGATAGGTGTTGTCGGGCGAGGTGAAAATCTCTGTACCATCGGTATTATAGGTCACGCCGAAGCGGGCGCGGGCCTTCCACATCTCGTTGGGTGTCCATTCTGCCTGGAAGTGGTTGCTCAGTGTGAGCGTGTTGCCGTGATTACGGCTGTTTAGAGATGCGTTCCAAAGCGGATTGGCCATCTGCACGTCATTGTTGTACTCCAGCCACTGTGTCAGCATACCATCTTTGTCGTAAATACGGTAGTAGGGGTTGGCCTGCACATATTCTGAGAATCCCACCAGCGGATTGTTGTAGTTGGCATTGCTCAGCGAGAATTTGTTGCTGAACTGGAACTTCTTCACGCGATAGATCATGTCGAGATTACCGCTGAACACTTCACGATCGGAGCCTTTCATCACACCGGTCTGACCATTATACATACCGCCGATGCCAAACATGAACATCTCACTACCGCCCTGCACATAGACAGAATGCTTCTGGTTGACACCCACTCGAACGGGCTGAGCCAGCCAGTCGGTGTTCACACCCTGAGCAATGGAGTTCAGGCGGGCGTAGTAGTTCTCAGTCAGCTCGATGGAGGTCTGCGTCTGGTTGGGGGTTTCAACAATGCTGGGGTCGTAGCGGCCGGAGAGACGCTCGAACTCAATCTTCTCGGCAGCATCCATCATGTCGTAGGACGACAGGTCGGGAACCGTCATATTGAAGTTACCAGTGTAACTCACCTGCAGTTTGCCATTCTTCGGCTTCACGGTTTCGACAACCACAACGCCGTTGGCAGCTTTCGAACCATAGATGGCGGTTGAGGCAGCGTCTTTCAGGATGGTGATTGACTCAATGCGATTGATGTCCAAGTCGTTAATGGCCTGCAGCGAGCTCTCGAAACCGTCAAGGATGAACAGCGGCTGGTTGGGGTCGGTGGCCAGTTCGTCGCGCTGCCCGAGCATCGACGACTTACCGCGAATCTCCATATTAGGCAGACGGTTCGGGTCGCTACCGAACTGCGTGTCCTCGATAATGGCGAAAGCCGGGTCGAGGGTCTTCAGCGACTGCAACACATTGCTGGTACCCATCTCTTTCAAATCCTTAGCCGTATAGGTGGAAGCCGAGCCGGTGAAGCTCTCCTTGTTACGGGTGAAGATACCCGTCACCACCACTTCCTTCAGCTCTGTGCTCGACGTGAGAACCACATCGCGTTTCAAGTCGCTTTGTCCGGCGGGAATGGTCACGTAGAGATTGTCCATGCCCACATAGGAGAACTTCAGCGAAGTGCGCTCCACAGGAATGGGGAACTTAAAGAATCCGTCCACATCGGTCACCGTACACACACGGCTCTCACCGATACAAACAGGGACTCCCACGAGGGCTAAGCCATCGGCATCGCGCACATATCCACTAATTGTGCGCTCCTTGCCGCTTAGTTTCTGCTGCGACACGGTGACGATGTTGTCTTTAATGCTGTAATTGCATCCGATAGAGGTAACCACGTGGTCGATGGCTTCCTCGACAGGTTTCTTCTGTACCTTGATACTTACCTTGGGCCATTCTTTGGCCAGGTCGGCATCGTACATGAAATTCAGGCCGGTCTGCTTCTTCACTTCCGCGAAGAATTCCTTCACGGTGACATTCTGCATGTCCAGCGTCACTCGCTGCTTGCCGGCTGTCTGTGCCGTGATGCTCATCGACAGCATCATCATGCCAACAAGCGCAAGTAGTCGTTTGGCTCTTTTGAGATGTTTCATACTCATTGGTTTTTAGGTTACTTAATAATATATTTACATATTTACAGGTCGAATGAGAATTCTACGTCACGAGGTGGCAGACAAGCGTGGTTGTCGCACGTCTGGAAGTTGACGATGAGCTTCATCTGTCCATGCTAAAAATGGTGAGTCTTTTCATGTTAGGAGTTTGGGTGTTTACTTGTTTTTTACTCGATGATGATTTTGCCATCGCTGACGCGCAGCGAGAGACCTGTCACCTGACTGATGGCCTCAAGGGTAGGTTTGATGGAGCCGTAACGGTCGATCTCGCCAGTGAAGTGTTTCTCCCAAGCGTCTGAAGAAAGGAAGACCACCTCGAAACCATACCATTTAGACAGCACGTCCATGAGTTGCTGCATGGGGATGTTGTCGAAGACAAACGTTCCCGTATTCCAAGCCACATACGGCTCTACATCAACATCCTCGACGTAAATCGTGCCCTGAGCACCGAACGTAGCCATCTGTCCGGGCTGAAGCATTCGTTCGAAAGAGGTGGCGCCAAGTGTCACGCTGACGGAACCGTTCACAAGCACAACCTCCGTCTTCTGCTGATGGGCAGAGACGTTGAACTCTGTGCCATAAACCTTCACCTCGCCAGCCAAAGTGTGGACGACGAAGGGATGTCGGCGGTCCTTGGCCACCATGAAGTAGGCTTCGCCGTCGAGGATGACATCGCGCGACTCGCCGACAAAATGTTCAGGATAGATTACGCGCGTACCATTATTCAGATGTACAACAGTACCATCGGAGAGCGTCAGCCAGTACTCCTTGCCGTTTCGCGTGTCCACACTCATTGCGGCTTTATTAGCAGGATGCTGAATGATCTCTATGGCATCATCGATCCAAGCCTCGTGGGAAGCTTCTGCATCGCTCTCCTCGCTTTTCTGTGGATGAAGGGCTGCCGTGAGAGGCATAGGGCTGATGCCTTCGGTGTGCCCACTCTCCTTACTCATCTGCATGGCTTTGAGCGTCTCCTGCGAGAGGACTGGCGGTGTGACGGCGGTGTACTGACGATACCAGAACAGTCCTCCGACGATGAACAGGGCAACAGCTGCCGCAATAGCATAGAGAGGGAGCCTCCTATTGTGTGTAGACTGCAGACGGTATTCCCGTTCTTGTATCTCCTCCTGTGCGTTGTCGGACTCATTTCCGAGACACTTCTCCTTCAGTTGTTGCATAGCACGCTCATCATCGATAGATGAGGCAATATCATAGCGCTGCCGTAGTTCCTCGGCATCAATTTCGCCTTGAACCATTAGCTCTTTGAGCTTGTCAAATTCGTGTAATTGCATGATTTTTGTTGTTTGGTTTAACCTTAATACGCAAAAAAGAGATTTTAGAGGACAGTATCACAGTAATTTGTGTCTTTTACCTTATTATTTGTAAGAATAGAAAGCACAAAAAGAGAAGAATGAAAGAAAAAATAGATAATATTTGGGCTTTCGCCTTTTTTTCTCTATCTTTGCATTCCTATAGACGTGTTTTTTGGATTTTATGAGAGAGCCTCCGACCGTAGAACCCTTGAACTTGGACATTATTCACCGATGGGATGAAAGTGCATTGGGTATGCTTTATAGAAATTTCTATAAGGCATTGGTGGCGTTTTCCTGTCAGATGGTCGGCGAGATAACGGAGGCTGAAGAAATCGTGCAGGACACATTCGTGAAGACTTGGCAACGGCAAAATACTTTTAGTAGTACGGGATCTCTGCGTGCCTGGCTCTATAATACTGTGCGGAATGCCAGTATCAGCTTCCTGCGCCATCAGCAGGTGGAGAGGAACCGCATTGAGGAGTATGAACGCGAGTACCAACTCATGACCGATAATTCCGACGATGTTGTCATCACTCGCGAGGAGGCTTATCGGCAATTGCTGATAGCTATCGATTCGCTCCCCGCCAAACAGCGCCAGCTATTCCTGCTAAGCATTGAAGGAAAAACGTTTAGCGAGATTGCTGAGAAAATGGGTATTACCTTTGAGAGCGTGAAAAAGCAGCGTCAGCGTGGCATAGCCCGCTTGCGAACTACCCTCAATCCCGATGCCCTCCTCCTGATGATGGCATTGGTTTCTCAGAATTGACCTTATCCTATAATTTTGCATTTTCTAATGCAACAATGCCACACATCGCATAACACTTTGTATTACAGAATGTTAAGAAGTTGCAACAAGGTGGCATTGGTGGCAACAAACTGCGATTTTAACTAAAATTTAACACAAAATAATCACGAAAATGCATCAAAATAGTTGCATATTTGAACTTTTTTTCGTAATTTTGCCATTGAAAATGGCGAAGATGCTCACGCTTGGCATAGTTCGAAAGAATCGACTCTGCACTCGCTTAATCGCATCTTTGTCAGTGATAATCCGAGGCTAGATTAACCAAAGGATAACAATTTATTAACGATTTAAATTTCAAAGAAAGGAGAAACTATGGAAGATAACGATTTCAACTTCGACCTTGTGCCCGGCGGCTACAAGCTCTGCTTCAACAGCAGCTGTCCGCTGAGCCAGCAATGCCTGCGTCACCTCGCAGGCAGTCATGTGCCCGACCGTCTCACGTGGGGCATGAGTATCTATCCCAACGCCTGCGCCGACGGCCAGTGCGAGTACTTCAAGCAGATACGCGTTGTCAAGGCGGCGCGCGGGTTCGGCGATATCTTCGCCGATGTACGGCGCAACGACTATGCGGCTATGCGCCGCAGGCTGATGAAGATACTCGGCACGGGCGGCACCTTCTACCGCTATCGCAACGGCGAGCACCTGCTCATGCCCGAGCAGCAGGAGGCGATCCGCCAGATATTCCGCGACTTCGGCTACGACGACAACGTGCAGTTCAACAGCTATG
>JAFZAP010000071.1 GCA_017557185.1 Prevotella sp.
CGAGACTCCTGACGGCGAGTGGTGGTTCTATCATTTCCAACAAACACCCGTACTTGGACGTGTGGTCCACCTGCAGCCGGCACGCTGGAAAGACGGCTGGCCGCTGATCGGGGTTGACATCGATGGAAATGGTGTCGGCGAACCCGTGGCGGTGTGGACGAAGCCAAAGCGCCCCTTCGGGTCGAGCGTCATGCGCCTGCAGCGCGGTTCAAAGGATCAAAAAGAGTTGCCAATGCTCCCTGCGACGAGCGATGACTTCAACGGCGGGAGTCTCGGATTGCAGTGGCAATGGAACCACAACCCAGAGGACAGCCATTGGAGTCTCAGCGAAAAGCGCGGCTGGCTCACCCTCAGCGCCTTGCCGGCAGAGAATCTGAAGAATGCCCGCAACACACTCACCCAGAAGATAATGGGCTACGAGGGTACGGCAACGACGCTCCTCGACTGCTCCGACATCACCGACGAGACGGTAGCAGGACTGGTCTGTATGGGCAGGGAGTTCCGCAGCATTTGTGTCACTGGAAAGGGACTTTTCGTCTGCGACGGTGACAAACGCGAGATGATATCCAACAAAAAGCCCCGGCGCATCTACCTCCGCATTGCCCTAAGCGCCACACCCTCAGGTGATAATGTGGGGCTCCAGCAGTTCTTCTACAGCACCGACGGCAAGACGTTCACGGCAGCCGGCGAGCCGTTCGAGATGCATTATGGGTTCTGGAAAGGTGTGCGCATCGGACTATGCTGCTACGGCGACAAAGGCAAGGCGCACTACGACTTCTTCAACTATGAGGTAACGAGATAGGCTGGCGCGTGCTACTGCTTTCCCTAACTTTTTTGGCGATTTTATGTTGCTATTTGCAGAAAATTCGTTAATTTTGCGACCAGAAGTAACTATGAGTGACGATTTTAACATTCGCGAAGAGCGACTCTCGCAAGGCGAAAAGGACTTTGAGAATGCGCTCCGCCCGCTGAAATTCAGTGATTTCAGCGGTCAGACGAGTGTGGTGGAGAACCTCGAGGTATTCGTCGAGGCAGCGAAATACCGTGGCGAGCCCCTCGACCACACACTGCTCCACGGCCCTCCCGGACTCGGTAAGACCACCCTTTCGAACATCATCGCCAACGAGCTCGGCGTAGGCTTCAAGATTACCAGCGGCCCCGTGCTCGACAAGCCCGGCGACCTGGCAGGCATCCTCACCTCCCTCGAGCCGCGCGACGTGCTGTTCATCGACGAGATCCACCGCCTGTCGCCCATCGTCGAGGAGTACCTCTACTCGGCAATGGAGGACTACCGCATCGACATCATGATTGACAAGGGGCCGTCGGCACGCTCCATACAGATCGACCTGAACCCCTTCACCCTCGTCGGCGCCACCACCCGCTCCGGACTGCTCACCGCCCCGCTGCGCGCCCGCTTCGGCATCAACCTCCACCTGGAGTACTACGACCCGCTGACGCTGCAGAAGATCATCCGCCGCTCGGCAGGCATCCTCGGCGTACCCATCGACGACGAAGCAGCCGGCGAGATAGCACGCCGCTCGCGAGGCACGCCCCGTATCGCCAACGCCCTGCTGCGCCGCGTGCGCGACTTCGCACAGGTGAAAGGCTCCGGCCGCATCGACCCGCACATCGCAGGCATCTCCCTGAAAGCCCTGAACATCGACCAGTACGGCCTCGACGAAATCGACAACAAGATACTCACTACCATCATCGATAAGTTCCGCGGCGGACCCGTCGGCCTCTCCACCATCGCCACCGCCATCGGCGAGGACACCGGCACCGTCGAGGAAGTCTACGAGCCGTTCCTCATCATGGAAGGCTTCATCAAGCGCACGCCCCGCGGCCGCATGGCCACCCGCCTCGCCTACGATCACCTCGGCCGCAACCCCTATTCCGGTAACATCATGGAACCCAATCTTTTTGTGGACTAGTAAAGACAGACGCGACAGACTAACGTTATAGCTTTTTTGGGGGATTACTTTGTTTAATTATAATAATGTTTATTTTTGCAGGCGGACCATCGGGAAATAGTTAGAGGTGAATTAGAAACTCCACCAATCAAAGTTTCGCAACTTCCCCAACAAAAATATTTGGAAAGAAAAGTATTATTTCGTAAATTTACAGTGTGATTAACGCCTGAACGAAATGGATATGAAAAGGGTCATTACTAAAATTGGAGATATTCTCTGTGCGGAGATAGATGGAGATTACAAATGCTATCTCCAGTTTGTTGCCGTTGATTATACTCAACTGAATAGTACCGTCATAAGAGTGTTTAAGAATCATTATCCGCTCGACAGTACTCCCACGATGGATGAGGTCGTTAAGGGGGAAGTAAGTTTTTATGCACACGTAATGCTGAATAATGGCATTCGCAATGGTGTCTGGTATAAAGTTGGAAAACACAAAGATGTTGGTGACACAGACAATATCATGTTCAGGCAACATCAAGAGATAGACGTTGAAAAAATGGAGAGGAAAGACATTTGGTATATATGGAAGATTAACCATGAATTTGTGCGAACAGGCGAGCATCTTCCTGAGGAATATAGGGCTTTACCAATGGGAGATGTTTTCCCATATGATGGCATTATTGAGAAAATAAAGACGGGTAAGTTCTATGGGGGAAGATCTAAGTATGAGTAAAGCATCCTCTAAAACAAGAAGATAAATGGAAATCAAGGATATTAAGAATTAAGAAGTATAGATAGTCGTTGTCGGGTTTCCGCAAGATACACAACAAACTATTTGGGAGGAAAAGTATTATTTCGTATATTTGCAAATTGAACAAACTCAAAGAAGTCTAGTCGTGGTGAAAAAAAAAGAGATAGAGCTATGAAGTATTTTAAGTTTAAGTATACTAGGGAGCATGAGGAAGAGCAAAAATCTATTGCTAATAATTCTGTTTATAAATGCTTAATAGGGGTTTTAAATAAGTTGATTCCTAAAGCAAATCCTGATTTTGAGCAGAAATATAATAATGTAAGTACTTGGTATATAGAATACGATGATGATAAACAGTTTACATCAAAAGAGATAGGTTTAAACGAGAAAGGAAAAGTTATAGTAAAAGCTCCTTATAAGAAAAATTTAGGACTCTGGGTAGATAGTTGTTTACAATATGAAGACTATCTTTCTTTTGATGTTATTCCAATTAAAAAGGAAGAGTTTATGGTTCTATGGGATATACCTCTAGTAATATAGAATTAACTTTTACTTGTATATAACGGGGTACTAGCTTTGCTAAGGATTCCTCTATAGATGACAATCTATAGGAGCCAAGCTCAATGTCAGTTTTTTATTGGAACAGATCTGATGCTATACTTTATTTAATGGACATTAGAAATGCAATGAAATCTCCAGAATATAAAGTAGAAATAAGTAAGAGTCACGATGGAGCAGAAGTGTATGTTTTCATACCGGATAGCAGTAATTTCTACAAATGCAAATATAAGATCAAGAAAAGGAAATGGTTCCTCTATAGTTTAATAGTTAGTATTAGTTAATATGCATCTCCTCTCCTGGGAATGGGGTGCCATTAGTTAGTTTAAAAACTCAAAACGATATGGATAAGAAAGAAAAACGTAAGATAATTCTGCAGCTATTTGTACTCTTTGCTTGTTTAATAATAGCAAACATAATATATCTGTTTGTTCGCTATTATGCAGACGGTACCCCTATCACGCTTTTTCGTGTTGTCAAAACCGTGTTAGACCCGATTATTCTGCTGTGTTTTGTTGGACTTATCGGTGGCGTTTTTTATCGTATAAAGAAGAAGTAGTTTTATCTTTGGTCATTCCAAAAAGAAAGGTAAAAACATGAATCGCACTAATGCTCTTTTGAGGAAAGGCATAGTTGATTACTCCGTACTTTAACCAACATTAACTCGCGGGAAATTGCTGTTTCTTTGGTGGTTTGCTCCAAACCCACTATATTTTGACACTATGTTAATCGAAAAGAGGTTGCACCCGTAGCACCGGCGACACCCGCTATGCGCGTGGGGTTTCAAAATAATTCTTCCTATCTGCTTGTTATTTCAGTAAATATTTGTATCTTTGCAAAGCTAATCTAATCAATTTCACTATTGCGGTCACTAACTTCGCACCAATGCAAAAATGAAAACGTATACTAAGTTCAAGGAATACATTTGGTTGGTGAATACCATCCATAAAGCAGGGAGAATCACCTTTGCTGAGATCAACGATCGGTGGTTGGAAACGGAGATGAGTGAAGGCATACCCCTTGCACGCGCTACCTTCAACCGCCACAAGGATGCCATTGAAGACATCTTTGGTCTCTATATTGACTGTGACCGTCAGAATGGTTACAAGTATTACATAGGTAACGACTATGTGTTGCGTGAGGACACGGTGCAGAACTGGATGCTTTCGACGCTCAGCGTGAGTAATGTTATCAGCGAAGGTTTGTCGTTGCAAGATAGGATTTTGTTGGAAACCGCCTCTTCTGGTGGGGAATATCTTTCACTGGTGATAGAGGCGATGAAGAAGAGTGTAAGGGTGAAGGTGAGCTATCAGCGATATGGTGCAGACGAACCAAAGTTGTTGGACTTCGAACCTTATTGCATCAAGCTGTTTAACAAGCGTTGGTACATTCTGGCTCATTTTCATCGTGATGCTACTGCCGACAGGGATGTTGACGACTACTTCGGAATGTTTGCTTTCGACAGAATCAAGAGTTTGGAGTTGACGGATGTTAAGTTCCAGATCGCCCCCGATTTCGATGCTGCAGAGTATTTTAGTGAGAACTATGGTGTGTTGGTACACGACGGAACTTTGATGGAACGCATTGTCATACGTGCCTACGGCAAGGAGCGGTATTACTTGCGAGACCTTCCTATCCATAACAGTCAACAAGAAATAGAGGAGGGAGATGATTATTCTGACTTTGAATTGAAGTTGCGGCCAACATATGACTTCATTTGTCATCTGGTTGGTTTAGGTAGTTCTGTTCAAGTCCTCTCTCCAGATTGGCTTGCTGATGAGGTACGCGATATGCATATAGATGCTGCCATGATGTATGGAATATCTCCGTATAAGAAAAAAAGAGAATAAAATGCAAATTCTTTCCAGTTGTTTCAAGAATTGGGATGACTCTTTGTTTTCATAGCCAAATTATTAACATCATTATAAACATTAAAAATCAATTATTATGAAAGAGAAACCAAATTTTACAATCGTTTATGTATTTGGTCCAGCAATTTGCGCGAAAAAATACAAGGAAGACCAACTATTGTCACGTGAAACTGGTGAATGGGTGAAAATCGGAGAAACTGAATTATCCGCAAACATAGAAGATATAACAATAGACGAATACGTCATGGATAATGCTATGAAACGGATACACCAGGAGCCCCGAACAGGCATTCCTGTAATATGTGAAGTATACGATGTTTTCATATTCCCATATCAGATAGGAACCGATAATTATGTTCGGAGACGCCTGTGTTCAGAATTGTTCGATATAGAAAATAGCAAAAAGAATAATGAGAAATTGGAAGATGGGAAATACCAAATAAAGGCTGGTGTTGAATTCGTTTATGGTGTTACAAGAAGCAAAATCTTGTATGCCGTTCAGTCTGTCGATCATGAACTATTAGCAAAAGAGGTTGATGATGAAAAAATAAAGACTTTAGTACGATTATGTCGTTTTAATCAAAAGAATCTTGATAATACCTCAAAAGAAGAAAAGAGCCCCGCATCGGGACAAAAGAAAGCCATTCTCAATTTAGACTTAATCTTGGAAGTTGGTGCAGAGGTAATACTTACAAAAGATGGTTCGAAAACTGTTGTGGTAGATAATATTGGTGATGTAGTTTCTGCAACATACATTGGCGGTAATAGATTTGAATGTAGAGGAGAAACAGGACGTAGTTCATATTTTGCAAAGAAATATTTGGAAACGTATGCTGGAAAGAAAATGCAAACGGTTAATGGCAATGAATATTGGACATACAATGGCCAGAAACTTACTTTATTACGGAAGAATTAAATAAGAAGTAACTTTTCCAGAGGTTGTCCCGCGATTTGAGACAACCTCTATTTATTTTTGCAACGTGATTTAACAAAAACAGAGTTTAATATCTTAATTTGGAAGTTATGAGTAAGTATGATTCTATGACGGATGAGCAGTATTTTGCTGCACAAGACGAGTTTATGAAGAAATATGGTGCGCCTAAGTGCGAACCAATAGAGGTGTTAGATTTAATCATGCGAAGGGAGTTTGCCGAAGAAATTCTTAGCGGAAGAAAGAAAGTGGAAGTCCGCCAAGGGTCTGAATTCTATCTGAACCGCCTTACTGACAAGAAGGTTGACATGTGGATGACTGCCCATCGTGATGACCCAGACATGGACATGGAAGCATTCGATGAGTTCATGTGTGCTACTCGTCCTGTACTGAAGATTCATTTCCACGACTATAACAAGTCATGGTTCTTGGATGTTGAGTGTACGGAGAATGCCTTGATAGGCGTAACGCGGCAGAATGTTGAGGACTTGCAGCAACGTTTTGATTGCCATGAGTTTGACGAACTTCTGGAAGAGCTGGAAAAGGGCAATGCTGAGGATTGTCCGTTGTTCTACTATTTTGCTTTGGGAGAAGTATTAGGAACGAATTTGTAATTTGTATAATAGGAGAAAATGTCAGATTATTTATATGCTGTAATACCATATAATAAAGGTGTTATTTTGTATAGTCCTGATGAACTAGAAGAAGGAGTCCTGTATCCCAACATCCCAGAACTGAAAGGCATTGACACAGAATACACAGGGGACATGACTCTTTTTAAGGGCTATATTCAGATAAATACTTGCCACAGGCTTTCTTCGTTTACCGGGTTGGAGGACGGCTACAGCTCCATTAGGGCTGACATATACAAGATAGCGAAGGCTGTAGGTGTGAGTGAGGTCTGGTATATTGCGGAGCTATGTACGGACAAGATGTATGCCGAGGGCTTTAGTTTCGAGAAGTGGGCAAACCGTTTGAAGAACGACAAAGGAATAGTGGTGGAAATGTCGGTAGATGTATTGAAGGACAAGCACATTTACAGTTACTACCACGATGATTTCTCCGATGTCGTTTTGACGAAACCGTCTGCAACCACTGGGAAGGATGTTGAATACAGCGATGTTGTATGCGACATAACTCAGGTTATATCACTTCTAGGCGATGGAAATATCAAGATAGAGCTGAAAGATTCGCACTGGGATGATATTTCTGTCGTCATGGCACGGTCTCTGAAAGAAGCTTCTGACAAGATAAAGGGGATTCTGGCAGGTAGGCATGTAGACTATCCAAATCGTGTAAACAATAAATACGAGGATAAAGATGATTGTATCCAGCGTACCATGATTGCGCAATACATAAAGGCTCTTGACTTGGCTTCGTGGGAACACCGTGAGCAAAAAGATAAAGCTGGCAAACCCTATTTCGGACATATTGCACGAGTATCTAACGCATGCAAAACGCCACCAGCAAAGATTGTTGCGCTGCTGCATGACATGATAGAAGACACTGATGTTACTCCAGAACAAATGAAGGAACTGGGATTCTCTGAGTATATTATCAAAGCTGTTTTGTGCCTAACACGTCAAGATGATGAACCTTACGAAAATTTCATCAAACGGGCAGCAAAGAATCCCATTGCCCGTGAAGTGAAGATAGCGGATTTGGAGGACAACATGGATGTACGCAGACTGAACGAAGTAAAAGAAGAGGACATCGAACGCACAGAGAAATACCTGAAAGCATGGAAGTATTTAAGGAATTACAATAACAGATAGAGGTTATGGCAACAGATATATGGATACATATTGAGCACAAAAGTAGGAAAAGTGGCAAGTATGTCTATGACTTTGAAGCAGATGGCGATCGTATTTACTCTTTGTTTGGTGCTTTGGCTGGTACAAGAGGCAAATTAGAACCAATGTTTGATCCGCGAGGGCTGCCAGACGATGTTACCCCAGAGACCTTGGAGGAATATAATCTGTTTGAGGAAGATGCCCACACCCCAAGTTGGCTAACGACTAACGAGCTACGGGAGTGCTTGGATCAGACCATCAAGGAATATTCCGATGAGTATGGTGAGAAAGAAGTCAAATCATGGTTAAAGAACTATGAAAAGATATACGAATACATGAAGTATAGTGAAGATGAAGGAGAGCCAAGCAGAATCGTGTTTTGGTTTGACAACTGAGAAACATATGGGTGGTCAGAGGCACCCCTTTTTATTAATCTTTATACTAATGAACTACGATAAACTGCGTGAAATGATTGATCGCTGCCAATGGACGTTCGCCAAGACAATGCCATTTGCGCCTCATGAATATATCGTGAGGGGCAAGTGCCCGTTGACTGACGAAGAGTTCGTGTACTTCGTGGATATGCAGCGACGCTTTGGTGTGAAGGAACGATGGGGAAAGAATATCTTACCTTACCTATACATCGATGATTATAAGTATTGGACGATGGGTGCGCCAATGGAAGAAACAAAAGTAATAAACAGGGCAAAAGTGAAATAGATATGATAACAATTGAAGAAGCATTACGCATTGCTATTGACGCACATGAGGGTCAGAAGGATCTGGACGGAAACCCCGTCATCTTACATCCGATGACCGTAGGGTTGGCAGGTAATAACCGCGAAGAAATCATAGCTGGTTTCCTGCATGATGTTGTGGAAGATTCTGGAATGAGTTTCGAGGATCTTCTTTCGAAGGGTGTCGACGAACCGATTGTTGATGCACTCAGGTTGCTGACTCATAAGAAGGGCACCAACTATGAAAAATATGTACAGCGTATCGCTGACTCTGGCAACCTTATTGCAATTCATGTGAAGTACAACGATCTGTGCCACAATCTGAAAAGAGGCCGAGCTGGCGGATATTGGAATATTGTCGCCAAGCACGAGAAAGCATTAGCTGTCATAGAACCTAAAATATAACAAAAAACAAGACAAAATCAGAGACATTTGCAAAATAATTCGTTATCTTTGCACCAACTAACTACACAATTTAAATTTTATGGCTGATTTAATTCAAAACTTTAAAGCAACTACTATCAATGATGCATTGACGAATATAGGAAGTAGCAAATATCTGCTTCCAGCTATTCAAAGAAAGTTCGTGTGGAAAAGCGAACAAATAGAGAAACTGTTTGATAGTATCATGCAGGGTTATCCAATAAACACTTTCATGTTTTGGAAGATTACGGATAGCAATATAAAGAACAACCACAAGTTCTATGATTTCTTGCGACATTACAAAGAGCATTTCCATGAGAACAATGAACATCACATTACTCATGCACGTTCAGATGATTTCTATGCTGTTATTGACGGTCAACAGAGATTGACAAGCCTGTACGTGGGTCTGCATGGAACTTATGCTTATAAGCTTCCACGTGTTTGGTATATTGAATGCGAGGAGAATTTTCCAACTAGAAAACTTTATCTTGATTTGAGTGGAGAATACCACAATGACAATGACGAAAGAACCATGAAATATAATTTCAAGTTCTTGTCTAAAACAGATTATGAAAAGGCAGTTGATAAAGGTGAGCAGGAATGGTTCGCCCTCCATGACCTTTACAAATTCAATGATGAAGACGAATTCTTGGAATATGTATATAGCAAAGAATGGAAGAATAAGGCTTTTGCCAAAAAGACTTTACCTGCATTATATCGAAAAGTTTTCAAGGAACCTTTGATTACATATTACCAAGAAGACAAGCAAGAAATAGATAAGGTGCTTGATATCTTTATTAGAACAAATAGAGGTGGAGAACCACTTAGCTATTCAAATTTGTTGATGTCTTTCGTTACTGCATATTGGAAGGAGGATACAAGGACAGAGTTTCAGCATCTATGTGAACAGGTTTTCACGATTGGAAATCCTGGTTTTATGATAGATTCGGATTTTATCCTGAAAGCCTGCCTTGTACTATTCAGTAGGGACATTAAATTCCGTCTTAATAATTTCAAAACAGAGGTGGTATCAAAGATTGAACAAAATTGGGACAGGATAAGCAAATGTGTCAGGGAAGCATTTAGGCTAATTGAAAGTTGGGGGTTCAATTACTCAAACATGAAAGCAAGAAATGCTGTGATTCCTATAATTTACTACATATATCAACATGGTATAGAAAAGACCATCAACGATAATCCTCTTATGCATAAAGAGGAAAAAAACGAAATGCGCAAGTGGTTCTGCATATCATTGCTCAGACATGTTTTTGGTGGTCAGTCAGATTACGT
This sequence comes from Prevotella sp., assembly GCA_017557185.1. Lineage (GTDB taxonomy): Bacteria > Bacteroidota > Bacteroidia > Bacteroidales > Bacteroidaceae > Prevotella. The sequence goes on from JAFZAP010000071.1 coordinate 10,271, forward strand.
CCTTGTAGGTATACGGAATGTACTCATTGAGAAGGCAAACGAAAATCGTTTCCCATTTGATGAGATAAAAGAAGCTTTCAAGGGCAATCAGGCGAAGAGTCTTTCTTTCAATGAAGAGGTAATTGATGGTTTGCTGAGTCTGCATAAAGATGATCCATCGTGCTATCCTGTAATGGCTTTGATTTATTCGCATTTAGACTTCGGTAATCAAGTCTATCACAAAGACCATTTACACCCAGCAGCATACTTCCAAAATCTTAAAAAAGACGATATTATGACAGAAGAGGAGTATAATTTCTATAAGGATAGAGAGAACTGGGACACTTTGCCTAATTTACAACTGCTTAGTGGCCCCCTGAATGAATCAAAGAAAGACAAGCCGCTTGAAGGATGGATTAAAGAAGCCATAGTAAGGTTTAATCTTGATCTTGACAGCCAGTTGATTCCAAAGGATGTAAGCCTTGATATTAAAGATTTTAAGGGTTTTATTAACAAGAGAAAAGCAATATTGAAAGAGCGACTGATGTCTATAGTTAATTAATTTGTCAATATATGGATGAGAATGTAAGACAAAGGAGACTGCGACGTTTACTTCGCATAACTTTTCCAGATGGCAAGGTTTTGTGCTTTAAAAGTGCTACAATGACGTTTGTGGAGGCACTTCAGAAGATAGGTGCTGACAAATTGCGAGAAGTGAAATTGGAAAGTTATCATCTGCCGCTCATTTCCCAAGAGAATTATCCACGATTCAAGGAATGGATGAAGCCCATTGGCGAAGGATGGTATGTAAACACGCAAAGCGACAGCGACCAGAAGTATATGCAATTGGTTTCCATTAAACAACAGTTAGGCTTGGACTGGAAGATCGAAGTGGGTTCTGACTTCACACCAAGTGATGACAAAGTCCCGCAGCGCAAAAAGCGCGAAGCACAAAGGTTGATGGTTATATTTCCAGATGGCACCCGTATTAGTTATGCAAATCCTGTAGATACGTTCGTACACACAATTGAAAAAGTCGGCGTGGAATTGCTAATGCGAAAGGGTGTGCTGTATAGTGGAAAACCGCTTGTTACGTATAGTAAGCAATATAATGGCCAATTAGAAATTGGTGAGAAGCGATGGCTGATGATTCCGCCTCAAACGAAAGACAAGCTAAAGGTGCTGAGAATTATTGGTGCTACATTGCATATTAATATTGAAGTCATTCAAAGTGCTTATCAAAGCCAAAAAGGTACGTCAAATACTTGAAGAAAAAACGAAGAAGCTCGAGGATTTCCCGAGCTATTGAGTTGCGGAGGCAGGACTCGTGCTCGGCTATGCCGCTTGCGTAGCGAAGTCGGGGTAAGTAATCGAAACTAAATATCTGAGACTATTTAAGTTTTCAATGGCGAGTTTTTATGTTTTTCCTTTTGCGGCCAGTTGTCAGCTGCACCCTCAATGAGTTGGATTTCAGAACTCTATGGGTTGTCACTCGCAAAGCATTGAGTTTTGAGGCGTAACTCATAGAGTTCTGACCAAAAACAAGGGCCTCTCCCCCCGCCCTCCCCCATAGGGAGGGAGCCGGTGTCGCCGGTGCTACGGGTGCAACTCTTCTAGGATAGCTGTGTCCTAATATAGTGCGCTTTTGCGTAATTTGCCCAAAAACGGGCGATTCTGAGATATTAATGTTGGTTAAAGCACAAAAGTGCCCGCTATTCGAAGGAATGGCGGGCACTATAGTTGTTTGTCTCCCAAATGACAAGGGAAACAAGAAGTTTGGATAATAAGCGTTTTACTTCGCGTTGATTTCGCGGAGCAGGCGGTCGGCGTGGCCCCAGCGGTCCATCATGAAGAGGACGAAGCGGATGTCGACACCGATGCAGCGGGCAAGGCGCGAATCGAAGTTGATGTCGCTGGACAGCGAATCCCAATTGCCGTCGAAGGCGAGTCCGATGAGCTGTCCCTTGCCGTCGAACATCGGTGAGCCGCTGTTGCCGCCGGTGATGTCGTTGTTGGTGAGGAAGCAGAGCTGCATCTTTCCGGTGGTCTTATCGGTGTAGGCTCCGAAGTCGCTGGCAGAGAGCAGTTCGTGCATGATGGGCTCAGCGAAATACTCGATGTTCTGGTCGGCCTGCTTCATCTTCTCGACGATCGACTCGGCGGTGGTGTAGTAGCCCGAGGGCTGGCCGGCGAGGTCGTAGCCGCCCACCTGTCCGTAGGAGAGGCGCATGGTGAAGTTGGCATCGCTGTAGTGGGGCAGGTCTTCCTCCATGCGCAGTTTGGCGGCGCAGAGGTAGCGCTCCTGAAGGTCGATGCTGTCGTAGGTCTCGAGGAGGTTGGCTCGCATTTCACCGATGCTCTCGATGAGGTCGATGCCGAAGAGGACGCCGGGGTCTTTGGCATAGCTCTTCTTGTTGACGTAGATCTTCTTCCCTTTCTTCATGAGCTGCGACTTCTTGTAGAGGTCGTCGACGTAGCGGGTGTAGTTGTCGGCATACTTGTTGTGGATGGTCTTATAGAAGTCGGGCAGGTAGCGCTCGGCAACGTGTTCCTTGTAGTTCTTGAGCAGGGCGGCCATCACCTCGCGGTCGAGGGCTTCGTCCCACTCGTCGCTGTTGTCGGGGAACTCGATGTACTGCTTCTTGGGCTTGTTTTCCGGGCCCTTGAGCTCCATGCGGGCGAGCTGCATGGCGCGTGTGTTGAACTCAGACGTGCGCGAGAAGGTCTCTACCCAGTACATGAAGGCTCGGCGGTCCTGCAGGCGGTTGGCATACATGCGGGCCATCGCGTCGAAGTCGAGCTTGCCCTGCAGATAGCCTGTGGAGTCCTGCCAGAGGCGGATGCGGTCCTCGTATTCCTTCTTCTGGTTGATGATGCCGATGCTGTCGATGCACTTGTTCATGCCGATGGAGTTCTTCCAGTAGTTGGACGACTGGGCGTACTTGGAGTCGTACTTGATGCGCACGGCCTCGTCGGCACGCATGTGGCGGATCATGATGTCCTGCTTCACACCGCGCACCTGGGCACGGGTGGCATTGTCGGCATCGCGCATCTCGCGGATGCCGAAGCTCGACAGATAGCGCTCGGTGGAGCCAGGATAGCCGATGGTCATCGCGAAGTCGCCTTCCTTGTAGCCCTGCATGCTGACCTGTGCCCAGCGCTTCGGGTGATAGGGCACGTTGTCCTTCGAGTAGGCGGCGGGGCCGTTGGTCTTCGGGTCGGCATAGATGCGGAACACGGAGAAGTCGCAGGTCTGTCGCGGCCACATCCAGTTGTCGGTCTCTCCGCCGAACTTACCCATGGACTTGGGGATTGCGAAGACGAGTCGCAGGTCGGTGAAGTCCTGATAGGTGGTGGCGAAGAAGCGGTTTCCCTCGTAGAACGGCTTCACTTCGAGACGCAGGGTGCTGTCCTTGGCCTTCACGTCCTGTGAGAGGGCGTTCTCCAGCGAGTCGATGAGTGCTTCCTGCTCGTCGACGGTCATCTGCTCGAAGCCGAGCTTCATGACGCGGTCGGTGATGTCTTCCTGCTCGATCATGAACGACACGAACATGTTCTCGTTGGGCAGTTCTTCTTCGTAGGAGTTGGCGATGAAGCCGTTGAGCATATAGTCGTGTTCCACGGTGCTGTGGGAGCGGATGGACTCGAAGCCGCAGTGGTGGTTGGTGAACACCAGTCCGTCGGGGCTGACAACGACGCCGGAGCAATAGCCCGAGAAGTTGACACACGCTGCCTTCAGCGAGTTCGGACCGTAGTAGAGGTCGTTGTAGGTCATCTGGAAGCCTTCGGCCTGCATCTGCTCATAGACGGCCTGCGGCAAGTTGTAGAGGGTCCACATGCCCTCGTCGGCATGGGCGGTGCTCATGCCCAGCAGGGCAAGAGAAAAGAGAATTGTTTTCTTCATAGTTTGTTGTTATTGTTTGTGAATGAATTTACACGTGGTGATATGACCGATGCCGTCGGTGAGGCGGGCGATGAAGCATCCGGAAGCAAGACGGTCGAGCGACAGCTCGGCATAGCCGCTGCTCAGGTCGATAGAATGTGCCTGGAGCGACTGACCGGACATGTTGTAGATGCTGAGAGTAGCTGCGGGCACGGGTGTTGCGGTGCGGATGACCAGACGGCCGGCGGCGTAGCTGATGAGGAGGCCGGAGTCGTCGGCGGAAAGGTCGCTGATGCCGTCGATGTCGGGCTGGCTGACGCTGACGGCGTAGCTGCCGATCATGTTGGTCTTGGCGATGGTGGGCACGTTCATCGTGAAGACGTTGCTGCTGCCGTCGGGATAGCGGCCTACGGTTTCGTCGCTGTTCATCGCCGTATAGGAGATGCGGTCGCTCCAGCTCTCGTCGGCAGCTGTGAGCAGGATGTCACCGCCTTCGGCAGCGAGCTTGAACGAGGCGTGGAGCTGGGAGAGAGGATCGAGCTTGTCGCACCAGACGACGAGGTAGCCGTGAGCGGGGATGACGGTAGAGACTCCGTCGGTCTGCTCAATCTGATACTTATGGGGTTTCTCCAGGTTGTCGCTCAGATACATGCCCTGGATGTCGATGTCGGCACTGGTGGTGTTGTAGAGCTCTATCCAGTCGTTGCGCTTGAAGAGGTCGTTGACGAAGATGCCGTTGGCGGCACTCACCTCGTTGATGCGGACGGGCGTGATGCCCTCTTTGCTCCGTTCCTCTTCGGAGAGCGGGGTGAAGGTGGCAGTGAGGCTGACGGTGCCCTGGGGCAATGAGAACTCGGCCTCGGTGCTGACGACGGAACTGCCCTGCTTCCATCCTGCGAAGCGATAGCCGGCAGGGGCTTCGGCACTCAGGAGGACGGGTGCGAACAGCTGACCTTGGAAGTCGGCATAGGGCACGAGGATCCCGTTCACGTAGAGACGGGCGCCCTCGGTGTCGGCCTTCAGCGTGACGTTTTGTGCGAGAACGCCGCTAAGCTTCGCGTAGGAGAACTTCTTCAGGCAGTTGGTCATCTTCGTGGAACGGCCGCTCAGCTTGCTCTTGATGGTGGTGGCGGCACGGTCGGGGTCGTGGCCGTCGTTGATGCCCTGCTGTTTCATGAGCTGGCACATGGCCTTGACGTTGTTGAGCAGTTCGTCGACGATTGCGCCGGCACGGGTGGGCTCGAACACGCTTCCGCCAATGAGGCAGAAGGTGTCGATGAACTTACGGCGATAGGCGTCGTGTCCCAGCAGGTTCAGGAAGAGGTTGACGATTTCCTTATTCCAGTTGCCCTCACCGTTGACGGTGTTTGCGTCCTTGAAATCGAGGAAATAGGCGAAGGGGTCGTCGTTGTGGGTGTTGAAGTTGCGCAGGGAGAAGGCGTAGTCGAGGTCGAAGCTGACGAAGCGATAGCGCCCGTCGTTCTGGCTGCGGTAGGCCTTCATGTTGTTGTTGGGCCAGTCGTCGTTGTCGAGGAACATGGTGACGGCCATATAGTTGGTGAACTCGTCGATGTCGAGCATCGTCGTCAGCTGCTCGTAGTTGCCGTCGGCATTGATGTCGCGGGCGAGGTCGAAGATGACGTTGAGGACGGAGTCGGTGCCGTTCTTCATCACCATGTTCTCGAAGGCATCGAGTTCATCGTCGTCGTAGCCCCAGTTGGCATAGGCGTAGCCGTCGTTGTTGGGCTCGCGCAGGTTGAACACGCCGCGCAGCTCACCGTTCACATATTCGATGACGGGCTGGGAGGACTGCACGTCGAGGTCGATGCCCGAGCGCTGGATGATGGTTTCCAGAGCGGGGTCCATGAAGCGGGCGTTGTGAGTCCAGTAGTCGTTGCCGCCGTTGCGCAGCAGAATGGTCTTGTTGCGGATGAAGGGCTTCTGCGGGAAGAACGAGAAGTCGAAGCGGTTCTGGCCGTCGAATACCTTGTTGGCCTTCAGCTTGAACGAACGGTAGCGCTGCGAACGCGTCCAGCCGCCGGAGACCTTGATGTTTGCATCCTGATTGAACAACATCTCGCCATCGGGGGTCATATAGCTGAAGTTCACGGGGCGGTCCCAAGGCTGGTTGTAGTTGCGGGGCCAGTCTTGTCCGTTGCCAGTCTTGCCGTTGGTGCCGTCGCCGTCGCAGTCGAGGCCGATCTTCGGGTCGGTGAAGTATTTCTTGTCGCCCACGATGGAGATGACGGGCAGCGTGTACTTGTTGGAGGTCTGGATGTAGCTGCGGGTGACGGGCACGCTGGGCAGGTAGCCGTCCTTATAGAGGCGGAAGGTGTAGTTGGTGGTCTTGTTGACGGTGAACTTTCCGTCCTTGCTCAGCTTGCTGCTCTCTGTTGTCTCTCCCTCGCCCTGATACGACTCCCAAGTGATGTCGTCGAAGTAGAAGTTGTTGTCGGACTTCTTGTCTTCATTCAGATTGAAGGCGATGGTCTGCAGTTCGGAGGCAGCCGGTTCGCCCCCCCACCACCATCCGCCGCCGCCAGTGGTGCCTGCCTGCTGGTCGGTGATGGTGCCTTCATAGACAATCTCCTGCCACTCGGTGGTGATGTTGTATTCACCGTCGAGCATTTGCCAATGGATGTAGGAACCGGGCTTTTTGTGCGACTGCGCAGAGATATGGGCTGCCTTGTCGGCCCGCACCCACATATGGAAACGGTATTTGTCGCCGGCATTCCAGATGTGATCGGGCGTATAGACGAAGAACTGTGTCGTCCAGTCGTCGGCGGCATTGGCAACAGCATGCACCTTGACGCACCGCGAGCCGTCGTGTCCTTCCCCGTCGACGATCTTTGTGTTCATGACACCGTTCTCATTGCCGTCCTTTCCCACAAGACAGGTGACGTCGTCGCCCTCACAGTCGCTGTTCTTCACCCAGTTGGTCCAGGGCGAGGTTTCGTCATCACCTTCGTCACCCTTCGGGGCCTGTGGCAGACTGCCGTCGGTGGTGTACATCAGTTTGGTTCCCTCGGGGATGTCGACGCTGACCTGGAACGAACCCGTGAACAGCTTGCTGTCGACGCTGACGACCGGCTCGGGCAGACGCTCGGTGGCAAAGACGGAAGCGGCATTGCTGGCACCGGGTGTTGGCGTGGCCGTCCATCCCCACGCGTCGGCACCATCGGTGGTGCGGGCATAGGCCGTGCGGCTCAAGGCCTCGGGATATTTCACACTTGTGATGAGCGTTCCGCTCTTGTCGCTAATGCAGACGACGCCTCCGTCGCAATCGAGTTTGAACGGTGCCTGATTGCTCTTGATGTCGTCGGAACCCAACCACACAACGAGAAATCCCTTCGCGGGAATCGTACCGATGTCGCTGGGCATCTTCCAGCGCTTCAGGTTGGAAGCGTCGTCGCTGAGGTAGAAGCCGGCGAGATTGATCGACTGATTGGAAGGATTGTAGAGTTCAATCCAACTGTCGAAGTTGATGGCTGGACTCATCACGGAACCGAGATTCGATGCCATGAGTTCGTTGATGACGAGGGTGTTGTCTGCATGAGCAGTTGTCAGAGCCAAAGTGGCCATTAGGGTAAAGATGTATTTTTTCATTAATTTCTATAACTTCTTTAACTTCTATAACTTCTTTAACTTCTATAACTTCTTTAACTTCACGTATTTATTTCTTGAATTTCTTTCCAATGACGGGGAGACTGCTGAGTGGCAGGTCGCGACGCACGATGACGGCGACGAACACCAGCAGCAAAAGGGTGTTGACGGTGAGCGAAGCCCACATGGGCAGGTGGCTGTTGGCGAGTGTCATCAGCACGAAGAGCACGGCCGAAACCAGGAAGTAGAAGGCTATCGACTTCAGCGGATAGTTGATGGGGAAGTATTTCTGTCCTGCAAAATAGGAGATGACCATCGATACGCCGTAGGCTGCGAAGCCCGCCCACGCGCAGGCCATATAGCTGAAGCGTGGAATCAGGAGGATGTCGATGACGATGAGCACCAGCGCACCGATGCCCGAGAAATAGGCGCCCCAGATGGTGCGGTCGGTGAGCTTATACCAGAACGACAGGTTGAAGAAGATGCCGAACATGATTTCTGCAGCCATCACGATGGGCACGACGTTCAGACCTTCCCAATAGCTCTCGCCTACGAGATAGCGCAGGATGTCCATATAGCCGATGACGGCGAGGAAGGCCAGCAAGGTGAAGATGATGAAGAACTTCATCGCCTGCGCGTAGGTCTCCTTGCTATTCTTATCCTTGCTCTTACCGAACACGAAGGGCTCGTAGGCATAGCGGAACGCCTGCGTAATCATCACCATGATCATCGCAATCTTGATGCAGGCGCCGTAGATGCCAAGCTGGGTGTTTGCCTCTTCGGACGTGCCGTCGTAGAGATAGGGGAAGAGAATCTGCGAGGCTGCCTGGTTGAGCTGTCCGGCCAGTCCCATCACGAGCAGTGGCCAGGCATAGCCGAGCATGCGCTTGCAGGCGTCGCGGTCGAAGCCGAAGCGGATTCCGCCGAGTTCCTTCCAGAGCAGCAGCATCTTCACTATCGAGCAGAAGATGTTGATGTAGAACACCCATACCACCTGTAGCGTGAACTGCGAGTCGTAGATGCCGAAGGGATTCCATTCGAGTGCGGGTAGCACGATGAGATAGAGGATGTTCAGGACGATGTTCAACACGATGTTGAAGATCTGTATCGAAGCGAACTTCACGGGCTTGTGGAGGTAGCGCAGGTAGGCCATCGGAATGGCGACAAAGGCATCGATGGCGACGGTGACGAACATCACCCAGATGTATTCCGGGTGGTCACTGTAGCCCATCAGGTTGGCCAGCGGCTGCAGGAACACGCTCACGACGGCGGCGAACACCAGCGATGTGGTGGCGACCAGGCGCAGCGTGGTGGAATAGACGCGCTCGGGGTTCTCGCCCTCCTTGCTCATGAAGCGGAAGAAGGTGGTCTCCATTCCGTAGGTGAGCAGGATGATGAGCAGCGACACGTAGGCATAGACATTCGTGATGATGCCATATTGTCCGCCCGCAGCATTGAACCGCTTCGTCTGGATGGGCACCAGGAAGTAGTTGATGAATCGCGCCACGATGCTCGAGAGTCCGTAGATGGCGGTGTCTTTGAGGAGGCTGCCTAAAAGAGACCCACCCCCCTGCCCCTCCCTGTGAGGGAGGGGAGTAGATACCTCTTCTATTGTTTTATTGTTGTTATCCATATTTTAACTTCTGTGTGTAATTACTCCCCTCAATTATCAATTATTTTTGGGGGTGGGGGCGCTATGCAAAGAACATGTAAGCAATGCTGATCGCGGCAATGACGCCAGCGAGGTCGGCCAGCAGACCGGCAGCAACAGCGTGGCGTGTGTAGCGGATTCCTACAGAGCCGAAGTAAACGGCGAGGATGTAGAATGTCGTGTCGGTCGAGCCCTGGAAGATGCACGACAGGCGACCCACAAACGAGTCGGCACCGTACTGCGTCATCGCGTCGACCATCATGCCACGTGCACCGCTGCCCGAGAGGGGTTTCATGATGGCAGTAGGAAGGGCATCGACAAACTCGGCATTCGAACCCGTCAGCCCCACCAGCCATCTGATGGCACTCATCATCCAGTCCATCGCTCCGCTGGCACGAAACACGCCGATTGCCACGAGGATGGCTACGAGGTAGGGAATGATGCGCACGGCGGTCGTGAAGCCCTCCTTGGCACCCTCGATGAACGAGTCATAGACGTTCACCTTCCGTCGCATAGCGGCGACGATGAAGCCCACGATGATTGTCATCAGCAGGATCGATGCTGCCGATATGCTCACGGTGTTCATCAGCACTGAGTCTAGCCGACTGAAGCCCCAGATCACGGCGGCCACAAAGGCGCTCACTCCGCCCAGCGTGAGCAACATCGTGCGATTCAGCAGGTTGATGCGCTGGTAGAGCGAGGTGATGATGATGCCCGCCAGCGTGGCGAAGAATGTTGCCAGCAGGATAGGCACAAACACATCGGTGGGCTGTGCAGCACCCAGCTGTGAGCGGTAGGCGAGGATGGAAACGGGGATGATGGTCAGTCCGCTGGTGTTGAGCACCAGAAACATGATCATCGGATTCGATGCCGTCAGCTTCAGGCGCTGATACTCGCTCTCGCTGATTTGTCCCGCCTCTCTCTTCACATTTAACTTTTCACTTTTCACTTCTTCCAGCTGCTCCATCGCCTTCAGTCCAAGCGGCGTGGCGGCATTGTCGAGCCCCAGCATGTTGGCGGCAATATTCATGAAGATGCTGCCCGTAGCAGGATGGCCCTTCGGGATGTCGGGAAATAGCTTCGTGAACACGGGCGACAGCAAGCGCGCCAACATGTTGACCACCCCGCCGCGCTCACCGATTTTCATGATGCCCAGCCACAGTGCCAGCATCCCCGTCAGCCCGAGCGAAATCTCGAAGGCGGTCTTCGACGTCTCGAACGTAGAGTTCATCATGGCTGGAAACACCTCGGTATCACCGAGCAGCACCAACCTGACTAATGCTATGACGAAAGCAATCAAAAAGAATGCAATCCAAATGTAATTCAATACCATACAGCCTGCAAAGTTACGAAAAGTTGAGAGCAAAACAAAGAAACTTGTTTCTTTTTTTTGCCGAAACGCAGTAACTTCGCGACTTTTGTCGCAAAGGTACGGATAAGTGAGGGAAATGCAAAGAAAAAAACGTGTTTTTATTCTATATTTCCGAGATTTACATTATCTTTGCAGAAAATCTATTTAACCGACGAATGATCATGAAGAGAATTATTCAACTTGTACTGCTTTTGTGGATAGGACAGTCGGCAAGTGCTGCCGCTGTATTCCCAGAGGTAAGCACCGAGGGCAACGAACACTGGTACTACATCCAGATGCAGCGTGGATTGGCGGTGCTCACGTCGATGGGCAACGGTAAGAATATGCAGACTGCTGAGGCTGTGGTTGCGAAGAAGGATGTGCAGTTGTGGAAAGTGGAAACTGTCGACAGCAAGCACTATCGGTTGACGACGCGCAGCGGACAAGTGATGTTCTATAGCACGACGGCGGAGAAGTTCCAGACGGCAGCAGAGCCTTCGGGCGGCTATACAGCGTTGCAGATAGTGAAGACCTCGAGTTCGTCGTACGAAGGCTATGAAATCTATGTTGACCAAGTGGGTACGACAAATGCCTATCTGAACCAGTGGGGCGGTTTCGGAGTGGGCAGAGAACTCGGTCTCTGGTCGAAAGGCGATCCCAATAACCCGTTGCAGTTTGTGGCTGAGGCGGATATGGAATTTGCCGACGTGAAGCCTGGCAACATCGCTGAGGTAGGTATCACGGGTTCAACAACTTGGAAGCCTGAACATACGCACACGCTCTGGTACACGAAGCCCGCAACGGTATGGATGACGAGTACGCTTCCCATCGGTAACGGACAGTTTGGAGCCTGCGTGATGGGCGGCGTCAAGCGCGACGAGGTGCAGTTCAACGAGAAAACGCTCTGGCGCGGACATGTGGGAAATGTGGTTGATAACGGTTCCTACGGTTCGTATCTCGACTTCGGCCATCTATATATCACTGATACCAATGCCGACATGAAGAAAGCTACCGACTATCGCCGCTGGCTCGACATCGAGGAGGCGTTGGCAGGTGTGGCCTATACAGCCGATGGGGTGGACTATACGCGCGAATATCTCGTGTCAAATCCCGACCAGGTGCTTGCTATTCGCTATGATGCTTCGGCAAAGGGGAAAATCAACAAGAACCTGATTCTCTTCAATGCCAACGGAGCAGCACCGAAATACAGCGTTGCCGACGGGGTCGGTCTCGCTGTATTCAGTGGTGAGGCCAAGCGCACGGGAACAAAAAACAATGAGGCATTTTACTGTATGATGAAGGTCGTGGCGAAAGGGGGAACGGTGAGCGTAAATGGCGAGGGTGGACTGGATGTCAGCGGCGCCGATGAACTCGTCATTTATCTGTTGGGCGGAACGAACTTCTCGCCCGACAACGACGACTACATCTATCCTGCCTCCGACCTTCCCGGAAAGGTGCAGAATACCGTTGAAGCAGCTGTGGCAAAGGGTTACGAGGCTATCCGTGCGGACCACATCGCTGACTACAAGGCACTCTACGATCGTTGTCAGCTGAGTATCACCGACCAAGAGAATTCAGTGCCCACACCAACACTCATTAGCAACTTCGCCCGCAACAACCAGCAAAACCTGCTGCTAGAGCAGCTCTACTTCAACTACGGCCGCTATCTGATGATTTCATGTAGCCGAGGCGTCGATCTGCCGAGCAATCTGCAAGGCATCTGGAATGATAGCAACTCGCCCGCTTGGAACTCGGACATTCACTCTAACATCAACGTGCAGATGAACTACTGGCCGGCCGAGGTGACGAATCTCAGCGAACTGCACCTGCCTTACCTGAACTACATCAAGCGCGAGGCATGCGAACGCTCACAGTGGCGCAAGAACGCACGACAGATAGCCGGACAGACAAAGGGCTGGACGCTCACGACGGAGAACAACATCTATGGCTCGGGGTCGAACTGGATGCAAAACTACACCATCGCCAACGCTTGGTATTGTATGCATCTGTGGCAACACTATCGCTATACGCTCGACACCGATTACCTTTGGAATACAGCTCTGCCCGCTATGCATTCATGTTGCGAATACTGGATGGAGCGTCTGAAACTGGCGAAGGACGGAACTTATGAGTGCCCGAACGAATACTCGCCGGAGCACGGACCTGGCTCGGAAAATGCTACTGCTCACTCGCAACAGTTGGTTTGGGACCTCTTCAACAACACGCTGCAGGCTTATGAAGAATACGGCCGCCGTACGGGAAAGGATTATATGAACGAAGAACTGGCTGCTTTCCTCACCGAGTTGCAGACGAAGTTCGAGAAGCTCGACAAGGGTACGGCCACCGAGATCGTGAATGGAAAAACCCTTCTGCGCGAATGGAAGTATACTTCTCAAAGCAGCGTGTCGTCTTATAACTCCCACCGACACCTTTCACATTTGATGGGCCTCTATCCAGGTAATCAGATTGCTGAGGACATAAATCCCGCCATCTATCAGGCCGCCGTGAATTCGTTGAACACACGTGGCTATGAAGGTACAGGATGGTCGATGGGATGGAAAGTGAACTGCCACGCTCGTGCTCACGACGGCGACCGCTGTCAGAGCCTGCTCGCTACAGCGCTACATATTCAAACCTATACTGGCAACAGCGAGGGAGGCGGTGTGTATGAAAACCTGTGGGATGCTCACACGCCGTATCAGATCGACGGCAACTTCGGGGCTACGGCAGGTATAGCCGAGATGCTCCTGCAGAGCCATCTCGGGAAACTCGAACTGCTACCTGCACTACCCTCAGCGTGGGCACAGGGTTCCGTGAAGGGCTTGCGGGCAGTAGGCAACTTTGAGATTTCCATTGAATGGAAAGACGGCAAGGCCACCGAGGTGGTCATCAAATCCTTAGCAGGCGAGAAGGCCGTCGTGAAATATCCCGAAGCCGCTGTGTGCTTCGATATCACTGATGAAAGAGGCTCTGCCGTTGCCTACGAGGTTGTTAATGACAACGAAATTTCCTTCCCCACAACGGTTGGCGCCACCTATCGACTACAGAACAATGGTGAGACGATTGCTGTACGCTGCGACGACATAGCCGACGGCGACTACTACATCACTCTTCCCTCAAAAGAAGAGTCGGGAGTAGGCTATCTCGTCATGCAGTCGGAGCGCACGGGCGACGTAGCGCTAACTTCCAATCCCGACACAAGGGGAACCATCTGGACCATCACCGGTCACGATGTTGCAGAATATCCCAAGTACGGAACGATGAAGGCTTGGCAAACGGAGGGAAGGGCGTATTACATTCAGAATATTGACTTCGGCTATGCCATCCGCAACAGTTTTCTTCGCACAACCACCGTCAATGCGCAAGGGTTGCACCCTGTCTTTCGCAACCGTCAGTCGCAGTTGCTCGCCATCCGTGCCAGCAATCTCGATAGCAGCCAGAACTTTCTTGACGGCTGGTATGGCATCGATGCTACCAATGCCCTTTCGGCCACACTGAACCAACCCTCCTACTGTTGGCAGTTGCAACCCGCTGTCAGCAGAATTGCAACAGACAACAGTAGAAACGTGGTCAGAAAGGAATACTTCCTTCCTAACGGCATCGCTATCAAAAAACCATTTGGAAAACAAATCATTTTATGCCGTCAGCAATTGGCCGACGGTTCTGTGAGGGTTGTGAAGGTAGCGCCTCTCCCCTAATCCTATTGTTATCGCTAGTCCTTCGCCTCTGCAAACTCTTTTGGCGACATGCCGAAGTGTCGGTGGAAGAGTGTGGAGAAGTGTGAGAGGTTAGAGAATCCGACGGCATACGCCACTTGTGTGACGTTGATTTTCTGTTCGCGCAGCAGGCGTGCTGCCTGTTCGAGGCGAATGTTCCTGATGAATTCGCTAGTGGAGAGCCCCGTGAGCTCCTTCATCTTGCGATGGAGCTGTGTGCGGCTGATGCCTACCTCGTGTGTGATAACATCGACGCTGAAGTTGCTGTCGGCGAGATGTGCGTTGACGACCTTCATCATTCGCTCCATGAGCTGTTCGTCGTTGCCCTTCGGCGTAGGCAGGTCGAGGCGCTGCTGTTGCTGCTGTGCACCCGAGAACTTGCCTTTCAGTCGCTGGCGAGTGCGGATGAGGCTGTCGACGGTGGCGCGCAGCTCGGCGGTGTCGAACGGCTTGTTCATATAGGCGTCGGCCCCCTGCTCCAGTCCTTCGAGTCGGTTGGCGACATCGGTCTTCGACGTGAGCAGAATGACAGGTATGTGGAGCAGGTTGAGGTTGGTCTTGATCATGCGGAGCATGGTGAAGCCGTCCATCTCAGGCATCATTACATCACTCACCACGAGATCGTAGTTGCTGGTGAGCAGCTGGCGGAGTGCTTCCTTTCCGTTGCTGCACACACTGCAGCGGTAGTGGTGCGAGAGTTCGGCGGCGATATAGTTGGCGAGCTCAATGTCGTCATCGACGACGAGCACGCTGTGCTGACGGCCCGCCGACGGCGTAGCGGGTTTCGGGACGACGCGTTCCTCCTCGCGCAGGTGCTCGTTGCCCAGAGGCAGTGTGACAACGAAGCGCGAGCCGTGGGCATCGCCAGTGCGGTTGTGTGCCTCAATGGTGCCGTGATGGAAGTCGACGATCATCTTGCAGAGGTTCAGTCCGATACCTGTGCCGGCGGTGCTGGTGTTTTCGGAGTTGCGTCCCTGGTAGAAGCGGTCGAAGATGTGCTTCATGGTATCGCTGTCGATGCCTTCGCCGTCGTCGACGACTTCGAAGCGAGCGGTGTCGGCGGTGGCGCTGAGCGACACGGTGACAGAGCCGCCGTCGCTACTGTACTTGAACGCATTGCTGAGCAGGTTGGCGAGCACCTTGTCGAACTGGTTGCGGTCGATCCATGCCTCGAGCGAATGGATGTCGTCGTGGAGGAAGCGGAAGTCGATGTTTCGCTCCTGTGCGTTGTAGTCGAACATCTTGCATACGCCCTTGGTGAATGCCACGAGGTCGGTAGGCTGGCAGTGCAGGTGCATCTGCTGCTTGTCGATTTTCCGCACGTCGAGGATCTGGTTCACGAGGTTCAGGATGCGGTTGGCGTTGTGCTCGATGGTGTCGATGTCGCGCTTTGCCTCAGGCTGGCTGTCGCCCAGCCGTTGCTTGAGCTTCGCCAGCGGACCCATGATGAGTGTGAGCGGAGATCGGATGTCGTGGGTGGCATTGATGAGGAACTTCATCTTCTCTTCGTCCATGATGCGACGCGTGCGGCGACGGTAGGCGATGGCGATGGCTGCGAGCCCCAGCAGGAACAGCAGGCCATAGAGGATGCGGGCCAGCGTGCTGCTATACCAGGGTGCACGAATGGTGACTCGCAGGTTTTTCACAGGCGAATAGGCTCCGTCGGCGAGTGCCCGCACCTCGATGTTGTAGGTGCCCGGCTGCAGCTGGCTGAGGGTGATGGTGTTGATGCCGTAGGAGGTGCGCAGCCAAGCCCCGCCGTCGATACGGTATTCATAGACCACATTGGTGGGGTTGATGAAGTTGAGTTGCGAGAACACCATCGTAAAGGTGTTGTCGTGGTAGGACAGATAGAAGTGGTCGCTCTCGGGAACGGCCAACCTGGTGATGTGGACGCCGTTGAGGACGGTGCGTATGCTGACGGGCTCGCCCTGCACGATGAAATCGGTGAGTAGCAGGGCGTCGGCCTGCTGTTGCTGTGCCTGCACGTTGGCGGGCTGGAAGACAGTGAGTCCCTCGTTTGTGCCGAAGAGAATCTGGTCGCTACCGGTGTGGAGTCCTACGCCATAGAGATATTCGCGGTTACTCAGTCCGTTGCCGTTGACGTGTCCGATGAACTGCCGTGTATGACAGTCATGTTGCCAGATGCCCATGGAGGTGGAGCACCAGAGGTCGCCGTTGTTGGCTTCGGCGATGTAGCAGATGGCCTTGTCGCGCAGCTGCTCGCTATGCGGGAATGGCTCCACGGTGCGCTTCGTGTGGTCGTAGAGGTAGAGTCCCTGCTCGGTGCCGATGGCAACATCGTGGTTGCGGAGTTCGCAGAGGGAGAAGCACATCACGCCGTTGAGCAGCTGGTGCCACTGGTGGGGACGGAAGCTGTCGGCTTTCGGATCGTAGCACGACACGCCCGAGGAGGTGGCAAACCAGATGAGCCCCTGCCGGTCGGTGATCATATCCATGATCCAGTCGTTGCAGAGGAATCCGCGTATGGAGTCGCGGTTGGCAATGCTGTGGTTGACCAGAAGGCCTGTCTGCGGATTATAGATGCAGAATCCGCGCGAGAAAGTGGAGAGGTAGAGATTGCCGTTGGCATCGGAGGTCATGTCGTTGAACTTATCGCACTTGAAGGTAACCTTGCGCTGTGCCTGACCAGTGAGGGGGTTGTAGGAGAAGAGAGCGTTGTCGGTGCCAAGCCAATATCGTTCCTGCGGGTCGCGGTAGATGAATTCCACGGCGGCAGGTGCTGCGGGGTGGGCCACGACGCGGCCCTGTGCATCGAAGCCGTAGACGCCTACGCCCTGTACGGTGCACCAAGTGATGCCGTTGTCGCCCGGGCAGACCGAAGAAACGCTGGAGCCCAGGCGGATGTTCTGGGCGGCAAAGCTCCAGTTGGCAAACTGCATGGGCTGCCGCGGGATCATCATCAGGCCCTTGTTCTGGAGTCCGAGCCAGAGATTTCCTTTGCGATCGAACATCATCTTCCATACTTTCGCCGTGTTCAGGTCGATGCCATATGCGTTCGCCTGGACTCGTTCGAGACGTCGCGGGGTTCGTCCGGCCTTCTGTGCTGCATTGCGAACGCAGAAGAGTCCGTTGCCTCGGGTACCGATGTAGAGGTTTCCTTCGTCGTCGGCCTTGGCATAGTTGAAGACGATTTCGGGCGTTTGGAGCGGACCGCTACCCTGCCGATCAAGAAGATGCTGGGGTGTAGAGAGCTGGGAAAGATCGATGTCGGCAATGGAGAGCTTGCTATCGCGGTAGGACATGAAGCCATAGAGGCCGATGATGAGGATTTCGTCGCCACAGTCCATGATGTGGATGACGTCGCCGACCTGTGATTGGAAAACCTCCTTCTTATTGCCGTCGGTCATGACGAAGGTCTGGTTGAAGCCGAATTTCCAGATGCGGTGGCGGGAGTCCTCGGTCAGGGAGCGGCAGTAGGAGTCGTTTTCGTCGGCACTGAAACGCCGTGTGGCTGTGAGCTTCCCGTCTTTTCCGAGGAGGTACACTCCGTAGCCTGCTGTGCCAATTGTAATGGTTCCATCGCTGAACCGCCCGATTTGGCTGACTCTCGGCTTCACGCCTCTCGGGAAGTAATAATGCCGGAAGGTGTTGGTGGCGGCATCGTAGTAATCGAGTCCGCGGTTTGTGCCCACCCATAAGTTGCCGTTCTCATCGCTGAGCAGGCTGACGATGGTGTTTGCCTGCAGAGAGGTCGTGTCGGCATCGTTATGCAGGAAGGTGGTGAAGCTGTATCCGTTGAAGCGGTTCAGTCCGTAATCGGTGCCGAGCCAGATGTTTCCGTAGGTATCTTGGCACAGGTCGGAGAGTAGGCTGCTGGAGAACATGCTCGCAGGCAAGAAGTAGCCTGTCTGTGCAAGAGGGTAGGCAGCCAGATGTATAAATAAGGCTAAAATGAGCAATAGGCGTCTCATGAAAAAACGATGTATAGTTATGGTATAAAGCAATATTCATGGCAAAGGTACGAATAAGTGAGCGAAATACAAAATGAAAACAATATTTTTTTCATTTTTATTTCCGAACAAATGGAGCAGCGAGGGCCATTATGCTTGCATATTTGGCCGAGTCGTGACATTTGAAAAAAGTACCTTCGGCGTTAGCCAAAGGTACGGATAAATGAGGGAAAAACCAAGAAAACCTGGTTTTTATTATAAATCAATACATATTACCGTCTGAGCACTTTCTTTCCACCAACGATGCTAATGCCTTGGGGGAGAGTGTGTGACGTGGAGACGCGGCGACCCGAGAGATCATAGATCTTGGCATCAGCCGACGACGACGGGGCGACGATGGGATTGATGGCATCGGGGTCGACTTCGGTGAACTGCCAGGCATCGAACTGCACGTTGGTAGCTGCGGTGAACACGAAATATACGGTCTTCACGTTTTGGAACTGGGTGGGGTTGAGGTCGATGACATGGTCTTCGAAGGCTGTCGACGAGAACTCCAAGGTGGCTGCAGGCTTGGCGGTCTTGCTGTTCAGGCGAATTTCGAGGGTGCCGGTTCCCTTGGCGCGAATCATGAAGCTTGCAGCGCCGATGGTTCCGAAGTCTACCTTACGCAGCTGTGTCCACGAACCTTCAGCCATCTTCACCTGCAGGTTGCGTGAGGCATCGTTGCCGAGGGTGTTGATGGATGTGTTCTTGGTGATGTTGGTGAAGTTCTCGTAGCTCACGCCGCCGCTGGTGGCCATCGTCTCGGCCTGCTGCAGGATGTAGGGATTGAGGTTCTGGATGCTTTGGACACCCGACTTGGTCAGGGTGAGCTTGTTAATCTTCTGCGTGTTCTCGTTGACGGTGGCCTTGTTCACGCCGATGGAGCGATAGCCGGATGCGCTGCTGTTCATAGCATTGGCGCTTTTCATGTTCTGTTCCAGGAGTGTGGAGTGATAGAAGAGGTAGTATTCATCACGAAACTTCTGCAGGTGGGTGTGGTTGTTGCCCCAGCCCATGCCGAAGTTGCCCTCGTTGGGAACGTATTCGCCGCGATATTCCCAGGAGTCGGGGTCGAGGGGGTTGTCGGTGACCATATAGCACATGCTGCATGTGGAGGGTGCGGGATTGCTGCCTCGCTTGTCGAACTTGCTCCAGTCGTTGCGGTCGGACCATGAGGTGTTATAGGTGTAGACATAGCGGCCGTTCATCATATTGAGTTCGCTGGCCTCGAAGAGATAGGGAGCAGGGAGGTTCACGGCGCTGCCGTCGAGACTTGTCATGGACGGCTTGAGCTTCGCGATGCGTGAGTTGCCGGGCCAGAGGTTCGAGCCTGTGGACTGCGGGTCGCCGCCGCCGAAGGCTATCCATCCCTGGCCATTGTCATCGATGACCACGCCTGGGTCGAATACCCAGTTGCAGGGGTCTACACCCGCCATTCCGTGACGGATCATCGCATTGCCGTTGGGCGACTTGAACGGTCCGATGGGTGTTGCGCCCTTGATGACGCCCACGCTACCGCCTCCGTTGGCGAAATAGACGAAGAATTCTTCCGTCCCGTTGTCGGTGGTACGCCATACGGCCGATGGTGCCCACGACTGTCCGCACCACGAGCCGCATATCTTTCCGACGTCGATGGTGCCGTGGAATGTCCAGTTTACCATATCGTCGGTAGAGAACACCACGAGCGACTTGATGTTTCCGTAACCATTGCTGTTCTTCTTTCCATTGTAGATATATTGCTGGTGGTCGTTGGTGCCATAGACATAGAGCCGCCCTTGATATTCGATGGCTGTTGGGTCGGCGCAGAACACGCATGAACTGATGGGATTTCCCTCGCCTACTGCCTTGTAGTTGGCGGCGATGGTCTGTGCGTTACTGTTGACGGTGGTGGCCAGCAGAGCGGCCAGTGAGATGATTTGCTGTTTCATGTTGTGAAGTTTTTTACGGAAAGCGGTTGCCGATATTCACATACAGGCAACCGCAAAAATCTGCTTTATATTACCATAACTAACTAATAACTTTCAGAGTAGAGGTTGGGAGAGGTCGCAATAATTGCGACATACGGAACGTGAGGGATTACGGCAGGGGCAGGAACCAGTTGTTGGTGTCCATGAGCAGCGACTCGAGGGCTGCATCGGTGGTGCCGTTGCGGCGAGCGATGGTCTTGGCCAGATAGGCGGGGTCGTTGCGTCGCAGTGCTACGCGCATAAGGTCGTAGTAGCGATAGCCTTCGAAGGCTCCCTCGAGCGCCATCTCGTTGATAATCAGGTCCTCAACAAGAGGTATCTGATAGGCAATGGTATCCTGCCGGCTGTTGAGAGCCTGTTGGGGCACGGGCAGCGTGTAGAATTCGTTGGCTTCCGAGTCGCCAGAGCCGAGTGAGTGGATTCCGAAGGTGGTCTCCTTGGTGAAGTTGTTGGCATCGAAGTCGATGAGCGACCCTGCTTTTGCACGCTCGAGGCTGTCGATGCGTGTCACTACGTTTTCGGCACAGAGGCCATACTTCAAGATGGCGAATGCCGACTGTGGCAGTCCTGCTCGGTTGAGCGCCTCGGCATAGCGAAGGTAGACCATTGTTCGCCGGTAGGTGGGCACGCAGTCGTCCCAGATCTTCGTGATGGTCTGCCGGAGCGACGAATACTCTGAATAGGCATCCTGTCCGCCGACCGACGACATATTATAGTTGGAGTAGAGACGTAGGTCGCCGACGAGAATTTCCTCTTGCAGCCCTACCTTTGGTGCGTAGAGCGTGTCTGTCTGTGTATCGGTCTTATACTCGATGCAGTAGGTCTGTGCTGCCGACAGCTGTCGCATGGCGACAGAGGGTGTGAGCTGATAGTAGTAGTTGTTTTCACGGGTAGAACAGAAGATGTTCTCGAGGTCGCTGACAACTCCGTCGAAGACTCGGTCCTCCATGGGTATGATGCTGATGGCCTCGGTGGATGTGGTCACCCGATAGCCGTCGGTGGGCCGCAGGAACTCGCTGACGCTCGGCCACGTGATGCGATGCGGGCTGAGTTGTATGGGTTCGCGCTCATCGTTGAGGTAGTCGTGATACCATCGTGCAGCCTCCTCGTAGCGTCCTGCCCAGAGGCACAGGTCGCCGATGAGAGCACGCATCGGAATAAAGAACTGGTCGGAATCCCAGTTGCCGATAACTCCGAAGTCGGGTAACTCAACACGGGCATAGGGTGTGAGGTCGTCGATGAAGTAGTTGCAGATGTCCTGTAGCGACGAATACTGCATGTTTTGTGCCTGCTGTGCTTCTTGCTCGGTCATGACGGGCTGCAAGACGAGGGGTACGTTTCCATAGGCCTGTGCGAGTTGCAAGTAGGTCCATGCGCGATATGCCTTTACGGCAGCATATTCTGCACGGAAGAGCACGCGTCCGCGTCGCTGCAAGGTGGTATCGATGTGAGCAAGATAGTAGTTGCAGTTGTTGATGACTCCGTAGTAATCACTAACGGCATTGTACTTGTTGGGCTGCGAAAGGTCGAAGGCAGCCAAGCGCTTCAGGTCGGCCGAGGCGGCATCGGTGACTTCTGTGAGGTCGCCGCGCAGTTCGCCGAGCAGAACCGTGCGATCAGCAATGAGCTGCATCTTGTTGACGATGCCCAGCACGCTGTAGACGGAGTCGGTGGGATGATTCAGGGTGTTGTCCTTCTCGAACTCCACAAGGTTCGACTCGGTCTCGAGGATATCGGAGCACGACGTGAGGGCTGCTGTGATACAGCAGCATACAGAACCTGCAATGAAGAATTGTTTTATTTTCTTGGTTATCATAATGATCTATTTTTATTACAGATTGATGTTGAGTCCTACGGAGAAGGAGCGGCCAGCGGAGAGAAGTCCGCGGTCGATGCCCTGTGTGAGAATGCTGCCGGCAATAGCGCAATCGGGATTGCTGCCGAGGTAGCGTGTGATGGTGAAGACGTTGTCGGCGCCACCCCAGACGGTGATGCCCTGCAGATAGGTGCTACGGATGGGAAGATGATAGCTCAGCGTGACGTTGCTCAAGCGGAGGTACGAGCCGTCTTCGATGAAGCGGTCGCTAAAGCGGCTGTTGCCCATAGGATCCTGGTAGGAAGCGCGCGGTATGTCGGTGACCTGTCCTTCAGTTGTCCAGCGGTTCTGCATGGCAGTGGTCTGGTTGACGAAGAGCGAGCCGCCCTCGAACAGCGAGCGCTGGTAGTTGTAGACGTCGTTGCCGAGCGAATAGTTCATCACTGCCTGCAGGGAGAAATTCTTCCACGTGAGGCGCGTGAAGATGTTGCCGTAGATGTCAGGATTCGGGTCGCCAATGATGGTTCGGTCGTTGTCGTCGATGAGCTTATTGCCATCAGCATCGAAGAAGCGGGTATCGCCAGCCTGGAAGTAGGCTTTCTCACCGTTTTCCTTCAGCAGGTAGTGCTGATCGGCCTGTGCCTCCACATCGGTAGCACAGACGCCGAGCGACTTCCATCCGTAGAACACGCCGACGGGTTTGCCGACCTCGGTGAGCATCGTGGCACCATAGGTGTTCGTCTCGAAGGAGCGGTTGCCGGGCAGTGCGGTGACCTTATTAACATAGTGGCCAGCCGACACACCGAGTTCCCAAGAGAAATCCTTCAATGCCAGAAGGCGTGCATTGACGGTGAAGTCGAATCCTTCGTTCTGCAGCTTACCGTCGTTGCTCCAGTTCTGCTGTAGTCCGCTGGTCCATGCCAACTGCTGCAAGGACAAGAGGTTGGATGTGTAGCTGCGGAAGTAGTTGAAGCGTGCCGAGAGGCGGTTGTTCAGGAAGTTACCTGTGAAGCCTGCTGTGAGGCGTCGCGTTGTCTCCCACTGCAGCTCGGTGTTGCCGATGTTTCCGATGGACTTTCCGCTGACGGTCTCGCCCAGCATGCGGTGTGCTACGAAGTAGGTTCGTGAGGCTGTGTAGGATACATCGTCGTTACCTGAGAAGTCGATGCCGACATTCAGGCGCAGGTAGTTGATGCCCTTCAGCGTAGAGAGGAACTTCTCATTAGTGAGCACCCATGATGCCTCGAGCGATGGGAAGAGACCCCATGCCACTCCTGCGACCTTCAGCCCAGACACTTCGGGTCCGAAGCGTGAGGAACTCTGTGCGGAGATGCCTGCGTCGACATAGATACGTTCGGCAAAGTTATAGCCTGCAAGAGCGTACCAAGTAATTTCGCGTGTCTTGTCGTCGGCACCCGACGTGTTCTTGAAACGCAGCGAGGAATTCATATTCGGTGTTTTGTCGTTGGCAGTGTTATAGCCCATTTGTGCGGTGAGGTTGTACTCGTTGCTAATGTAGCGCATGCCGCCGTTCACAGCAATGGTGTGAGGCCCGTACTGGTTGTTCCATGACACACGGGTATCGCTCTGGATGTCGGTCTGGCGTGCTGCCTGGCTTTGTGCAATGTTCTGCAGTGTGGTGCCTTCGTCAAGACCTTTTACCACGAAGGTGGGCACACCCTGTATGGGCAGGTAGTACTGTTCGTTGGTGTTGACGAGTCCAAGTGTGAAGTGCTCGCTGATGGAGAGATGGCGGTTGACCCGATACTTCGGAGTGATGGCAAACATGACGAGGCGATTACCGAAAGAGTTGCGGTTCTTGCCTTCACCATTGGTGAGGATGCTCACGGGGTTTGCGAGGCGTCCGCGACCTTGGAATAGGTCTTCAAGATAATCGTCGGCCTCGGCAAGGTAATGGCTCAGGTTGCCATACTTGTCGTAGGCATAGGGAGCGAGGAACGGAGCCTTGGCGAGCGCAATGAATCCCGGTGCGGTGATGACGGTGCCGAGAGGGTCTTCGGGTGCGCCGTCGTCGCGCAGGCTGCGGTCAACATCGCTGTAGGAAGCATCGAAGCGCACGTCGAAGCCTCGGAAGACATTGATATCGGAGTTCAGTCGCATGTTGAAGCGTGAATAATCGTTGTTGCGCAGCGTACTGTTTCCGAGTGAGTAGCCTACCGAGAGGTTGTAGGAAGCGGCATTATCACCACCCTGCACGTTGATGCCGTAGTTCTGCGAGAAGGCGTTGTGATAGACTTCATCCACCCAGTCGGTCTCGTTATGATACTGGTTGTAATAGTAATAATCGGGGTCGCTGTTGAGATATTTCATCTTGCCGAGCAGCGCGGGATTGGTCTTGGTAGCGAGAAGGTCGGTGGTGTAAAGACGGTAGTCGTCGGCTGCCATCATCTCGGGCAAGCGCGGAATGAGTTCGTAGCGCGTGTTAATAGTTACGTCGATCTTCGTAGCCATGCTCTTGTTGCGCTTGGTCTTGATGAGCAGCACACCATTGGCTCCCTTGGCACCATAGAGGGCGGTACCGTTCTTCAGTACAGTGACGGTCTCTATGTCATTGACGTTCAGATTGGCAAGGAGGTTGTTGAAATAGCCGTCGTGAAGCATGGTGCGTGTGTACTGCATGTCGAAGACCACGCCATCGATGACGACGAGCGGTTGCACATTGGCATGCAGGGAGTTGATGCCCTGGATGAGCATGAGGTTGCCCAAGCCGGGAATGCCTCCGTGACTGACCGTGCGCATGTCGGCACCGAGCTGTTGCGAGACAAGCGGGTCAATGCTGAGCTCGGAATTGTTGGCAAAGCGGTCGGCCTGTGCACTGACGGTGGCACTAGTGGCTTCACTGTACTGCCCAGTAAAATCCTGTGAATAGAGTTTGGCGTTGGCAACGGCATGCATAGGTGTCGTTTCGTCGTCGACAATGGCGTTTTGCTGCAGGCAGAATCCTTCGAGCCGCATAGTGACCGACCGTGTGTACACAGGAACTTTCAGTTCATAGAGTCCCTGTTCGTTGGTCATGGCGCTGTAGCGCGGATGTCCATATGCGACAACGATGACACCCTGCAGGGGCTTTCCAGTGGCAGCATCGGTGACGGAGCCTGTGACTGTCTTGGTGTTCTCCTGTGCCATTGCTGCGAGTGTTCCGCAACATACGGCGAACGCCAGGATGAGATATCTTAAACTTTTAGTCATCATATCGTTGGGTTATAAGAATTTTTAAGACGTAAGATTTAAGATTTAATTAGTTGTTAACCTTTCTCGGACGGAGGTAGATACAGTCGAGAAACATTTCGCGAGCGTAACGTGACGTTTCACGTGCGAGGATAGAGCACTGCAACTTGACAGTAACCTTGATGTCGTTCTGGTCGTAGTTGCAGGTCGGGAACTGGAATGCCTCGGCGATGACAACGGTATCGACGCGCAAGGGGTCGTTCTGGAACTGCGTGTTGTTGCAGTTAAAGGTTTGCGTTTTTCCCTCCATGTCAACATAGGAGATGGTGGCCTTGAACTTATTCGGCTTGAGGTCGGGATTATTGGGATTGGCCACGGCCTTTGGCAGAATGATGGCACAGATGTCGTAAGTGCCGCTAAGTGTATTGTTGACGCGCATGGTGAGATCCCAGTTGGCTGTTGCCGTGCGGGGAATAATCTGCAAATATCCCGATTCAGAGATGGAGTCGGCAGCAAGGCGGCGGATGTTGTACGAACAATCCTTATCGGCAGTGATGTACTGAACCTGCTCGGCTTCGCTCCACAGTTCGCGCAGATAGGTTTCGGTGGGTGAGAAGGGCCACTGGTCGGTGGTATAGAGAATACCGTTGCTGCATGGAATCTGGGTGGTATTATAGAGGATGCCTCCTGGCTCGAATGGCTTTAGGAAGCGGTGATAGACATGGCGGCGGGTGGTGTTGTAGTTGCGGTTTGCGCGGTAGGGCACAGATATCAGAGAATCGGTAGGCGATTGCTGCTCTGTATAGTTGAACACGGCATCATCGAGCAGGGCGCGGAGAGTCCAGAACTGCTGGATGGAGTCGCGCTTCAGCACAGTCTCGTCATACTGGAAATATTGGGCAGCCTCATCGAAAGCCTTCTGCCATGCCTGCTGCGTTGGAGCGAGAACCCAATAGGTGGAGTCTTCGGCATTGATGTAGCCGATGCGCTGCAACAGGGTGTTCTCCTCGACAACCACGGAGTCCACATACACGGGTACGCCTTCTACAATGCCAGCCGACACCGATGCATCAGGATCGAAGCGGTCATGCTCGTATTGTCGGAGCATGGCACCAATTGAACTGAGCTGCGGCTCGAAAGAAAGTGCTTCGTAGAGGTTTTGGCGATAGGGCATCGGTCGCAATGCAACATGCAGGATACCATTGCGGGCATGAATGTTTGGTGTCGTCACGGCAACGCCTTCGATAGCTTGGCTATTACCAGCAAGATGCTTGGAATTGAGCATGAGCATGACGGAAGGTGACGATGCCGCCTCGGAACCGAGCGACGTGGTGGAACGCGAGAGGTGATTCATGATGAAGGTCTTCTCAACGATAGAGTCGCCCTGATTGGTCTGCACGAGTTGGAGCAGTGAGTCGCGGTTGAAGGAGTTGTTGACGGGTGCGACAAGGGTGAAGGTCTGTCCCTGGTCGAGCAAATCAGCATAACTCACGGCTGTCTTCTTATGATTGCGGAAGACTTTCGTCTGCTGCAACACCTGGCAGAAATCGCTGAGCTGCGGATTCTGCTGCAGTTGTTTCCAGAGAGTTAGCTGTGCGTTGGCAGTCTGTGCCGTCGTGGGGTCGTAGTGGTCGTCCCAATCGGCACAGGAGGTAACGGCAGCAACGATGCCGCAACTTACCAGACAGGCTGTGATGTATTTGAGGGTTTTGGTCTTCATAACTATATAACGCTTATACTATAAACTATGAAACTCTATATTATCAATTTGGACTAATGCGTGTCTTCACCCTGTGGGCTGCCATAGATGCTTTTCGGGCAAAGTTCGATGTAGTCGAACGACCAGTAGCGATCGGGATCATCGAGCACCTGACGGAAACGCAGGTAGTAGGTTTTTTCGGGGGTGAGGTACTGGGTGGTCAGCACACGGCGGAGGTTCCAGTTGTTGCCGCGCAGAGGATGATCAGCATCCCATGGGCGGTAGCTGTCCATACCCTTCATGTAGCCGCGGTTGTGCATGGCCTTGTCGTTGGCTGTGTTCTCTTCGGGATCATCAGTGTCCTCAACCCATCCGATGTTTGGGTCGGGACCATAGACGCGGAGGTCAACGGGAATGCCGCAGGGCTCATTGTTCAGGTATACCTGCACGACGCCACGCTCTTCACCAACGGTGTAGCCAAGGCGGACCTCATAGGTTCCAGAGGGCACAGGCGGGAGCTTGAAGGCGACATCGAACACACCAGAAATACACACGGCATTGGCACAATAGGAGTTCCAATAGCCCACGTCGGAGTGAACGCCCACGTAGGTTTCAGGGCTTACTTTCCAGTCGGTGATGTATTGGTTCTTGAATCCAGTTAGGATGTCCTCTCCATAGCGGCCGCGACCGTTGCAGTTCATGAAATCTGGGCTGAGCACAGTAGCATCGATGCGGATGCGGCAATTAAGAACCTTGTCGCGCACCTCAGTGGTATAGGCAAGGATATCATCGAGATAGTGGTACACGCCGTTGAGAGCATTTTGGTCGATGCTTCCAGACTCTGATGGTGAGAGAACCTTCACGCCACGTACGGTAATATTGTTCTGCAAACCCTTACGGTTGATGAACAATCCTGCGGGAGGACCAGCAAAGCGCATGATGGTTCCAGGACACATGGTTTCATAGAATTCCTCGGGGTCGCTTAGGGAGGTGTACCAACAGTGTTCGCGCAACTCACCAGACTGTACCCAACTGTTATACTGTCCGATGCGTGGTAGGAGGTGGTAGCTCACAAAGCGGTTGAGGGGGTTCTTGCGGTTCTTGAAGTCATCGTCGAATTGACCGGCATCCTCAGGATAGGTGGCATCATAAACACGTTTGGCATATGCCTTCAGGTCATCGAGATTGTTGATGCCATGGGCATGGTAAACGGAGTCGGGCTCCACGAATGCCGTATACTTGAAGTAGCGTTTCTCGGGCCAGAAGGAACGGGTGTAGAGAGCTGAACCTGACGTACATCGCACCATGACTCCCGTGTGAACGGAGTCCTCGCTGCAATAGTAGGTCTCGTCGAGATAGCGGGTCAGGGAGTCGCACATACCCGTGAGCTGCAATGCCTGTGAGAAGATGGTGAGGGTGCTATCTTCGGCTATCTTATCGGCCAGCAGCAGGCTGCTGGAAGTGATAACGTTGTTCAAGACGTGGACTACACCATTCGTGACAGAGTCGTTGTAGTCAACCATGCGCGCATTCTTGTTGATGTAGTACACCAATGCGTTATGGTTGGCCACATCGGAGTCGCTAGAGAGCACAATGTAGGAATCATCCATGTTGAGCTCCGGCAGTGCACCTTCATCGATGTCGGTAGTGAAGAAAGCTCCTTTCTTAATTATATGCGTACGCGCGATGGTGTCGCAGGTCTCGTTGGGAATGCCTTCGATGTTGGGATATCCCATGCGCTTCAGATAGCGCTCAATGCCCTCGTTGTTGGGTGCAAAGAGGGTGTACTGACCATAGGTGGCAAGCATCGAGAAATAGGGTGTACGTTTCAGGATTCCGATGAACTCGCTGAACTGGTCGGAATTCTCCTGCAGAAACTCTGCAGCGGTGAGCTTCGTTGACGAGTAGTAGTTCTCGGGAATATCGTCGTTGTCAACACACGATGTGATAGTTGCTGTGACACAGCAACAGACGAAACCTGCGAGGATATATTGTTTTATGCTTTTGGTAATCATAATTATCTGTTTTTAATTATCAATTAGCAATTATCAATTTGAAAGTTCGGAGTCTTCACCCTTGTTGAAGGCGGGGTTCTGCTTCAGGAGCGGATTGACTTTGAGCTCGCTCTTGGCATAGGGGAAGTAGATGATGTTTGGATCGGCAAGCTTGATCTTCAGAGCATTGACATTCTCGATATACTTGCGAGAAGTGAGCGAGATGAGACGGGTGTTGTTGCCGTCGCGGCGAGCCATGCGGACAAGGTCGTACCAGCGCTTTCCCTCGAACATGAACTCGCGCTGACGCTCGGCCATGAGCAGTTCTTCCATGGAAGCCTTGGAATTGACGTAGTCACTCATCTTCAGTGTATCGGAACGGGCAGCGGTAGTGGCATCGTTGGCTCGCTTGTTGACTTGGTTGATCAGCATGAAAGCACGCTCGTAACCTTCCTCACCGCGTTCAATCTCTGCCTCGGCCTTGATGAGCATCATGTCGGTGAGGCGATAGAAGATCCAGTTAGCATCGGCACCAGCACGGCGAGAGCGAGTGGTATTGAGGTCGGCCTCTTTAGTGACATTCTGTGTGGAATAGCTGATGCTTCGCAGTGTGTACTTGGTAATAGCATAGCGGGAATTGTCGAGCATGGCTGCCTCATAAACGCGGCCGTCGGTCTTCTTGAATACGGTATTTGTTCCCTGTGCGGCATCCTTGCAGAGGAAGTCTGGTGCAGTGAGGCGACCAGTGACGTTATTAGAGTTGCCATAGAAGCTGTTTACCCAGGTGTTGGTCTGGCTCTGGTTGGTCTGGAAGTAGAGCTCGAAGATACTCTCGAAGGAATTGCCGGTACCGAAGATTTCGTTGTAGGCATTTCCACAGACAGTGCTTCCGATGGGTTTCGTCAGGATGAGTGGGATGTCGCCGAAGAGTGCAATGTTGTTGACATTGCCCTGACGCTGCAACATCTCTTGATACTGTTGGCGCTTGTGGTCGATAACGAGATCGCAATAGCGGATGCAGTTATCCCAGTCGCCTTTCCAGAGATAGAGGTCGGCAAGCAAAGCATAGATGGCCCACCGCGTGATTTTACTGGAGTTGACGTAGGCATTGGGACTTTCATCCGTGTAATAGCGACGTACGGCAAGGTCTTTTACTCTCTCAAGGTCGTTGATGAGCGAGTCGAGAACAGCATCGAACGGTGTGGCAGGCAAGACATAGGTCTGCGTATCATCGATGCTGGGCTCTGTGGAATAGGGCACATCGCGGAAGGTGCGGATGAGATAGAAGTAGCACAGGGCACGGATGGCTGTTGCCTCGGCGATGTTGGCTTTCATCTCTTCCTCCGTGTAGTTGGGGTCGATGGCCTGTACCATCGGTGCATAGTGGCAGACCGTGTTACAACGGTTGATAGCCTCGTAGAACTTTCCCCAGCTGCAATAGGCATTGGATGGCAGGAGGTTCTCCTTGAGGATTTCGTTGATTTCGTTGGGCACATTGGCACCAAGTCGCATGTTATCACTGCGCAGCTCGCCCCACACAGCCATTCGTGATAGGCAGTCGCTGTGCTCGAGAGTCTCGTAGCAGCTGTTCATGACGCTGGTTACATCGGCTTTCTCGGTCCAGTAATTCTCGAGAACAACCTCGTTGGTAGGAAGGATGTCGAGGAAGTCAGAGCAACCAGTGAGTGCTGCTGCGGCACAGCAACAGACAGAACAGGCGAGGATATGTTGTTTTATGCTTTTGGTAATCATAATCTTCTTTTTTCTATTATCCATTATTAGAATACCACTGTGATACCTGCGGTGAACGATTTCGCACGAGGAGTCTTTGCCTCGTCGGTGACGACACCCATAGAACCATAGCCCACCTCAGGGTCAGCGCCCGAATACTTAGTGAGGCAGAAGAGATTGTTAGCAGAGAGGTAGAAACTGAGCTGTGTCAGACCGAGCTTCTTGATGGTGCGCGGGTCGAACGAATAACTCAGCTGCGAGTAGTTGAGTCGGATGAAGGAGCCGTTCTCGACGAAGCGGTCGCTGCCTAGCCAGTTATAGCCAGTCTGGCGGAGTGCACGCGGAATGTCGGTGACATCGCCTTCAACACGCCAACGCCAGTTGACGGCGCGGCTTTGGTTGTTGTTAGAATACATGTTCTCGGCCCTCATGCGTGCGGCATTGATAATTTTATTGCCGTAGCGGAAGTTGAATTGGTTATTCCACGAGAAGCGTCCGATGTTGAATTTAAAGCCGAAACCGCCCGTGAACTTAGGCAATGACGAACCGAGATAGACGATATCGAGTTCGTTAATCTGACCATCGTGGTTAACGTCTTCGTATTTGGCATCACCTCCACGGAATTCATAGTTTACGGATCCGTAGCAGAAGGTCATGGGCTTTGTCATCTGATTCTCGTCGAGAATGACGATATCGTTTTCATCGCGAACGACAGGAGCGTCAGGTCCGCTGACACCAGGAATCTCGGTGGGTGTATAGTCGGAATACTGATAGACGCCCTTGTAACGGAAGCCGTAGATGCTACCCATGGCATGATTGAGTTCTACACGCGAGAGGTACGAGCCGTTGTTACGGTCAAACTCATGGTTGAGGCTTGCCAGACACGTTTCATCCATGCGGGTGATCTGGTTCTTGTTGTTGGCGAAGGTGAGGTTGATGTCGAAGCTGAACTTCTTGTAACGGATGATGCGGTTACCGTTGATGTTGAACTCCCAACCGATATTCTTCATGTCACCGACGTTCTGATAGGCGAGGGTAGAATAACCCGACGAGGTCGGAATGCCTCGGTTGGCCATAAGCAGGTCGGTGGTGTATTGCCAGTACAATTCAATATTACCAGTGATGCGCTCGTTGAAGAATCCGAAGTCGGTACCAAGGTTGTAGGTTTCCTTCTGTTCCCACTTTAGGTTGCGCAACTGAATGTTCTGCGGATAGATACTACCTTCGCTGAGGTAGCCGCTACCATTGCGGTACTTGCTGAAGAAGAGTCCCTCGGAACCCGGCTGCCGACCGCCGATACCCCAACCCGGACGGATGGAGAGCATCGAGACGAAGGGCAATGCCTTCTGGAACCAAGGTTCACGACTGATGTTCCAGCGGATTGAGAATGCAGGGAAGTTACCCCATCGCTGGTTGTCGCCGAACTTCGTACATCCGTCGCGGCGGACGGTGAAGTCGGCCATATAGCGTGCCTTGTAGGCGTAGTGGGCTGAATATGTGAAGTAGATACTGCGCCACTGGCCACTACCGGTGCTGATATCCTGAATGATACCTTCGGCAGCAGGACTGGTGATGCTTCCTGAGGGCAAACCCCACGACACCGTGCGCTGGTCGGAGCTGGTACCGCTGGTGAGCTGGCCGCGCAGCATCATCGTCAGCACGTGGTCCTTGTTCTTGAATGCCGGCGTGAAAGTCAGCGTATGCGTGGTGGTGACACCAAGGCTCTTCGATGAACTGGCAGTGGTGCGGTTACTCTCGCGGTTGCTGGTGTCGTTCCATCCGCGTGTACTGAGCGACAGCGGCATGAACTGGTCCTCGTATCTGTTGAAGATGTTGAACACCACCTTGCCTTCATAGGACAGGCGCGTCTTGTCTTCTTCAAGTCCGAGAAGGTTGTAGCGCAACTTAAACTCAGGAGTGATGTTATAGCTGGTCTCGTCGTTGCTTGCCAGGTGAGCCAGGGCAACAGGATTCTTGTAGTCGAGCTGGTCGCGCAACTGCGATGACACCGTAGGCAACATAGAATAATAGTCTTCGAGGTCGTTGCCGTTGCGGTCCTGCTCGTAGACCGAGAGGTTCGGCATACGGACATAAGCGATGGACAACAGATCGCCATTGTTCTTCTTGTTTTTCGTGTAGGTGAGGGAGATGTTGGTCTCAATCTTGATACGGTCGCTCACGAAATAGTCAAGGTTCACGCGCGAAGTGAAGCGGTTGAGAACCTGTTCGATGATGGAACCCGTCTCGTGGTCGTAGCCGGCACCAATACGGAAATGTGCCTTCTCGCCACCACCAGTGAGGGCGAGGTAGTGGTTCTGACGCCATCCCACCTTCTTCACTTCCTTCAGCCAGTCGGTGTTGTTGTTATACATCTCGTACTCCGAGAAGCTGGGGTTGTAGTTGAGTTCGGGAATATCACTCGACGCATCGCTGAGCGAAGGATTGAAGTACTCCTCTTTCAGCAACATCGTGTATTCATCACCATTGAGCATCTTGTAGCCGTTGGGCTGGTAGGTGCCTGTCAGACGATAGCTATAGTTGACGCGCGTCTGGCCACGGGTACCACGCTTCGTTTTGATCTCGATGACACCATTCGAACCCTGCGAACCCCAGACGGCTGTTGCGGCAGCGTCCTTGAGCACGGAGATACTCTCAATGTCCTCGGGGTTGACGTTCAGCAGCTCGGCGAATTTCTCCTCGTTGGCCGATTGGAAGTCGAAGTTGTTGGTATTGGTCTCCCACACGTTTCCATCGACGACAATGAGCGGCTCGCTGGAACCGTTGATACTTGACACACCACGCAGGCGCATGGAGGTGCCGCTACCAAGGTTACCGGAGTTGGCAACGATGTCAAGACCGGCGATACGACCCTGCAGGGCTTCGTCGACGGTGGTAATGGCAAGACCTTCGAACTCTTTCATGTCAATGCTCTGGCGGGCCGTCGAGATTTCATCGAGCGGAATCTGCAAGCCTGCGCCTTCGGTGCGGCGACGGGCGGTGACGGTGACCTCGCCGATCTGCGTGTCATCAACCATTTTGACTTCATAGTGTGTGCGGTCGAAGCGGAAGGTCTGCATCTTGTAACCGACGAAAGAGACGCGGAGACGGTCCTTGACGTTTTTCACGCGGAAGGAGAAGTTTCCGTTGATGTCGGTGACGGTAGATGCGACGATACGGTTGGCGGCATCGATCTCAACGACGTTGGCCATGACGACGGGTCCGAAGTCATCGCTGACAGTTCCGCTGATGACGTCGCCCGCCTGCTGTCCCCATGCATTCAGGCAGAAGAGGCACAGGGCACAAGAAACTAGTAACTTGAAACTAGAAACTCTGAAATGTATTGGCTGTCGGCTCATATCTCTATTTTACAATGATCCATTTTCAATTATCAATTATTCCAGCATCAATGGTGCGTCAATTAGATGTACGACTGCCGAGGAACTGGTCTCGATCATGCTGGCACTGGCGGCATCGCGGGAGTTATACTGATACTCGCGGGCAACACGGTTGAAGAGTTGCGGATCGGCAGTAAGCACCTTGCGGTGATTGCCAGCGTGGTCGATGAGGCTGATGCCGTCGGAACCAAGTTCGGCATGGAGGCGATAGAACCTACCCGTACTCGAGTCGATAACGGCGGTCTCAAAGTCGCCGACCTCTTCTTTGGCTCCGATGAAGAGTGCGTTATCTTGAATGTGGTAGCGCAGGAAGTTCATAATCTGGAGCGAATCGCGACTCTTTCCAGTGAGGTTTCCTGCGTTCTCGAGTTCATCGACACGTTCCCACGACGACAACTTTCCTGACTTCTGTAGAGCCTCGATGCTCTCATTGGTGGGAACATAGATGGTGTAGTGGTACGTGTTGAAGACGCTCATGTTGTCACCACCGCAGGCATAACGGCTGTTGTGGATGCGCTCGAACAGACCGCTGCCGTCCATCAACTCAAGGAACTTGCTGTACTGATCATTACTGGCAAGGATGTCGCGCACAGTCTTGCTGGTACCAAGGATGGGTGAGTTGTCGAGAACGTAGCTCTTTCCGTTACCACCGTCGGTCTGGTCATAGATAAAGTTGATGTGAAGCGGTGTGCTCTCGTTGGTCTGATAGCTGCCTTGAACGGTCATCTGTTCCGGGTCCTTTGCATTCTGGATGCGAATCTCCGTACCGCCCTTGGTGCGATAGTATTCCTTGCCGTCCTCAACATCTCCGATGACGATATGTGTGTCGAGGATGTCCTTCAGACGGTTGCGCATGATGCTGGGATCGGTGATTTTGCCGATGCTGTCGCCGACGACACCTGTCTCCTCGTCGTAATTCCATACGCTCGCCCACACACGTTCCTCTTTATTAACTTTCGAGGCATCGTAATGGAAGCGCAACAGCTGGCGCGAACTCTTACCGTAGCTGCACGGGTCGAGATACGACAGCAGGGCGTTGTTCGTGGGAATGAAGAAGCTGTAGTAGGAATTCAGGGAGTTCAGGTAGACATTATACTGCAACTGCTCAATGCCCCAGTACATGATGCGCATTGTCTCGTTGATAAGTGCAGGGAACGACACACTGACATATGCTGTGGGGGAATAGACGCGGTTGGTGAGATACACGGCTCCGTTGCAGCCCAGCCACACAGAGTCGATGGCGCTGGTCTCCACACCCATCGGGTCGTTGGCATCGTTCAGGATACCGTCGAACTTCGAAGGTACGCTACTCACGAACGAACCTAACATATTGTTGTTGATGAGCTTCGAAATCACCTCGTCGGGAACGGCCTCCCACGTGCCATAGTAGTCTTTCAGCACGCGGCCGGCACCCGTCTCCCAATATTCTGTCAGGGCTTCATCGCTCGGCACCATCATCACAGCCATGTCACGCTGCAGGACGATGTTGCCATCCTGGTCATTCAAACCGGAATAATAGGCATTCCACTCGGGGTCGAACTTCAGCGTTCCATTCACAGGACCGCCATAGGGAGTGGCAGTGAGCGGCTCACCACCCTGCGACTTCTCCGAGAAGAACCGCTTCTGGAATACCGTGTCGATATGGGCGTCATAGAGGAAGTTATATTGACGCGTCAGTTCCTGGGTGCGGTCGGGGTAAGGTGCACAGAAGCGCTCCAGCAACCGGTTATACAAACGGGTGTTCTTCTTCTGTGACAGCAGCTCAGCCATGTTAGGAAGGGGTGTCACCACCTCCTCCATCTTATGGATGAAGCCATTCGAACACTTGATGTTCGGTTCTTCCACGCGTACGCCGTTCACGCTGGCCTCACCACTCTGGCGTTGCGTGGTGCCGTTATAGATGAAGTCGTAGTCGGCATTGGTGATGCGTTTGTTGACAAGCTGCTTCTCAATGAAATGCACCAGAGGCACCGTGGAATTATCGGTCATGCACACCATCGGAGCCCCACCTTCACGATAGCGACGCCAGTAGGGGCCCGCGGGCATCTCTGAGGGTTTGATGACACGCACCGAGTCAAAAGATGTGCTTGACGCAAAGCGGCGCATGCACTCTCCTTCACGGGGCGGTGTGCCCTCAACGCTCGACAAGCTGTTTAGCTGCATCGAGTTGTCAATCATGCTGCCGAAGAGCAGCAGTTTCTTCTGTGAGGCAGAGAGACCCTCATAGCTCCTCACACCCCAAAGGTTGTTACGGTAGAAACGCTCAAAGGCGGCATCGTCGGCCACAAAGAGCGTCTTCGAACCTGTCTTGCCCAATACTTCCCGATAGCCAAGGTCGTCAATCAGGCGAACGGTGTTCTGGTAGTTGCCCTGCTCGGCCAGCCAACTGTAGATGCTCGCTCCCCATCCTTCTGGAGTGCGCTCATCCAAATCATACTTACTGCACGAACTCAGCACGCCGGCACCGGTAATCAGTGCAGCGGCAGCTGTCAGCAGCCACAGCCTTAGGCATCTGCAGGTTTTCGTTTTGTCATTGAATTTGCTCATATTCTCGTATTGAATGATATTCGTTTCTCTCGGCAAATAGTTTTCACGGTGCAAAGTTACATAAAAAATACGCAGGCGACCTACTAATATGTACAAACTGCTTTGCTATCCGTTAACGGCACTTTTCTGCATGTTCCAGATGTTTTGCTATTCGTTCCAGCAATTAAACCTCGTACAAAAACGAAAACAAGTGGAACATATTACACATACATTTTTAAAAAGAAAAGATTAAATTTGCAGCGTATTTACACGCTTGCTGAAAGCGAATCATTCAAACCATAACATTTATAAACCCAAATTTAAACTCTTAACAACATGAAGAAAACTTACAAACTTTTCCTTGCGCTACTCGTTGCCACCATCGGTAACCTGAGTGCTAGTGCTGCAGAAGAGTACGTTCCGCTGACACCGGAAATGTTCTTCTCATGGGACGGATGGGATGCCAATGCCCAGAAGACAGGGCAGGCCGACTGCCTCTACGTCCTCGGCGAATCAACGGGCCAGCCTTTTGGCGATCCCAGTGTTATCAATTACGCTGACCTCTCGGTCTACTCCAAGCTCATCGTGACGGTCACTGAGGGCACACCGCGTTTCCTCTTCAACCGTACCGTTGACGAAGGTCAGTACAACGAAGATGAGTCCCAGTCGTGCCTCCTGGAGTATCCGAAGAACGGATGGTCCGACCGCTATTTCACAAAGGAAGGCGACAACTACATCGTCGACCTGAAGCAGATGGTTAA
The DNA here is from genome assembly GCA_017557185.1 of Prevotella sp. GTDB lineage: Bacteria > Bacteroidota > Bacteroidia > Bacteroidales > Bacteroidaceae > Prevotella. The sequence continues at coordinate 47,488 of JAFZAP010000071.1, forward strand.
GGACAAGGGCTTTGCTCACCTGCACGCCATCAAGGGTGCTAACTGGAGTAACGTCACCGTCACCGACATGCAACTTGTCAAGCAGGGTAAGGCACAGCAGATTGGTTGGACCGAACTGCTTACCAACGGCGACCTTGAAGGCGACGATGTATCCTGCTTCTACTCAAAGGAGAACGCCAGCGCTCCCTTCCCCTCCATCATCACCGATGGTGTTGGTGTCGACGGAAGCCGCGGTATCCAGGTGCACTCAGCAGCTGGTGCAGCCCAAGACTGGGATGCTCAGTTCTGGATCAACCTGCCTGAGACGCTGGCCGAGGGCACGAAGTATCGTCTGTCGTTTGCTTATCGCGCCAGCCAGGATGCATCTGCCGACACACAGGCTCATGCCGATCCCAGCGACTATATCCACTGGGAGATGATTGGCTCGCCCAACTTCACCACAGAGTGGCAGACCTACAAGGTCGAAGAGGCTACTATCACCGCACAGCAGTCAGGTGAAGGCCGCATGCACTCCATCGCCTTCAACCTCTCGAAGGACCGCGCTAACGACATCGACTTCTTCTTCGACAACCTGAGATTCGAGGTGTTCAAGGTGGGTACGATGGCTCAGTTCCGCAATGATGTCATCCTGATCGACTTCGGCTTCGATACCAACATGGCCGACCTCGTGAAGGCATCGGGTAAGAAGCGTCTTATGTTCCCGCTCAGCGTAGCCAGCGTGAAAGTGAACGGCAAGAGCGTAGAACTCTTCTCGGTTGAAGGCTTCGAGGACGGACGCTTCTACATCTTCCTCAACGAGCCGTGCGAAGACAACGATGAGGTTGAGGTGACATTCACCAATCCCTCTGATGCCGCTTATCACCTTATCTATACCTCTGGCCCTGGCGGCGATGTTGCCAACTTTAACGGCATCGCTGAGTATGACGACGAGGTGGAGGACAACGACGGCTATCCCTACATCTACCTCACTCCGACCATCATGACAGCCGATCCTGAGGACGGTTCGTTCAACCTCCCGACCAGCCTCAAGGAGTTCAAGCTTAACTTCGACAAGAATGTCGACTGCGCTGCTCTCGTGGCAAAGATCGACAATGAGAAGCTGACTGTGACACCTGCCGACGGATTTGCAGAGAACGTGACACTTACCTTCACAGGCAATGAGCTGGCACAGGGCGAGCACGTCATCAGCATCACGAAGATGTATCCCGAGATGCGCATCGACGACAGCGTCTATGGCGATACCATCATCACCATCAGCGTGGGTAAGGCAAGCGTCGATCCCAACGATGTGCCGAAGGACATTCTGCCCGACACATTTGCTGAGACAGCTGACGGCGGCATTCCCGCAGGCTATCTCGTCATCTTCGACGGTGAGGAACGCGTAGCACCTAACACCTATGGTTCTGGCGCACGTATGTTCGAATTCGCCAGCGGTGGTGACTTCACGAAGGGTCTCTACTTCCGCAACAACTATGTGGAGTTTGGTAGCAATCCCGAATACCTGCTGCCTCTCGAGGCCGACAAGCGCTACGACATCCACTTCAACGCTGCTGCTTGGAAGGACAACGGTCCTTACATCAAGTTCGAGATTCTCAACGATGCAGAGGAAATCGTTTACTCCGCAGTTGTGAAGACCAACCCGAACGTCAATGGTAGCAAGGGCGTTGTCAACAATTCTACAAACTTCGATACGAAGTTCGTGCCCGAGGTAAGTGGCAACTACCTGCTGCGCTGGCGTCCCGCCACCAACGATGCTGGTGATCAGGGCGACTTCACCGAGGTGCTCCTTGCTAACCCGCGCGTTCGCTACATGCCGAACACCGCCGGTGCTGAGTGGATCCAGCTCGTCAACACAGCTCTCGAGACGGCTAAGAGCACTCTTGCCGACAACTACGACGAGCGCTACGACGGTCCTGCTTACGATGCTCTGAAGGCTGCCATCGAAAAGTATGAGGCTGAACTGCCCGACTATACTTCGCCAACGGCTTGCAAGAACGCTGCCGCCGCCCTCGACGCTGCTACAAAGGCTATGAAGGATCATCGCGCACTCTGCGACACTTACGACCCGCTGCCTCGTCAGGCACAGGAGATCCTTGACAACAATGCCGAGAAGAAGTTCGCCAAGACCGACCTCTATAAGCAACTGAAGGCCGCTACAGCTAAGTACGTCACCGTCACCAGCGAGACACAGTTTGATCCTGAGACAATGGAAGAGGTTGTTGTTAACACCTATGAATTCAAGGAACTCAAGGACGACAAAGAGTTGCAGGCTGCTATCGACGAACTGCAGTATCTGGTTAACACAACTGCCCTGCTCTTCACAGAAGGTGCTTCGATGACTTCCGACACTGGTGTGAAGGTACTCGTTGAGCGCCTCCGCCTCGGTGCTGAGTCGCTGCTGAACCTCGGTGTTGACGAAGAGGATCCGCTCATCGTTGAGTTCAAAAACGTACTCACCGACGACGACGCTCTTGCCGACGCTATGAAGAACCGCCTGAAGCTCATCATGTACGAGCAACTCAAGAACCCGTCGAACACCCTCTTCGAGGAGAAGATCGATGAGAACACGCTCGAGGCATACACCGATACTTACGACATGACCGTCTTCGTGAAGAATCCTAACATCTACAAGCAGCAGGATCACACCAACTTCACCGACGAGAATGTTCCCGGATGGATCACACCTGAGGGATACAATCGTCCTGGACTCAGCGTGGGTTGGGGACAGCCACGCGGTACCAATGAGATTGCCGAGGACTGCATGTTCCAGACTTGGGGCTCCAGCTATCGTGTTGAACAGGCCATCATCGACCTGCCCGTGGGTGTCTACACCTTGAAGATCGGCTTCGGCGAGCGCATGAACGACGACGAGGCTAACATGGTCGACAGCTACATCTACGCAAAGACCTCCGAGACTCCTGAGGGCGAGGACGGCCAGATTACCGACGTTCCGGGCATCGGCCAGTCGTTCCCCTATGCTAACACCGTCATCGAGAACATCGCCGTCGTCGACGGATGCCTCACCATCGGTGCTAACGCAGGACCCAGCTCGCACACCTTCTTCAACGACGTGCGCCTGCTCATGGCTGCACCTGTCGCAGGCTTCGACTATGCTTCGGCTTACGAGGAAGTGCTCACCGGTATCGATGGGAAGGTTGCTGAGCCCGCAGTTCGTGCTGTTATGCTCTACGACCTCAATGGCCGCCGCGTGCTGACAGCTCGCAAGGGTATCTTCATCGTGAAGAAGCAGATGACTGACGGCACCATCCGTACCGAGAAGGTCATCGTGAAATAAGACGCGATTTCCGCAAAACGGAATTTCATGGGGCGCAACCATTGTGTTGCGTCCCTTTTTTCACTGCTATCGACCGTGAGATTTCCCGTCACTCCGATACGCCTTTACATGAAAACATAGACATACCTTATTATTTATGTAGATCAAAAAACAGGAGCTGCAATTGCAACTCCTGTTTTTCTTTGTGGACCAGCCAGGGCTTGAACCTGGGACCTCCAGATTATGAGCCCCAAAAAGTGACATTTTATGATAGTTTGAGACATGTAACTATACTGATGTTCAACGAGTTGTATGTTCATGATTTTCACAAAAACTCACAAAATATCCCTGACTGAAATAGTTAGTTTACGCATTGTTTACGCAAATACCTCCTGACCTATAGTCAAAAGAAAAATCGTTTCTGATTGGCTATCAGTGTTTTGTGGTTTACGCACCTCCAGACTTTTGATATAAGGTTTGGGGCCTAAATCTGGTTACGCAGCCATCGACAGAATCCCAGACCTGTAGTCTGAATCTTTTTTGTTGTTTACGCAACCTCTTTTTTTTGTTTACCTAATCACGCACCTCCAGCCCTATAGTCAGAATCTTTTATAACTATTTTTTGGATTCTATTCTATAGTAGTATTGCTCCATTGTTATCCAAGCGTCATATTGGGAATAATGGCATCAATCATGGTTGGTGGGACACCGCAATCTTTCGCTATACCCTCCCAATGCGAAGCTGCTTCACAAACATCATCGATAACGGATACAGCATCTTTGATGTTGTTCTTGGAAGCGAATTCCAACAGGTCGTTTCTAGTGATATTGTCGAACTTCTCATTGATTGACATCTGATGTGTTGCGGTCCAGCCACCATTGGGATTGTAGGCATAGCCCATATCGTATGCAGGTGAGAGACGCCACTTCCCATCCTCTTCCATCAAGAAAGAGATATTCTTGGTGTGATCATCTTGATTGCGAATGACTACGTTGAACACCATTCTGCGGAACATTTGTCTTGCTTCTGAGTACGACAACCGTAATGCTCGCATCACATTGAAGGCTTGTTCGTATGAATAGACTCGATGAAGTCGATAGTCAAAATGTGCAATTCCGCAAAGAGTCTGCATGTGTACCTTCTTCCCTTCTTTTCGATCGAACCGCTTAGTAAGGAAGTGGGCACGTCCGTTTTCCTCAATGAGTGAACATTCTGACATTTCTATGCCACAGGTTTTGGCTAACTTGTAGAAAGAGTATTCCAGTCGTCCATAATTCTCTGTCTCTTTGAAACCAGCTTTAGCAGATACCCCATCCAGTTTGATGAGGTAGTAGTCGAAGCCAGCAGGCGCTTCCACTTGGCCTGAACGAACCTCACCTGTTTCTTTATTATAAGCAATGATGGCTTTTGCTCGTTGGCCACCAGCAGAGGTGCCGAGGCGCAAAATCTCAGCGATAGCAGCCTTTTTGTCATCTTCCATATTGGTAGTGAATGCTTCTTTCACAGAAAGAGCTTCCTTTGCCACTTCTACCAATTTATCTATTTCGAACTTGGTTTCTTGGTTATGCGAAACTTCAATAGCAGGTTCAAATTCCAACGCACCCATGCATCGCTTGCCCAAGAAACAGAGAGATTCAATGGGATTACCACTTGTGCGGCCTGTCAGAGACAACCATCTGTCAAACAGGGCACGACCATAAGTGTCGGGCAGAGAATCCGCCAACATACCAGGTAGGCCCTGAAAGGTGTCCCTTCCCAAATTGGCAAAGGAATAGACCAGTCCTTCCCGAACTGGCATCATCAATGGTGATGGTTCCAAACCACGTCCGATAAAACTTTGGTCATATTCAAATCTGGCAACTCCATACCTGTCATCCCAATTAAAGATGCCGACGGGTATGCCGAACATACTGACTTTCGCAACATCTACCATTCTGATTCCTCCTTATTTATATTATTAAGTCGTCCAACTGCACGTTGGCGTTTGTGCTTGGCTGCATTAGATTGGACGAGTTCGTAGTATTCACTCGGGCTCAGCTGTTCTTCATCTACCAAAGGCTGAAGCACATCGAGTTTCCCTAATGTCCGCAATACTCTTAGCAACGAATCAAACGAGCCAATCTCTCCCTTCTCAATTTTTTTCAGTGAAGACAGAGACACTCCAGCAGCATCTGCAAGACTCTGCTGGGTGATATTCTGTTTCAGTCTGACAGACTTCAAGTGGTTACCTATCCTATGAAGGATTAGGGCATCTGCAAGCATATAAATATCATCCATAATAGTTCAATAATAAACTTTTACGCCACAAAGATACAAATAATAGTTTGATAACAAGCTATTTCACAGAAACTTTTTCTTAATAAGGTGTCTTTTTTGATAAGTTTTCTAAGATTCTGGAGCATTTCTCGCACATGATCTGTTCTTCACCCACCAAGGCTAAACAGATTTTTCAACATGATGATTTTTAATAGAACTGATTCTTTTACATATAAATTGTTGCGCACAGGCAACATTTTTTCTAAATAATGCTGTCTGTGTACAACAAAGTTACCATCATAATTGAAATTGCATTGATCCATGGTGGCGCAAAACTTCCACCATGGATACTTGGATTCTTATATTGAGACAGGATGTGTTGAATCAATCCTCAAACATTAAATTCAACTCACGCAAAAATATTTGCGCGAGTTAATATGTTTTCACTTGTTTACATCAGGTTTATGCATTACTCACGCAAAAATAATTGCGCGAGTAATGATATTCCTGAATGTAAATATAGGTAGGAACTAATCTGTTATTTCATGCTTTTACAATATTGCCGATACTTGTAAGCAGGAATGCCCTGCGACAATCCAAGCAAGCATATTGCTCTGTGATGACTGGTTCCGATTCCTGTTGGGTATGTCCAAAGACTTGATAGACATAGGGCAATCGCTCTCTCATGTACTGGTGGTCCGTTTCGTCTGTCCATACGGGTGAGGGGTATCGTGCATAGCCCCAACGTGAAGCGGAAACATCCATCAGGCCATTGAAAACAAAATCGTAAAGACTTTCTTCTGTCATCATTTTGTCATTGAGAGATTTGCAGATATTATTCACCTCATTAGGATTGACTTGTGGCATCCTATACCTGAGCCAATCGATATCTACACCGGCATGAGTGAAGAGGAAATCCCTCTCTTCTGTCCTTACCGTCATCGCCAGTTTGAACATGGACAAATTCTCACAAAAGATTTGATGAATCTCCTCATAGCGTTCTTTGTCCTTGCGACTGCTGTTCATGTCCTTGTCAAAATAATGAATGTCGTGATTACCCAATAGTAGTGTCACCCTGTCCATATTGGCTTTCTTGAAATCAAGGATTTCCTTGAAATTCGCAAGGGCCTCACTAGGAAGAATTTCCTCGTAATATGTATATGGGTCCAGATAGTCTCCAAGGAAAATCACAGGCAAATCAGGATACTTCCTTGTGGCAGACATCCAGAACAAACGACCATGGATGTCAGGTATAATCAACAATATCGGTTTGTTATCTTTCTGTTTCATGTTCTTAACTTTTTATAGTTCAATGCATTTTCCTGCATCAAAGCCATTCAAAAGATGCTCTTCATGGAAGACATATCCCATTTGGTTGCTGACTATTCTAGTCTTGCCAATGGTAGCATCTATATTGGTATGAGAATGACCATAAATCCAGACATCAATACGGCTGTTGGCGATGAAGTCGCCCAGCTCCGTAGCAAAGGCACTGTTGATGAGCGAATCCAGATGTTGCGGTGCCACCACCTGCCGTGTAGGCAAGTGATGGGTAACCACAACAATTTTCTCAGCCGTACTCTCTGCCACGCTCTTCCTGACGAAATCCAAGCAGAACTGGTGCAGTTGGTTGTACTCATTCACCTGAATGAGTTTCCCTTTGTATTTGGTCTGACGAAAATCATTCAGCCCTTTCCAAACGAAATACTCATCCTGTGGAGGTATGCTCGACCATAAAGTACTCAGGACGAAATCGGTGTTGTCAATACGAACTACTTGATTTTGATAGATGCCTACATTGTCTTTGAGCATCCATTTCCATTGCAAGCCTCGTTCCATCACGTCACAAAACTGGTAATACTCGTGGTTGCCCGGAACAATTAGCACCTGTCGATAGTTTGCCGATGCCCACTTCCAGAACTTACTGAGTGGAGCCACCGTATTGTTCAGATAAAACGTATCACCTGCCAGTATAAGCACATCCCCTGTAACAGGGAACTCATGATGTTTGATGTACCTGCTGTTCTCTGCGAACTCCATATGCAGGTCACTCATGTATTGTATTTTCATTGTTCTTTACTATTTATTTGTTAGCATACTATATAGAAGATGCGTACATCCGACTCATTGATGTGGGTGTACCCGAAAGACGTTAGTGCTTGGACTGTGTCTCGGAAACGGAAGAGAAGTCCATAGTCCCACATAAAGTCTTCATACATCTGCTCAATTGGAGTAACATCCTCATAACATTCATCCTGTTCTTCTGTCGCACCATGATCTTTTGGACTATTATTCAATTTTGCCTCGATACGATTCAATTGCTCCTTGATGGAATAGATTCCCGCATGGGCAATCCCCGAGAGCAGTTTCTTTTCCAGTGAGTCACAATGATGCACCAAGTCATCAAACATAAACACGCCGAATCCCATGTTATAGTCATCGTCATCTATTAGTTTCTGCACTTCCTCACTCAGAATATCTTTGTTGCGACTTCTATGAGAATCTGCCTCTTCCAAGAAATCTCGGAAATGATAGTATCGGCAGTTGAATACTTCTGAATTAAAAATCTCATATTCGTGGTCAGGCTTCTCCCATTGAGGTGAAGTGACCTTCATCAGGTTCCATTGGTTTTGCTTCCTGATTTCTATATGCAATGATATATCTACTCCCATAATTCTAGATTTTTATCTTATTGTTCTTTTACTTGTTTATATTACCTCATCTCTCCACGATAGTTATTCTGAGCATACTCCATGAAGGTATTACAATTGTATTGCTTAATCTTCTCCGTGGCAGCGTTGTAGATGTCCTCCAGCGTCAGGAAACGCAGATTGGCGAGAGAACCGTCTATTCCAACATCAAAGCGCAAATCCATCGAATGGGTATTGTACTCATCCAACTTACCATGACTATGACCATGAAGCATCACGGACCCTTGAGGTTTTTGATTCCATGTAACCATTGGATAGTGGCACATTACCACATAGAAGTCCTCATTCAGAAACGGTGCAACAGTTGACTTGAATCGCATCTCCTTAATCTGATAGACCTCTCTGAAATAGTTCTTGTAAGCTCGGATAGATCCATCATGATTTCCCTCAATCAGGAACTTCTGTCCTGGCAGTTTCTCCAGCAGATGTCGGGCATTCTCGCTTTTCAGAAATGTCAAATCCCCCAAGATATAAACAGTATCCCGCTTACCTACGGTGCTTTTCCAGAGGTCACGCAGCCATTCGTCGTGTGCCTTGATATCCACCGTATCTGAAAACGGTCGCTTTGGCGAATGCTTCAATATGTTTGGATGGCCAAAATGCAAGTCGGCCGTAAAATAAATCTGGTTCATTATTCATTCTTTTTTAAGCCTCCCCCTGCTATTTCACAGGGAGAGACTATTATTAACTATTTATGATATAGGCTTGGCTCATATAAACCTTCTTGACCAACTCGGTGGAGATCTTGTTAAGCTCTTTATTGAGCAATTTCTGCTCGCTCTTTTCGAGACAGCCATACTCACCACCATGTTCCTTCAGAAAGTCTTCGAGCACGTCTTTGGAGAACAGACCCATAATCTTTCCGAAGTCTTTAGGTACATGTACCTCACCGATATGACTTACTACATTTGCCAAGCGCTGTTCAGTAACGTATGCCTCTATCTCTGGAACGAGTGCTTTCAATGCCTCGCTGTAGGGAACTGGTTCGGCAAAAAGCTTGTTGCGCTTTTTCACACTCTTCTTCTCGGCGAAGCGTTCATTCTTGCTTTTTATAAGCACCCTGCCTCCATTTTTCAGGTACAAGGGAACGACTGGTCTAATCACGATACCCTCGCAGATGTTGTCCTCGATGGCAGGGAAACCAAGCCATTCGGCAATCTTACTCTGGAAAGCGTTAGGGTATTTGAGGCATTCACCGAGAGTACCCTTGAACAGAGTCCTGGCATAGAAGAATCCGTGCTTGTCGAAAAGTTCGTTAATTTCATCTACAGGTAGATACCTACCGCCTTCCTCATTGATGACATAGATGTCAAAACCATAGAACTCATGCTCAGGAGTATAGCATACACCCTTTTGGATGAGAGACAACTTGCGGTTAGGTTGTACATCCTTGTGAGGATAAGTTCCACCGAACATCTCACCGAAAACATTAACGCTTCTTACATCCTCATATCTGCTGAGGACATCCTTGGTAAGGGCCACGACTTTACTCTTGTACCGTTCAAGCAGTTCAGGATAGTCGTAGAACATCTCCTCCGCTTCCAGTATGGAGGTACGCTTGGCAAACCTCACGTTCTCTCCGTCACAGAGGAAACTGGTGTTGGCACCATGTACCTTTTCCTGTACCACATATTCCAAATCGGTTGGCATTTCTGCCACAATGCGCTCCATGAACTCTCTGTTGAAGGAATTCTCGATGGAGCTGTACTTTTTGAATTCTAACATTTCTTTGTTCCTTCTTGTTTGTGCGCATCGCTGCGCGGTTAATAATTGATTGACTACATATTGTGCCGTAGGCCAGGCCGATGAGGAGAAGTCTTACCGTTGGTAAGTCGGTAGTGTTCATGGTTGTGATAGGCACAAACGAAAAATGGTTGGAAAGCATTTCTGACTTTCCAACCACTTCGTTAATCTCGTGTTTGCACGTATAATCTACGTCAGGAGTAATCTACTCCCTCCTCGTGCAATAAGGAAAGTCTTCCTATGTGAACGCGGTGCAACAATGCTTGACGTTTGCATATAGGAATCGCATTCAAGGCACCATGTGCTCTGAATGTTCAGTCCGCCTAATATGTTAAATTTCTGTCTCTGCATTGCTGCTATTTTTATGGATTTTCGTGAAACTGGGTGCAAAGGTACATGTTTTCACGCGATGCACCAAATCTTTTTGAGACAATTTTTCAAGGCCATTTTGCTTATACACTAGTGTATAAAAAAGATTGCCAACGGCGGCTAAGTTGTTGATTTTTGCTATTCTTATCAGCAAATTGCATGCAAATTTATTGTTTATCTTGTTTTTCGATGTTAATATCCTATAAAATCTTGTGAGACTCACGGAATCTTCATATCTTTGCAGTGCTTTAGCATTTGAGCGGGCCATGATCCCTAAGTGATGCTCTTCTTGTTTTTAACAGGAAAGTGAGTCTGCTCACCAGTTCGTGGCTGGTAAAAACCATTCCGATGAATCATCGTGCGGAGGGAGTATTAGTCGGAAGATACTCTATCCAACTCCACATAAGAGGCTCTTCAGGGGTTGAGACCGATTAGCATAAGCCCGGTTACC
>JAFZAP010000072.1 GCA_017557185.1 Prevotella sp.
AAATTGATGGGCGGATACGTCCGTGTCATCTCATAGAAGTTTGTCTGGTAGGTCTGTTGTCGGTAGTCATTCTGTACCCAGCGTGAGACGTTGGGCTGACAGCCACATCTTCTTCAAAAGTCTTCGTACTAACGGACTTTTCATTAAGTGATTGATAATAAACAGTTAATAAACAATAAATATTTTCCAATTATTTGGAAAGCAACATAGAAGAATAATTAGAATAATTTATCCATTAATTCTTTCTTTGCGAATGATACGGAAGAAATTTGATGATGGAGGGCGATTCCGCGCGCGGAGAGCCTCCCCCCTGCCCCTCCAAGTAGAGGGGTGCCTTTACTTCCAGCATAATCCATTCCTTTGAAAGAGTGACTAGAGGAGGGGACAACAGGCAGTCTCTCTCCCCCTTTGGGGAGAGTCGGAGTGGGGCTCCATGATCTCCCGCAAGGGAATCATTACGAAGTCGCGCTCGGACATGCGGGGATGCGGTATCTGGAGGTCAGGTTCGTCGATGGTGAGGTCGTCGTAGAGGAGGATGTCGATGTCGATGGGGCGGTCGTGATATTCGAATGTGCCGTCGGCCTTGTTGTGAGTGGTCTTGCGGCGACGGCCGAGCTCACGTTCAATCTGCTGCGTGAGCTGAAGCACCTCGCGCGGCGAATGCTCCGTGAGCACCCGCACACAGGCATTCAGGTATTTATGCCGCGACTCGTAGCCCCAAGGCTCCGTCACGAGAAAAGCCGACTGGCGCTCCACAGTGCCAATCAGCTCTCCTATTTTTGCGATGGCCCGCAGCATGTTTCGGCGGCGGTTGCCCAGGTTGCTTCCCAGACTCAGATAGACGGTATGCAAGGCGGTGAGAAGTTGACTAATCGTTCACTATCAACAGCGCATCGCCAAAGCAGCCGAAGCGGAAGCCGTGCTTCACGGCGAGGTCGTAGGCTTCCATCACCAGTTCGTAACCGCCAAAGGCGGCTGTCTCCATGAGCAGCGGCGACAGGGGGTGATAGAAGTTGGCAATCATCGTGTCGGCAAGCCCGAACTCATAGGGCGGGAAGATGAACTTGTTGGTCCAGCCGTCGAACGCCTTCAGCAGGCCGTCGGTGCCCACAGCGGTCTCGGTAGCCTTCACCACACTTGTGCCTACGGCACAGACATGATGTCCGGCGAGCTTTGCTTCGTTGACGATGTCGCAAGCCTCCTTCTCGACGAACATCTGCTCGGAGTCCATCTTATGCTTCGTCAGGTCTTCCACCTCGATGTTGTGGAAGGTGCCCAGACCACAGTGCAGGGTGATATAGGCGAAGTGAATTCCCTTGATCTCCATGCGCTTCATCATCTCGCGACTGAAGTGCAGACCTGAGGCAGGCGCCGTCACTGCTCCCTCGTTCTTGGCGAAGATGCACTGGAAGTCTTCCATATCTTCGGCAGTTGCGGTGTGGTTGTCGCGGGTGTCGATGACATAATGAGGCAGGGGAGCCTCGCCAAGGGCAAACAGCTCGCGCTTGAACTCGTCGTGCGGACAGTCGTAGAGGAAGCGCAGCGTGCGGCCTCGGCTGGTGGTGTTGTCGATGACCTCGGCCACCATCGTTCCGCTGTCGTCGAAGAACAGCTTATTGCCGATGCGAATCTTACGGGCAGGCTCGACGAGCACGTCCCACAGGCGCATCTCCTCGTTCAGCTCGCGCAGCAGGAACACCTCGATCTTGGCATCGGTCTTCTCCTTCGTTCCATAGAGACGGGCGGGGAATACCTTCGTGTCGTTGAAGATGAATGTGTCGCCCTCGTCGAAATAGTCGAGTACATTACGGAAATCGAGGTAATCGCCCTCGATGGGGTTTCCCTCGTCGTCGCGCTTGTAGAGGTCGATGGTCTGCGACTTGCGGTGCAGCACCATGAGCTTGCACTCGTCGCGACGGGTGATGCGCACGGTTTCCTTCGTGCCGTCCTCGTTCTCAAACTCGCGATAGATACTATGCGGGTAAAGCGCAATCTGCTCCTCAGGGAGCCTAAACTTGAATTGTGATAACTTCATCTATCTATTTTCTTTTTACGTTTTATCTTCAACAACGCGAAGCGCATCTCAGCTTCTCTCCACCCATTCCTTGATATGGTCGAAGTCGATGCAGTCCTCGACACGGATGTCGCCCACTCGGGTGCGACGCAGGGCGGTGAGGAAGGCTCCGCTGCCAAGGGCGCGCCCGATGTCGCGGGCCAGCGAGCGGATGTAGGTTCCCTTTCCGCAAACCACACGCAGCGACAGCTGCATCGTTTTCGCATCGAAGCTGAGCACCTCTATCTCGTCGATGCGGACGGGCTTGGCCTGCATCTGCTGTTCCACCTCGTGGCTCTTGCGGCGCAACTTGTAGGCCCGTTCCCCGTCGACATGTACGGCGCTATAGGCTGGCGGCACCTGCATCACATCGCCCACAAACTGCGGCAACGCCCGGTCGATGAGCTCGCGGGTGACATGCCGCGTGGGATAGGTCATATTCACGGTGTGCTCGCGGTCGTAGCTCGCGGTCGTAGCACCCAGCTGCAGCGTAGCGGTATATTCCTTCGTCTCGTACTGCAGGCGCTCGATCTGCTTCGTCATCTTTCCCGTACAGAGGATGAGCACGCCCGTCGCCAAGGGGTCGAGGGTGCCGGCATGACCGGTCTTCACCCGCTTCACTCCCACATGTCGCGAGATGACGTAGCGAACGTGGGCCAGCGCCCCGAAGCTCGACATACCATACGGCTTGTCGATGGCGATGATTGCTCCTTCAATGAAATCCATCAGTCGACCATTGCCAATGAGTGTCCCGTCAGCAGCAGCACGATGATGATCGTACCCACCACGATGCGATAGTAGCCAAAGGCCTTGAAACCGTACTTCGTCAGGAAGCCCACGAACCATTTCATCGCCAGCAGTGCTACCACGAAGGCCACCACGCATCCCAGAATGAGCATCGTGATGTTGTGGCTGGTAGCCCAGACGGCATCTTCCTTCAGCAGGTCGAGCAAGTCGAGGAGCGTAGCTCCGGCCATCGTGGGCACAGCCAGGAAGAACGAGAACTCGGCAGCACGCTTGCGCGTGAGGCCTTGCGTCATACCGCCGACGATGGTTGCCATCGACCGCGACACGCCCGGAATGACCGAGATGCACTGATAGAGACCGATGTTCAGCGCGCGCTTCTCCGTCACCTCGTTCTTCTCGGAGCCCTTGTTGAACAGCCTGTCGCAGAACAGCATGAACACACCGCCCACGACGAGCATCACGGCTACCACCTCGACGCTGTCGAGGAGCCAGTCGAGCAGTCCCGACTTCTTGGCCAGCAGACCGATGACAACAGCAGGCAGCACGCCCACGAACAGCAGCCAGTAGAACCAGTATTTATGCTTCAGCCGTCCGAACCAGCTGCTGCCCTCAGGGGCCGGCGTATGGTCGAGCTGGAAGAAGCGTTTCCAATAGAGGCACACCACCGAGAGGATGGCACCAAACTGGATGATGAACGTGAAGGCATGCACAAACGGGTCGCCCTGCTCGATGCCGAGCAGGTTCTGCGTGATGATCATGTGGCCCGTCGACGACACAGGTAGAAACTCCGTCAGTCCCTCGACGATGGCAATGATTACTGTTTCGATCCAATCCATCGCCTATTCGTCTTTCGGTTTACGAATGATAGCATAGATCATCGACACGAAGCCCAGCAGGCACACCACCGGGGCCACCTTGATGCGCATCGGGCTGAAGATGCCGGGATCGTAGGCTTCCTCTGTGGAGCCGCCGCCACTCATCAGCACGAAGCCAATGATTACTACTATCATACCGATGGCCAACAGGATGAAGTTGACCTTGTCGAATGCGAAATTTCTCTTGTCCATTTGCTATATTTGTTTTTATTCTTGTTCAAGTATTTCTAAAGCATCTAGTTCTCCTAGATCTTATAAAGCACTCCAGCCTTCATACGCAGGAACTTGTTGACCGAGATGCCGGCACAGATAGAGGTGATGAGCAGGCCGAACAGCAACACGGCAACACCCGTGATAGCCATCTCGCGCCACGTGAGAACCGTGAGTATCTCGGGTTCGTAGCGGTAGAGCGCATACACGAAGCCTGCCAGCACCGCACAGGCAATGATGGCGGCAAGCACACCCAGCCCCATCGCCTTGCGCACGAACGGCCCGCGGATGAAGCCCCACGACGCACCGACGAGTTTCATCGTGTGAATCGAGAAGCGTCGGGCATAAATGCCCAACCGGATGGTGTTGTTGATGAGCGAGAACGACACGATGGTGAGCAGCACCGCCAGCACCAGCAGCACCAGCGAGATCTTCGCGAGATTCTTGTTCACCGCCTCAACGAGATCCTTCTGGTAGGCAATCTCGCTCACCTTCGGCAACGCCTTCAGTTCGTTCGAGATCCAAGCCAGCGAGTCGTTGTTGGCGTAGTCGGCCTGCAACGTCAGCTCCAGCGACGACAGGAACGGGTTGTCGCCCACGAACTCCGTGGGGTCGCTGCCCAGCTCTTTCATGCCCTCCTTCAGGGCCTGCTCCTTGCTGACATACTGCATGTGGTTCACATAAGGCCGTCCACGCAGCTTCTTCTGAATCTGCTGCGCCTCGGTGTCGGTCATATCCTGATCGAGCATCATCGTCACCACGAGGTTCTCCTTCACACGCGATGTCAAATTACGTCCCACCAGGCCGGTGAGCACCACCAGTCCCAGCAGGATCAATACCATCGCGGTCGATATACACAATGTCACCGCCTGCAGTCCATGACGGCTGCGGGCTTTATTTTGTCTCTTCTTTTTCTTTCCCATTCCGAATGTTCTATTACAGCGCACAAAAAGCCCCAAAGCTTCTTGACTCATCGTAACGACACAGCAATAACTGCCCCGAAAAGGGCATATCATGCCAAATTTCCTGCAAAATTACAACTTAATCAAGCGAAATCCAAATAAATTAAGAAATATTTTATAATTTTGCACGCAAATATGAGTACGATCATTTATCCAAGCCCGATTTTCGGGCCAGTCCATAGCCGTCGTCTCGGCATTTCGCTGGGCATCAACCTCATGCCTGCCGACGGAAAGGTGTGCACCTTCGACTGCATCTACTGCGAGTGCGGACTCAACAATGAGCGCCGCCCCACTCTGCCCCGCCCCACACGCAAAATGGTGGCTGCGGCTCTCGAGGCAAAGCTGCGAGAGATGGCTGCTGAGGGTCTACGTCCCGATGTGCTGACGTTTGCCGGCAACGGCGAACCCACAGCGCATCCGCATTTTGCAGAAATCATCGACGACACCATTCGGCTGCGCGACGAACTCTGTCCGGCTGCAAAGGTCTCGGTGCTGAGCAATGCTACACAACTGCACCGAAAGGACGTCTTCGAAGCCCTGCTGCGCGTCGATAACAACATTCAGAAACTCGACACCATCGACATTGACTTCATCCGACTTGTCGACCGTCCCGTCAGTCCTCATTACAACGTTCAGACCATCGTCAGCCAACTACAGGCTTTCTACGGACACGTCATCATTCAAACCATGTTTCTGAAGGGAACTCCAACCCCCGATTCTCCACTCTCCTTGATTGACAACACCACCGACGAATATGTTCTTCCTTGGCTCGAAGCCTTGAAGGTGATTGCACCGGAACAGGTGATGATATACACCATCGACCGCGAGACACCCGTCGGCGGACTCCAGAAGGCCACTCACGAGGAACTCGACCGCATCCGCGATCTCGTCATCGCCGCAGGAATCTCCTGTACCGCATCATATTAGGGGGCCTCCCCCTCTATCTTCTGCCGCCATTCCCAGCCGACTGTCTTCTTCCTCGAGCTGTGCATAGCGGGTAGGTTGCGTGTGGTCTTGCAGGAAGATGCTGTTTAGCGTGTAGGCCAACGACTCCAGCGTTTCCTCGCGACGTTTCGGCGTGAGCTCGCACTCCCAAACCGTGATGCAATGCCACCCCATCGCAGCTAAACGACGCTGCTGCTCACGGTCGCGGAGCTGGTTGCGCCTGATCTTCTCCACCCAGAACGTCTGGTTTGTCTTCGGAATCTTACAGCACTTGGAGTTTTCAACAATCCATTCGCCACTCTCAGCAGGTGCCAAAGGCAGCTGTACCTCGTGTCCATGCCAGAAGCATCCGTTCACGAAGATACACGTCCTGTATTTCCGCAACACCAGATCCGGGTGTCCCGGCAGCCGTCTGTGGTTCAGGCGGTAACGGAATCCTTTCTTCCACAGCCCACGGCGCACCACCATCTCCGGGTTCGTATTCTTCGAGTGGATCGCCGCCATATTCATGTGTCGCTGTTCTGCTGAGAGCTTATCCATATTCCTTTTTGTTCTCACCTGCAAAGATAAGCAAATAAAAGGAAAAACAAAGAAAAAATTGTTTTTTTCCTTTGCTTTTCGCTCACTTATTCGTACCTTTGCAGGCTAAAAGAAGAAATAAGGTATAAAAACATATATGAAAAAGAAGATTCAATTCAGTCTGGTCTATCGCGACATGTGGCAGAGCTCGGGTAAGTTCCAGCCACGCAAGGACCAGTTGGAGCGTATCGCTCCCGTGATTATCGAGATGGGCTGTTTTGCCCGTGTGGAGACAAATGGCGGTGCCTTCGAGCAGGTGAACCTGCTGGCCGGCGAGAACCCGAACGATGCCGTGAGGGCATTCTGTAAGCCGTTCAACGAGGTGGGCATCAAAACCCATATGCTCGACCGCGGCTTGAATGCCTTGCGCATGTACCCTGTTCCCGACGACGTGCGAGCCCTGATGTACAAGGTGAAACACGCACAGGGCGTCGACATCCCCCGCATCTTCGATGGTCTGAACGACACTCGCAACATCATTCCCTCCATTCGCTGGGCGAAGGAGGCCGGAATGACGCCTCAGGCCACGCTCTGCATCACGACGAGTCCTGTTCACACCCTAGAGTATTACATGGGCATTGCCGACGAGGTAATTGCCGCCGGAGCAGAGGAAATCTGCCTGAAGGATATGGCTGGCATCGGACAGCCCGCCTTCCTGGGTAAGCTGACGAAGATGATCAAGACGAAGTATCCCGAGGTGATCATTCAGTATCACGGTCATTCCGGTCCTGGTCTGTCGATGGCTTCTATCCTGGAGGTATGCGAAAACGGTGCCGACATCATCGATACCGCCATCGAGCCGCTGAGCTGGGGTAAGGTGCATCCCGACGTGATCTCTGTGCAGTCGATGCTTCGCAACGAAGGCTTCGATGTGCCCGATATCAACATGAAAGCCTATATGAAGGCCCGTTCGCTGACACAGGAGTTCATCGACGACTGGCTGGGCTATTTCATCAATCCGGGCAACAAGCAGATGTCGAGTCTGCTGCTCGGTTGCGGTCTGCCTGGCGGTATGATGGGAAGCATGATGGCCGACCTCGGAGGTATTCAGGGCGTCATCAACAACTTGCGCAAGAAGAAGGGCGAGCCCGAGCTGACGACCGACGATATGCTCGTTGCCTTGTTCAACGAGGTGGAGTATGTCTGGCCGCGCGTGGGCTATCCCCCACTGGTGACACCGTTCTCGCAGTATGTGAAGAACATCGCGCTCTTCAATCTCCTCACGATGGAGCAGGGTAAGGGCCGCTATATGATGATGGACGACTCCGTATGGGGCATGATTCTCGGTAAGAGTGGAAAGGTGCCCGGACCTTTGGCACCCGAGATCGTGGAACTCGCGAAGGCACAAGGCCGCGAATTCGTTTCCGACGATCCGCGTTCGTTCTATCCCAATGCCCTCGACGACTTCCGCAAGGAGATGGACGAGAACGGCTGGGAGTATGGACCCGACGACGAAGAACTCTGGGAACTGGCTATGCACCCCGAGCAGTATCGCAACTACAAGAGCGGTCAGGCAAAGAAGAACCTGCTCGCCGATATCCAGAAGGCAAAGGACGCTGCTCTGGGCTCACAGATGAGTCCCGAGGAGATTGCAGCCTTCAAGCATGCGAAGGCCGACGCACTGGTGGCTCCCGTGAAGGGTCAACTGTTCTGGGAGTTCGGTGGCGACGGCGAGGCTGCTCCCACCGTGGAGCCGTTCATCGGCAAGGAATACCAGGAGGGCGAACCCTTCTGCTACATCGTTGCCACATGGGGCGAATTTGTCACCGTGCCTGCAGCTCTTGGCGGTAAGCTCGTGGAGATCAATGCCAAACAGGGTGCAAAGGTTCAGAAGGGCGACGTCATCGCCTATATTGAACGGGCAGAATAAAACCTCGGGTGAATTACCCGGATAAATGATATGGATTACTCGAAGATCATCGATCACTTCTATCCTGAGGACAACGAGCTGCGACGCCTGTTGCTCATGCATAGCAGGGCTGTGGCCGACAAGGCTCTGCGCATCTGCGACCGACATCCCGAGCTGAATCTCGACCGCGATTTCGTAGAGGCCGCTGCCATGTTGCACGACATCGGAATCATGAAGTGCGATGCTCCGAGTATCTTCTGTCAAGGCACAGAGCCATATATCAGACACGGCATCATGGGAGCCGAAATGCTCAGGTTGCTGGAGCCTTCAGGGGCTCTTGAGCCCTTTGCCCGCGTCTGCCAGCGACACACAGGAGCAGGCATCACGCGCCAAGAGGTTCTCGACCAACGACTTCCCATGCCGCTGCCCGACGACGAGAGTGAGCCCTATATGCCCGAGACCGTCGAAGAACAAGTCGTTTGCTACGCCGACAAGTTCTTTTCGAAGACGAAACTCAACCGAGAGAAGACGGTAGAGGAGGTGGCGCGGTCGCTGAAGAAGTTTGGCGAAGGCGGCGTCGGCCGATTCCTGCAATGGGCTCAGACATTTGAAGAATAGACTTGCGTTTCGTAGGTAAGAATGAGAAGAAAGACCATAATCGTCCTGATGTTGACAGCCCTGGTGGTGACACTGGGCAGCTGTCGGCACGGGTTGCAACAGACGCTCACCGATATGGCTTCCGAACTGGGGAACATCGTGCAGAGCGACGAAACTGAGGCTGCAAAGCCTTCAGTCGAAGATGTTGTGCCCGCTAAGGAGGAATCGCAAGAGCAGAATGCCGAAGGTCTTTCGAACGATGAAAAACAACCTGCCGACACTACGCAACAACAGAAGACTAGGCAAGAAACTCCTACCCCTTCGTCAAAGGATCTACCCAAGCAGCCGAAAGATTCGGTTGATGATAAGAAGCTGGCTGCGAAGGCGCTCGAAGTGGACACCACCAAGATGGACTCGCTGGAGCTGGCTGTCTACCGTCACAATCGAGCCATCGACGACAGTATCAGCTTGGACTCGATGAACCGCCAGCGCAAGAACGGCATCGACTCGCCTGTGGAATACACGGCTGAGGACTCTATCGTCTACATGGCCGGCACGAATATGGCGTACCTCTACGGCTCGTCGAACGTGAAATATCAGAACATGGACCTGAAGAGCGAGAAGATCTACATGGGTCTCGACTCGAGCAAGGTGCATGCGACGGGTGCTTTGGCGCTGAAGAAGGAGGCCGAGGAAAAGGCACCTGAGCAAATCACCGACAACGACTACGAGCTGGTGGGAACACCGGTGTTCCAGATGGGGCAGGACACATACGAGAACGATACCATCTCCTTCAACTTCAAGACGAAGAAGGGACTGATCCGCAACGTCTACACCGAACAGGAGGACGGCTTCCTGAACGGTGAGTTGGCTAAGCGAACGGCGACGGGAGAAATCTATCTGCAGCATGGAACCTACACCACCTGTAATGCCGACCATCCAGACTTCTACATCGCTTTGTCGCGTGCAAAGGTGCGACCAGGCAAGGATGTGGTGTTCGGACCTGCCTATCTGGTAGTATGCGATGTGCCGTTGCCGCTGGCCATCCCCTATGGTTTCTTCCCGTTCACGAAGAGCTATTCCAGCGGATTCATCATGCCGACCTACGGCGACGAGAGCGCTCGCGGCTTCTACCTGCGCGACGGTGGCTACTACTTCGCCATCAGCGACAAGTTCGACCTGAAGCTGCTTGGCGAAATCTACACCAAGGGCTCATGGGGACTGAGTGCCGCCAGCAACTACCGCAAGCGCTATAAGTACAGCGGTTCTTTCTATTTCAGCTATCAGGACACACGAAACGGTGACAAGGGCATGCCCGACTTCACTCGCCAGGAGAGTTTCAAGGTGCAGTGGAGCCACCGCCAGGATCCGAAGTCGAATCCCTACAGCTCGCTGTCGGCCAATGTGAACTTCGCCACCAGCAGCTATGAGCGCAACAACCTCACGTCGATGTATAACCCACAGGCTATGACACAGTCGACGCGCACATCGTCAGTGAGCTGGAGTACGACGTTCTCGAGCATCGGCATGTCATTGTCGTCGACGTTCAACCTCGCTCAGAATATGCGCGACACAACCGTTTCGCTCACCATGCCCGACCAGAACATTTCCATCTCGCGCTTCTATCCGTTCAAGCGCAAACACATGGCAGGCAAGGAACGCTGGTATGAGAAGATTGCGATGAGCTACACGGGACATCTCTCCAATTCAATCACGACCAAGGAGAACCAACTGATGCACTCCAATCTCGTGAAGGACTGGAAGAACGGCATGCAGCACCAGATTCCCATCAGCGGTTCGTTCACGCTCTTCGACTATCTGAACATCAATCCCTCGTTCAACTTCACCGACCGTATGTATACTAATAAGGTGATGCGATCGTGGGATGGTGTCAACCAATGCGAGGTGGCCGACACCGTATATGGTCTGCACAACGTCTATAATTGGAGTCTGTCGCTGTCAGCATCGACGAAAATCTATGGTATGTGGACTCCTTGGCGCAAGTTGTTCGGTGACAAGATCGACCGCATCCGCCACGTATTGACACCACAGGTGAGCTTCAGCTATGCACCCGATTTCGGTGCAAGCCGCTACGGATTCTATGATACTTATCAAAGGACCGATGCCAACGGCAACGTTTCGCTTGTGCAGTACTCGCCCTACCAAAGCGGTATGTACGGCATTCCAGGCAAAGGACGCACAGGAAGCATCTCGCTTGATTTGGGGAACAATCTGGAGATGAAGATAAAGGGCGGCGACAACGATACGGTGGACTTCAAGAAGATTAGCCTCATCGACGAACTGGGATTGGGCATGTCGTACAATATGGCGGCAAAGGTGAGGCCGCTCAGCGACCTGAACACGCGCATCCGACTGAAGCTTTCGAAGAACTACACCTTCAACCTGAATGCTGTCTTTGCCACTTATGCCTATGAACTCGACGAGAACGGGCGCCCCTATCTGGGCACACATACCGAATATAGCTTTGGACGCTTCGGCCGTTTCCAGGGTATGTCGCAGAACATTTCCTACACTTTGACCCCCGAGAAGCTGAAGAAACTCTTTGGCGGTGACCGCGAGAAGGACGAGAAGGATGTTGATGATGACGATGAAGGCATCGACACCGACCGCGAGTCGAATATCGACGACACGATGGTGAAAGGTCAGCAGGGTGCCAAGCGCAAAAAGGAATCCAGCAAGGCTGCCACCGACTCCGATGGCTATATGACGTTCTCAATGCCTTGGTCGATTACGATTGGCTATGGTATCACCATGCGCGAGAACCAGGATCCTGAGAAATTCAACAAGAAACGCATGCGCTATCCGTACAAGTTCAATCAAAACCTGAACATGAGTGGCAACATCCGACTGAGTGAAGGATGGAACATCTCGTTCTCGAGCGGCTACGACTTCGACAATAAGAAGATCTCGATGACAACCGCATCGCTGCAGCGCGACCTGCATTGCTTCAACATGTCGTGCTCGGTTGTTCTGGCTCCCTACACAAGCTATAACTTCACCTTCCGTTGTAATGCCGCCACGCTTACCGATGCGCTGAAGTATGACAAGCGTTCTGGATACTCCAACGCCGTAAGGTGGTATTAAGAAAGTTGATAGTTGATAGTTGAAAGATGAAAATATTATTCTCATTCGTAGCAGCATTCTTTGCGCTGGCAGTTCAGGCACAATCGGCAACTTCTTTTGCACGTGGTGCCGATGTCAGCTGGTGTACGGAGATGGAAGCCGACGGCAAGAAATTCTATGATGCAAACGGCGAAGAAACAGAGCTGATGACGCTGATGAAGCAAATCGGAATGAATGCCATCCGACTGCGTGTGTGGGTGAATCCAGAAAAGGCTTATGGCCCGTGGTGCGACAAAGCCGATGTGCTGGTAAAGACACGACGAGCCCACGAACAGGGATTGTCGCTGATGATCGACTTCCACTATAGCGACTTCTTCGCTGACCCTGGCCGTCAGGACAAGCCATCGGCATGGGCCAGTTATTCGATGGACGAAGTGAAACAGGCTGTTGCCGACCACACTCGCGACATCCTGCAGGCACTGAAGGACGAGGGCATTGAACCCGAGTGGGTGCAGGTGGGCAACGAGACGCGGTCGGGCATGATCTGGGAGAGTGGACGTATCGATTGGAACAAGTCGGGCTCAGCACGCTATACCAACTACGTGGCATTGAGCAACGCCGGATATGATGCCGTTCACGAAGTGCTTCCAGAAGCAAAAGTCATCGTTCACATCGACAAAGGCTCCGACGACAACACTTGGTTCTATCGTGAATTCAAGGGTGCCGGCGGCAAGTTCGACATGATTGGATTGTCACATTATCCTGAAAGCGATTGGAAGAACGAGAATACAAAGATTGCCAACAACGTGAAGAGTCTCGGACAGACCTTCAACGTGCCGGTGATGATTGTTGAGACAGGCTATTCGGCCAGCAACGAAACGTTGGCAGAGCAGGTGATGACCGACCTCTTCAACAAGACAAAGGAACTTACACAGTGCGCCGGTATCTTCTATTGGGAACCAGAACTATACGACTGGTGGAAGCCTTCCTACTATACGAAACTCGGCTGGAACGCCTATAGCAAGGGTGCCTTCACTTCACAGGGCAGGCCCGGTAAAGCACTGAATGCTTTTCAGGGTGACCCTTCGGGCATCACTCTGACCAATAGCGAAAACGAAGAACGAATGGGGAATGCAACTGTCTATGATGTGCTGGGGCGCATTCACAACGGAATGATGAAAAACAACACCATTTATATTTTTGATGGGCGCAAGGTCCTGAAATAATCACCATCACACTTTGAGCAGTCGCTTCAGGTCGGATTCCTCACCAACCACCCACACAATATCACCATGTTCAAACACTCGGTCAGGATCAACGATCGTCAGCTGCTCCTGTCCTTCTTCCACGCCGACCACCATGCAACCGTAGTCCTCGCGGAAACCGCTTTCCTTCAATTTCCTGCCAATAAAAGGACTGCTGGCCGAAAGGACGATTTTCTGTAAGTGCATCTCCCGCTTTTCTATCTCCGTATCCTCAGGCACAAGTTCATCGCGCAAAGATGCTGCGAAGAGACTAAGCTGGTCGTCGTTGCCGATGGCCTGGATGCGGTCACCCGGGAAGAGCACGGTGTCACCCGTCGGGATGTTGAGACGCTGTAAGCCTCGCAACACACTGCTCACATGGATGCCGAAACGATGACCGATGTTCAGTTGTGCGAGCGACTTTCCTGCCCAAAGCGAATCCTCGGGTACAACGAACTCACCAATATGGATGTCGCGGTCGAGCAGATGTCCCTCGAAGAGTGGTTTCTTCCGCCCATGCACCTGAGCCTCGATATCCCTTGACCGGAGATTCTGCACAAACAGTCGCTCCAATCGGATGCTGCGACGTTTCAATGAGCGCGACATAATCATTAGCACCACCGCTACGAGAGCTATAGCCACCATCAGCGCATGACGGAAATGCAACAGGTGGCTGACGACATAGAAGACGAATGAAGCCGCAATGATAACGCGTACGATCACTGTGAAGATTAGCGGCAGGCGGTTCAACCGACTCTCCGTCCACAGCGCACGGAATTCATTAGAATGATTCTTCTTCATCACCATAGCACGCAAGAAGGGTGCTATGAACAGAATGGTCAGCAGAGCTGTTACGGCATTGGCCCACCACAGACCTGCATGGGCAGGCAGCAAGTGCTGTATGAAGGGGAGCACGATGGTGAACATCAGGGCGATGGTGGCTGACGACAAGATGCTATAGACCACAATGTTCAAACCCAGCTGACCGAGCAGTCGGTGCCAATTGCTGCGCTCAGCCTGCGTAGAGTGATGCATCTCGCCCAAGTGGTTCAGACGACGTAGCCACCGTTTCGGCAGACGTATCGAAAGGCGGTTGTAGCAGGGCTCGGCAGCACGGATCATGTAAGGTGTGAGGAATGTGGTGACTACCGACACCGCTACTACAACCGGATAGAGGAAGTCGCTGATGACGCCGAGCGTCAGTCCCAGCGAAGCAATGATGAAGGCAAACTCGCCAATCTGTGCCATCGAGAAACCGCAGCGCATTGCTGTCTTCAGGGGCTGGCCGCTGAGCATATAGCTCGTTGAGCCGAACACTGCCTGGCCCAGCAAGATGGTCAACGTGAGCACAACGATGGGCAACCACTGCGATAGCAAAATATGCGGATCGACAAGCATACCCACCGACACGAAGAACACAGCACCGAAAAGATTCTTCACCGGTTCCACCAGACGAATAATCTTGTCGGCCTCAATAGTCTCGGCAAGTATGCTACCCATGACAAAAGCACCGAAAGCCGAGCTGAACCCTGCCCGTGTGGCAATGATAGCCATCAGAAAGCACAGCCCCAACGAAACGATGACGAGTGTCTCGTCGGTCATCAGCTTGCGCGTTTTCCTGAGAAATAGCGGAATCAAGAAGATGCCAACGACAAACCAGAGAATGAGGATGAAGCCTAGTCGCAGGATGCTCATAAGCATCTCGCCGCCTCCCAACGATTTACCTCCGGCAATAGTCGACAGCATCACCATCATCACAATGGCCAGCACGTCCTCCAGAATAAGCACGCTCATCACCAGCGATGCAAAGTGCTGCTGTCGTAGTCCCATATCGTCGAAGGCCTTGTAGATGATGGTGGTCGATGACATCGCAAGCATACCGCCCAGGAATACGCAGTTCATATGCGACCAGCCGAATGCCTTGCCCACGAGTATGCCCAGAGTCATCATCGAGAATACTGTGGAAACGGCAGCAATAACAGGGGCCATGCCCATCTTCAGGATCTTCTTGAACGAGAAGTCAAGACCCAGCGCAAAAAGTAGGAAGAGCACACCGATATCGGCCCACGTCTGAATATTCTCCTTGTCAACTACCGAGGCGATATAGGGCATGTGCGGTGACACGAGGAATCCGGCCACGATGTAGCCCAACACAAGCGGTTGCTTGAGTTTCTTGAACACCAGTGTCACCACTCCGGCAACGACAAGTATCAGCGTCAGGTCGATAATCAGATGCTCCATTGTTTTGACATTAAGATATTTGGACAGAGAGTTATTTGACAAAGAGACAAAGAGGCTTTTTTACAAAGAAACAAGAGGGGTTAAGCTCTCGTCTCTCTAACCATATTCACTATCAATGGTTCCGCCAATATACTCGGAACTTCCGTCTAATTTCGATGACTTCGCCACCGAAGTTAATAAGCAAACCATTGTCGATGCCAGTGGCATTCAGATAATTAACCAATTGAACCTCATTGATGGGCACGATAGCGTTTACAGCCTTTAGCTCTATGATAACTTTCCCTTCGGCTATCATATCTGCGCGATACTCACCTATCACATGTCCGCGATACTCCACTTTCAAAGGCACCTCAGTGAAGACATGAATGCCACGCTCTTTCATTTCAATGAACATCGCGTTTTTATATATCTTCTCTTCGAATCCTGGTGTGAGATACTTTCTTACGGTTTTCGCGCAATCGCAAATCTCAGAAATAAGTTCTTCTGTATCCCAAGGACTTTGATAGCCTTCTATCAGGGTTTGTTTCAACGTATCACCCATCGTATTCATCAATTCGTAAATACTCTCTATGTCAGAATTCTCTTTGTCAATTATTCGTTGTAGCTAGCAGTCAGTTCGCAGATGCGGACGATGACATCCACGACTTTCTGCATAACCTGAATCGAGACGAACTCGTAGGGACCGTGGAAGTTGACACCGCCAGCGAAGATATTCGGGCAAGGCAGTCCGCGGAAGGAGAGCTGTGCACCGTCAGTACCACCACGGATGGGTTTTACACGCGGGGGCACACCGCTATCCTGCATGGCACGCAGCACGATATCGATGACGTGCATGTTGGGATCGATTTTCTCCTTCATGTTATAATACTGGTCCTTCACCTCAGCCACAACGGCATCTTCGCCATACTTCTCCTGCATCTGAGCCACACATTTCTTAATAAACGCCTTGCGGTCTTCGAAGCGGTCGCGGTCGTGGTCGCGGATGATATAGCTGAGCGTGGCCTGTTCAATACCGCTCTGGATGCCCAACAAGTGATAGAAGCCTTCATAGCCATCGGTCGTTTCGGGTGTCTCGTCGGCGGGCAGCATCTGTGCGAACTCTACTGCCAGACGATTGGCATTCACCATTTTTCCTTTGGCATAGCCTGGGTGCACGCTGATTCCCTTGCAGTGAATCTTCGCTGAAGCAGCGTTGAAGTTCTCGAATTCCAACTCACCGAGGTCGCCACCATCGATGGTGTAGCCCCACTCACAGCCGAACTTCTCTACGTCGAAGTGATGAGCGCCCATGCCAATCTCCTCATCGGGATTGAAGGCCACACGGATCTTTCCGTGCTCTATCTCCTTATGGTCGCGCAGGAAGCACATAGCTTGCACGATTTCGGCTATGCCAGCCTTGTCGTCTGCACCAAGCAGGGTGTGTCCGTCAGTGACGATAAGGTCTTCACCGATGTGTTCCAACAACTCTGGGAACTTCTTTGGTGATGAGACGATGCCCTCTGAGAGCTGGATATCACCGCCGTCGTATTTTTCAACGATGCGTGCCTTGATGTCGGCTCCCGAGCAATCGGGACTGGTGTCGTAGTGAGAGATGAAGCCGATGACGGGTGCCTTTTTCTTCGTGTTGGCGGGCAGGGTTGCATAGATATATCCCTGGCTGTCCATCTCCACATCGTCAAAGCCCTCGGCCTCAAGTTCTTTCTTCAGATACTCAGCAAAGACAAGCTGCTTCGATGTGCTGGGCACAGTTTCGCTTTCCTCGCTCGATTGTGTGTCGAACTTTGTGTAGTTCAGAAATCTTTCAGTTAGTGTCATGGGGATTTACGATTTATGATTTACTATTTACGATTGCAAAGATACGAATAATTTGGGAAGTTAGGAAAGATAAAGAAGTTAAAGAAGTTAAAGGACGCATGCTTTTTGAAAAAAAACTCATCTTTCATCCTTCATCTTTCATCTTTTTTTGTATCTTTGCAAATCATTATGTCTTTATAACCTTTTAAACCATAAATAGTCATGAATAATTCCATTATCACATTCCCCGTACCGGCCAACGAGCCGGTGAAAGCTTATCTGGCAGGCTCGCCAGAACGTGTCGCACTTGAAAAGGAACTCGAACGCCAGTCGAAGCTGGTGGTTGACATTCCCATTATCATAGGCGGAAAGGAAATCCGCACGGGCGACATCGGACAGGTGACATGCCCACACGACCACAAGCATGTGCTCGCCACCTATCATAAAGTAAGCAAGAAAGAGGTGGAAATGGCCGTCGAGGCTGCTATGGAAGCATGGAAAGAATGGAGCCGCACACCATGGACGACACGCGCTGCCATCGTGATGAAGATGGCCGAGCTGCTTGCCACGAAGTATCGCCCCATCATGAATGCTGCCTGCATGCTCGGACAGAGCAAGAACATCTTCCAGGCTGAAATCGACTCTGCCTGCGAAACCATCGACTTCTTCCGCTATAACGTCCACTATGCATCGAAGATCTACCAGATGCAGCCGAAGGACGGCTCGATGCAACTCAACCACACGGAGTACCGCCCGCTGGAAGGCTTCGTGCTCGCCGTGACACCGTTCAACTTCACATCCATTGCCTCCAACCTCTGCATGACACCCGTGCTCATGGGCAACGTAGCTTTGTGGAAGCCTTCCACGACGGCCCTACTCTCCAACTACTACCTGATGCAGCTCTACAAGGAAGCTGGATTGCCCGATGGCGTGGTGAACTTCCTGCCGGGCAGCGGCGCGCTCATCGGCGAGGTGGCAACACAGTCGAAGTATTTCGCCGGCATTCACTTCACAGGAAGTACTGCAACCTTCAAGAGCCTTTGGCAGCAGGCCTGCAGGAACCTCGACCGCTACATCAGCTACCCGCGTCTCGTCGGCGAGACCGGTGGCAAGGACTTCATCTTCGTGCATCCTTCCGCCGACAAGAAGGCTGTGGCCACGGCTGCCTTCTGCGGAGCCTTCGAGTTCCAAGGACAGAAGTGTTCGGCAGCATCACGTATGTACATCCCGAAGAGCCTCTGGCCCGACGTACTCGAGGACGTGAAGAAGATGTGTGCCGAAGTGAAGATGGGCGATGTCTGCGACCCGTCGAACTTCATCAACGCCGTCATCGACGAGGCTTCGTTCGACAAGTGCAAGTCGTACATCGACTACGCCAAGAAGGCAGACGATGCGAAGATTGTCGTTGGTGGCACATGCGACAAGTCGAAAGGCTGGTTCGTGGAGCCTACGGTCATCGAGACATCGAACCCACGCTTCAAGTCGATGGAAGAAGAGATCTTCGGTCCGATCATCACCGTTTATCCTTACGATGACGACAAGGTGGAAGAAACCGTGAAGCTGTGCGACGAGACATCGCCTTACGGACTCACTGGTGCTGTGTTCGGTCGCGACCGCCTGGCTGTGGAGAAAATCACCAATGGCCTCTGCTATGCTGCCGGCAACTTCTCCATCAACGACAAACCGACAGGTGCCGTCGTGGGCATGCAGCCGTTCGGCGGAGCCCGTGCCAGCGGTACGAACGACAAGGCTGGTGGCGAGTTCAACCTCATTCGCTGGATCATCCCGCGTGTCATCAAGGAAACGCTGGTAAGTCCGACCGACTATCGTTACACATATCTTAAATAATAAGGAGACCCTCTCCCCTGCCCCTACCTAGGGAGGGGAGTGGCTTCAAATAGAAAACTATCTCGACAAGGATGAACAAACAATTTATTTACGTACCGTTATCCCTCGCTCTTCTGCTCACAGCAGTCGTGGGTTGCCACACAACAAAATCAGAGCCTGAGACAGAAGTATTGGAAGTCCCCGAATGTGTCGTTTCTGCCGTACCTGACTCGTTAGGCTACGACAAGTTCTACACGAAGTACGTCGATGTGAACGGCCTGCCGCTCGTCTCATCTTGGCGCGTGCCCGACTCCGCCTTTGTGGCTGCCCATCGCACACTCTATGCGATGACCTCGATGTTGCGTCCGGAGATTCTTCAGTCAATGAAGAAGGCGAATGCCCGCGTTGCCATTATGGCACGCTATGAAGGTACTACCGACCTGCCTGAGCATCACTATCTCGTCAACGATACTGCTCTGAACTGGGACTTACGGGCCCGTGGCTTGGGTGGAACAATCGATGAGCCGCTCACGTCGTGTGCTGAGGAGAACGTGCTGGCCTACCAGATTGACAAGTACCACGCTGAGGACATCCTCATTCATGAGTTTGCTCACGCCATCCATTGCATCGGCATCATCCAAGTCGACACCGCTTTCAACACCCGTCTGCAGGCGCTTTATGAGAAGGCAAAGGCAAGTGGAATCCTCGACAACACCTATCGCATCACCGATAAGGAAGAATACTTCGCTGAGGGTGTGCAGGACTGGTTCAACGTGAATGCCGAGATGCCGCATACTGACGGCAAGCACAACTGGTGCAACACCCGCGAGGAACTGCAGGAGTTCGACCCCGACCTCTACCAGTTGCTCTCGGAGTACTTCCCCAAGACAAACCTGCAAATCAGTAAGCATAAGAAAGTAAACAACTGCAAGCGACCCACCCCCTAACCCCTCCCTGAATGGAGGGGAGTGATTACCCCATTCTGATGAGTTATAAAGCTGCGTCTCCTGATAGATATGGTCTGTTAAAGGCTTTTGCACGAGAAAACAGGAATCATGCAACTCTTGCAGAAAAAGTTCTTTGGGAATATCTAAGGTACAATCAGTTAGGAATAAAATTCCTTCGTCAACATATTATAGGAGATTATATCGTTGATTTTGCCTCTCGCGAATGTGGACTTATCATAGAAGTGGATGGTGGGTATCACTCGGAACCACGTCAACAAGAAGACGATACCATACGTGAACAAATACTTGAACAGATGGGTTATCACATCATGCGGTTTTCGAATGAAGAAGTACTTTACGATATAGACAATGTAACGAATCAAATACTCAACTATTTCAATGAATAATACTCAGCAAACAAGTCTATCTACTCCCCTCCCTCACAGGGAGGGGCTGGGGAGTGGGTCTTATCTCCGCCGCCGTGCCCAGTTGAAGAAGGACGTGGGAGGCGGACTGCTGCTATTCCTCGGCAACCACGAAGTGGGCATGAACTATGCCGATAACACCTATCGGTTCCGTCAAGACTCGTCGTTCCTCTACTTCTTCGGTCTCGACTACGCTGCTTTGGCCGCTATCATCGATATTGATGAGGATCGCGAAATCGTCTTCGGCGATGAACTCACCATCGATGATATCGTTTGGACGGGCACTGTGCCTACTCTCCACGAGCGTGCCGCCAAAGGCGGAATCAGCGACACTCGGCCGATGAGTGAGCTAAAGGTGTATCTCGACCAGGCCCGCCGCCGTGGCCAGCACATCCACTTCCTGCCGCCCTATCGCGGTGATCACCAGATTTGGCTGTGGGAACTGCTCGGACTGAACCCGAAGGAGCAGGCTGTGCAGGTATCACAGAAGATGGTGAAAGCCATCGTTCGTCAGCGTATCTACAAGGATGAAGAGGAAATCGCCATCATCGACGAGGCTGTTGACATGTCAACACGCATGCACCTCGCTGCCTATCGCATGGTGCGTCCAGGTCTCCACGAGGCAGAAGTGGCTGCTGTAGTCGAGCAGACCTGCTGTCGCGAGGGCTTCACGCTCTCCTTCCCCACCATCGCCACTGTGCAAGGACAGGTGCTTCACAATCACGGCTTCATCCATACGCTGAAGGAAGGCGACATCTTCCTGCTCGATGCCGGTGCTGAAGGTCCGATGCACTATGCTGGCGACCTCTCGTCGTCGATGCCTGTTGGTGATCGGTTCACCGAGCAACAGGAGACGATCTACAACATTCATCTCGCTTCGTTCCAAGCAGCTGTCGACATGCTGAAGCCCGGCGTGCCGTTCCGCGAAGCGCATATCGCCGCCGCTACAAAGATTTGTGAGGGAATGAAGAGTCTCGGACTGATGAAGGGAGACCCTGAAGAGGCTGCCCGCATTGGAGCCTACGCCCTGTTCTTCCCCTGCGGGCTTGGTCACATGATGGGTCTCGATGTTCACAACATGGAGAACCTCGGCGAAGAGTACGTTGGCTACAACGAGGGCGAAGCGAAGTCCACACAGTTCGGTTTCAAGTCGCTGCGCCTGGCGCGTCCGCTGGAGCCCGGCTTTGTGTTCACTGTTGAGCCCGGTATCTACTTCATTCCCGAACTCATCGACAAGTGGCAAGCAGAACACCAGTTCACCGACTTCATCTGCTACGACCGACTCGGTCCGTGGCGCAACTTCACTGGCTTGCGCAACGAACTCGACTACGTCATCACAGCCGACGGCTTCCGCCAGCTCGGCACCATTCCCAAACCGATGACGCTCGAAGAGGTCTATGCTGCCAAAGGGTGATCCCTTCCTCTTTTCAACCCTTCAACATTACAAGCTTTCAACTCTATATGAACTTCCAGATCAAACACCCAGAGAACCTCGGCGGCATGAACGACCGCATCCGTCGCTTGCGCCAGCAGAATTTCGACACACCCACGACGCTTAGCATAGAGCGCGCACTCATCGAGACCGCCTTCTACAAGGAGAACTATGGCACGATGCCCATCGCCGTGCTGCGTGCCCGCAACTTCTACGAGATATGCAAGAAGAAGACTATTTATATCGGTGATGACGAGCTCATCGTGGGTGAGCGCGGACCTGTGCCCAAGGCCGTGCCGACATTCCCGGAACTAACGTGCCACTCGGTAGAGGATCTGCATACGCTCGACACGCGTGAGTTGCAGTCGTACCACATCTCGCAGGCTGACATCGACACCTACGAGCGCGAGGTGATTCCTTACTGGCAAGGCAAAACGCAGCGCGAGCGCATCTTCAACCATGTGTCGAAGGAATGGGAGGAGGCCTATCACGCCGGTGTGTTCACCGAGTTCATGGAACAGCGCGCCGCCGGACATACCGCTATGGACGGCAAGATGTATCACGAGGGATTGCTCGACGTGAAGAAGCGCATCGAAGACCGCATCGCCCGCCTCGACTACATCTACGACCCCGAGGCTACCGACAAGCAGCAAGAGTTGGAGGCAATGGCCATCTCGTGCGATGCCGCCATCCTCTTTGCCGAAAGGCATGCGGAGTTGGCGGAACAAATGGCTGCAAAAGAAACCAACCCGCAACGCAAGAAGGAGTTGGAGAAGATTGCCGATGTTTGTCATCATGTGCCTGCCCATGCACCACGCGACCTCTGGGAAGCCATTCAGATGTACTGGTTCGTACATCTGGGCACCGTTACTGAGCTCAACGGCTGGGATTCCATGAACCCCGGTCACATCGACCAGCACCTCTATCCCTTCTACCAGAAAGGCGTGGAGGATGGTACGCTCACCCGCGATGATGCCAAGGAGCTGCTGTCGTGCCTGTGGATCAAGTTCAACAACCAGCCCGCACCGCCGAAGGTGGGTGTGACGGCATTGGAGAGCGGCACCTACAACGACTTCACAAATATAAATATAGGTGGTGTCGACCGCGAAGGACGTAGTGCCACGAATGAGTTGTCGTTCATGATACTGGAGATTCAGGAAGAGCTGCACGAGTTGCAGCCGGGTCTCTCCATTCATATTGCAGAGAACACGCCCGACGACTTCCTCATCGAAGGCATCAAGGTCATCCGCCAAGGTCACGGCTACCCAAGCATCTTCAATCCTGATACATATATAAAGGAACTCGTGCGCGACGGCAAGTCGCTCGAGGATGCCCGCGAGGGCGGCTGTTCGGGCTGCATCGAGGTGGGCGCCTTCGGCAAGGAAGCCTATCTGCTCACGGGCTATCTGAACACGCCGAAGATTCTGGAGATTACGCTGAACAACGGCATAGACCCCGAAACAGGCAAGAAACTCGGCCTTGAGACTGGCGACCCGCGCACGTTCGAGACCTTCGAACAGCTCTACGACGCCTGGCATAAGCAGATGGTGTACTTCGTGAACCTGAAACTCTCGGTGAACAACTACATCGAGCGCATGTTCTCGCTCTATGCTCCCGCTACGTTCCTCTCGCTCTACATCGACGACTGCATCGAAAAGGGCCGCGACTACTACAGCGGTGGCGCGCGCTATAACACCACCTACATACAATGCACCGGCCTTGGAACCATCACCGACTGCTTCACTACGCTGAAGAAGCACGTTTTTGAAGACAAACGCTATACAATGGACGAGATACTGGAAGCGTGTGCTACCAACTGGGGGGAACCCACCCCCACCCCCTCCCGAGGGGAGGGGAGTTTGGCTACTCTCGCTCTTGATAACGCAAAAACAGAAACAAATCAGACTCCCCTCCCCTTGGGAGGGGCTGGGGGTGGGTTTCAGGTCATGCGCACCTATATACGCAACCACACGCCGTTCTTCGGCAACGACGACGAATATGCCGACGCGATTGCGGTTCGCGTGTATGAAGATCTGGTGAAAGCCATCGACAACCGCCCGAACACCCGCGGAGGTCGCACACGTCTGAACATGCTCTCCACCACCTGCCACAACTACTTCGGCAGCGTCTGCGGAGCAACACCCAACGGACGACTGGCCCACTTCGCCATCAGCGACGGCACCTCGCCAGCTCACGGCAGCGACTCCCACGGCCCGACGGCAGTCATCAAATCACTCGGTAAGCTCGACCAGACAAAGTCGGGTGGCACCCTGCTCAACGTGCGCTTCGTGCCGAACCTGCTACGTCGCGACAAGGATCTCGAGAAGATGGCTTCGCTCATCCGCACCTACTTCAAGTTCGGCGGACACCACATCCAGTTCAACATCGTTGACACCGCTACCCTCCTCGATGCCCAGAAGCATCCCGACCAATATCGCGATCTGCTCGTTCGCGTGGCTGGCTATAGCGACTATTTCAACGATATGACCGAACAGCTGCAGAACGAGATCATCGCCCGCACCGAGAACGACGAGATGTAGTCCTACGGCACACCCCATCGCTACACCATTCAGCATATCCCCGAAGCACCCAGCGTGTTTCGGGGATTGTTCGTTTTGCCTGCTCTCATGTCATCAAAAGATGCCTTTCTTGCCTCTATCTCAATGCTCTAAATCATCAAAAGAAATGAGGTGATTTTGCAAATTAAGTTGTTTTGTTCAGTAAATTAAGTTAATTTAATCAGTAAATTAAGTTATTTTACTCGGTAAATTAAGTTATTTTACTTAGCAAATTAAGTTAATTTACCGCACAAATTAAGTTAATTTACTGAACTACCTCATTGCTCTAGCATCACTATGTCATTGCTCCACACACATCGGAGCATGCATTCACGCACTCTAAAGCATGCGTTTGCCTATCCAATCGCATGTTTTTACGCCCCGGTTTCGACGCTGGTCAGCAGGGCGTTAGGCAAAAAAGGCGGCGAAAAGTTTTGCACCTTCCGAGAATTTCTGTATATTTGCGGGCAAAACAACCAATGCCTATGAAGAAAACCCTCATCGCCGTAGCGACCTTGTTTCTGGTCATCACCGCAATAGTCATCCTCGGCAACGTCATCACCATTGGCGAGAAGATGACCAAGGTGTTCGGCACACCTTATCTGGAGTATGCCTTCTATCTGTTCCTCTTCGTGGTGCTGATGTGGCTGGTTGCCTACCCCATGTATCGCATCCACACCGCACCCGAGTTCCCAATCCTCGATGTTGACGCAAATGAAACGGAAGACGAAGACCCGGAGGTTTTCCCCAAACAGTTATATCGGTTCGCCCGCCGCATCAGCAGCAACTGTTACTACCTGCCCGAGCACTACCGGCCCAAACATGAGGAAGAGTTGCAGCAACAACTGGCCGAGATTCACAAACAACGTGATGTCGTTGCGCTGAAGGACTTTGTGCAGAAGGAAGTCGACGTGCGCATCAAGTGCATCGACCGGCGTATCATGAACTACGGTTCGAAGGTGTTCATCGTCACCGCCATCTCACAAAGCGACCGCTTCGATGCACTCACCACACTCGTGCTGAACTACCGGATGATTGACGACATCATTCGAGCATCGGGCTTCCGTCCAACGCGCGCGCAGCTTATCAAGCAGTATGGGCGCATCCTCGCTGCCGCTTTCCTTAGCTACTTCGTCAGCAGTACACTCGACTCCGACGGTGTCACCATTGCACTTGGCGACTCGGCTGCCGACAGCCTCGACGGAGCAGCAACCGACGGACTCGCCGACAGCCTCGACAACATCGACTTCGACATTGCCGATGTGGACCTCGCAGCCTTCGACTTAGGCGACGTCGATCTCTCGAATGTGGATTATACGAAACTGTTCAAAAGTATCAAGATACCGGGCATCGCCATCAACTCCATCCTCGACGGCATCGCCAATACGATCATGACGCTGCGCATCGGTTACGTCACCAAGTCCTACCTCACCAAAGGTCCGAAAGCCCTGAAGGGAAAGCGCGGTGCCCAGGTGCGCAAGGAAGCCATGAAGAGCGCCTTGCTCAACTTCCCCAAGCTCCTTCGCGATGCTCCCGAACGTCTCGGCAAGGGTGCCTGGTCAAAGATCCTCGTCCTCCTGCAGAAAGTCTACAAGACGAAAGAGGAGGAAGTCCAGCATGATTGCGAAGAAAACGTAGAGCAAGACAACACCTCCCGCCACCACTCCTTCTTCCGCTTCTTCCACTGGTAACTGTCCTGTATTTTACTGTGTTGCAGCAAATGTTTATGTTAAAAAACGCCAAAGGCAAGCGGGAAGGGTTAAACAATCTTAACCCTTCCCACTTCATACACCTATTTAATAAATAAAGTAACCAGAAATGAGTATCTTTGCAAGGATTATGCAATAAGGAAGAGCCAACGAGGCTGTAACCTAAATCGATAATAATTAACAAAAACAAAAAATAAAATCATTATGACAAAACAATTACGTTATTTATGCACGCTATTGCTATGCATGATAGCAAGCGTGGGATGGGCAGAGAAATATCAACACGTTTTCACTACAAAGCCTTCCACTGGTAATTCCATTAATCTTTCAGGAGTGACTTGGAATATTCAAGCTACTAATTTAGGTAGCTATAACAGTGCAAACTATGCAGGTGTGCAAATTGGCACTAAAAGTGCTGATGGTTCAATTACTTTGACTTCGTCGGGTGCATGGAATTACAATAATAAAACTAAGATCACCGAGGTCCGTTTATGGCTCAATTTGGGTGGTACTTCCGTAACACCTACAGTAACCATTGGCGGTAAGTCTGCGACGTCAGACGGAACGACTGTC
Source organism: Prevotella sp. (assembly GCA_017557185.1). Lineage (GTDB taxonomy): Bacteria > Bacteroidota > Bacteroidia > Bacteroidales > Bacteroidaceae > Prevotella. The sequence goes on from JAFZAP010000072.1 coordinate 26,652, forward strand.
GTTAAGAATAGTTCAGCTGGTTCCGATTGGACAAAAGCAACAAAGGTAACCTTCACACCTGCCACAGATGGTACCGGTGTTGTTGTCATCAATGTCGCTACAGTGAAAGCTGGCTATATTTGTGCCATGGAGATTGATTGTGAAGAGGCAGGTGGCTCCTCTCTTCCAATTCCTGTACTCTCATTTAGTAAAACCGCAGACGAAGCAACTCTTGGAGAAAGCTACGCAGTTCTTACTCTAACAAATGAGAATAGCGTTCCAGTTACTTATTCTTCAAGCAAAGAGGATGTAGCAACAGTTGATGCATCAACGGGTGCAGTGACTCTAGTTGGTGCAGGCACGACCACCATTACCGCAACATTTGCAGGTAATGATAGTTTTGCTGCAAATTCTGCCAGCTACACCCTGACAGTTGTAGACCCCAATGCTCCTGGCACTCAAAACAATCCCTACACCGTAGCTCAAGCTATAAATAACACACCAACAACAGGAACTTCGGATAATGTTTATATTAAAGGAATTGTGTCTCAATTTTATGGAAACAACATAATGTCTGATGGCGCAAACTATCGCTATTACATCTCTGATGATGGAACTACTAACAATCAGCTACTTGTATATAAGGGAAATGGATTGAACAATGACGCTTTCAGCGATGCTGATGATTTACAAATTGGTGACAACGTTGTTATCTATGGAAAACTGAAAAAATATTCTAGTATCTTCGAAATCGAAGCAGGTAACTATATTGTTTCTTTAACACGCAAAAAGGTTCCTACCCTTACATTCAGTGAGGATCAATATAGTGTTGTGAAGAATGGCAACTTGACTATCACAGCTACTTCATCAAATTCTTCTGGGACTATTACTTATGCTTCATCAAATACTGATGTGGCTGAAATTGATGCCACCACTGGAGCTATAACAGCGAAAACTGCTGGAACGACCACCATTACAGCAACTATTGCTGCAACAGATGATTACAAGAGTGCGACTGCTACTGTTGAGCTTACAGTTACTGCCCCCAAGCATACAATTACGTTCTATCAGAATGGCACAAAACTTTCTGAAGAAGAAGTTGCTGAGGATGCAGCCATCACCTTCCCAGAGGCAACTGCTAAAATTCTTGGCAAGAGTTTCATTGGCTGGGCAACTGCAGAAATTGAAGGTGAAACCAATGACAAACCTTCTCTCGTTTCCTCTGCTACAATGGGAGAGAACGACTTGACATATTATGCAGTTTATGCAAATGTGGAGGGAGAAGAGTTTACTGCAACACTAACAGAAGCTGAGATAAAGGCAAACTTCTCAAATATTATTCGAAGATATGCAGACGCTACTAAACCTTCGTATGAAGAAGATAGAATAGTATGGTCAGCATCGTGTAATGTAGATGCAGCTGGTCGTCCCTGGTTTCAAATCAAGAAGGAAGATGACGCATATTTTAAGATTGCATCAGACCTTAACATTAGTGTGATTAAGTTGACCATTACAAGCGCAACCAACTCAAGTGGTGGTGTAACGGATATTACAAAGCATACAGCATTTAGTGGAACTGTTTATCTGGAATCAGAAGCTTCTGGTAGCCCCGAGGGAACTTTGGGTTCATCAAATGAGATTTCAAATAATAGCGTAACGCTAGTTCCTAATTCTTCTGTAAACGATATTTATATCCAAACCTCTGCCGCAGCACGTATTTGGGGGGCTGAAGTTACTTGTGGTAATGCCACCTACTCAGACTACTGCACAACCATAAAGTTAGATGTCCCGATCTTCTCGCCTGCAGCTGGCACCGTTAATGCTGGTACGAAGGTGACAATTACTGCAGAGGAAGGTGCGACAATCTATTACACCACCGATGAAACGACTCCAACCGCAGAAAGTACTCAGTATACGGAGGAAATCACCATCAATGAGACCACAACCCTTAAGGCCATTGCCGTAAAGGATGGCCTGGAAAGCGAGGTCAATACTGTAACCTACACTGTGCTACAAGAGGCAACGATTATCATTCATAGATATGATGGAACAGTGATAGAGCCTACAAAGTCTATTTCCTGTGGTAGTAATATGACATTCTTTATTTCGACAAACAGCTCGGGCGAAATTTCGCTTGAAGATGTTCCAGCTGGAGTAACGGTTAGTCTAAGTGAAATACAGGGTGCCAACTCGACTATCTATAATAAGCAGTTGGTAGTGAATGCCATGTATGGAAATAATTATTCTACTCCAGGAGAGTATCCTTTCAAGGTGGTTGTCGCTGAGACGGAAACCCACACCTCTACATCTGTGGAATTTAAACTAACGATTAATAAGTTCCAAACATCGTTTACCTCTATTACAGGTTTCGAGGCTACAAAGGACATGGTAAATGGTACTGACGGTGGAACCTTGTCTTACGTATTGAATCACAATACTAACTATTGGGGTGATGAAAGCTATGTGACATGGAGCAGCAGCAATGAGGATATCGCCACCATCGACAACAATGGAAAGATAACCCTCGTGGGCGTTGGCGAAGTGACCTTCACAGTGTCTTATGCTGGCAATGATTATCATACTGCTTGCAGCGAGACCACTGAAACCATGACGGTAGTTGATACGACACCTGTTCCAGTTGTGTCGTTCTCTGTTCCTGAAGGAACCTATGCAGAAGCACAAACCGTGACGCTGACTACGGATGTTGAGGGTGCTAAGATTTATTACACCATTGACGGTTCTAATCCAACGGCTGAGAGCACCGAATACAAAGGTGCTATCACTATCAGCGAAACCACAACCCTTAAAGCTATCGCAATAAACGGAACAAAGACAAGTGCTCTCGCAGCTGCAACCTACACGATAGAGATTCCTGTGGTTGTGCCTTCTGTTCCCGCTCCGATTACTGAGGGATTCTACACGATTAAGAATAATGGTAATGGGCAGTATGTGAACGTGGCTGGCCGCAGAACGGTGACCTTCGTTGACGAAACTGCAACGGCAACTGCTCCTGGTACCGTGATTAAGGTGAAGGCTGACGAGAATGGCCAGGTGCAAATTCTCCGCTCGCAGGGCGTTGACATCCCTGGCTATGCCCAGAAGGCTATGAACTACGTGCCAGAAATTGTTCAGCTGGTTGTTGAGAAACTGAACAACCTCGATGAGGATAATAATATAATGGGTGAGAATGGCATGCAGGCTCTCCAAGATGCCTTCAACGCAGGCTTCGACTACCATCTCTACACCGAGCAGGCCGAGGGTGGCATCCGCATCTATGGCAAGACCCCGAGTATGCAGCCGGTGGTTGACTTCTATGCAAATCCTGCTAATACGGAGAATGTGGACGCTAAGCTCCCGTTGCTGGAAAGTTTCATCAACAAGGCCATCGACAAGATATTGGAGAAGACTGGCGGCCGTGGCGCTGGCATCTTGAAACCTAATCCCGACCAGCCTGCCTTCAGCCTTATGATGGTATGGGAGAAGATGGTAGTTAAGACTCCTGGCCTAACGGAGCCCAACTCAGACGAGAATGTCATGAAGTTCTATAAGGAGGTACTTGCCAATGAGGATCTTGTTTGGGACTTCGCTTATCAGATGGCAATGATCTACTGGAGCAGGATAAAGGAAAGTGATACGTACAAAAACAATAAGGACAAGCTGGGCGAATATGCCAACTACATCGAGAAGGTGGAGAACATACAGCCTAACAGCAAGTACTACCTCGTGCAGAATGAGGGCAGACTAGATGTTTTCAATGTGTCAAACATTATGATAACAGAAAATGATGCCCGCACGATGTGGACGCTGACAGAACGCGATGACTTCAAGGTGACTATTCCCGAGGATAACGAGCTGAATGGGAAGTTCTACACTACATTCTATGCTGACTTTGCTTATACAGTGCCAGAAGATGGAAGCGTGAAGGCATATATCGTGGAGGAAATCAATGAGGCTGGCGTAGCTGTGAAGAAGGAGATTGAAGGAACGATTCCTGCTCAGACTCCTGTGCTGCTTGTTTCTTCTTCAACGGAAGCTGTTCTTGACCTAGTTGTTAATGACGGAACTGCTATCGAAAACGAGCTGAAGGGTCCTGACTTCTTGATTAACGAGTGTGGTATCAAGACTGCTCAGGTGGAAATGTTGTTCGACTTCGCAAAGGAAGTGCTAGGCGAGATTGGCTACGAGAACTACGTGAAGAAGTACGAGCACCTGATGGCAAGGAATGCTGGAACGGTGAACAACAAATATTTCTTCGGGCTGGATCAGACGGATATGAAGAATGCAACGAATGTTCGCATGCTTAACCTGAACGATGCCGGCGAGAATCTCGGTTTCTATAGCAACTGGACTATTTTGGAAGCCAACAGGGCATTCATCGTAGATGTTAATAATCCCGTGAAGCTGTTCTTAAAGGGTGACGTTGACCGCGATGGTGACGTAGATAATGATGATGTTACGGCATTGATAAGTATCATCCTAGGCACCGACAAGGAGGAAGACAACTTTGACTACGATGCTGCCAATGTGAACGAGGATGTTAACGGTGACATCAACATCGCTGACGTAACGGCACTGGTGAACATCCTTTTACCCTAAAAGTGAAGTTGTATAATTAATTATTGATGATGACGGAGCAGCGGGTGAGGATAAAGCTCGTTGCTCCGTTGTTAAGAAGAAGGAGAGATACAATGAAAAGACACCTTAGAATCATTCAAACTATAGTGTTCCTGATGCTGTGCTGCCTGCCTATGGCAGCACAGCTGAACGGAACGGGCTACTACCGCTTCCGCAATGCTCAGAATACGAGCAACTATATTAGTCTGGCAAATGACAAGTTCAGTTATCAATTCCTGTTTGGAAGCTCCCCAGATAGCAATTTTGGCTCTGCACAGCAAATCGGTGGTGGTTTGTCAAACCTGAGCAATAACACAACTACGGTGAAGGATCTGATATTCAAAGGGGCTGAAATCTTCATGAAAAATGCTATTCATTTGGAGGAAGATCCCGACTGTATTGACCCCTCAACAATTCTTTATCTGAAGAATAGTTCAGGTTCTTCCTATAACATCATAGGTCAGGGTACAAGTTTACTTACACTGACAACGGGTAGCTATAAGGCCAGCGTAGAGTTGATTTTCAATGATATTTATGCTACAATAGCGAGAAGCAGCGGGAGCGGAGCAAATGCAATATATACGGCATCTGTGAATATTGCAGCTTCGGATGTGGAGAATATCAGTTATAATAGTTTCCTCTTTAATTTGGGCAAAAACACTTTCATGTCTCAGGCCAAATTGGGGGCTTATTATTTCTATGACAATAATGGGACTTTTGGCATCAGCAGTTCTAATTCTGCCCAAAATGCGAAATGGTATATTGAACCTGTTACTCATTTCAATGTGAAGCCTGAGGTAGAATTCGCGGGGAAGTATTACACAACTTTGTGTGTGCCATTTGCCTATAAGCTAAGCGGACAGGTTAAGAAAGCGTATGCCATTAAAAGCATAGGGACTGATGGCAAGCTGGACGTAGAAGAAATCGCTGTTAGCGGAGGTACAGTGGCTGCAGGAACATCTGTATTGCTGGAATGTGGAAGCGATGTTGCTTCGGAATGTAAGTTGGAGTTGGTTGTAACAGAGCCGACCTTTACTGCTGCAGTGGAGAAAGTGCAATATGCACCAGCAGCTACAAAGCCAACAGTTAGTCAGAACAACATCCTGAAGGGAACGTACTTCTGTAATGAAGATCCAACATTCTCCTATCAATACAACAGAGACGGAACATCAACATCATCAACGTTAACCCTGCAAAATTTCACTGCTCCGACCAATCCGCAGAAGTATGTTGTCGGCATAACAGCATCAGGGAAGTTGGGCTTTGTGACAGCAACAGGGACTGCAATGCCAGCCAACAAGGCGTGGCTGGAATACACGGGTTCGGCAGAATTAGTATTGCCATTCGAGAAAGTGTTGCTGGGCGATGTGAACAACGATGGCAATATCACGATTGCTGACGTAACTGCTCTGGTGAATATACTGGCCTCCCCCGACCCCTCCCAAGGAGGGGAGTATAACCTCCAGGCTGCGGATGTGGACGGCAACGGCAGGGTGACGAGTGACGACATCGAAGCATTGGTGAACATGATATTAAACCCAAATTGAAGGAAGGAAAATTCTCTCTCCCCTATCTTTAACCAACATTAACTCTCTGAAAATGGGCAATTCTGAACAAAAACCAGAATTGCCCATTATATTTGAACACTGTTGAAACCAGAAGACTTGCACCCGCTGCACCCACTGCACCCCTGTCTAATGGATAATTGAAAATGAATAATTATTGAATGTACCTTTTAAACCGCCCGAAGGGCATTGAACACCGAAGGGCATTGAACCTTTTTAACGTGACGAAGTCACTATTGAATCTCTTGAACATGACGAAGTCACAATTGAACCTTTTGAACTTTTAAACTCGACCGTAGTGAGAAAAGGTTGACCTTGTTTTTGGTCAAAACTCAATGCTTTTCGCCTCAAAACTCTATGCTTTCTTCCTCAAAACTCAATGCTTTTCGGGGTTCATCGACATGCGGTAGGGGTTGGGGTGAGTCTGAGAGTCCGTAGGCGGACATGTTCCAATTTCATTACCACGCCCTGGTAGAGGCATTACCGCATAGCGGTATCGGCATTACCAGATAGTGGTGGCGATTCTGGTATATCGGTGACCGCCGTAAAGCTATGGGTTTTCACTCGTAAAGCATAGAGTTTTGAGCAAAAACAAGAGCTACTGTCTCCCTTCTTTCTCCGCTATGCTGCGAAAACGTCTCCTTACGTCGCCGAGCGCGGTCGAGTTCAAGAAGTTCAATTGTGACTTTGTCACGTTCAATGCCTTCGGCGTTCAAATTGTTCTACC
>JAFZAP010000073.1 GCA_017557185.1 Prevotella sp.
CCTACTGTTTGCAGCGTGTCCACAAATGGGGGAAATGAAACTCTCTTGAATCATGAAACAGCAAAAAACCAATGGTAATCAGACCCCACTCCCCTCGGGAGGGGCTGGGGGTGGGTTTAAGCTGTCGGCAAACTTTAGTTTGGCCGAGATGGTGGCGACAAGCCACGGCAAGTTGCAAGACATACCGACTGGCGAGGTGGTCTTCAACCTCACGATACTTTGTGCTCGGGTGCTGCAACCCCTGCGCGATACATTAGGCGCACCCGTCTATATCAATAGCGGGTACCGCTCGAAGAAACTAAACGCCAAGGTGGGAGGCGTACCGAATTCCCGTCACTTGCTGGGCAAGGCTGCCGACATTCATTGCGACAACATGGCCTATGCAAAAGTGGTCTTTGACATTCTGAAACAAAATAAGTACGTGCACAAAGTGCTGATAGAAAGCCCCACCCCGACCCTCCCCAAAGGGGGAGGGAGGACAGTCTGGGTTCACGTACAAATGTAGGGGAGGCTCTTTACACGCGCCGCAGGCGCATTGAACTTTTGAACGCGCGAAGCGCATTTGAACTGCAGCTCTGCTGCATTGTCTGGGTGCATGTGCAGATGTAGGGGCTCGTGAGCAAATCCTCTATGGTTTCTAAAGAAAACTTACCCCAACTGGCTGATAATTCAAGAATTTTGTCTAATTTTGCAGGGCGAAACGGAATATGCATATGGAGAAAGTACTTGTTACCGGAGCCAGCGGCTTCATCGGGAGCTTCATCGTAGAGGAAGGACTCGAGCGGGGCTACGAGGTGTGGGCGGCTGTGCGCAAGAGCAGTTCGCGGCAGTTTCTGCAGGATGAACGCATCCACTTCATCGAGCTCGACCTGAGTTCGCAGGAGCGGCTCGTGGAGCAACTGCGCGGCCACGAGTTCGACTACGTGGTGCATGCTGCAGGTGTGACGAAATGCAAGGACAAGCGCGACTTCTTCCGTGTGAACACCGAGGGCACACGCCATCTCGTGGGTGCGCTGCAGGAGCTGCAGATGCCCGTGAAGCGACTGGTGTACCTGAGTTCGCTGAGCATCTTCGGCCCTATCCGCGAGCAACAGCCCTACGAGGAGATACGCGACACGGACTCTCCGCAGCCGAACACCGCCTACGGCGAGAGCAAGCTGCAGGCAGAGGAAGTGTTGAGGCCCACCCCCAGCCCCTCCCCAAGGGAGGGGAGCGCAACGGCTGGGGGTGGGGCTTTCCCCTACATCATTCTCCGTCCTACGGGAGTGTATGGACCGCGCGAGAAGGACTATTTCCTGATGGCGAAATCCATCAAGGGGCATGTGGACTTCTCGGTGGGCTACAAGCAGCAGGACATCACGTTCGTCTATGTGCGCGACGTGGTGCAGGCGGTATTCCTCGCTTTCAACAACGGTACGCCCGGACACGCCTATTTCCTGAGCGACGGCGAAGTTTACCAATCGTCGACGTTCAGCGACTTGATTCTCAAGGAGATGGGGTCCCCGTGGTGCCTGCGGCTGAAGGCTCCGCTGTGGGTGCTGCGCGTGGCGACATTCTTCGGTGAGTGGATCGGTAGGCTGACGGGCCGTGTGACGGCACTGAACAACGACAAATACCATATCCTGAGCCAGCGCAACTGGCGCTGCGACATTGAACCTGCACGCCGTGAACTGGGCTACGAACCTAAATGGCAGTTGGAACAAGGAGTAAAGGAGACTATCAGATGGTATAAGGACAATAAATGGCTATAAGGCCTCACCCCGACCCTCTCCAAAAGGAGAGGGAGAAGGAAACAGGCAGGAAGAATAATCTGTGTAATCTGTGGATAGATAAAGAAACAAAGGTAAAAGCTATAATTCTTGGCAAAAAAAAGAAGAACATATCCGGGTAATCTGCGAAGTCTGTGGAAGATTGAGAAGAATCCGCGGAAAGGACTGTTGAGCTTCGAGTGGGCAACGATGGCCTACACGCTGTTCACGCTGCTGCTGATATTCTTCACCTACACGAAATTGCAACATCCAGAGGCACTCATCGCCGGACGAATGCGCATCGTAGCGATGACGGCGGCGCTGTGGGCGGTATATAGGCTCGTGCCCTGTAGGCTGACCATATTCACCCGCGTGGTGGGACAGTTGGCGCTGCTGGCATGGTGGTATCCCGACACCTATGAGCTGAACCGTGTGCTGCCCAACCTCGACCACCTCTTCGCCACATGGGAACAGACGCTCATGGGTTGCCAGCCAGCCCTGTTGTTCTCGCAGCTGATGCCACAGGCGTGGTTCAGCGAACTGATGAACCTGGGCTATGCCAGCTATTATCCGCTCATCGTGGCTGTGCTGATCTACTACTTCGGCTGGCGCTATCAGGAGTTCGAGCGTGCCACATTCGTGCTACTCGGCTCGTTCTTCGCCTACTATGTGGTGTTCGACCTGCTGCCCGTAGTGGGTCCGCAATACTACTATGCCGCCATCGGCCTCGACCAGGTGGCAGCAGGCGTTTTCCCCAACATCGGCGACTACTTCAACCATCATGCCGAAATACTGCCATCGCCAGGATGGTCGGACGGATTCTTCTATCAGATGGTGGAGAGCGCCCACGAGGCCGGCGAGCGCCCAACAGCCGCCTTCCCGTCGTCGCACGTGGGCATCACCCTGGTCATCCTGATGCTGGCGTGGCATGCCCACAGCCATCGACAGTGGTTGTTCTGGGCCATCGTGCCGTTCTTCGTTTTGATGTTTTTCTCCACGGTCTATATTCAGGCCCACTACCTCATCGATGCCTTTGCCGGTCTGCTGACGGGCATCGCATTCTACTGGTTGTTTAGGAAACTATATACAATCAGACCCTGACACTTTTGGTCCCGAAAACCATTTGTTTTGTAAAGACTATATGGGTTATGGATTTATGAAGACAACTTAGACAACTTTGGACAACTTTACGTTGTCCCTTGTTCTTTCCCCACTTTGTTCTGAAAGCGGCAGAGCCGAGCGGTTCGTGTTGTTAAAAAAAAAGGGCATGCGCTCGGCTCTGCTGCTTTTGTGTTCTATGAATTATTCCCTCCCTACGGGGGCGACTGGGGTCTTCAGAGCAGCCACTGGTGTGGCTGCGGCCCCACAAAGGGGAGCAAATCCCCCATTTGCGACGGAGGGCAGGTCAGGGTGGGGCTCCTTATTCCTTCGCCAAAACCAAGGCGACGAGCAAAGGCAGGTCGGCAATCGTGACTTCACCATCGCCACTGAGGTCGGCAGCAGCACGGATAAACGGCGTGCCGGGCTGACCCGTCAACTGATTGACAAGAGCCGTGATATCGGCGATGTCAACAACACCATCGTCGTTGACGTCGCCACGCATCGCCGGTTTGCGCCACAGCGTCGGATTGGCAAAGCTCACCCACTGCTGTACGGCCTGGTCGCAGACGGCACTGATAGCGATGTTCACACTGTTCTCTTCACCGAGCGTGAAAGGCATGTAGCGCCACTCCCAGCCTCGGCCGGCATTGTTGTTAGCATAGGTGGCATCGGGCGAGAAGCAAGCGTTGCCATCGGTGCTGATGCCATAGCCGTGATCGTCGTTGAAGGGGAAGCGCACACTCTTTCCGTCGACGCTCATCGTGGCGGTGACGGCCTGCGATGCCGAGCGGCCAGACATCTTCAACACATAACTGCCTGCAGGGAGAGTGACCGTCTGCGACATCGACATCTTCCATGAGTAGCTTCCCCAGCCATCGCGCTGCTCGTAGTAGTCACTGGTTTCGGTGCCGTCCCAATGCTGACCTTGGTTCATCGTCTGGTTATTGGTTGTCCAGTCTCCAAGCAGGGAGGTCTGCTCATCAGAATAAACGGCAGTAACCGTTTCAAACTCCTTCACCTTCAGCACCTTCACCGCCTCTTCTACCTCATTGCGGGTAAGCGAAACTCTTTCCAAAACAACTTGTTCCGCCGTGACATCGGTGCCTAAGGCAATTGCTTTTTCTATTTCGTCTGCCAAAGGCTGGCGCAACAGTCGGTCGCGAATCTCGTCGACCACGTTCTCGCTGCCATAATAAGTCAGGAAAACATTGTCGATGCCTACCCAGTTGGCAACGGCATTCTTCTGGTTGAATCCGATCTCCAGTGTGTTATCATCGACATAGACAACCAACTGATAGGTCGTGGGGTCACCAGCGATGAGTGCCTGTTCGGTAGCATCGGCATAGACCACCTGTCCGCCGGCTTCATCGAAGTTGTTGACGAATGCAGCGATGTCGAGCACGTAGGTGCCATTAGGAATATTGCCTATGGTCTGATAGATCTTGCCCGTGAAACTCGTAGGATTCCAGTTCTCCTGGAATGGCTTGCTGAAGGCTGCACCCTGGTTGGTGGCTGTGGTCTGGTTCTGTGCTCCCGTTGTGGAAGTCCATCCATTTGTCCCGTTGTTCATGCGTCCGTTTTCCACAAAAGAAGTCAGTATCGGATTGTCGGCGGTTGCCCCTTCCACCTCTTTTGTGTTCCTTTCCAGCTCGTTACTCAGACTGTTGACAAGGGTTTCGTACTCCTCGTCGCTGATAAGGATGACACTGCCGTGACGAGGGGTGAACGCACCCGTGGTAGGGGTGTTTTGCTTGAAGGTGAACGTAGTAAGGTCGTTCGAGGTACAGAACTGGTAATGATTGTTGTTGTAGCAGTCGTACATGAGCACCCATGTGGAGGAGTTGATGAGTTTGTAGACGGCAGGACCTTCTACGGCCTCGCTGGTTTGCTGGAGATTGCCAGTGGTGGAGCCCCATGTCCCCGTAAGACTGGTTGCCGTTGCTTTGGCGATGCCTCCCGTGTTTTCGTTTTTGTAGAACCCGTGGTAGAGCTGGTCGGCAGGATTATAGACGATATTCATGTCGATGGTGGCAGCGCCGCGGTCAAACATCCATACGGGTTCGTCTTCCAGATTGGTAAATTCGCTGTTGGCATAGGCACGATATACCTTGTCGTAGCTGATGGTGCCATCGTTGGTGAGCAGCGAGAAATAGACCATGTATTTTTGTGCTTCCTTGTCCCAGATAACCTCAGGTGCCCACACGCGCGTGACATTAGCAAACTGCGTGCCGGCATAACGCGTGGGGAAGTTGACGGTGGCGTATTTCCAGTTGACGAGGTCGTCTGACTTCATCATAACAATGCCCCGGTTGCTGCTCCAGCCATCGGCACTGCACATGTCGGTAGCCACCATCAGGAACGTTCCGTCCTCGGCACGCATGACATGCGGGTCGCGTAATCCCTTGTGCAGGGCGACAGAGTCGGCACTGATGATAGGCTTTTCGCTGACGGGGGTATAGTCAAAACCGTTGTCGGAAACTGCATAGTAGATGTTCTCGTCGCTGTTGCTGGGAAAGTAGGCGAAGAGATATTTGCTGTAGGGCGAAGTCTCTGTTCCGTTGTAGGTAAGCGTGATGTCATCAACGAAAATTTCACAGTCCTTGCTGCCGTCACCTCCTACAAAGCCAAACGACAGGGTGAATACAGAGGGTTCGGAAAGGTAGAAATCGATGCTTTGCCGTGTCCATTCTGTGGTCTTGGCAAGCATGGTTCGGGTGCCGTTCACCTCGTAATAGTTCAAATCCTGCGTGAAGTTCTGTTGCGAAGCCTTGATGTAGTAGGACAGCTTGTAGCTGCCGGCAGGCAGGGGTGTTTTTCTCAGCATCTGATTGCGGATGGTGTTCTCCTGCCATTTGGCACGTAGGCGCAGGCAATTACTGGTGGGCGCGCCGCTTTCCTGCCCTGTCTGCTGCGTGGTGAAGATGTATCCCTTGTTGTTGTCGTTGGCATCACCACTGAATACGTTCACCCATTCAGGCTGGCGGTGCATGTTGACGAACGTGGCGTCACCGCTCTCCTGCGTGGTCTCGAAGTCGAGATTGGAACCCAGCAGAGCCGTGACATCCTCACCAGCCTGTACGGTATGTCCCACAGCTGCATCGATGTCGGTGACCGATGCTGTCACCACATCGTCGTAAGCATCGTCGCAGGTGCTCATGGCATAATGAGTGAAGAGATTGACACGTTTCACTTCCTTCACACCCTCGGTTTTGCTGCAAAGCACGATGTAGGCTCCGCTGTTGTCGTTCATCGTTGCTGTAACGGTATAGTCTTTCACACCGTTGTATTCATTCTCAGCATACCAGTGGGTATGACCGGAGAAATGGACTGGGTTCTTGGTCTTCTTGATGATTTCGGTGAGTTTGTCGCGCTTGGAGTTGGCTGTGGTGTAAGCGGTGTTGTTGGATGGCGCGATGGTCATGCCCGTATCGTTCTGGTCGAGCCACCAGCGGTCGGTATCACTGCCGGCAATGATGGGATAGTGCTGCATCCACACGCTGGGCTCTGTGGTGTGACTGTTGACGAAGGCTTCCAATGCCGAGATGACACCATCAGGAGCGTAGTAGGTGGCGGAGGAGAAGAGACTGGGCTTGGTGTAAGGTTTCTGGAACCAGTAGGTCTGACCCACATAGAAGCGAACACCATTGAACTTGAACGTGAAGGGTTGCATCTGCGTGTGAGTGGTGCCGTCGGTGAAGCGTGTTACATCGATGACTCCATAATTTTTGGCTGTGTTGAGTTGGTCAGTCACGATGCCAAGAGCTACATCATTGCATGCAGAACCGCCTGAAGAGCCTAAGGTCAGGCCTTTATCGGGATTATCGCCTGTCCAATAATCAGGCACGATATCGTGGTTTCCCACCATAGTGATGAATGGAATGTGTGCCGTATTCAGCGCGGCAAAGGCATTCTTGAAATCGTTTCCACTTGTCTCACTGTCTTTATCCATATCGCCCAGACAGAACACGATGTCTGCTTTCACCGTATATCCGGGCAAGCTGTGGAACTGGAAGTTCAGTCCGCCCGTCTTTCCCATGTTGACGATGTTCTGCACGTATGTCTGCATATCGGCCACCGATGTACCGCTGCTTTGTGCCACATGCGGGTCGCCCACGAAGACTGCTGTGAAATAATCACTGTAGTCTTCCTGCGCGTGCAGCGACAGCGAATTCAATAAGATAGCAGCGGAAAGTATGAGTGTCGTTTTCATTGGTTTGTTCGTCAATTCGTTAATAATCATCGATTTCGCATGCAAAATTACAAAAAACTTTGAACTTTGAACTTTTTTGTAACTTTGCACGCAAAATAAACGAGAACTCATGAAGAAACTATACATAGAGACCTATGGCTGCCAGATGAACGTGGCCGATTCGGAAGTGGTGGCAAGCGTCATGCAGATGGCGGGCTATGAATCATGCGACACGGTTGAGGAAGCCGATGCCGTGTTCCTGAACACCTGTTCTGTGCGCGACAATGCTGAACAGAAAATCTATCACCGCCTGGATGCGCTGGACGCCATCCGGAGAGCACGACGGAAAGGCTCCCTCCCTATGGGGGAGGGCGGGGGGAGAGGCTCCCTCATCATCGGCGTGCTGGGCTGCATGGCGGAGCGCGTGAAGGATGACCTCATCGAAAATCACCACGCCGACCTCGTGGCCGGTCCCGATGCCTACCTAAACCTGCCTGACCTTATCGCACAGGTGGAAATGGGACAGAAAGCCATCAACATCGAACTATCGACTACCGAGACCTACCGCGACATCGTGCCGCAACGACTGCCGGGCAATCGCATCGGTGGTTATGTAAGCATCATGCGTGGTTGCAACAACTTCTGCCACTACTGCATCGTTCCTTATACACGAGGCCGTGAGCGTTCGCGCGATGTGGAGAGCATCCTGCGTGAGGTGCGCGATTTGAAGGATCGTGGCTACAAGGAGGTGACGCTACTCGGACAGAACGTGAATTCATATAGGAGTGCAGGAGTGAAGGAGAGTGGGAGCGGAGAGATTTCCTTCCCGGAACTGCTGAGGAAAGTGGCTCACGAGGCCTACCCGATGCGTGTGCGCTTCACCACCTCACACCCGAAGGACATGAGCGACGAGACGCTGCAGGTCATTGCTGAAGAACCCAATGTATGCCGGCAGATTCATCTGCCCGTACAGTCGGGATCGGACAAGATCTTGAAGCTGATGAACCGCAAGTACACCCGTGAATGGTATCTAGGACGTGTGGAAGCCATCCGACGCATCATTCCCGATTGTGGACTTTCGACTGATATCTTCGTGGGCTATCATGACGAGACGGAGGAAGACCACCAGCTATCGCTCTCGCTGATGCGCGAAGTGGGCTATGACTCGGCATTCATGTTCAAATATTCCGAACGCCCGGGCACCTACGCCTCGAAGCATCTGCCCGACAACGTGCCCGAGGAAGAGAAGATACGCCGACTGAACGAACTCATCCAGCTGCAGACCGAGATGTCGGCTATTGCCAACAAGCGCGACGAAGGGAAGGAGTTCGAGGTTCTCGTTGAGGGTTACTCGAAACGCTCGCGCCAGCAGCTCTGCGGCCGCACCGAACAAGGCAAGATGGTGGTGTTCGACAAGGGCATCCATCACCCCGGCGAATTCGTCCGTGTTCGCATCACTGGCAGCACGTCGGCCACGCTTTTAGGCGAACTTGTCGAATAAAAGCAACTTTTTTCGCCTTAAAACTTGGAATTTTAAACTATTCTTTGTATATTTGCAACCTACAACCCGTTGGTTGCAAATTTTTGTTAGTCAGCGGGATACATCTACTTTTGACAAAGAAACCGCCGAAACGCTTAAAAGGGAGTAGGCATCAACTATCAAGCAAATATTTAACTATGATTCCAGAAGAAGTATTGAACAACGCTGCCGAGGATCTGCAGCAGAAAGCAGAAGAAACCGTTGAGGCTGCCCAGGAAGAAGTGGCCGAAGTGAAAGAGGCCGTTGCCGAAGCCGTTGAAGAAAAGGTGGAAGCCGCCGAGGAGACTGTGGCTGAAGTAGCCGACGCTGCCGAAGAAAAGGTTGCCGAGGTGAAGGAAGAAGTTGCCGAAGCCAAGGAAGCTGTCGAAGAGGCTGTCGAGGAAAAGGTTGAAGCTGTTGAGGAGACCGTCGAGGAAGCCAAAGAGGCTGTCGAAGAGAAGGTCGAAGAAGCTAAGGAGGCCGTTGAAGAAAAGGTCGAAGAAGTGAAGGATAGCGTTGAGGAAGCCAAGGAGGCCGTCGAAGAGAAAGTCGAAGATGTGAAGGACGACTTCGCCGAGGCTGTCGATGCTGCCAAGGAGAAGATCAGCGATGCCGTTGACGCTGCCAAGGACAAGGCAGAAGAACTAGCCAAGGCCTTCAACGAGAACGAGACCGTGAAGGAAGCCAAGGAGAAGATCGGCGAGGCTGTCGATGTTGCCAAGGAGAAATTCGAGGAGTTCGGCAAAGCCCTCAACGAGAATGAAACCATTAAGGAGGCTCGTGAGAAGATCGACGATGCCGTTGATGTGGCACGCGACAAGATGAAGGATCTATCTGAGGATGCCGCCGAGGTAGCAGGCAAGGTGGTTGAGGAAGTCAAGAAGAGCAGCTTCTTCAAGAAATTGAAAGACTTCTTCTGCAAAAAATAACTACCGTGACTGAGAATAGCAGATATGCAGCGTGGCAGCGATGGTAAACCTCATAACAAGTGTAAGGTGATTGAATTTGCCCTCTAGTCTCGTTAACTACTCTTAACATCGCCAAACTGCGCATTTTTGCACGCGTTACGCAAAAACGCACTATATTTGGACACTGTGTAACCCAGAAGAGTTGCACCCGTAGCACCGGCTACACCGAGCCTCTCCTCCCCCTCCCTAAGGGAATGGAGAGGCTCTTGTTTTTGCTCAGAACTCTATGCTTTACGACTCAAAACTCTATGCTTTGCAAGTTACAACCCATAGTGTTGTGAAAAACAAGTCATTGAGGGTGCAGCTTACAACTGGCGACACAGGAAAAAACAAAAAATCTCGACTTCGAAAACAAAAAAAAACGACCAGTACTATTGAAATATTTTCAATTCTCTATTTTCCTTTTCCAGAGCGGTGAAGCGGGTGCTGCGGGTGCAGGTCTTTCGGGTTCACATAGTGTCAAAAAATAATGGACAATTCCGAATTATTTTCAGAATTGTCCATTTTCACAGAGTTAATGTTGGTTAATGCTTCGTCAGTCTTCCCAAACGCCTTTATCGCCACCTGTATCCTCGTCATCGAGATCGTGACCTTTCGAGAAGCCGATGTCGCCTTCATCGCCGATAGTGCCATTTCCATACGACATATGCTGTAATAGTCCGTATCTGCTTTTTGCATCTACTGTTCTAAGCTTGGGTGAAATATAATCTTTCTTCATAGCTGTATCTCCTTGATTACGTTACACTACTATTTCAACTCGTCACTTTATTTAATTACTATCTTTTTACCATTCACGATATACAATCCTTTGGTAAGGCGGCTTACACGCTGACCAGAAAGGTTGTAGATAGAGGTGCTTTCAATTGACGGTAGAGGGTTTTCGATGGATTCTATACCATCGACATTGTCAAAACTGAATGTAAAGCCCTTACCATCGTTGGAAGGTGCACTAGTATCAAGATATGCCTTGTTGGCTCCAAGAGTGATGGTCGTTGTTCCATTGTTGTTGAACTTATAGAAACCAATTTTATAATTGCCTTCATTGTCTTTCTTGCGACCCATGGAGTAATAGGGAGTATTCTCACCCAAATCAAGCGTCATGGGAGTAAGAGTACCCTTCAGTAGGTTGGCTTCCTCGCCGACGGCTTGCGTCAGCCCGCTGGCCAGGGTGAAAGTGGCTTCCTTTGCGGCTGCATCGTTGATGAGCACCACTGCCGTGTTGGCAGGAATGTTGCCTCCGAGATCGGCAAGTGTAATCACACCGTCAGCAGCAGCTGAAACATAGTAAGCTTTCGTGTCAGTGTCGGTCGTTACATCAAACGGCAGATAAAGCGTAGCGTAGGAGGCATCGCCTACAACGTTCAGAGTGACGGGATAATCCTTAGTGAGAATTACGTAGAATTTATTTACCATGAGACAGCGATTGTTGCTACTTTGCAAGCTCTGGACGCTAAATGTTGTACTCTTTTTGTAAATGCCCGTTACATTCAAAGCAGTGCGACCATTAGAAGGAGCGGCAGAGGTGGTGTATTCTTTGACACCTGTGCCATCGTTAGTAGTGAGAGTATAATTTTCACCAGAAGTCCAATAGCCTGCCTCCATGTAAAAGCCTTTCACGAGATATCCATCAGGAGCCGTAATAGTGATTACATCCGTTGCATTGCCTGCGCTAGGCTTGATGCCAAGACAGTGGAAACTGGAATATGCCGTTTCCTCCATAAAAAGATTGTTTTCAGCATTGAGTTTCAGTCCTGCAATGCCGGCCGTTTCATTGGAGGTCCAGTTGTTCTTCAGTGTAGGATTGTTGTTTATAGTTCCTGTGTTTGCATCACCATAGCTTGCAGGGCCATGGGTGTTCGTGCCGTCGGCAATCATTACAGTGTTGGCTGCATCCTCAGCTGCTTCAAGCAGGAGATCATACCACTCTTCAATCTGCTCCTTCTTAACGGTTAGGAAGTTGATGGGATATTCCCTACCCGTCTCCAGTGAATAGTCTTCGAAAAGAATACCCAGATCGTCGTTGGACAAAACGGTTGTCACAGCATAACGCGAGCCGCCGGGTTGTACCTGCATCACCTCGTTCCATGTCGAGCCCTGGTCGATGCTCATGAACAGTTTCAGGTTCTTGTGGCCGTTGCCGCTGGTGATGGTGTGTAGGAGTGCCTTTGCTGAGCCGTCGTCGTTACGGCTGTAGACAATGACATCCTGGTTGTTGCCACTGCCGTTTTGCGTAAGGAGCGACTCAGTGCGCTGTGTGCCCCATGTGAAGTTGCATGTACCGTCGCTGTTCTTGGTATAAGTACAAGTATTGAAGATTCTTGAATAGGCCGATCGAGTTGAGGAGAGAAGTTTGCCTGGTTCCAACTCGACGAGCTTGGCCTCATTGGCACCTGTTGCCACCACGTTGGCATCAACATACCAAGTGGCACCATTGTCGGTTGAGTAAAGCAGATAGTTCGTTTCCGTACCACCACTTGCTGTTTGTGCATCGAGCAGATACATCAGCACACCATCGCTGGTGCAGAGGCCCTTACCCGAAGTGACGAAGTAGTCCCAAAGGTTTGCCTTGTCTGTGAAGGTTATGCCAGTGGATGAATCGCTGGCAGGGGCGATGACCTTCGGGCCTTCCCATGTTGCACCGTCCTCAGACGTACACATGACGATGCGGTTCAGTCCATAGAAGAAGCCCGTGTTGCCGGCAGCAAAGAGACAATAGAGCTTGCCGTTGGCACCCACGGTGAGCGACGGGTCGCCGTAACCACAGGTGTTGTTGTTGCTGTTGTCACCCTTGGCAATGGTGATGGGTTCGCTCCACGTCTTACCACCGTCGTCGCTGTAACGCACAACGATGTCGATGACGTGCCCTCCACCTATGTCAGAAGAGCTATTGTAGCGTTTGTCTGCGGCAGCCACGATACGGTTAGTACCAGCAACGGTGATGTTGGCAAGAGCAGGAATGCGGTAGACGTTGCTACTATAAGTTGTGGGAGCGAAAGGGTACGACTGCACGTCGAATATCTTCATCGAGTTGGCAGGATTGCCCACGGCAGAGAGGTCACAAGAAGTGCCCATGTAGCCGTTGTAGTCGTAAGTAATGCTCGTGAGGGCGGCATCGATGACATCGCCCAAGGTGGCATCGTCGGCCACCGTGGCACAGAGCCAATAATAATGAGTTCCTGCTGCCACACTCCCAAGCGTGACCGTGGCGGTGGAGCTATTAATAGTTCCATCAAATGTGTTCGTATAATTGCTAATGGCATTGAACTCCACATTGTTGCCCGTCTCATAGACCTTCACGGCAGAGATGTTGTCGGGATTGGTAAGCGTGAATGTCATCACAGCATTCTCCATCGCATTGAACGGAGTAACCTGCATACGCAATAATACAGCCTTCTCGTTGCCAAGTCCCGTCGTGCCATATCCTTGATGAACCTCCACGCCTTCTGCCACGATGGCAAGGCTTGGGTCATACTCTATCGTCACCGTCTTATCCGTAGAATTAACTATATAGTTTATGGCACCAGGCATACTGAAGTCGTCTGAAGTGGGTGTTGCTGCGTCCACGGGCAGGAAGAAATAACCGTTCTTGTAAACACTCGTCAGTCCCTTCACATCATCGCGTGTGCAAGTAATTTCTTGCGTATCAGGAGCATCGTCGCACAACACTTGCCAAGCAGTTAAGCCAGCATCAGTAATGGAGATAGGATAAATGTCATAATAGGCTTTGCCAGCACTACCAGTTTCTCCGATAAAGTAAACTCCTCCTAAAAGATAAGGCACGAAATAATAAGAAGAACTTTTAATCGTAAATCCGTTTGTGGCATCGTAAGTAATACCTGTTATTGACGATTCTCCTGCACCAGAAATGGGCTTGCTGTTCTGAATGTACCTACCATTTGGCATTTGCCAATAGTGACCATAGGCAGACTTTGTCAACTTAGCATAATAGATGCTGTTATCGATAGCTGGGCGTACCTTGGCAGCACTATAGAAATCCAAAGGGTAATAGGTTCCATTATAGTTGATTTCATCCTCTGCTGTAAAGACGAACTGGTCAGCATACGTTTCATGGGTCTTGACGCGGATGGCATACCACCCATCGCCCGTAGGGGCGGCAGTGAGCGGTGTGGTTTTGTGAATCAGCTTTCCGATGGCAGTCTCAATCTCTTGTATCAACGTTTCACCGATTTCTTCCAGTTTCGTCATGGCAAACTGGGCACCTACATCGTTGTAGTTGATGATAGGACCCGTGTAACCATTACTGACAGACATGCAAATGCTTCCATTTGCTGTGAAAATCTTATATGTGCCATCACTTTGCTCATTGAGCGTTACCGCCACTGCATCGTGTGAGAACATCCAACTATAGCCATTGTACCCTCCGCTAAGAGTAGGCACGGCAAATTTTTGGGCACCAAGGTTGTAAAGATAATATTCCCCATCATCGCCCGTTGGATAGAATACCCATTGGCTGTTGGCATTGGAGGAATTGAATGTTCCGCTCTTGCCACTGCTCCATACCCACTTCTCACTTGCAGAGGGATTGTAAATCAAAGCACCTCGGCTAGTATTGGTGTTGTTCAGCGTGACGATAGAAATCCCTTCCGGTTCCACATATTCGGTAAGGGTAATCTTATAAAGTCTATAATTCTGGGCGGAACCATTAGTCATGTTCAAAGATGTATAGGCATAAACACCTGCACTTGTATGGTCAAGGCCATAAGTCGTCCCGTTATTTGTGCAACGGGGGAACATATTGCCGTCGCTTTGAATGTTCAAGGCATAGTTGCCCGCCGTTTCAGAAGTGGAGATGTTGCCATTGCCTGTTGGTGCAGGGAGATAACGCCCCGTATCGTAGGCTTGGATCTTATACGTACCGTCACCATTGCTGATCAGGCGGAAAACAGCATTAGTTGTTGTGGAGCCATTCAAGCCATCAAAGGAAAGGCCACCATTCAACAAAAGTTTATGGGATGAGTCTTCGTACATCCATTTCCCATTTCTTGGATTGTAAAGGCCATACAATCCATTATCCTCTACACCAGCGGCAGTTGTTACTTGGTCTCCAACCGTCACAATGTAGGTTTGCGCCTTTACTCCCACTACTCCAAACATAGTTAAGAGTAGGAAGGTGATAATTTGTTTCATTTTCATAATGATGTTGCTATTGATTATTAATATTATTGCTTAGGTAGTTATTTGGTTGCAAAGATAACAAAAAAAAGGCAGATTCCCAAATAAAAGGCACTATTTTGTTATTTATGCAAGGTTTATGCCACAAAAAAGCCCCGCTACTCAAGAGTGGCAGGGCATAGAGAGTAAGCGCAGTTATTACTGTTCATGAGCTTTGCAACGGTCTGTATAGAACTGGCGGAAGTCAGACCATTTATAATAAGGATAAGAGTCTGTGGGCAGGGGGAGACTGGCCTCCACACCATTGAGCAGGCATTTGACGAGTATGTCGTCGGATGACTTCTTCCCACGATAGAAGATCAGCTGGATATTCGATGCCTTACAGGTCTGCCAGTTCTGGTAGATGTTCTTCACCTCGTACGGATCCTCCGGGTCGCGGTCGGCACCATTGATACCCATGAGCACCGTCAGCGGTCCGATACAGGTGTCGTGGCCGAAGCGCAGATCGGCAATGTGGTCGCTGCTGCCAGTTATGGCAGCATCGGCCTTTTTGATGATGTCCTCAAGGATGGGTATCATCTCATATTGCGGTCCGAACACCCAGGAATAGGAGCCGAGATTGTTGCCTTCCCACTCGCTTGCCACCTCCTCGTCGGTGAGGAGTCCTTCCATCATTCCCTCGTGACCAATACTGGGCAGCGAGGTGTAGAGGTTGATAAGGTTACTGCCGATATGATGCGGGCGGCCCGGTAGACTATCGGTGGTAATGAACAGGCGTTTGACGATACTGTCCCTAAGAACGTCGATGTTCTTAAACTGATCACGATTCTTCTCGTAGCGAGGCTTCACGCCTTTTGGATAGTTGTGCTTCACGGGATTGTGGGAATCGGTAGGCACAACACCATCAAGGGTGAAGTTTGACGACTGCTCACGGATTTCAATCTTCGGATTGCACTGCACCAACTCCTGACAGAAAGCCGACATACTGAGCACGCAGCGCCCCGACAGTGATGAGACAGCCATCACGTTGCCTCCCTTCCGGAATACTTCTGGGAAGTTGTTGTACATCACACGCGCTATGCCTTGATGCTGCTGCCACCCGAGGTCGGTGAGTTCGGAGACACCAGTCGTGAGTTCGGACTTGACATCCATGAATCGCTTGCAGAATGCTTCACCGACAGGAGTGAGCAAGTGTTTGTCGTGAGCCTCCGTAAGCATGACGTCGAGTTCCCTATAGAGAGCTGGAGTCCAATAGTAACGCGAACCGTGACGGGCATAATGGCTGATGTAGAACGGTTTGTAGCCACGAGGAGCCTTTGTGAGCTTCTCTGTTGTCAACTGGTACGGATAATCGGTTCCGTATGCCTTTCTGGGGTCTGCCCTTAGTTGATCCAATGCAGAACTCTGTCCCCAAGTTGCAGTTGCCGCAAAGAGCGATAGGAGGACAAAGACTACTGAACGAGCTTTTATCTTCATAAGAGTTTCGTTACCTACGAAAGTTTATTTGAACAGTAACTGGGCAAACTGGTAGAGGCTACGACGCCAGGTTTGCCACTCATGGGCTGTCTCAGGAGAAACATAGCTGTGGGCATTGATGCCGATAGCCTTCAGATTCTCAGCTGCCGTTCCTACACTGTTTTCACCTTCTGCCATTCTGGTCTCCCTGCCACCAGCACTCATGAAGAGCACCTTGTTGGTCTTCTTGAAGTCGGCAGCGTCCTTCAGTTCTTCGGTATTGAAGGTACCACCACTAAACATGCCTACATAAGCAAACGTCGTCGGATTAGCAAGTGTGATGGTGTGCGTCTGCATGCCACCCATCGACAGACCAGCCATAGCACGGTGCTCTGAGTCGGCAATCACACGATAGTTCTTCTCTACCATCGGGATGATATCCTTGATGAGAACGTCTTGGAAGGCATTAAAGCCTCCGAAGCCACCGAACCCGCGACGAGGACCGCCCTGACCAGGAGCACCTTGTGGACGCTGACCCTGAGGGCCACCCTGACCGAAGCCACCCTGAGGACGCGGACCGCCAAAGCCACCCTGTCCAGGAGCCGGATCACCCGGGCGACGAACATCAAGTCCATTATCCATGAATACGAGGAACGGCTCGGCTTTTCCCTCAGCAATCAGGTTATCCATGATGATACCTGTCTTACCCTGAGCACTCCAGCCCGTCTCGTTCTCACCCATACCATGCTGCAGATAGAGCACAGGGAACTTCTTCGTGGGGTTCTTATAATATTCCGCAGGCAGATAGATGTATCCGTGGCGCATCTTCTCAGTCACTGACGACCAGTAATAGACCTCATTGATAGAGCCCTGTGGCACATCCTTCACCGTGTAGAAGTCTTCATCGGCTGCTGGTACATCAATACCACTACCCCAACGGCTGGCACCATAATAGTATTTGCTGCCTGGATCGGGCACCGAGGCACCGTCGATGTTCAGCTGATAGTAGTGGAATCCTTCGTCCTGAGGTTCGGAAGTACCAGTCCACACTCCGTTCTCATCCTTGGTCATCTCATAAATCTTACCAGCAATGTCGAGACCTACGAAGGTGGCCTTGGGTGCAGAGATCTGTGCACGCACCATGCGCTGTGAGTTCACCATCGGGAACTGCTTGCCATCCTGGTTGGTCGTTGCAGGCTTGAAGTCTTCCACAACGTCTGTAACTACTGAAGGAACAATGGGGTTTTGGCGAGGAGCGCCAAACTGAGCTGACGCTGTCAGACTTGTAAGCGCCATCAAAGAAAGAATAATTTTTTTCATAAGCTAATGATAATTTGAATAGGTTTAATATTGCTTATATTTATTGTGACGCACCATTCCTTGAATAGTTCAACGCATATTGTGAAAGTTATAAAACATTAACACTTCTGTCTGCTACATAAAAAAAGCGTGCAAGCCAAACGACTTGCACGCTTTCCTATTGTGATGCTTTATTATTTCACCTCCTCAAAGTCGGCATCCTGGACGTCGTCGTTGGGGTTGGTCTGGGTTTGCTGGCCACCCTGGAAGCCCTGACCACCACCGAAGCCGGCATCGGGACCGGGCTGGGCACCTGCCTGCTGATACATCTTGGCAGAGGCAGCCTGCATGACCTGGTTGAGGTTGTTGATGGCGTTGTCGATAGCGGTAACGTCGCCACTCTTGTGAGCATCCTTCAGCTGCTGGACAGCTGCCTCGACATTGGCCTTGTCGGCACCGAGCTTATCACCATTCTCGTTGAGGAAGGTCTCGGTGGAGAAGATCATTGAGTCGGCCTGATTCATCTTGTCGACACGCTCGCGCTCCTTCTTATCAGCCTCAGCAAACTGCTCGGCCTCAGCCTTCATGCGGTTGATTTCACTCTCGCTGAGTCCAGACGATGCCTCGATGCGGATAGCCTGCTCCTTGCCCGTAGCCTTATCCTTGGCAGAAACCTTGAGGATACCGTTGGCGTCGATGTCGAAGGTCAC
>JAFZAP010000074.1 GCA_017557185.1 Prevotella sp.
GCGTCATCAGTGGAATCTGTGGGTAAAAAACATCTGTCCGTCTGTCTCGTTTGTCTAAAAACCCAATCACGCATTTTAACCTCCCAACCTCCCGTCTCGCTTGGAAACGCCTTTGTAGAAAGGGGGTTCGGGACGGGAGGTGTTGTGCTGACACCTCCCGTCAACCTCCCGTGTTACCCCCCGTCTCCACTCATGCCACCTTAAGCGGCACGACTTTGTAGTAGGCAACATGCGAGTGCTCCCTATGCTCGTAGCCCATCTCTATCATTGCCCTTCCCAAACGGATTTTCGTCGTGTGGTCGTTCTTGACCGAAGGGTAGTCGCGCTGGAGTATTCCGATGAGTTCCCCGCAGTTCAAGGACTTCACGTTTTCGCCTTCATTCGGCTTGCGGAAACAGCTGTCGATCATCTCGGCAATGTCCTTCTTCTCCATATAGTCCAGGTTCAGTTCCTGAATACGTGCTACTTCGCTGTTGTTGAACCAGTAGGGCGACTTCAGCGCGCGAATCTCGTGGAGCACCTGCGCGTAGAGCTGATCATAGTCGATCTCACCCGTGTTGTCGATGTACTGCCCGTCGGGAATCGTCAGGCAGATGTAGCGTCGGCTGCCCGTAGCATCGGTCAGCGGATGCGGGTTGTTCGTGGTGGCCACAAACGAGGCGTAGCGAGGGCGGTCTTCCTGTGCGCAGCCGTAGATGGGGCGGCCGTTCACCTTACTCTTCGACAGCGTCTGCTTCAGAGCGCTGTGCTGACTCGGACGGATGGCATCCAGCTCGTCGAGGTTCACGAGCAGATTGTTCGTCAGAGCCATCTCCTTGTCGAACTTGTTCGAGAGGTTCAGGTGATCCAGATAATACTGGCGCAACGGAACCGGGAGCAGGCGCCGCAGGAACGTCGTCTTGCCGCATCCCTGCGGTCCGATGAGCGTGGGCACGCACTCGTTGCCGTGTAGCGTGTCCATCTGAAGCCAATGGGCTACCGCCGAGCGCAGCCAGACGGCGAGGAATCCCAGCTGCTCGGAGCTCAGTCCGGGCAACCGGCTAAAGAGAAGAGCCACGTGGTTCTGACCGTCCCACTGGGGAAGGCACTCCAGATAATCGCGGATGGGGTCATACCTGCGCACTTCTTCCGACAGCACCAGATCCATGATGTCCGTTTTCGGATTTCCACCCTCGCACACATCCTCGCGCTTGGCGCGGATGATGATGCTTTTCAGGGCAGGCTCCGTGAGCGGCCGCCACGCGGAATCACTATCGGCAACGACTTCGTCGGCTGCCGACTTGGTTACAAACTCCACCTTTCCGTTCAGCACATTGCGTCGGAACAGGTAGTTCTCCTGAAGGAACGACTCGACTACGAGCATTCCTGTCTGCGAGGCCTTTTCGGCCTCAATGTTCACATTTCTTTTTTCCATTTTTTTAGTAGTTTTTTATTATCCTGACACTGATTAGCCTATGTGGTTTTTCATGGCTTCAATATCAGGTGCAAAGATACAAAAAAAAATGCTACTTTGCAACTTTTCGGGCAAATAAAGTTCATTTTTTTGCATTTTCTGTTAGAAGACAAACAGAAGTTTTCCCGATTCCACTCTAAGGAACGAAGGAATCTAAGGAAGACATACGAAACAGACGTACAAAAGTTTTGGTAATTATATACTTTTTGACCCCTCAGTTTCTCCACGGATCTAGATGATTCTAAGGAATGAAGGAATCAAGGAATTTAGACAGAGAGACATAGAGTCGGAGAAAGAATGAGACGGAAGTAATTGGATGATGGAGGAGATGGTGTTTCTCACCATCGTCACACGTTCGATAGGGTCTGCACGACAAACAAGTTTGTCGGTGCCGAACCTGTCAAACGTTATGATTCCGCGCGCGGAATCTCCCTCCATGATCCAAATTACTTCCGCATCATTCTTCCTCCGATTTACAACGCAAGCGGCACAGCCGAGCGCGTTTCCCCCATTCCTACGTTCCTTAGAAATCTCTCTTTGTCTCTATGTCTTATTTTGGAATCTGTGGGTAAAAAACATCTGTCCGTCTGTTTCGTTTGTCTAAAAAGTTCGGAGGGTCTAATTGTATATAGCTCCCTAATAATTTATGATAATTTGTGGTTAATTAGTGGAAATTTGTGTTGTAGTTTCGCCATTTTTCAGTAATTTTGCATCGACAAATTGGAAAAGCGTATGAGAAAGTCAGTACTAACATTACTTGCCGTGTTCGTTGCGTTGGCGCTGGATGCGCAGACGACGCTGAAGAAGGTTTACGATGAGGAAATCAATCAGTTGGAACAGATTGACGAAGCCGTTGCGCAGGCGAAGAGCCAGGGGAAGTTCGTGGTCTGTCAGGTGGGTGGCAACTGGTGTCCGTGGTGTTTGCGGTTTGCCGATTTCATCACGACAGATACCGTCATCAGCAAGGTGATCGATGAGAACTTTGTCTATATCCACGTGAACTACAACCCGCGCAAGTCGGAAGGCGAGGAGAATGCTCTCTTGGCAAAGAAGACATTGGAGCGCTTGAACAATCCGGCGCGTTTCGGCTTCCCCGTGTTTGTCATTCTCGATGAAGAAGGCAAGGTCGTTCATATCCAGGATTCGAGCTTCCTGGAGGAGGGGAATGGCTACAACCAAGAGAAAGTGCTGCGTTTCTTCAAGAACTGGACTCCAAAAGCCGTGAAGCCATGATACAGAACTATAAAGTCATTACGCTCTGCGGGAGCACCCGTTTCAAGGAGCAGTTCTTCGAAGTGCAGAAACGTCTGACCTTCGAAGGCTGCATCGTCATTAGCGTCGGCATGTTCGGTCATGCTGGCGATGACGAGGTGTGGAAGCCCGGCGTTAAGGAGATGCTCGACGATATGCATCTTCGGAAGATTGATATGGCCGATGAGATCTTTGTCATCAACGTGGGCGGATATATCGGTGAGAGCACTCGCCGGGAAATCGCCTATGCTGAGAAGACAGGAAAGAAAGTGAACTATCTGGAGCCGATGGGAGGGGAGTAGTATCTCCTTCTGTGAAATATGTTGAAAAAAAACAGAAAAAACACCAGTCGAAGTGGTGGGCACTGTGTGCCTTGATGTCTGTGAGGGTCTTGGCTCTGGTGAGCGAGCTCCCCGATCCACACCCTCACACCCATCATTTCTGCGAAATCACCTCTTCGCCTGGCAAAAACAGAAAAAAAAGCCCCACTCCGACTCTCCCCAAAGGGGGAGAGAGAAGGAAGGTTCCACATATTTGAGAGATGATGACTGAAGTAAGTGGTCTCCCTCTCCTTTTGGCGACTGGGGTCTTTAGAGCAGCCACCGGTGTGGCTGCGGCCCCACAAAGGGGAGCGAATCCCCATTCTTTCTCCGCTATCGCTATGTAATCGAACCAACGGGCCGCTTTCAGAACGTAGTGGGGAAAGAAAGCGGCAGAGCCGAGCGCGCGACGGAGGTAGGGCTGGGGTGAGGCTCTTTTTTCTGTTTTTTGCCGCTGTGAGGGCTGAGTTTTGGAACAAAACCGTGAGGTACTTGCGGGCTGTGCGGAAAGCTCGCTTTCAGGCACAGGACGGAAGGACAACACGTTAGGTCGATAGACCTCAGCCGTCACAAGCGGTGTTTTATATGTTTTTTTCAAGAAAAAAGAATCGTAAGATTCGTGAAATTCGTGGTTAAAAATAAAGAAGAAATGAATATGCAAAGAACCATCATACTGCTCTTTCTACAGGCATTGCTGTTGCTGCCTGTTGCAGCCGAGGACCGTACCCTCGACCTCAGCGGCAACAACACTTCGTCGAGCTATAAGGAGTACAGCAGCTATATCTCGCTGCCTGCTTCCGACGTGCTGAATGTGAAAATGGCGCGCTACATCTATTTCAGTTCCACCATCAACGGCAGCGGACGGCTGAACCTCTATGCGGGCGGCGAACGCTGTTATCTTGGCACCGAGAAGGGAAAGGCGTGGCCCGACTGGAGCAAATATACTGGCGATGTGCACATCTATCCTTTCAAGGAGAATGCTCCGTCGGCAGGTTTCTATGGCGTGGTGCTGGCTCACGGCGGCAAGTCGTTCTCGCCGGAGAACATCGATGATGCAGTGAGGTCGGGTAAGGTGAACACATCGATGCAGAACAACCGCGTCACCCTGCACGAGGGCGCAACCATTTGCTGCGAGGCCAACACCGCCGGTGCCGGTTTCCGCATCGGTGAGCTGCAGGCCGAGGCTGGCTCCACCCTGCAGGGATATATGAAGAACTCGCGTGCTGCCTATTATCTGCTGGGCTGCATGAACACCGATGCTACCCTTGCCGGCAAGATAGCCCCGTCGGGGTATCGCGACGACACCCCCTTGGGCATTATCAAGGAAGGCACGGGCACCTACCGAATCACCGGCAACGACAACTATCTCAGCGGTGCGTTGCGTGTGCTGCAGGGGCGTGTGCTGGTGATGAACGACCGTGCTGAGGCCGAGAACCGTCGCCTGCGCGGTGCCTTGGGTGCGCGTAGTGATGCTGCTGAGGCCGTTGCCTACGTGTTTGGCGAAGGTGTGCTGGGCGGCACGGGAAGCATCGGCGGCACGGTGGATAACTACGGAACCATTGAGCCGGGTGCCGATGCCATCGGCTTGCTCACCCTGAAGAACTATGTCGCATCGCGCAACGCCAATCTCTTTGTGCGGCCGTCGTCGGTGCTGCGATTCAAGGTGGCCTCGACGAGCAGCCACGACCAGCTGAAGGTTGATGGCGCGGTGAAGTATTTCAATATTGCTGAAGACTTTACCGTGAGCGAGAAGATGCCTGTCGTCGAGGTAGTGCTTGCCGAGGGCGCCGACGTGCAGTTGGGCGACGAGTTCCAAGTGCTCACCGCCAAGAGCAAGGCTTCGGCTGCCGGCGACTGGCATTTCACGGTGAAAGCCAATCAATACACATGGGAGGTGGAGGAACGCGAGGCCGACGGCGGCGTGGTGTTCGTGTTGCGGTTGGTGTCGTTCGATGATATGACCGACCCCGACAACCCCGATAATCCCGATGATCCAGACAGTACGATGGGCGCCTTCTACGATGATGGCGTTGACGATGCTGCCGATACGCATCCGCTGAAATACTATGCCGCGCTGAACGGCAAGAGTATCGGTACGGCCATCTCCATGTGGAAGAACAATCTGAGCAACTCGAGTCTGCCCGAGACGCAGGCTGTGGGTTCGCAGTTCAACATGCTCGTGGCCGAGAACGAGATGAAATGGGATGCGCTGGAGCCTTCGCGTAACAACTTCAGCTATGGCAGCGCCGACGGACTCGTCAGCTTCGCCAAGCAGAAAGAGATGGTGATGCGCGGCCACTGCCTTGTCTGGCACTCGCAGCTGCCCACATGGGTGTCGTCCGACGGCAAGAAGAACGACATGGGATGGACACGCGAAGAGGCGCTGAGCATCATGGAGAACCATATCACGAAAGTGATGAAACACTTCAAGGGCAAGGTGCGCGAGTGGGACGTGGTGAACGAATGCCTTGACGACGACCAGACTACTGTGCGCACCGATCCCGACAGCTACGACCTGCGTAAGCAGAGCGTCTGGCAGATTGCCATTGGCGACGACTACATCGATTCCGCCTTCGTCTATGCACATCGTGCCGACCCCGATGCGCTGCTCTATCTGAACGATTACGGCGTGGAGCTGCAAGGCAAAGCTAAGTCGACGGCATTCTTTAATCTCGCCCTGCGACTGAAGAATGCAGGAATCCCCATCGACGGTGTTGGTCTGCAGTGTCACTTCTCAATAGGCGATGTGGACAGCGTGAAGCTCGATAACACCATCCGTCGCTTCGGCGAGGCTGGCTTGTTGTGCATCATCACCGAACTTGACATGGGCATCCCCGACACCTCGGAGAAGAACCTGGAGGAGCAGGCGCGCAGCTATCGCGTCATGACCGACATCATGTTGAAACACGACAACTGTCCGAGCATGGTGATCTGGGGACTGAAGGACAACAACAGCTGGCGCGAGAGTTCCAGTCCGCTGCTCTATACGGCCCAGCTGGGCAAGAAGCCTGCGTGGTATGCTGTGCGTTCGGCGTTGCGCCACGCCCATCTCGTCACCGCCGTTCCCACCGTCGAGCGTCGTCGCGATGCAGAAAGTCCTGCTATCTATGACCTCGCGGGACGCAGACTCCCTTCCCTTCAGGGAGGGGCAGGGGGTAGGCTCCCCAAGGGCGTGTATATCCAGAACGGCAGGAAGTTCATTGTCCCCTAAAAAGACTCTCCCCCCTGCCCCTCTCTATAAGCGAGGGGAGTAGATACAATTAGACCTTGAAACTTTTTTAATCCCGAAAACTATTTGTTTTGTAAAGACTATTTGGGTAGTGGATTCTTTAAGATTTAAGACAACTTAGACAACTTTGGACCGCTCGGCTTTGCCGCTTGCGTAGTAAAACGGAGCAA
>JAFZAP010000075.1 GCA_017557185.1 Prevotella sp.
AATAGTAAAATTAAATACTTATAGTTTATAATCAAAAATCGGCAAATTTCATACATACCCCCTCACCAAAGAAACTGTCATCTGTCATCTGTACTAAATTAAAAATGAAGACAGACGAAAGAATCGCTTGTACGCCTGCATTTCTGATAAATAGCAAAAGGGCACAAAAGTGCAGTTTTTGTACCCGAAAGTGCAGTTTTCACCACTTACGATTTGGAAGTTTCAACTTTTTTTCGTAACTTTGTAACTGTAAAAACACAGCTCCACATCGCACGAAACACAGCTCCACATCGCACGAAACACAGCTCCACATCATGCGGAACATAGCTCTAAAAAGCAAGGAGCATAGCTCCATCTACGACAGAGCATAGCTCCTTTACCAATGAAAGCCAGACGACGGAGACGCCCCTACTCCACGAAGTTCACGGCTTTCTTGAAGCGCTCGATAACCTCCGGCCTGCCCGTATGCTTGCCCTTGTCCTCGCTGAGCTTGCAGGTGTCGTTGTAGAACGTCCAGGACTCGGTGATCTTCACGGCAACGAGTTTGATGACGATGTTGCGCGGCTTGATGCCTTCGAAGTCGTTCGTAAAGTGGGTACCGATACCGAACGACGGCTGACAGTAGTCGACGGCGTAGCGCTGGATAGCGATGGCGCGGTCGGTGTCGAGGGCATTCGAGAAGATAACCTGCTTCGAGCGCGGGTCGACGCCCAGCTGCTCGTACTTGGCGGCAATCTTCATGAGCTGCTCGTGGTTGTCGCCGCTGTCGATGCGCAGTCCCTTGAAGAGATTGGCGAAGTCCTCTGAGAAGTTCATGGCGAAGATGTCCCAGCCGAAGCTGTCGTAGAGGAATGTGCCGAGAGCCCCGCGGAAGGTGTGGCGCCACGCTTCCATCGCCATGTGGTTGGCCATCTGCGGACCGTACATGCCTGCAATAGCACACACGAACTCGTGTGCCATCGTGCCGACGGGCGTGAGGTTGTACTTCATGGCGAGATAGACATTGCTCGTGCCCACGAAGCGGCCCGGCCACTGGCGGGAGTTCTGGCAGTCGCGCATCGCGCGTACAATAGTCTCCTCTGCCTGGAAGGAGGCGCGGCGGCGCGTTCCGAAGTCGCTATACACGCAGCCGGCTCCCAACAGGCGCTCGGCCTTATGGTAAGCCTTGCTGTAGCACTCGTCGTAGTCGAGCTTACTGGCCTGTCCCGTGATCTCATAGTAGAGCTCGGAGACGATGGCGAGCACCTTCACCTCGAGCAGGATGGTGTCGCTCCAGTTGCCCTCGAACTCAATGTGCAGATGCTGCTCGTCGTCCTGCCACACCTTCACCCACTTGCGATTGTAGCGGAATCCGCGCAGATAGCGGAAGAACCAGCCGGGGATGTAGTAGCAGCGGTTGCGCATGAAGTTCACCTCCTCGTCGGTGATGACGACACTCTCGAGCAGCTCTATCTGGTGCAGCACCTCGTCGGCGAAGCCTTCGGGATAGACGGTGTTGTCGCGGTCTACAAACTGATACTTCACCTGTGCACGCGGGAAGTTGTCGATGACGGCACAGCACATAGAGAGCTTGTAGAGGTCGTCGTCGGTGAAATGTTGAATGATTTGTCTTTCTATCATAGTCATTCTAACCTTTCTTCTCTGCCTTCTTGGCGGGAGCCTTCTTGGCAGCAGGTTTCTTCTCAGGAGCGGCCTTCTTCGACTCAGCCTTCTTGGCAGGAGCTGCCTTGGGAGCAGCAGCCTTCTTCGGGGCAGCCTTCTTGACAGGAGCCTTTACGGACTCAGTCTTTGCCTTCTTGCTCTCCACCTTCTCGAGCTTGGCCTGCAGACGCGAGATCTCCTTCTCCTGCATCTCAATCTCCTCACCCTGATTGCGGATGGTGGTGAGCAGCGACTCTAGCTGATCGTTGTCGATGTCCTCAGGATAGAGGCTGTTCACTCTGCTCAGAAAGTCGCCGAGGATGTTCATATAGTTCGTGAACGCATCGAACGGCGATGAGTAGATACCCCGGTCGAGACCGACATTCGACGGCTTCGTGGTCATGAAGCGGAAGTTGTTGCTTGCCTGCAGATAATCCCAGTCGAGATTGATCTTCGAGTCGTTGGCAATGCGCACGCGGTCGGCAACGCCATAGAGCTTGTGGAAGGCTTCGCGCTGCATGGGGTTACCCAGCCAGCAGCTGACGTCGCGCTCCTCGTCGACCCATGACAGGGTGTCGGGCACGTCGAGAGCACCCACGCTCTTGGTCTTCATGCAGATCTCGGTAGGCGTCGAGAATGTGATGCCCTTTGCCTTTGCGCATGCGGGAATAGCACGCAGGAACTCAAGGATGTTCGACGAAAGCGGCTGAGCGATTCCGAGTGCCGAGAGTTCCATGAAGATATTGATGATCTGGCTCTCCTCGGGATGCGAGGCGATCTCATTGACGTAGTTGTCGGCGAACAGCGGATAGCCCTCCCACTCGGGATTGTTGAAGCGCAGCGAGATGTCGTCGGAAAGCTTCACGTCGCGAAGCAGCAGCTTCAGGTTGGGAGCCAGCGCGCAGTTATAGACATAGTGTGGCGACTTCCATCCGAGCACGTGCTTGGCACCTTCGGTGAGCATTCCCTTGAAGCCCATCTCGGCAGCCTGCAGACCGATGTCGTCGGAATAGATGAGCGACGAGTTGCGGAGCACCTTCGGTGTCTGTCCGAAGTATTCCTTCATCTTCGCCATCTGCTTCTTCACGTCGGCGGCAAAGCACTCGGCGTTGATGAGCGACGAGAGACCGTGACTGTAAGGCTCGGCGAGGAACTCCACACAGCCGGTCTCGTTCAGCTCCTGCAGCTTCTCCAACACCTGTGGAGCATGCATCTCGAGCTGCTCGATGCCTACACCCGAGAGCGAGAACGCCACCTTGAAGTACTTGCCGTTCTCCTTGATCATCTCGTGCAGCGTGTTGAGAGCCGGCATGTAGGAACGCTCGGCAATGTCGCTGATGCTACGCTCATTCTCGTAGTCATCGTAGTAATAATGGTCGGTACCGATATCGAAGAAACGGTAGCGTTTCAGATGAATGATCTGATGTATTTCGAAATATAAACAAATCGTTTTCATAATTATCAATTTTCAATTATCGTTATTCAATTTATGATTATTCCCAGCCGAGAGTTCTGCAATAGAGCGTGCGGATCCACTTGCCGACCTTCTCCCAAGTGATCTGGTCGACTTCGTTCTTGCCTTCTTCCTGCAGATACTTGAAGAGGCTCTCGTTGACGCAAATCGAGTAGATGGCGTCGGCCATCGCGTGGATGTCCCAATAGTCCACCTTGATGCAGTTGTTGAGAATCTCGGCGCATCCGCTCTGCTTGGAGATGATGGTCGGCGTACCGCATTGCATAGCCTCGAGCGGCGAAATGCCGAAAGGCTCAGAGACAGAGGGCATCACATAGACATCGGAGTCCTTCAGGCACTCATAGACCTGCTTGCCGCGCATGAAGCCCGGGAAGTGGAAGCGGTCGGCGATGCCGCGCTCGGCAGCCAGATAGATCATCTGCTCCATCATATCGCCCGAGCCGGCAAAGCAGAAGCGGACGTTGCGCGTGCGGTGCAGCACCATGTTGGCAGCCTCGACGAAGTACTCGGGGCCTTTCTGCATGGTGATACGGCCGAGGAAGGTCACCACCTTCTCCTTGCCCGTGTGGTCGGGACGAGGGATGTCCTGCAGTTCCTGCTTCAGCGGATAGACGGCGTTGTGTACGGTGTAGCACTTGCGCGGATCCTGATGATACTGGTTGATGACCGTCTGGCGCGTGAGCTCCGACACACACATGATACAGTCGGCGTTGTCCATACCGTTCTTCTCGATGGAGTAAACGGTGGGATTCACCTTACCGCGCGAACGGTCGAAGTCGGTAGCGTGTACGTGAATGCACAGAGGCTTGCCAGAAACCTGCTTGGCGTGAATGCCGGCAGGATAGGTCAGCCAGTCGTGAGCGTGAATGATGTCGAACTCTTCCGTGCGGGCCACTACACCTGCGATAATCGAATAGTTGTTGATTTCCTCGTGCAGGTTAGAGGGATAGCCGCCGGCAAACTCCATCGCGCCAAGATCGTTGACGTGCATGTAGTTGAAGTCGGCATAGATATGGTCGCGATAGCGGAAATAGTCGTCTGGCGACATAATGGAGCCTACGCGTTGCTGCACATAGTCGTAGTTGACGTCGCGCCAGGCAATAGGCACGGCATTCATGGCAACAATCTTACAGGCAGAGCGGTCCTCATCGCCAAAGGGCTTCGGCAGGCAAAGCACCGTGTCGATGTCGCCTTGCGCGTGCAAGCCTTGCGAGATACCATAGTTAGCTGTAGCAAGTCCGCCAAACACATGAGGAGGATACTCCCATCCAAACATTAGTACTTTCATAGTCGGTCCTCCTTATTTAATATTTATAACGTTCAAGAAGTTCAAGCGTACGCAGAATCTCGGCCACATTCATAGCAAACGACATCGCGCCACGTCCGTGGAAGGGCGGGTTGCCGTCGAAGAGTTCCGAAATCGTGCCGAGGCAGTGGTACGCCATCTCGTCCTCATATCCTACCATCTGGCGCTCGATGAAGCTCAGACGGGTGCGCTTATAGAGTTTCAGGCAAGCCTCCATATAGAAGCCGCCAAGCCAAGGCCACGCCGTACCCTGATGGTAGGCATAGTCGCGTTGTGTCTGCGGACCCACGTAGATGGGGTTGTAGCCGCCGCTCTTCGGCGAGAGCGAACGCAGTCCCTTGGGTGTGAGCAGCTCGCGCGTACATACGTCGAGCACACTCTTCATCTGCTGCTGTGTGAGCGGCGAGTAGTCGAGTGCTACGGCAAAAATCATGTTCGGGCGAACGCTCCAGTCCATCGTGTTACCATCCACATAATCAAGCAGATAGCCGTATTCGTTCAAGAAAGTGTCGACGAACGACTGCTTGCACTTCTCGGCCAATTCCTCAAGGTGCAGGGCGTCTTTCTCGTTCTCGTCATCGCGAGCCAGAGTGGCCACGAAGCGCAGGGCGTTGTACCAAAGAGCGTTGAACTCAACGACGAAGCCCGTGCGCGGAACGACCGGACGGCCGTTGGCGGTGGAGTTCATCCAAGTCATAGCAACATCGCGACCCTCGATGCGCACGAGGCCGTTATCCTCGAGCGTCATGTTCGGATGCTTGTTCTCCTCGATGAAGGTGATGATGTCGCGCAGCAGCTTTCTGTATTTCTCCTTGCAGCGGGCCTTGCCCAGTTTCTTGCAATACTGCTGGATTGCCCAGACGGCCCAAAGGGGAACATCGGGCTTATCGATCTCGTAGATCTTCGTCGTGGGGGGCTTCTGCTCCATGAACTCACGGAGTCCGCGCTCGGCGGTATCCATCACGAGCTCGAAATACTCGTCCTCGCCGATGGAGAGCGTCAGACCAGGCAGCGAGATAAACGTATCGCGGGCGCGGCACTTGAACCAGGGGTAGCCGGCCAGCAGATAGCGGTCGTCGTTGGAGTAGTAGGTCTTCGTTGCGTCCTGCACAGAATTGTAGTATTCCTTCTCACCCTCCTTACGCTCCACACGCATGTGGAACTGGTGGGCTGCATTCACGAGGCAGTGGAAGAAGTTGTCGCGTGGCGGACGCAGGGCCAACTCGTCTTCGAAGAGTTTCTTCAGACGGGCAGTCTTGGTCTCACTCGTCGAAGCGGCAAAGACGATGCTCTCGCCCTTCCTAATCGACATCTCGAAATAGCCGGGCACGTAGAGATCCTCGTTGGAGGCATAGCCGCGCTCCTGCTCTTTGGGATATTCCACACCGCGATACCAGTCGGGCTGGAAGACGAACTCGTTCTTCTTCGAGAACTGCATGTAGAGGTCGGGATAGCCCGCATACATACAGGTCTTAATGCCGTTGTCCACCTGGTGGTACTCGCGCGAAGCCACCGAGTTCTCATGTG
This sequence comes from Prevotella sp., assembly GCA_017557185.1. Classification (GTDB taxonomy): domain Bacteria; phylum Bacteroidota; class Bacteroidia; order Bacteroidales; family Bacteroidaceae; genus Prevotella. The sequence continues at coordinate 5,949 of JAFZAP010000075.1, forward strand.
TGAACTGGCGCACGGAGCGGAATGCCAGGAACGGGCGGAAGCGAAGCGTTGTCGCAGAGTGGGCATCGACCAGCGTGTAGCGGATGAGGATGCGGTCCTCGTAGTTCTGGAAGAAGAACTCCTTCTTCAGAATCACGCCACCCACGCGGTAGATGGTAGTTGGAATCTTGTCACAATCAAACTCACGAATGTACTTGTGACCCTTCGGACTGTAGTTGTTGCCCTGATACTTGTGCAAGCCCAGATTGAATTCTGCACCATGCTGAATGACGGTGCAGTCGAGCGACGAGAGCAGTACATGGTTCTCGTCGTCGAGTTCAGGAACAGGTACGACGAGCAGACCGTGATACTTGCGAATGTTGCAGTCGACAATCGTGGAACACGAATAGGCTCCCGAACGGTTGGTGCGTAGCAACTCCTTCGGCAGCGAATCCTGCAAGTTTGTCATCAGAGCTTTTTCGAATCGCAGATAACTCATGTTAGCTCTTAGTATTTAGGTTTATAAATTATTTATAGGTTCTCTTGATTTGCACCCTCGTTGATGCAGACTTTCGATAATTCCCCTCAAAGGTAGTGATTTTCCGCCTTATATCCAAATTTTTTGATAAAAAAAAGCACTTCCTCTCGAGAAAGTGCTGATTTTATGTCCTTAACAGGGAATGAGGAAGTTGATTACCTCTTGTTCGACGCTCACCGTGAATTCGCCGACGGGCGTGTTCATCATGCGTCCGTCGATGCCAACCATAGCGTGGTCGGCCTGGAGCACTTCCACCTTCTGCGTGCGATAGGGATGCACGCTCCGGTGGTTGAGGAACTTACCGCGCACGAAGAGGTAGATGCCTTCGAAGAGCTGCGTCATCTCGGGATGATACACCACGCTCACGTCGAGCTGTCCGTTGTAGGGAACGGCGTTGGGCGTCTGCCCGTAGCCGAGCGCATTTCCTATGCAGACGGTCATCACCTTTCGCTTAATCTCGTCGGTGTTGATCTTCAGGTGCATCTTGTACTCCAGCCGCTGGAAAATCATCAGGATGAACGAGAAGAGGAACGACAGCGTGCGCGAACCGAAATAGTGACGCGTCTGGCGACGCAGGTTCATAATCGTGGCCACAAGTCCGATGTTGATGCAGTTCAGGAAGTAGCGGCGGCACTTCTCGCCCTGCTTGCTGGTGTAGCGGATGCAACCCAGGTCAATCTTCCTGACGCGATGCTGCTTCAGCCAGCCGATGGTCTGCTCGACGTTGTCCTCGTCGAACTCCCAGAAGTGAGCGAAGTCGTTCATCATGCCGTTGGGCACTACGCCCAGCACGATTTCATCGCGTTTCTGCTGGTCGATCTGCATCAGGCAGTTTACGGCATCGTTCAACGCCGAGTCGCCGCCCACGATGACGATGGTCTTATAACCGTTCGAGATGAGCATCTTCACTAACCGGTCCACGCTGCCTGAGTTCTCGCTCTGCACGTAGTCGTAGTCGATGCCTTCCTCCTTCAGGCACTTCTCGATTCTTTCCCACCGCTTCTTGGGCGTAGTCCAGAATCCTGACTTCGGGCAATACAGTATGCCCCACTTATTTTCGTTCATATCGTTGGTCAGTAATAGTTTTCTCTGCAAATATAATTGTTTTTCTGCAAACGGCAAAACTTTTTACCGATTTTCATGCAACAAATGCTCGGCAAAGGCCACCTTCTGCTCCATCGGCAGCAGGGCATCGACCCAATGAATGGTGAAACCGCGGCGCTCCATTCCCCGGAACCACGTCATCTGCCGCTTGGCAAACTGATGGATGGCAATCTCCAATCGACTGAACATCTCGTCGAACGTGGTCTGCCCGATGGCGTATTCCGTGATGTATTTATACTCAAGGCCGTAATAGATGAGGTCGTCAGCCGCGATGCCTCGCGCAAGCAAGCCGCGTATCTCATCGACCATTCCTTCGTCGAGTCGCTGGCGCAGGCGATGTGTGATCTTTTCGCGGCGGGCCTCACGGTCGATGCTTACACCTATTATTATAGAAGGGACTGCAGGCATCGTGCGCAGCTCGGTAGGATGCTCGAGGTTGTAGGTCTCTATCTCAATGGCGCGAATGGCTCTTTGCGCGGTGTCCACGTCGGTTTGGTTGTGCATGTTTGAGCCAGTCTGCCGCTTCAGGTCGATGAGCATCGCTGTAAGTTCCTCGAGCGAACGGCCTTCCAGCTCGTCGCGCAAAGGCTGGTTCTGCGGAACAGGCGACAGCTGATAGCCTTTCAGCACCGACTCGATGTAGAGCCCGGTTCCTCCGCAGAGAATCGGCAGCGCTCCCCTACTCCTTATCTGCTCGTAGGCCTTGTGGAAGTCCTGCTGGTATTGGAACAGGTTGTACTTCGTGCCGGGCTCGCAGATGTCGATGAGGTGATAAGGCACGTGATAGCCGTCCACCTCGTAGTCGGCCAAGTCCTTGCCCGTACCAATAGTCATACCCCGATACACCTGCCGCGAGTCGCCACTCAGGATTTCAGCCTCCTGCCCTTCGAGGTGCAGCTGGTAGGCCAACGCAGCCGCCAACGACGTCTTGCCGCTGGCCGTCGGGCCGAGTATCGTGATCATCTTCTGCATATCTGTCGACAAAGATAGTGAAAATCGAGCGAAATGCAAAATAAAACCCTTATAATTTTCATTTCCTATCCTCTAACCTGCTAAGAGCAATGCTTTCGAATACTTGGAGCATTACTTCTGGACAGCTAGAGCAATACTTTCAAACAACTGGAGCAATACTTTCAAACAACTGGAGCAATACTTTCAAACAACTGGAGCAGTGCTTTAGAGTGACTGGAGCAATGCTCCGTAGGTCATAGAGCAATGCTCCGTAGGTTATAGAGCAATGCTCCGTAAGGTAGAGAGCAATGCTCTGTAGGGTCAGGAGCATTGCTCTGTGTGGAAAAAGGGAAAAAAGAGAGCCACGCGGCATTCACCTCGTGGCTCTATTAAAGTTATCGATGAGCAAAAATTACTTCAGCTCGGCGAGATACTTAATGGTGCGAACCATCTGAGAAGTGTAGGAGTTCTCATTGTCGTACCAAGCAACAACCTGAACCAGCGAGTTGCCGTCGCCAATCTTGCTGACCATAGTCTGGTTAGCGTCGAAGAGCGAACCGAACTTCATGCCGATGATGTCGCTCGAAACGAGCTTCTCCTCGGTGTATCCAAACGACTCGTTGGCAGCAGCCTTCATAGCAGCGTTGATGCCCTCAACAGTCACCTCACCCTTCACAACAGCGTGCAGGATAGTGGTAGAACCGGTGGGAGTGGGAACGCGCTGGGCAGCACCGATGAGCTTGCCGTTCAGCTCGGGAATAACGAGACCGATAGCCTTAGCAGCACCCGTCGAGTTGGGAACGATGTTCTGAGCACCGGCACGTGCGCGCTGCACATCACCCTTGCGCTGAGGACCGTCGAGAATCATCTGGTCGCCAGTGTAAGCGTGTACGGTGGTCATGATACCGCTCTGGATAGCAGCGAAGTCGTTCAGAGCCTTCGTCATAGGAGCCAGGCAGTTGGTGGTGCAAGAAGCAGCCGAGATCACGGTGTCGGCGGGAGTCAGAGTCTTGTGGTTCACGTTGTAGACGATGGTGGGAAGATCGTTGCCTGCGGGAGCAGAGATTACAACCTTCTTGGCACCAGCCTGGATGTGAGCCATCGACTTCTCCTTAGAGGTGTAGAAACCTGTGCACTCAAGAACGACGTCAACATTCAGCTCACCCCAAGGAAGCTCAGCTGCGTTGGGCTTTGCATAAATGGTGATCTCCTTACCATCGACGATGATGGAGTTCTCTGTTGCCTCTACGGTGTGCTTACCCTCACCGAACTTGCCGGCGAAACCACCCTGACAGGTGTCATACTTCAACAGGTGAGCAAGCATCTTGGGGCTTGTCAAGTCGTTGATAGCGACTACTTCATAACCTTCAGCCTCGAACATCTGACGGAAAGCGAGGCGACCGATACGGCCAAAGCCGTTAATTGCTACATTTGTCATTTTACTTTGTTTTTTATAAAAGGGTTAAAAATATATTCTAACTGTTGACTAATTTCATCAAAAACAAGCCCGAAAACGGACAAAAAGTAAGAAATTTCATGCACAAAGTGCATTTTTTTCTCTTTTCGAGCGCAAAGTTACAAAAAAATATTTATATTTGCACATGATTTCTGTCTAAAAAGATGTGAAAGGTTAAAACTGAAAAGTGAAAAGTATATAAAACGGACACAAAAGGACGGAGATTGCAAGATGAAGATAGCAAATACGATGGAAAAGAGTCTTTCGTGACGGATGAACAGATGATAAACAAGTCATATTTTTCGTTTAACTAATTAAAACTTTACAACTATGGGATTTATCAAAGAATTTAAGGAGTTTGCCATGAAGGGCAACGTAATGGACATGGCAGTCGGTGTGATCATCGGCGGTGCTTTTGGTAAGATCGTCACCTCGCTCGTCGACGATGTGCTCATGCCGCTCGTAGGTATGCTCACAGGCGGTATCGACGTATCGGGACTCGCCTACAAGGTGATGCTGCCCAACCCCGTCGAGGGTGGTGAGCCGCTCGCTGGTGCAACGCTGAAGTATGGCGCATTCATCCAGAATGTCATCGACTTCCTGATCATCGCATTCTGTATCTTCCTGATGATGAAGGCCATCAACAAGCTTATGGCTAAGAAGGAAGAGCCCGCACCCGAGGCTCCCGCAGGACCCACGCAGGAAGAGCTGCTCTCCGAGATCCGCGACTTGCTGAAGGAGAAGTAAGCGAGGCCGTAAGGCTACAATCCCTTAAACACAAAGCCTGCTCCCCACGTTGAGGAGCAGGCTTCTTTTTGTCCTGTTGTCGTTCTACCTGATGTAGTCCTTCGCCACCATATCGTAGTAGAGTGCCTCCAGCTCTTGCACCGAAAGCCGCTCGACGGAATGTTCTATCTGCCGCACAAGTTCATCGCGACGGCCGTCGTCCGATTGGTTGAAGTGTGAAAAGGTAGGCATCAGTCTTAATCGGTCAGCGCATTCAAAATGCCCCTGATGATTCCTTTCAGCTCGTTGCCGAAGGCCTTCACCTTGTCGAACACGCCTTCCTTCATGCCCTTGGCCATATAGCCCGCACACTTGCCCTCGAGGTGGCCGATGCGGTCTTTCTCCTCAGGCGTGTAGTCGAGCTCGTGCTTCGAGATGTTCTTGCGAATCTCCACAAACTTCTCGCCAGCCCTCTCCCACTCTTCCACGCTATACTGGGCACTGTGGTCACGCAGTTCCTCGGAGAATCTCTCCAGTTGGTTGATGGCGTGCTGCTTCGTGGAGCACGATGAGAGACCCACTACCAGCAACATAGCTATTGCGACGGTCAGCGCCGTCAGGATATTGTTCTTCTTCATTTCCTAAATTATTAATTTACTTCGTTATTTGAATATCGCGGCAAAAATACAAAAAAATATCGAAACCCCATCAAATAGCAACATTTTTTTACAAATGTATGAATTTCTTTGGGGATTCTCTATTATTTCACTATCTTTGTAGCCGTAAATCGTAAACAGAGGATTCAAATTGTTCCTATTCAACCTACCATATATAAAAATGAGAGATATGTTAAGGAAAAAAACTGCCATCATGATACTCATAGTTTCTATGAGTCTGAACGTGATGGCTCTTAGGTCTCAGAACCAAGCTGAGCAATTAATCATAAATGAAATCCAAGTAGCAAACATTGATATGTTTGTTGACCCTTCATATAATTATGGCGGGTGGGTAGAATTATATAATCCTACGGAATCGGCCATCAGTCTTGCCGGATTGGTGGTGAGTGATTCTTTTGGCAATTCTTTCCAACTGCCTTCCGACATGGGTAACGTACCAGCATATGGGTATAAAGCTATTTGGTTTGATCATTTTGACACGGGAAACCAATACAGCTCAGTTGCATACAAACAAGTTGATTTTAAACTACAATATGAAGGCGGTACCATAGAGTTGAAAAATCCTGACGGTAATGTATTGTGCTCACAATCCTATCCACAAGCCATTCAGCGATGTAGTTATGCACGCACCAGTGATGGTGGCGACACTTGGGGGTGGACCAGCACCCCAACACCTGAAAGCAGCAACGACGGCAGCACTTTTGCCACAATGCAACTCCCCAGTCCTATAGTGGACAAAGACGCAACCGTTTTCACTTCAGGTTTCACATTTAACGTCACAATTCCAGAAGGTGCAACGCTTCGCTATACCACAGACTGTTCTACCCCAACTCTCGATAACGGACAAACAAGCACAACGGGTAGCTTTTCTGTGAATGGAGAAACGGCTGTCTATCGCTTCCGTCTCTTTAAGGATGGCTATCTGCCTAGCGCAGTAGTCACGCGCACGTACATATATAAAGATAAGGATTATTATCTACCAATTATCTCTGTTACGACAGACGATAAGAATCTAAACGATAATACTATTGGAGCCTATGTTGACGGCACAAACGGCATATCAGGCAACAATAAATCCTCGAGCAATAAAAACAGGTCTTGGGAACGTCCCGTAAACTTTGAATACCTGGTGCCAGACAATGAAAGCGGCACATATGTAATGGCTCTCAACCAAGAATGTGATTTTGAAGTGTGCGGAGGATGGAGCCGTCACTTTTCTCCTGCTGCTTCCTTCCGTTTAAAGGGAGGAAAAATATATCAAGGACAGAATTTCTTCCCCTACCCTGTCTTTGATTCCAAACCCTACATCAAGAACAAAGCATTGATGATTCGTAATGGAGGTAATGATAACAACGGACGTATCAAAGATGCAGCCATGCAGGAAGTTGTCTTGAGCAGCGGTATCAATATCGATTGTCAGTCAACCCAACCTGCACACATCTTTATCAACGGACAATATAAGTTCATGTTCAACATCCGTGAACCTAATAACAAGAATCATGGATATAGCAACTTCGGCATTGATACCGACGACATGGATCAGTTTGAACTAAATACTACGAACGGCTATGAGCAGAAAGCTGGTGACGACATTGTATTTCGTCAATGGATGAGTTTGGCTCAACAGTTGGCAGACAATCCAACTGATGAAAGTATATATGAGCAAATCTGTGAAATCGTAGACATCGACGAATACATCAACTACATGGCTGTGGGATGTTATTCTGGCGATAAAGATTGGATGAACTACTCAAACAATGTGAAAGGTTATCGTTCGCGACAAGATGGAAAATTCCATCTCGTTCTTATGGACACGGATCAAGGATTCAACGACAAAAACATGATTGCCACCCTGATTAACAATCTCAATGACAATCGTTATGACACGGGAAAGAATTTCCTCATAGATATTTTCTATAACATGCTTAAGCACGAAGGTTTCAAAAAACGATTTATCGATGCCTTCTGTCTTGTCGATGGTAGTGTGTTTGAACCAAATCGTGTGAATGAAATTGTCACAGGTATGAAAGACCTCGCATACAGTGCGATGGCGTTCGATGGAAAGGCCTCAAATTTAACCTCTTCTGCGAACACTGCCATTAACAACATGAGCAACTCCCATGCCGAACGTATTAGAAATATGAAAAACTACTTCGAACTTACAAGTCCTTACAACTTGAAGTTCAGTAGCAATATTGATGACGGCACCCTTTTTGTCAACAACGAGGAAGTTCCTACTGGCAAGTTTGACGGAACCCTTTTCGCCCCAATCACACTATATGCAAAAGCCCCGGCAGGTTATCAATTCAATGGATGGGAACTTGATGGTTCTAGCTACATCAATAATGCTGAAACTGTTTTCGGCACTTCAGTTACTTGGAATTATTATCAGAGTGGGTCTCTTGACAACGCAAATTGGAAGGCTGAATCATACTCACAGTCATCATGGAAAAGTGGGCAGGCTCCCTTTGGTTATGGTTCTGTGGGTATGAACGGTAGCAGCGATTACCAAACTAGAGTTACCAACCCCTCAAATTGTACCACCTACTACTTCAGAAAAACCATCAATCTTAGCGAGGCTCCCAGCGAGAACGAAGCCTACCAACTTACCTATTACGTCAACGATGGATTTGTAGCGTATGTCAATGGGACTGAAATTGGCCGTTATAACATGCCAAGCGGTTCTACCAGCTACAGCCAGAAAGCCAACTCTACTGTTGGTTCTACCGCTGCTACAGGAACCATCAACATCGATAACAGCCTTTTGCATGCTGGCAATAACGTCATTGCCGTTGAAGTGCATAATGCGTCATCGTCGGGTTGGTATTCATCTCCAGATATTTATTGGACTGCTCAGCTTATTCATGGAACTCGTGCTGAAAACACATGGGTATCTACAGATGAAAGTTTTGACCTGACAGAACTCCCCACAACTGATGCAACACTTACGGCTATCTATGAGAAACTGCCCGACGAACAACTATTAAAGTCTATTGCCACACCCATTAAAGTAAATGAGGTGAGTGCGGGAAACGAAATCTTCATCAACGAATATTTCAAGAAGAACGACTGGGTCGAGCTCTACAATACAACCGACACAGACCTTGACGTGGCTGGATTATACTTAAGCGATGACCTCGATGACCCTCTGAAATATCAAATACCCTCAGGAACAATCATGAATACGATTATTCCTGCTCATGGGCATCTCATCGTTTGGGCCGACAAATTAGAGCCAGTGACACAGCTTCATACCAATTTCAAACTCGATAACTCCAACGGACAAATGGCTCTGCTGGTGTCATCGAGCGATTTCGAGAATGCTAATGCAGACTTCTTCGACGCCCATCCAACACTTAGTACTTTTGCCGACGGACTCCCTTATAATATGCATAAAGGAGACCAGTCTGTCGGGCGATATCCAGACGGAAACAATAATATTTACTTAATGTCAAGGGTAACGATTGAGAAACCCAATTCACTGCTCTCATATGACATACAAACTGGTATCGACGAAGGCATCATGGGAGATACTTCTTTTGAACTCAACTTGGCTCAAGGATGGAACTGGGTCTCACACCCACTAAATGAATCTATTCCCGTTAATGAGTTTAAAGACTATGCCAATCGCATCCTAAGCCAGACTCTTGAGGCTTATTACAGCGACAGGTCCAACAAGTTAGAAGGCCCGCTAAAACAACTGGTCTCTGGTAAGATGTACAAGATGGATATTACAGAGGACCACAGTTGGACATTTGAAGGAAAAGTTCCTCATTCAATACCGCCTACACCATTACAACCAGGATGGAACTGGATAGGATATCCACATGCTGGAACACAGACTCTTTCTGCTGCACTTGAATCGTCATATATCGAAGATGGCGATGTAATCATAGGACAAAGCGGATTCTCGGTATATAGCACCGATGACGGATGGGTGGGTTCACTCAGTTCTCTCACTTCAGGCAGTGGCTATATGTATAAGTCTATGAGTGCTAAAGCACTACGTTTCCAGCGTCCTGCAACGAGCGTTAAACTGCGTAAACCCTTGAAACAAATGCGTCGGTCCGCACCAGAATCCTTTAGTTCCCATTCGAATGTTCAGGAGATCTCGAGAAGTTGCGACCGTCATGCCTATCCTAATGTTATGGCTGTCATCGCAAAAATACAACTTGATGATGAAGTAATCAGTGATGAACCATTAACTATTGCCGCCTATGCTGATGATGAATGCCGTGGACAAGGTGAATACATTGATGGGATGTATTTCCTCACCATCTATGGAAAAAGCAACGAAACACTTTCTTTCAAGGCTTTCGGTGCATCGAACGAGATTTATGACATCACTGAGCAGCTTGACTTTAGTGCCGACATTCTGGGTTCTCGCAAAGAACCATTTATATTCACTTTATCGACCAATACAACAACAGTGCCCACCGTTGCAGACTCAGATACACCTGTCAAACCCATAGGATTCTACAACCTTAGTGGATTGTTCGCATCAAAGGACGCATCATCATTGCGACCAGGCATCTATATCGTCCGTTATAGTAACGGTCAATGCAAGAAATTCATCATTAAATAAATATGAACTATAAGATTATGTACTTTGAACTAATTAAAAAGACGTTTGTCACTCTGCTGCTTTGTCACTTTTTTATCATGACTGCGTCAGCAGCCGAAGGCGACGTCGTCACCATCACATACGCCGACGAGAGTGCTACCGTCGACATCCCCGAAAGCCTGACGGGCATCGTCATGCCGAACGTCAACGGTGCACACGTGGTGCTGCAGTCCACGACGACGACGGAAGAATACATCTACCGCGTGAGTGGAAACACCTATGACGGCTCGCTCACCATCACTGGTGCCTACAAACTGACCCTGCAGCTGGCAGGCGTGAGCATCCACAGCACTCGTGGGGCAGCCATCGACATCGAGACGGGAAAACGTGTGGCGGTGGTCCTCGAAGAAGGAACCGTGAACACGCTCTCCGACTGTAGCGGTGGCACGCATAAGGCAGCGCTCTATTTCTCGGGACATCCTGAGTTCGAAGGACCCGGAACTCTCAACGTCACGGGCAACACGAAACATGCCATCTCGGCCAAGGAAGAATTGGAACTGAAGACCACCACCGGCACCATCAACGTGCTGGGTGCTGCCGACGGCGACGGTATTCATTGCGGCAAGGGAAAGATGGCGAACGAGCATAAC
>JAFZAP010000076.1 GCA_017557185.1 Prevotella sp.
CACCTCTGGACGGCTGGCACGCAGATACTGACTGGCCAACACCTGATGAACGATGCGGTCATAGGCATGTGTAAAGAAGCCGTCTTCCTGTTTCTTTTCACTAAGCCACGACAATTCCCCGGCAAGATAATCGTCGTACTGACGATTAGCAGAAGTTTGTGCCGACGTGATGTAAAGGTTCAGCACTCGTGTGACATCGTTCATACGCGGCGTACCAGCAAGATTCGTGGCAGTACGGATGTCGGTTAATGCCTGCTGCTTATTGCCGAAAAGATACTCCAGCCACGCCTTGGCCGACTGCCACATCTGTGGCGTTCGACTCTTTCCGCTGGCCACCACCTGACGTGCCAGCTCGCGCATCTGACGTGCCTCACTCTCTTGAATGTCGCGGATGAATAGCTTTCCACCAAAGCTCCACTCATCGTCGATGGCGTCGACGGCTTCTTGTGCGTTGTTGACGAAGTCCTGCAACAAGAATGGCAACACCGCCGAGTTGGCATCGCGCTCGTATTCAGCGCGGATAGCGGCATACGAACGTCGCTCATAATACTGCGTCATCAAGCTCGCCCAGTCGCCCATCTCAGCAAACATCGCACCTGCGCGGTCGGCCTGCCCTGTCTTCAGCAACGCACCGGCATAGATGTTCTTCATCATATCACGATAGACGCTGTTGATGTAGCCGCTTGCTGTTTGTTCCCAGAAGCCTACGTTCTCTGCATGGCGGCCCAGCATCATATTGCAGCGCATGAAGAGCAGCGCGTGCTGACTGCGCAGGCGAGTCTTGAGTTTCCCCTGTGCATAAGTGCGAATGGCAAGCAACCGCCTGTTTCGGTCGGCCAGCTGCTCCTTCGTGGGGTAGTCCCAAGAGTTGTGCTGCGCCTCACGTACACATGCCAGATAGTTCTCCAACTGCCTGACGTAGCTTACCATCAGTGCATCGCCTTTCTTCTGTGCTGCTTCTATGACAATATCGGCATCGAAATAATAGAACTCCTTACCATTGTCAAGGTAGGCACGCCAATTCTGCAGAGTCAGTTCGTTGCAACGTGTGCTGAACTCTCTAATATCGCAGATGCTATACAGATAATAGTTGTGTGTGTCAATCCACGAACAAGCCATCGTGCCGATGACGACGGCAGTAAGCAAACTAGTGATGATAAATCGTTTCATAGTCTTCTGCTTTGTATCTTCTTATGTTTTCTTGATCCAGATGATAAGTGATGATTGAGCGGCTGAGGCTGGCCCGTTGCTTCTCAACGGCACTCTTCACACGGAGTATCTCCTCGGCACTCACCGTGTGTTCTATCCGCACACCATAGATTGTGCGCTGCCAGCAATAGACTGGATAAGCCGCAGCCAGCGGCAGGACATAATCAGCAAGATGACGGATATAGGGCTGCACATCGCGCAGGTCGAGCACGGGGTTGCGCTCGTCGAACTTACGCGGATCGCCAGTGTTGTAGAGCATCAACACGCCATAGTCGACAGGGGGTACGGGCATAGAGAGCTGGTGCAGGCGGATGGTGGCCGAAAGACGCAATCCGTGTTCCTGAGCCTCGCACCGCACATCGTTGAGGAAATCGTAGTACATCTTCCTGCTGCGTGCAGTATAGTCGCAATCGATTTGCAACTCGCTGACACCTTCGATATCGTTGGTCTCGTTGATTTGCAGGATGCGGCTGACGATCTTGTGTGCCAAATCTTCATGGCGGTGGTGCATGCAGTCTTCTGTGATATAGATGGTTGGCACAAGTTGTATACCTTGTGACACTTTCTCGGAAAATATAATCGTAGCGTTAGGCATTGGAGTGCTGTCGGCCATCACCACATCGAAATAGCGGCAATAAATCTTCTGGATGTGATACTGCTCCAGAAATGCTTTCGTCACACTATCGGTCTGCCACTCTGTGCGCCAATAGTAGACACTATTCTCCTGAGGAAGCTCCGCCACACGCTCTCCACAACCTATGATTAGCGTCAGCAGCATCAACAGCCAGAACACGTTTTTCATTTGTCTTTCTCCTTTCCCAGCCACAGACGGCGCTCGTCGGCTGGCAATAGTTCAATGGAATAGCGAAGCATTGTGCGTGGCATCTCGTGGGCATGCTGGCGCAGGAAGTCGCACAGAAGGTCGGCGCTCACACGCTTGCCCATCTCGCGAAGCATCCAGCCCACTGCCTTCTGCATGAGGTCGTGGGGATGATGCAGGTGTACCTCAGCATAGCGCAAGCACCACGACGGGTCACCTTGTTGCGATGTCGTCCACGTGCTGACCATGCCGATGCGCTGTCGCCAAAGTGCAGTAATACCCATCTGTTGCGAGTCGGAATAAGCTAGGCTGTCCATGACTTGTCGTTTATAGATGGCGTCATCAGCAGCGTGAAGTGTTGGCAGCGTCAGCCATCGTCCGAGCAACTTCGGAGCAGAGAGATCCACTAAGTCCCAGTTGTTGGCTCTGTGGGCATGCTGTAAGTAAAAATCAACGATTTCATCGCGTTTTTTCATTGCTTCGGCATCGTTGATCAGCCGCTTCGTGCACAGCTTTTCGAAGCTGCTGACGAGCAACAGGAAGCCGCAGAGCCGCACCTCGTGCCAGCGGTTTTCCAACAACGTCGCCACCTCTGGGAGGCTTACCTCGCTACCGATGGCCTTCACTACCTGACGCGTCTGAGGAACCTTCAGTCCGAGAAACTCGTCGCCTTCGCCATATTCGCCTGGTCCCGTCTTGAAAAACCGCATCAGCACTTCGCGCTGTGCGTCATCGCGCTGCGACTCCATATAGTCGATGATTTCCTTCGCTGTATGCATATGCCAATCCATTCCTTTCCTTTTACATTTTCCTCTATCTATCGAGCGAGTATTGAACAAGACCCCTACTTCTTTTTCTTCTTGGGTTTGGCTTCGGGCAGAACTTTGTATGTTTCGCTGATGAGCGTGGCAAGGTAGTCATGATCATCGACGTCGGCAATATAGAAATAGTCCTTTGCCCCTTCGTAGGGAGGGCGCAAGTCGATTGTTCTCAGCAGCGCGCGCCCTGCATCCGTCGGCTTGAGATAGAAGCAGTCGTCACAAATCAGTCCGATAATCTTGCCGTTACAATAAACGCCGTAGTCACCGAACATCTTTTTCGTTGTTATCTCACCAGCACCGCTACATTGGTCTGTGATATACTGTACAAAATCTGTTGAACTAGCCATTGTCTTTCTCCTTTTATCATTAACGTTTAAGGTTCAGCCTTTACGACCTTTCAAGATTTGAACGACTGTCTCCAACATGCGGACATTCAACTCTCGACTGTCGGTGAGCAGATTCCAGATGCCGTCCTCAGAGAGTACGCCACGCTTCAGATCGGCAGGCAACCGCCCAGCCTCATCATCGGCAAAGTCCTGTTTCCACTCGTCGCCGCCATAATACTCGTTGAGAATACTGATTGCCTCCTGTACTGCCTCGTATTTATCGAGAGCTGCCGAGAGTTCCATGACTGCTGCCGAAGCTTGGTCGAGCCGCAGTTCCATCTGTCGGATTCGTTCTTTCTGTTCCATTTTCCTTTCTTCGTTTTCAACTTTCCATGATATAGTAGCCCGCCTCGCTGGGATGATCCAGCACCAGACTTTGGGGATTCTCCTTCATCAGTAGCCACGCCATCCAGATGTCACCAGCGGCGGCGGCAATGAAGATAATACCCAACAGCAGAAGCTGAATACTCCCGATGAAAAGGGCGATTATTGAAGGTATCACCCCTAAAACCAGACACGGCATGAGGCATGCTGTCTGATAGTGCCGAATGCGCATGGGCTCGTCGCAATGGCAGTAGGGCGTGAGGTAATTCCAGATGATTCCGAAGCTGATGCTTTTCCAGCCTCGCTTGGCAAAGATCGCCCACGTCAGTCCGTGTATGAGTTCGTGGGCAACGATACCCAGAACGATTGCCAGCAAGAACAATCCCCACGTAAACGGACCTCCCATCGACATGTTGCCTCGCCAAATGAACACAAACGGCACAAACAATACAACTGATGACACCACCATGATCACAAGGGCGAAGATATTGGCTTTCACCAAATCAATAGAGACTTTCCGTCCCTGTTTTTCTTCTTTCGTTTGCATATTCCTGTTATTTATCGTGCAAAAATACAAAAAAACACGATGAAAAGGATGATTTTACAAAAGAAAATACTATTTTTGTGCAATAATTTCTTACGTTGTTGAATCAGATAATACCAACTGCAATGAAAAAGATCTTGTTCCTCGCCTCTCTGCTGGCACTTGCCATCACGGGGCGCGCACAAATCACCGCACCAAAAGAAGCTCCTCAACTGGAGTTCGCACTACAGCTGCGCGTAACACTCGGCGAAACCTACTCCGTCGGCGAAACACAACACGGACGCCGCACTGTCATCCCTATCACGGGTGGAACCTTCGAGGGTCCGCTGCTGAAGGGAACCATCCTGAACGGCGGTGCCGACTACCAACTCGCCAACACCGCCCAGGGCCGCACGGAGATTGAGGCCATCTACTCCATTAAAACTGACGACGGCGTCTACATCCACGTGCGCAATCGCGGCATCATCGCCCAAGGAAAGGACGAAGAGGGTCGCCCCTCGTTCTACTTCCGCGCCGCTCCGCAGTTCGAGGCTCCCGCCGACAGCCCCTATGCCTGGATGAACAACGCCCTCTTCGTGTGTGCTCCCGAGTGGGGACCGGGCTTTCAAGGCTTTGTGCTGAACGTCTGGAAGGTGAAATGACGACTCGGTCTATTTCGTAATGTGAGCATCAATTTGTGCGGCGATATCAGCTGCCAGCCCACCGTCGTACCCCACGCGGAGGTAAATGGTTTGTCGCTGCGGGTCTTTGGTGCTGATAACTACGGCATATTCATCAATGGTATAGGGCGTAGCCATGTTTTTCGGCATCACGCTGATCATGTCGCTGATCTTGAGTTCCTCGCCCGCCATCACCATCACATCCTGTGCCGAATAGAACAAGACAAGCGCAGACAGCTCGTTGGCCCTCGACGGGTCAAGAACGACCACGTCGTCTGGTTCGCCATACTTCCCTTCTACTTCCTCAACGCTTGCATAGGTCACCCTCGGAGGTTCTGATTTTTCCCTCTGTTTGATGAAGTAATTCGCCAAGGGGATGACTAGCAACAAGAACAGGAGGCTCGTCCCAGCATAGATAGCCAACAGGATGATAGCGACGACTGCAAGAATTGTATTTCGTTTCATCTCGTTCTTGTTTTTACGGTTGCACGATGTTTTTGATGGTTTTATCCCCTGGTTTAAAGAGTATGCCCGTACACTTCTTGGCATCAGCCTTGTAAGCCTTCAGTTCTATCTTGTTCCAGTTGATCTGATCTGTACGTTGTGCAAGAGGGGCATGAGGTATCAAACTACCGTCGCGCACGAGAATCACAGCGGGTATCTTACCTGCAGGGATTGTCTGATAGCCGCCCTCATACACTTTCCCACTCTGATAGTCAATCCATTTTCCCTGAGGCAGGTAGACCATACGCTCATTGCCGGACTCCAACAAAGGTGCAACAAGCATCTGCGAACCGAACATATACTCATCCTCCACAAGCCAGGCACCAGGATCCTGGGGGAACTCCACGAGCAGGGCACGCACCATCGGGAGACCGCGCTCCGAGCAGTCCTTCGCCTGAGCATAGACGTAAGGCATCAGTTTATATTTCATCTCAGCACACTCGCGGAAGGCTTTTGTAAACGACTCCGAGATGAGCCAAGGCTCTGTGGGAGGTGCCCCGTGAGCGCGGGTATGAGAACTCAAGAAGCCGAAGGGCAGCCAACGGCAGTAGATGTCCTCGGGCGAAGCCGTTACGAAGCCTCCCATATCGTGACTCCAGAACGAGAAGCCGCTCAATCCGAAACTCAGTCCTCCCCGCAAATCGCCTAACATACCGATGTTATTGGTGGCAGCATCGCCGCCCCAGTGCAGAGCATAGCGCTGCGAACCTGCCCACGCAGAGCGTGCCCAGATGATTCCCTCACCAAAATACTGGCGGTTGACAGCCTCCCAAAGAGCTTTGTTATAACGAAGGGGATAGAGGTTGTGCTCGTAGAGACCGCCAAGGCCGCTGTGATAGATGCCGTTATAGGGTGCCGCTTCACCGAAGTCGCACTTAATCGTTGAGACGCCCTGCTTCAGCAGATTCGTAATCTTCGACTGATACCAGCTCACCGTCTCCGGGTTTGAGAAATCGAGAATCGCATCTTCGACAGGCATGCCGCCAGCGGCATTCTTCACATGCAGTCCCTTTTCCACTATTTCCGTGAAGAAACGGTTCTTCGGTGTGAAGTAAGGCAACTGCCACAGACAAGTATGGAATCCGTCCTTGGCAAGTTGCTTCAGCATTCCCTCTGGGTCTTTGAAACGGTCTTTGGCAAACTCATAGTCACACTGCCAGTCAACGCCGAACCAGCCTGTGTCGAAATGGATGACATCAGAAGGAATCTTATGGGCACGAAGCTGGCGGGCAATTTCCAAGCCCTCTTCCTGCGAGAAATAGGTGATACGGCTCATCCACGTACCGAAACTCCAGAGCGGGGGCATAAGACTCTTGCCCGTGACGTTGGTGTATTCGTCAAGAATTTCCTTGGGCGAGCCAAAGAACACGAAGAGGTCTATCTGCTCGTCGGCCATAAAAAGCCGCTGGGCACCGATGTACGAAGCTCCGAAGTCGGCTGTGACAGGGGCTGAGGTATGCATGAAAATTCCGTAGCCGCGATTGGAGAAGTAGAAGGGAACGGGCTTATACATGCCGTCGGTCTCCGGGCCTTGTGGATCGGTAACGCTGAGGTGTACCTTCTGCCCCACCTTATTTAAAGAGGTGAACGACTCACCGCAGCCGTAGATGCGCTCGCCGGGCGAGAGCAGGAAGACGGGATTCACGCTCCGCGAGTTATCGCTGCCTCGCTTGATGAACGAGAGGGGCAACAGCTTCACCTGCGTGGAGTCGTTGTCGATGATGTGGCGCGTCTGGGTGAGAATCTTTCCCTTCGCGTCCTTCAGCACAATGCGGAAGGGGAAGCGCTGTATCTCGATGCTCCCGTTCTCCGACTTATAGACAACGGAATTGCCGTTGTCTGTCGATGGCCAGCAAGGAATCTCCACCTTTTCGCCGTTGACGTTTGAATAGTACCGCACCTTGAACACGTCACCAAACATCGGGTCGTCAACATCTTTATTGTCGGGTATGACGGGCGTTGTGAGCATCCGTATGCGAGCTGCCTTGGGCGAAACGAACTCTATGGAAATGCGCAAGTTCGGATCGTTGTCGTAGGCAGCATCGGGAAAGTCAAGCATCTGCATCCTGACGGGCCAGTAACCGTTGAGGTTGAACGCTTGTCGTGGAGACATGCGGTAGCGTTTCCAGTTGACGAGTCCCTCGCCCTTTGCCGCATCGAAACTCACGATGGAATCGGCAAGGAAATAGGTGTTCGACAAGTCGTAGAAGTCGGTGGACACGTCTTTTTGCATACACTGCAGGTACTGCACACCCGCATTTGTCTGAATCTGGGCCCTCAAAGTCATTGTGTCACAGAGGGCACAGGCCGCAAGCATCAGGTAAAGTCTTTGTTTCATATCTTTTTTCCTATAATCATTCTTCATTTATTCCCTTTTCTTCGCTTTCCAATTGTCTGCACAAAGATACAACTATTTTGTCAAACGGCCAAGCATTTCTTCCCAAAAACAGCACGATGGTCACGGTCACGCGCGATCATTTCTGTACGGAGCAGCCTTTTCGTGTGGCAAAAGCAACCCTCTCGTTTGCCTATCTCAAAGCTCTAGTGCGGCTGGAGCAATGAGGTAGTAAAGTAAATTAAGTTAATTTGTGCGGTAAATTAAGTTAATTTATTCAGTAAATTAAGTTATTTTACTTAGCAAATTAAGTTAATTTACTCATCAAATTAAGTTAATTTACTGATTAAAATAAGTTGATTTGCAAAACTAGGGCAATACTCCCCCCATTTCAAAGCAATCCTCCAGCCACACGAAAGCATTGCTCTTGCTACACAAAAGCAATACTTTATGCCTCAAACTCTATGCTTTGCGAGTAACTACCCAGTGGGTTCCGTCATTTCAAAATGACCTTTTTCCCTTTTATTATGTATATTCCTTCCTGGGGAACATCCACTTTCCGACCATTCAAATCATAAAAGGACCCCTGGTTTATATCTGCTTTTGCGGTCTGGGGAATGTTCGAATGCTCATTATATTTATCCAAAGAATAAACGGGACCTGCATAAATCTCTTTGATAGCACTTACTTGTGAAGGCAAGGTATAAATAGGGGTAGATGTGTCTAAGTCTTTGAATATTAAACGACTTGTCTTACTTAATTCTAATGTTCCGCGGATAACAATAGCGTCTAGCTTGCAACCCGTAAAGAGATAGTAACCCATATAACTGACGCTTGCTGGAATATCGAGTATTCGCAATGATGTACAGTGTGCAAATGCAGAACTTGAAATAACCTTTACTCCATTGGAAATCTTTACGTCGGTCAGGGCGCTGCATTTATAGAACATTGCCTCTGTTACCGAACAAGTTGACGGCAATTCTACTGATTTCAGCGACGTGCAGTTATAGAAGGTCTCTCCAACAAGAGAATTAAGCCCTTCAGGAAGGACTATACTCTCAAGGCTTGTACACCATCCGAAGGCATATTCGCCCATCCCCTTTACGCTGGATGGAATCGTGACAGATCGCAATGAGGACATCTCGCGGCACATGCTTGCAGAGATATAGGTTAACCCACTTGGCAAAGTAAGTGATTCAAGACCCTTACAGCCATAGAACGCACACGAAGAAATATGGTTTATTCTATCTGGTAGACTGAGTTCTTTGAGGTATGAATTTCCAGAAAATGCACTAGCTCCAATCCATGTTACACTCTCTGGAAAGACATATTTTTCCTGTTTAGCCCCTGCAGGATAACACCATAGCTGGGTTGTATCTCTATTGAACAGCACTCCGTCAACCGAACACATCCATTCGTTGCAAGAATCTACTTCTATTGCCTCCAGATTGACACATTCATTAAATGGGTTTTTATAATCTCTCTCGCCTATTGCCATTACTGTAGAAGGTATGCGTACTCGAGTGAGTGTGTTGCAACCGCTAAAAGCAGACCCTTCTATAGCTATAACCGTATAAACACTATCCTCATATGTCACATGAGAAGGTATCTCCAAATCACCATCCCAACGGTTATATCTATTCACCATTGCGGTATGTTTCTCTGGGTTCAAGGAGTAGTTCAACCCTCCTATTTGCTCTGCTTTCGTGCAAGTACACCAACACATGAGCATCAACACAGAGAATATTCTTACTTGATTCCTTCTCATTTTTACTAATAAAGGGATTCTCTATACAAAAAAGAGAGGGGGACAGCACTATGGCTGCCCCTCCTCTAATTAACAATGTGTATTAGTCTGCCAGCTTTGCCTTGATGAACTCGCGGTTCAGGCGGGCGATGTTGGCGATGGACTCGTTCTTCGGGCAGACGGCCTCGCAGGCGCGGGTGTTCGTGCAGTTACCGAAGCCGAGCTCTTCCATACGCATGACCATTGCCTTAGCACGACGTGCAGCCTCGGGACGGCCCTGCGGCAGCAGAGCGAGCTGGCTGACCTTCGACGATACGAAGAGCATAGCCGAGCCGTTCTTACATGCTGCTACGCAAGCACCACAGCCGATGCACGTTGCGCAGTCCATAGCCTCGTCGGCATTCTCCTTCGGGATAAGGATGGCATTGGCATCCTGAGCCTGTCCCGTACGGATGCTAGTATAGCCACCGGCCTGGATGATCTTATCGAATGCTCCGCGGTCTACCATGCAGTCCTTGATGACGGGGAATGCTGCCGAACGCCAAGGCTCGACGGTAATCACATCACCGTCGTTGAAGCGACGCATGTAGAGCTGACAGGTGGTGGCACCACGCTCGGTCTTGCCATGCGGTGTGCCGTTGATATAGAGCGAGCACATACCGCAGATACCCTCGCGGCAGTCATGATCGAATACGAACGGCTCCTTGCCCTCGTTGATGAGCTCTTCGTTGAGGATGTCGAGCATCTCGAGGAATGAGGTGTCGTCAGGAATATTCTTCATCTCGCGTGACTCGAAGTGGCCCTTCTCCTTCGGACCGTTTTGCTTCCAGTACTTAATTGTAAATGAAATATTCTTAGCCATGATTAATTCTTATAATTTCTCGTTTGTACCTTGATTGCCTCATACTCGAGCGGCTCCTTGATGAGCTCGGGAGCCTTCGTGTCGTCGCCCTGGTATTCCCAGCAGCCAACATAGAAGAAGTTCTCGTCGTCGCGCTTAGCCTCGCCTTCCTCGGTCTGGTGCTCCTCGCGGAAGTGTCCGCCGCAGGATTCCTCACGATGGAGAGCATCGTAGGCAACAAGCTGACCCATGAGAATGAAGTCACGCAGGTGGATGGCCTTGTCGAGCTCGACGTTGACGCCTTCCTTCGTGCCGGGCACGAAGAGGTTGGTGTCGAACTCCTTCTTTAGCTCTGCCATGAGCTTCAGGCCCTCTTCCAAACCTTCCTTGGTGCGACCCATGCCAACATGCTCCCACATGATGTGGCCGAGCTCCTTGTGGATGGAGTCAACGGAACGCTTACCCTGGATGCCCATGAGACGGTCGATTTCCTTCTCGACAGCCTTCTCTGCCTCTGCGAACTCAGGCAGATCGGTCGAAACCTTACCCCAGATAGCCTGGTCGGCCAGATAGTTCTGGATGGTGTAGGGAAGCACGAAGTAACCGTCGGCCAGACCCTGCATGAGAGCCGATGCACCCAGACGGTTGGCACCATGATCGGAGAAGTTGCACTCGCCGATAGCAAACAGGCCGGGGATGGTGGTCTGCAGCTCGTAGTCGACCCAGATACCACCCATCGTGTAGTGGATGGCGGGGAAGATCATCATGGGCTTGTAGTACTTCACACCGTTGATTTCCTTGGCGAGCTCGCCGGGGAAGACGTCGGTAATCTCCTCATACATTTCGAAGAGGTTGCCATAACGCTGCATGATCTCGTCGAGACCGAGACGGTTGATGGACTCCGAGAAGTCGAGGAATACGGCCAGACCGGTGTTGTTCACACCGAAGCCGTGGTCACAACGCTCCTTGGCGGCACGCGAAGCAACGTCGCGCGGCACGAGGTTACCGAAGGCGGGATAGCGACGCTCCAGATAGTAGTCGCGGTCTTCCTCGGGAATATCCCATCCCTGAATCTCGCCGCTCTGCAGCTTCTTGGCATCTTCGAGCTTCTTCGGAACCCAGATGCGACCGTCGTTACGCAACGACTCCGACATCAGCGTGAGCTTCGACTGCTTGTCGCCGTGAACGGGGATGCAGGTCGGGTGAATCTGCACGTAAGAAGGATTGGCCATATAGGCACCCTTACGATAGCACTGGATGGCGGCTGTGCAGTTGCAGCCCATAGCGTTGGTAGAGAGGAAATAGGTGTTGCCATAACCACCCGTAGCGATAACTACAGCGTTGGCGGAGAAGCGATGAAGCTTACCTGTGGTGAGGTCCTTGGCGATGATACCGCGAGCGCGGCCGTCGACGATGACCACATCTTCCATTTCATAACGCGTGAGCAACTTCACCTTGCCGAGTTCAACCTGACGGCTGAGCGAGCTGTAAGCACCGAGCAACAACTGCTGGCCGGTCTGACCCTTGGCATAGAACGTACGGCTGACCTGAGCGCCACCGAACGAACGGTTGGCGAGCATGCCGCCATATTCACGAGCAAAGGGAACGCCCTGTGCCACACACTGGTCGATGATGTTGTTCGAAACTTCTGCAAGGCGATAGACGTTGG
This sequence comes from Prevotella sp., assembly GCA_017557185.1. Lineage (GTDB taxonomy): Bacteria > Bacteroidota > Bacteroidia > Bacteroidales > Bacteroidaceae > Prevotella. The sequence goes on from JAFZAP010000076.1 coordinate 11,860, forward strand.
CCTCGCGAGCACGATAGTCACCACCCTTCACGGTGTCATAGAACAGGCGATAGACAGAGTCACCATCGTTCTGATAACACTTGGCGGCGTTGATACCACCCTGTGCAGCGATGGAGTGAGCGCGGCGCGGCGAGTCCTGAATGCACAGGTTGATGACGTTGAAGCCCATCTCGCCGAGCGAAGCGGCTGCAGAAGCACCTGCCAGACCCGTACCGACGACGATTACGTCGAGCTTCAGTTTGTTCTTGGGGTTCACCAGTCGCTGGTGAGCTTTATATTCTTTCCATTTCTCGGCTACTGGGCCCTGTGGAATCTTGGAATCTAATACTTTTGCCATAGCGATTTTTTCTTTTGGTTTTAATTAAAGTACTGCAAGAGAATCAACAACAGCCTGGCAGCTGTCGGCAGCAGCTTCACAACAAGCAGCGGCCTCACCGCAGCAAGCAGCAGCACCATCACAGCACAAGCTGGGAGCACAACCGAAGGCAAATGCGAGAGCAACTACTAGGAAGCCCAGCATGAGCAGCGTCACGTAGATGTTGCCGATGCACTTCCAACGCTTGAACCACACTTTACCATTCCAACCGAAGGTCTGCATAGCCGACCAGAAGCCGTGGGTGAGGTGGAACCAGATGGCCACGAACCAGATGATGTAGAGCACCACGTAGACGGGGCACGAGAATGTCTCCTTAATCCAAGCAAAGCCATCGCCGGGATTATGGGCAAGTCCCTCGACACCGACAAGTTCGGCAAACATCATGTTGTACCAGAAGTTGAAGAGGTGCAGCAACAGACCGAGCAGGATGATCAGACCCAGCACGAGCATGTTCTGAGAGGCCCACTCCACCTTTGCCGGCTTGTCGGTGACCGCGTAGCGCTCAGCACCACGTGCACGACGGTTCTGCATAGTGAGGATGAAGGCGTAGACAATGTGAATTACTGCGAGCGCTGCCAAGCCGAGCGTTGCCGCTACGGCATACCAGTTGGCTCCAAGCAATTCACAAATCGTGTTGTAGGCTTCTCCGGAGAAAAGCGCAGCGACGTTCATACAGCAGTGGAACGTCAGGAACAGGATCAGCGCCACGCCGGTGACCGACATGACTACTTTCCTACCAATTGATGAATTGATTAACCACATAAATGATTGATGTTTTTGATGTTTTGAAAATATAGATTGTTATTGATTGCTAAAATGCTTTCAGGGTATATACCCACACAAAGAATTTGTCGGCGTAACCTCGTTTAGGTATGCCGAATAACCAATGTGACTGCAAAAATAATATTTTTTAGTGATAATTCAAACAAAAACTGATAAAAATTCCATTTAAATTTGTATTTTTGCACAGAAAATTACCGAACCATTCCAAATAACAGTGCCGACAGGGCTCAACATTGTATGAAAGAAATCAAGAAAATTGTACTCACAGGAGGACCGTGCGCAGGAAAGACAACCGCACTCGTGAAGATCGTCGACTACTTCTCGAACTATGGCTACAAAGTGTTCACCATCCCCGAAGTGCCCACCCTCTATAGTCAGGGTGGATGGAACTTCCTGACACCAAACCGGGCTCTCTACTACGAGGGTGAACGTGCCATTCTAGAAACGCAGTTGGCCTTAGAAGATATGTTCATGCGTATGGCCGAAGTATGCACAAAGCCAACACTCATCGTCTGCGACCGCGGCACGATGGACATCTCGGCATATATGACGCCCGAAATGTGGGAGGACATCACAACTAAAGCCGGCACCGACACGAACCAACTGAAAGCTCGCTATGATGCCGTTCTTCATCTCGTTTCTGCTGCCGACGGTGCCGAGAAATACTATACTACCGCTACCAACGCTACGCGCTACGAGCAGATGAACGAGGAGGGACTGCGCATCGCCCGCGAATTGGATAAGAAGGTGGTGAACGCCTGGACGGGGCATCCGCACCTGCGCGTCATCAACAACAACGACGATTTCAACGCCAAGCTGAACCGCGTGCTGAAGGAAATCGCCAACGTGCTCGGACTTCCACAGCCCATCGAGGAAGAAAGGAAATACATTGTGGAGATCATCGGCGACATTCCCGAATGCTCTGAGAGCACCATCACCCAGACCTACCTCGTTGCAGAGCCCGGTGTGGAAATGCGCCTGCGCCGCCGCGACTGGAAAGGGAAATTCGTCAACATCCTCACAACAAAGAAGAAGATCTCTGAGACGGAACAACTGGAGACAGAACGCCAGGTGGACAATAACCTCTACGAGTCGCTCGTCAAGCAGGCCGACCCCTATCGCCACACCATCGTGAAACGCCGTAAGAGCTTCATCTGGAAGGGTCAGTACTTTGAACTCGACGATTACCAAGAGCCTGTCTCTAACCTGATGATTCTGGAGACAAAGGGAATCAAGTGCCACGAGGACGTGAAATTCCCTCCGTTCCTACGCGTCATCGAAGACATCACTGGCCGCACCGAGTATTATAACTACAATATTGCACTAAGGGGATAGCCAACCCGCATCATCGGCTACACCCTCCAATTGGAGCAGGAATCGCTTGCGCGACAAACCTCCGCCATAGCCGCCAAGACCGCCGTTGCTGGCTATAACTCGATGGCAAGGAACGACAACTGCCAGCGGATTCTGATGATTGGCATTGCCGATGGCACGTAGTGCTGTGGGATGTCCTGCACGTCGGGCTTCTTCAGCATAGCTGATCGTCTCACCGTAATGAATGGTCTGCATAGCACGCCACGCGTCTTGCTGAAAGGCCGTTCCGCACATGAGCAACGGCAGTTGGAAATTGCGCCGCTTCCCGTTGAAATATTCGCCGAGTTGCCGGCGGGCTTCCGTTAGCACGGCAAGGTTGGAAGCGTCTGCGGGTTTATCTTTTGGGGCTGAAACGAGTCGTTCTTTCTTTGCTTCGTTGAGCCACGTGCAAAGACTTAGCTTGCCGTCCTCAGCACCAAGCAGAAGTGTTCCGCAAGGCGTTTCGAAAGTGGTCGTCGCCACAGGAAAAATCTTTTTCATACCGCAAAAATAAATAAATTATCGCAATACTATGCGTTTTTGGCAAAGTTTTTTGTACTTTTGACATTTGTCGAACTTACTTACGTTCGGAAATGAAAGCAAAAACTTTGGTTTTTGTTTTGTATTTCGCTCACTTATTCGTAATTTTGCAGGGAGAATATGCCCGAAAGGAAACTATGATACTGAATTACGACGTGATTATCATCGGCGGCGGACATGCCGGTTGCGAGGCAGCAGTGGCTTCTGCACGTATGGGAGCCAAGACATGTCTGGTGACAATGGACATGAACAAGATTGCACAAATGTCGTGCAATCCTGCTGTCGGTGGAATCGCTAAAGGCCAGATAGTCAGGGAGTTAGATGCTCTCGGCGGAGAAATGGGACGTGTCACCGACGCCACCGCCATCCAGTTCCGCATGCTGAATCGCGGAAAGGGACCGGCCGTTTGGAGTCCTCGTGCTCAATGCGACCGTGGGAAGTTCATCTGGAAGTGGCGCGAGACTATCGACCACACACCAGGTCTCGACATCTGGCAGGATCAAGCCGACGAATTACTCGTGGAAAACGGGTGTGCCGTCGGCGTGAAAACCATCTGGGGAGTGGAACTGCGCGCAAAGAGCACCGTTGTCACGGCTGGCACGTTCCTCAACGGACTGCTGCATGTTGGACGGAAAATGGTGCCCGGCGGACGTATTGCCGAGCCTGCTGTGCCTCACTTCGCCGAGAGCATCTCACGCTGGGGCATCCGTACGGATCGCATGAAAACGGGAACTCCCGTGCGTATCGACAAGCGTAGCGTTCACTTTGAAGACCTCGAGGAACAGCCGGGCGAACAAGACTTCCACAAGTTTTCCTATCTGGGTGAGCCGCGTCCCCTACCCCAACTACCATGTTGGCTGCTAAACACCAATCATCGCGTTCATGAGATCTTGCGTTCAGGCCTTGACGACTCCCCTCTCTACAACGGACAGATACAGTCTATCGGCCCACGCTATTGTCCTTCGATTGAAACCAAACTCATAACATTCCCCGACCGCGAACAACATCCTCTGTTCCTCGAACCAGAAGGCACCGACACCAACGAGATGTACCTGAACGGTTTCTCGTCAAGCATGCCCATCGACGTACAGATAGAAGCGCTGAAGCAAATTCCTGCCTTGCGCGACATAAAAGTTTATCGCCCGGGTTATGCAATAGAATATGATTTCTTCGATCCCACGCAACTCAAACATTCGTTGGAATCGAAAGTCTTGAGGGGATTGTTCTTGGCAGGACAGGTGAACGGTACGACGGGCTATGAAGAAGCTGCAGGACAAGGATTGATGGCTGGCGTCAATGCGGCCCTCAATAGTCAGTCGACAGAATATGAGCCATTTATGCTGGCCCGCGACGAAGCATATATTGGTGTTCTTATCGACGATTTGGTGACCAAAGGTGTCGATGAGCCATACCGAATGTTTACCTCGCGCGCCGAATATCGCATCCTGTTGCGGCAAGACGATGCCGACGCCCGACTTACAGAACGCGCCTACCAACTTGGACTTGCAAGCCGTGAACGCTATGACTGGTGGCTACAGAAAAAGAATGAAATAGAAAGAATCATCCATTTCTGCGAGAACACACCCGTGAAGCCGCGCGACATCAATGGCGCTTTGGAAGCATTGGGCACTACCCCACTCCAGTTCGGTTGCAAGGTGGCCGACCTCATTGCACGTCCGCAACTCTCCATCGATAAGCTGGCAGACATCATCCCTTCACTGAAAGAAATCATTTCATCGCCAGAAAACCGACAAGAGGAGATTGCAGAAGCAGCTGAAATCAGAATCAAGTACAAAGGATACATTGAGCGCGAGAAACTTGTTGCCGACAAAATGCATCGACTGGAGAACATCCGCATCAAGGGACGCTTCAATTATGCTGAATTGCACGAAATATCCACCGAAGGACGACAAAAGCTACAGCGCATCGACCCAGAGACTTTGGCACAGGCAAGTCGTATTCCCGGCGTGTCGCCGTCAGACATTAACGTCTTGTTAGTCCTACTCGGCAGATAACGCTAAGCCTCGTTGTTTCACGTGAAACAAAACAACAGAACCCATTATAACAACATTGATAAAACCTTATAAAATTAAAAGAAATGAACAACAAGATTTTATTAGAAAACCTGCGTTGCATCCCCGACTGGCCCATCAAGGGAGTTAATTTTCGTGACGTAACCACCATGTTCAAGAGTGCAGAGTGTGTGAAAGAGATGGAGAAAGAGCTTGTCGATCTCTACGAAGACAAGGGAATCACCAAGATTGTCGGCATCGAATCGCGTGGATTCGTGATGTCATCGGCGCTTGCCATCGAACTGGGAGCCGGCATCGTTCTCTGTCGCAAACCAGGAAAGCTGCCCTGTGAAACCGTTCAACAGAGCTATGCCAAAGAATATGGCATCGACACCATCGAAATCCACAAAGACGCTATCAACGAAAACGATGTCGTTCTGCTTCACGACGACCTTCTTGCAACGGGTGGAACCATGAAGGCTGCATGTGATCTGGTGCGCAAATTCAACCCCAAGAAAATCTATGTGAACTTTCTCATAGAGCTGGTCAACGAAGGGCTGAATGGTCGCGACGCATTCGACAACGATGTTGAAGTTACTGCCCTGTTGCAGATCTAACTGCCAAGTCACAATCACGGGGAACACCCAGCAAAAACGACTCAGCGTTTGCCGGGTGTTTCACGTGAAACAACTTTCATCAAACGGTCTACTCGTCAGCGAGTTAAGCATGACAAGGGAAGAAAACAAGAAGCGGTTAGCATACCTGAAAAGTATCGTACAGCGGCTGCCAGACAAGCCTGGCAGCTATCAGTTCTATGACCAGCAAAAGACCATAATATACGTTGGCAAAGCCAAAAGTCTGAAGAACCGCGTCTCGTCATATTTCCACAAAGAAGTAGATCGTTATAAGACGAAAGTACTTGTTAGCAAGGTATGGGACATCAGCTATACGGTCGTAAATACCGAAGAAGATGCCCTGCTCCTTGAAAACAGTCTGATCAAGAAGTATAATCCGCGCTACAATGTTCTGTTAAAAGACGGCAAGACCTATCCGAGCATCTGTGTAACGAAGGAGTATTTGCCTCGCATCTACAAGACACGTACGATCAACAAGAAATTAGGCACGTATTACGGACCGTACTCGCAGGTTTCTGCTATGTACGGAATCCTCGATATTATCCGAAAAATCTATCGGCCGCGTACGTGTCGACAGCCCTTAACGAAGGAAGGAATTGAGCAAGGAAAATATAAGCCTTGCCTGGAATACCACATCCACAACTGCAAAGCACCTTGTATTGGTAAGCAAAGTTACGAAGACTACCAGCGAGCCATAGAACAAGCACGCGAAATCCTCAAAGGAAACACGCGCGAAGTGCAGAAGATGTTATATGCAGAAATGCAGAAAAAAGCGTCAGAACTGCATTTTGAAGAGGCAGAAGAACTGAAGCAACAATATCTACTACTCGAGCATTTCTGCTCTAAGAGCGAGGTAGTAAGCCAAACTATTCAGAACGTCGACGTCTTCACTATCACAGATGACAACACCAACAAAAACGCCTTTATCAACTATATTCATGTAAAGAACGGCACCATCAACCAGAGCTTTACCTATGAATATAAACGTAAACTCGACGAAAGCGATGAGGAGCTGTTGTTAACGGCTATTCCTGAGATCCGCGAACGCTTCCACTCTACAGCCAAAGAGGTAATCGTGCCCTTTGAGATGTCGTGGAAACTGCCAGATGCAGAGTGGTTTACACCACAACGAGGCGACAAGAAACGCCTACTGGATCTCTCGGAAATGAACGGCAAACAATATAAGCTCGACCGTCTGAAACAAACCGAGAAACTGAATCCGGAGCAGAAGCAGACGCGCCTGATGAAGGAACTGCAGGAGAAGTTGCACCTACCGAAGCTACCTTATCATATAGAATGCTTTGACAACTCCAATATCTCTGGTACAGATGCCGTAGCCGGCTGCGTGGTTTTCAAGGCGATGAAACCGTCGAAAAAAGACTATCGCAAATACAATATCAAGACCGTTAAAGGGCCTGACGACTATGCATCGATGCAAGAAGTAGTTCGCCGACGCTATAGCCGTATGATAGAAGAAGGCACCCCCCTACCCGACCTGATTATCACAGATGGCGGACTGGGACAGATGTCGGTTGTTCGTGAGGTCGTAGAGGACGAACTTGGTCTACAGATTCCTATCGCAGGATTAGCCAAGGACTATCGTCACCGTACCAACGAACTTCTCTTTGGCAATCCTCCAGACACAATAGGCATCGACACCAATAGCGAACTCTTCCACATACTGACGCGCCTGCAAGACGAAGTACACCGCTACGCGATTACCTTCCACCGCGACAAGCGTTCGAAGCACGCACTACACAGCGAACTCGATGACATTCCTGGAATCGGACCCAAGACTCGCGATTTGCTGATGAAACATTTCAAGAGTGTCAAAAAGATTAAACTCGCTGATAATCAACAACTTACCGAGATAATCGGTGCGAAGAAGGCACAGATTATCCTTGACTATTTCAAACAAGAAAACCGTTGATTATTTTGCTATTACAATTTTTTGCTTTATCTTTGCATCAACAACATAAAGGCAATACCCTATGAGAGCTGTCATACAACGAGTAACTGGCGCAAGCGTAACCATCAGTGGTCAGGAGAAATCGGCCATCGGGTTGGGATTGCTTATCCTCTTGGGCGTGGAAAACGCTGATACCCAGGAAGATGTAGAATGGCTGGTGAAGAAAGTCAGCAATCTACGCATCTTTGACGATGAAAACGGCGTGATGAACCGCTCTATCATCGATGTAGAAGGCGAAGCACTAGTGGTGAGCCAATTCACACTTTATGCCTCTTACAAGAAGGGAAACCGTCCTTCGTGGTTCCGAGCCGGCTCGCACGAACACTCTATCCCGCTCTACGATGCCTTCTGCGCTTCTTTAAGCGAGGCCATCGGCAAGCCCGTAGGCACCGGAGAATTCGGCGCTATGATGCAAGTTAAACTCACGAATGACGGTCCTGTGACTATCTGTATTGACACCAAGAACAAGGAATAACAGCCAGAAACCATCTTTAGCAAAAAAATTATGACTATCAAGGAAGCACAACAGGCTGTAGATCAATGGATTAAGGAATATGGCGTACGCTATTTCTCCGAACTGACCAACATGGCTTGCCTCACGGAAGAAGTGGGCGAGCTGGCACGCGTTATCGCCCGCAAATATGGCGACCAGAGCTTCAAGGAGGGCGAAGAGGCCAACCTCGGTGAAGAGATGGCCGATGTGTTGTGGGTTTTACTCTGTTTGGCCAACCAAACGGGCGTGGATCTTACTGAGGAATTGCGCCATTCCATCGAGAAAAAAACACGTCGCGACGCCCTTCGCCATCACGAGAATCCAAAACTCAAAGCATAATATCTTAAACCTATAAAACTCTATCAATTATGGCAAACGAAAGCATCAATTACACCAGTAAGATCGACGAGGCTCTGAAGAAGTATAACCTCGAAGTCGACGACGCTGCCGTAAAGGCCGCCGTCATGAAGATCATCACCGAGAAAGTGCCGCAGAATGACACCCTCGACATCAAGAAATTCCTCTTTGGCAGTATCGAACTGACTACCCTAAAGACCACCGACTCCGACGAGAGCGTAATGGCCTTCACAGAGCGCGTCAACCAATTCGACGCTGAGTATCCCGACCTGCCACACGTAGCTACCATCTGCGTCTATCCGTGTTTCGCCAAGACCGTGAGCGAAACGCTGGAAGTCGATGGCGTAGAAATCGCTTGTGTAAGCGGCTCATTCCCTTCTTCACAGGCTCTCATCGAGGTGAAAGTGGCTGAAACAGCACTCGCCGTACGCGATGGCGCTACCGAAATCGATATCGTGATGCCTGTTGGCAAGTTCCTCAGCGGCGACTACGAAAGTGTTTGCGATGATATCAACGAACTGAAGCAGGCTTGTGGTGAAGATGTTGCCATGAAGGTGATCCTCGAAACCGGCGATCTCCGCAACGGTTCCGACATCAAAAAAGCGTCGATTTTATCGATGTATGCCGGCGGCGACTACATCAAGACCTCTACCGGTAAGGAGAAAATCTCGGCAACACCGGAGGCCGCTTACATCATGTGTCAGGCTATCAAGGAGTATTACGATGAAACCGGCATCCAGATTGGCTTCAAACCAGCCGGCGGCATTAACACCGTCACCGATGCCCTCACCTACTACACCATCGTTAAGGAAGTGCTGGGCGAGAAGTGGCTCACGAACAAGTGGTTCCGTATGGGTACCTCGCGTCTTGCAAACCTCCTGCTCAGCGAGATTGTTGGCGAAGAGGTGAAGTTCTTCTAAACCCCTACTCCACACCTTCTATAGCATGCTTTTGCAGAAAAACCTATGTGTTATATCTGCAAAAGCATGCTTCTTATTATAAGTGATAGCAAGATAAAAGGCTATTTTGTTCGCTTGATGACGTAATCAAGATAGGCATTGAGGGCCGTTTTGATGGCTGAATCCCCTACCCTCTTCTCGATAAATTCGGCAGCCTCAGCATGGAATTCCCACATACGTTTTTCGGCATATTCAATACCGCCCTGCTGTTTCGCGAACTCCACTAAAACCGCGATTTCATCGGGGTTTACGTCACCGGCCTTCACTTTTCGCGCGAGGGTCTGCATCGAGTCGAACGAAGAATTGTTCAAGGCGTAGATAACAGGCAGCGTCAGCTTACCCTCAGCCATATCGTTTCCCGTAGGTTTGCCTATCTCTGCGGAATCGTAGTAGTCGAAGATATCATCACGAATCTGGAAGATGATACCCAGATTCTGACCGAAGCGTTTCGCCTCCTCAACCAGTTCTTCACTCGCTCCTGCCGACAATGCGCCGATAGCAGCACAAGCCTCGAAGAGCGCAGCTGTCTTCTGTTTGATCACCTGGTAATAAACTTCCTCTGAAATCTCCTGGTTCTGGATGTTCGTGAGCTGCAGAATCTCACCATTGGAGAGCGTGCGACCCAGTTCTGCGAGATATTCCACAATGCGCTGATTGCCTGTTTTCGCCACATTAAGCAGGGCCGTCGAAAGGATATAATCGCCCACTAAAACCGCAACCTTATTATCATACGTGGCGTTGACAGATGCCTGTCCACGACGTTCTGAACTCTCATCCACAACATCATCATGCACAAGTGAGGCCGTATGCAGCAACTCCAGCCCTACAGCCGCATGTTGTGTTGCCGCATTTACCTCGCCAAAGCATTTTGCCGTAAGTAGGATTAACATGGGTCGCATTCGCTTTCCTGCACGTTGGCGGATGTGTTCCAATGCCTGTCCAAGCATACCCTCGTCGTGTGTGAGCGACTGATTGAAAAGTGCGATGAAATCGTCGATTTCTGACGAAATAGGTTGTTTAATCAGCGAGAGATATTCCATAGTTGCGTGAATTTTGTGACAAAATTACTGAAAATATCGGGAAATATGCCAAAAAATTAGTAATTTTACGCGGCAAAACGCATTTTTTGCTAACTTTGCTCACACCAAGTAGCGACAAATCCGCTTTTCAACCGAACAAAACCATCAGCAACCAATATGGACAAACTGTTTCTCTTCGATGCCTACGCGCTTATCTACCGCGCCTACTATGCGTTCATTAAGAACCCGCGCATCAACTCAAAAGGTCTGAACACCTCGGCCGTGATGGGTTTCGTCAACACACTTCAGGAGATTATCTCGAAGGAGCACCCAACACACATCGGCGTGGCCTTCGATCACGGAAAAACCTTCCGCAACGATGCCTTTCCTGAATATAAGGCTCAGCGTGAGGAAACACCCGAGGACATCAAGCTATCGGTACCCATCATCAAGCAACTACTTGAGGCGTGGCACATCCCCTGTCTGCAGGTCGACGGTTTCGAAGCCGATGATGTCATCGGTACACTTGCGATGAAATCGGGCATTTTGGGCATTGAGACCTATATGCTCACTCCCGACAAAGACTATGGTCAGCTGGTGCGCGAGAACGTATATCAGTTCCGTCCGCGTCACGGGGGTGGCTATGAGAAGATGGGGCCGAAGGAAGTTTGCGAGAAATATGGCATCGCCTCGACCGACCAGATTGTTGACCTGCTGGCGCTGATGGGCGACTCGGCCGACAACTTCCCTGGTTGTCCGGGTGTCGGTGAGAAGACAGCCGTGAAACTCATCAACGAATTCGGAAGCATCGACAACCTTCTCGATCACACCGATCAGATCAAAGGCAAGCTGCGCGAAAAAGTGGAAACACACGTCGACGACATCCGCATGTCGAAGTTCCTCGCTACCATCCGAACAGATGTTCCTGTCGAACTTGATATGAACGCCCTACTCCTTCGCGACCCCGACGATCAGAAATTGCGCAACCTCTTCAACGAACTCGAGTTCCGTTCGCTGGCAGACAAGATTCTTAAAAAGCCCGAACCAGTGTTAAAGCCCGTTAACGGACAACTCGATTTATTCGCAGAATTTACGACCGAGAGCCCAGAAATTTCAGAAACTGCCCTTAATTTGGCCACAATTTCGGCTCCTCACGACTACCAACTCGTTGATAATCAAGAGGAAATGGCTAAAATTTGTGACTTTTTTCTTACAAATAAAATTCTCAGTCTAGATACGGAAACGACATCAACGAGTGCTATTGATGCCGAATTAGTCGGTTTGAGCTTCTCGGTAGAAGAAACGAAGGCATTTTATGTTCCTGTTCCTGCCGATCGCTCCGAAGCACAAAAAATCGTCGACATTTTCAAAAAGGTGTATGAGTCGCCCGACATCATGAAGGTTGGCCAGAATCTGAAATACGACCTCGAGGTGTTGCGCAACTATGGTGTCCGTCTCGCAGGTCCGATGTTCGACACGATGCTCGCCCACTATCTGCTGCAACCCGAGCTGCGTCACAACATGGACTATATGGCCGAGACACTACTGGGTTATAAGACCATCCACATCGACGAACTCATCGGACCGCGCGGCAAGACCCAACGTTCGATGCGCGACCTCTCTCCTACCGAAGTCTATGAATACGCCTGCGAAGATGCCGATATTACGCTCAGGCTGAAAAACGTGCTGGAGCCACGACTGAAGGAAGCCGGCGTGGAATCGCTGTTCTATGATATCGAGATGCCGCTGATGCCCGTTCTTGCCGAAATGGAGATGAACGGCGTCTGTCTTGACACAGAAGCTTTGGCTGAAACGTCAAAACTTTTCACTGAACGTATGCTGCAACTTGAGCGCCACATCTATGAGTTGGCTGGCGAGGAATTCAACATCTCAAGTCCAAAGCAAGTGGGCGACATCTTATTTGGCAAGATGCAGATTATCGAGAAGCCGAAGAAAACCAAGACGGGACAATTTGTCACTTCTGAAGAGGTGCTCATGCAACTGCGCTCGAAGAGTCCTATCATCGCAGAAATCCTTGATTATCGTGGACTTAAGAAACTACTCGGCACGTATGTCGACGCTTTACCAAAACTGGTAAATCCCCGCACGGGTCACATCCATACATCGTTCAACCAAGCCGTAACTGCCACAGGTCGCCTGTCGTCGAGCGACCCGAATCTGCAGAACATCCCCGTTCGAGGCGAAGACGGCAAAGAAATCCGCAAGTGTTTCGTGCCCGAACCAGGATGTCTGTTTTTTTCAGCAGACTATAGTCAGATTGAGTTGCGCGTGATGGCCCATCTCTCGGGTGATGAAGCTATGCAGGAAGTGTTCCGCGAGGGCAAGGATTTGCATGCTGCTACTGCTGCTACCATCTATAAGAAAGGTATCGACGACGTCAGCCGCGACGAGCGCACGAAGTCGAAGCGCGCCAATTTCGGTATTATCTACGGCATCACGGTATTCGGACTCGCCGAGCGTCTCGACATCACCCGCGACGAGGCGAAACTGCTTATCGACGGTTTCTTCCAGACCTTCCCGCGTGTTCACGACTACATGGAGGAGTCGAAGCAACTGGCTCGCGAGCGTGGCTATGCCGAGACCGTATTCCACCGCCGTCGCTATCTGCCCGACATCAACTCTCGAAATGCCACCGTTCGCAACTTCGCCGAGCGCAACGCTATCAACGCGCCCATACAAGGCTCTGCTGCTGATATCATCAAAGTGGCGATGATCCGCATCTTCGAGCGATTCCAAAGAGAGGGCATCCGATCGAAGATGATCCTACAGGTGCACGACGAACTGAACTTCTCTGTCTATCCCGACGAGAAAGAAAAGGTGGAGCGTATCGTCATCGAGGAGATGCAGCGCGCCTATCCGCTCAGCGTACCCTTGGTGGCTGATAGCGGTTGGGGCGAGAACTGGCTTGAGGCACACTAATCGTCTTTTTGAAACCTTGTATCTCAAGACCGAAAAAAGAGGGTAGGGGAGTGTCTTTGCGCTACTAGGAATCATAATTCCTTAAAAATCTCTGCTTAATTTGGGTATATTGACTTTTTTGTAGTACTTTTGCACGAAATAAAACAACTTTGAAGAAGATATGGCATTAAAATGTGGTATTGTGGGACTGCCCAACGTGGGTAAGTCTACGCTTTTCAACTGTCTGTCGAGTGCGAAGGCACAGGCAGCAAACTTTCCGTTTTGTACGATAGAACCGAACGTCGGCGTGATCACCGTTCCCGACGAGCGATTGACAAAGCTGGCAGAACTGGTGCATCCCGGCAGAATCGTCCCTGCGACGTGTGAGATTGTGGATATTGCCGGTTTGGTGAAGGGTGCCTCGAAGGGTGAGGGCCTGGGCAATAAGTTCCTTGGAAATATCCGCGAGACCGATGCCATCATCCACGTGTTGCGCTGTTTCGACGACGATAACATCACACATGTCGACGGAACCATCGACCCCATTCGCGATAAGGAAATCATCGACACCGAACTACAGCTGAAGGACCTCGAGACGGTTGACTCCCGCATCGCCAAGACCGAGAAGGCTGCGGCTGCCGGCAACAAGGATGCAAAGTTAGAGTTTAGCGTCCTGAAGGCTTATAAGGAAGTACTGGAACAGGGCAAGAACGCCCGCGTCGTAGAGTTCGACACGAAGGACGAACAGGATTGCGCCCGCAATCTGTTCCTGCTCACCACGAAGCCCGTGCTGTATGTATGCAACGTCGACGAGGCATCGGCCAAATCGGGCAATTCATACAGCAGTAGGGTAGAGGAGGTTGCCCGCGAGGAAGGTGCCGAAGTGATGATTATCGCCGCCAAGACGGAGGAGGATATCGCCGAACTGGAGACCTACGAAGACAAGCAGATGTTCCTTGAGGAGCTGGGGCTGGAGGAAAGTGGTGTGAACCGCCTCATCAAGAAAGCCTACAAGCTGCTGAATCTCGAAACCTTCATCACCGCCGGTCCTATGGAGGTGAAGGCGTGGACGTACAAACGCGGCTGGAAGGCTCCGCAATGTGCTGGCGTCATCCACACCGATTTCGAGAAGGGTTTCATCCGCGCAGAGGTGATCAAGTACGCCGACTATATTCAATACGGTTCAGAAGCCGCCGTGAAGGAAGCTGGCAAAATGGGCATCGAGGGCAAGGACTACGTGGTGCAGGACGGCGACATCATGCACTTCAGGTTTAATGTGTAAGAGCCTACCCCCAGCCCCTCCCCAAGGGAGGGGAAGCAGAATACCAATATCTAACTGACTTTCATTTACGATTATGCTTCAACTATTATCAAACATAGCTCACCAAACTCTCCTCCCTTGGGGAGGGGTAGGGGGTGGGCTACTCTTCATCAATTGGAATCCATCGGAGGTAATGGGACATATCGGGCCGGTCGCCCTGCGTTGGTACGGAATGTGCTGGCTGATAGGACTGGTGGGCAGCTATTTCATGGTGAGGTGGCTCTACAAGGACCAGAAGATCAAGGATGAGCTCTTCGACCCGCTGTTCATCTATTGCTTCATCGGCATACTGGTAGGCGCTCGCCTGGGTCATTGTCTGTTCTATGAACCCGATTATTTCCTGTCGTCGGGCACGCATTTCATCGAGATGTTCGTACCGATGCACCAGATGGCCGACGGCACGTGGAAATATACGGGCTACGCAGGCCTTGCCTCACATGGAGGTACGCTTGGATTGATGCTGGCGTTGTGGATCTATTGTCGCAAGACGAAGATGAACATCTGGCATGTGCTCGACGATATCGCTATCGCTACACCTATCGCCGCGTGTTTCATCCGCCTGGGCAACCTCATGAACTCAGAAATCATCGGCAAGCCGACTGATGTACCTTGGGCATTCATCTTCGAGCAGGTAGATAACGTCCCGCGACACCCAGGACAACTCTACGAGGCACTTGCCTATTTCTGCTTCTTCTTCGTGATGCTATTTTTCTACTTCAGAAGTAGGAAAATGGATGAAGGATTAAAGATGAAAGATGAAAGTTTAAAAGCCTATAAAACCTCATCTCACTCTCCTGAACCTTCATCCTTCATCCTTCATCCTTCATCCAAAACCGTGGGTAGCGGATTCTTCTTCGGGCTCGTGTTGACGCTCATCTTCACATTCCGCTTCTTCATCGAATACACGAAGGATATACAGGTTGACTTCGAGGCAGGCATGCCGTTCAACATGGGGCAACTGCTCTCGGTTCCCTTCATCATCATCGGCATCGCCTGCATGATCGGTGGAAAGTGGATGCAACGACTGGGAGCCAGGCGCTCTTAGCACCCCGCTATGCTCCAGTTTCTATAGAGCTATGCTCCATTCCTTACAGAGCTATGCTCCATACACTACAGAGCTATGCTCCATACATTACAGAGCTATGCTCCATACATTACAGAGCTATACTCCATAGACTACAGAGCTATACTCTACAAACACAAAGGCTGTACTCCAACAATTTCGGAGCACAGCCTTTTTCGTTGGTTTTCTTTTCCGTTACTTAAAAGGATTTCGTGACACCAACAGAAAGAAGCAGCTTGGATTTCCGTTTTGTCCGTTCTATTTCTGTTTCTTTCCGTTGTAAAAAAATATGGTAATTATATACTTTTTGACCCCTCAGTTTCTCCACGGATCTCATGGATTTTCACGGATATTTGAACATCTATAACCACGAAATATGGTGATTCTAAGGAATGAAGGAAACAAGGAAACTTGACAGAGAGACATAGAGTCTGAGAAAGAATGATGCAAAGGAAATCGGACAATGGAGGGCGATTCCGCGCGCGGAATCTAACGTTTGACAGAGCCGGCATTGACAAACTCGTTTGTCATGCAGACTCTATCGAACGTGTGACGATGGTGTTACCACCATCTCCTCCAATATCCAATTTCCTTTGCATCATTCTTGCTCCTCTTCGCTACGCAAGCGGCAAAGCCGAGCGCTTTTCCTCTATTCCTTTATTCCTTAGAATATCTGCATTCTATGTTAAATTCCTAATA
>JAFZAP010000077.1 GCA_017557185.1 Prevotella sp.
CAACATCGAGACCTCAGCCTTCATCAAGGGCGACTCGCTCATCGTCTTGGCCATCAACAGACTCGAAAACGACCGCGACTTCATCATCAAGTTGCCTTACAACGTGATCAGCGGTGAAGTGGTGTTATCCCTGAGCAACGACAGCGAGGAACTCTGCCAGAAGAGCACAATCGACATCAGCGAACCTTCGCAACGACTCGTCGTCGATCTGCCAGGAGAGAGCGTGGCCACCTATATCTTCAAACTTGAGAACAGCTCCACGCCCGTCCAGGAAGTGATGGCATCCGGCCAAACTGGCCAAACCGTTTATTATGATCTGCAAGGGCGGCGTCTGAACACACCGCGTGGCTTCTGCATAGAACGCCATGCCGACGGCACCACCAGAAAAGTATTCATGAATGAGTAAAATTCTCAAACAAGTCACAGACAAGTGCAAAAGCCATGCCACTTTAGTAGCATGGCTTTCGACATTGCTTGTCATAGCCGCTCTGCTGCTGATTTACGAGTACCATGTACTATGGAAAATCCAGGAGCAGAGCCTGTTCTTAAACACCTCGCTGTTCTTCCGCGAACTGATGACGGTGCCGGGAGGCCTGCTGACGTATGTGGGCAGTTTCCTCACCCAGTTGCTTTACCACCCCGTGCTCGGTGTGGCCGTGCTGTGCGCCCTGTGGTGGCTGCTGATGGCCCTGATGCGCCGTACGTTCCGCGTCGGCGAACCGTGGTCGGTGCTGCTGCTCGTGCCTGTGGCCCTGCTGCTGTCGGCCAACGTCGATATGGGCTATTGGATTTACCCCATCAAGTTGAAGGGCTGGTACTTTGACGCCACCTTAGGCATGATAGAGATTGTCCTGCTTCTGTGGGCCTACCGTCAGTTGTCAGCCAAGAGATGGGCACGCAGGGCGTTGATTGTGGCGACGGTCATCATCGGTTATCCATTGTCAGGCTCATACGCCTTAGCTGCATCGTTGCTGATGGCTCTATGGAGCTGGCGCATCGACAACCGCCGCGGACAGGCTGCTGTCGATACGCTTTTGGCGTTGTTAGCCGTAGTCGCTGTGCCGCTGCTTTGTTACCGGTATGTGTATTACCAGACGAACATTGCCAACATGTGGTGGACCGCCCTACCCACCTTCAAGATATTGGAAGAGAATCCGACGTACTATATTCCCTACGCTCTGTTGGGCCTGTGCCTGATTCTTCTGACCCTTGGCCGCTGGGAGCAGACAGAGAAAAAAGGCCGTAAACCTAAAGTCTGGCGTCAGCGCGTCATCATAGGCGTGGTACTGGCCGCCACGGTATTTGGTGTGTGGAAAGCCTGGATGAAGGACGAGAATTTCCATCACGAGGCTGCCATGCAGCATTTTATTGACCAGAGCCGCTGGGAGGATGTGTTGCAGGAAGCCGCACGTCAGAAAGGTGACCCGACACGTTCCGTGGTGGTGATGAGGAACCTGGCGCTTTCGCGCCTGGGACGGCAGAGCACAGAGATGTACCGCTACCGCAACGGTTCGAAAAAGCCGGACTCACCTTTCCCCATCCAGATGTCGATGGTTGCAGGCAGCCTGATTTACTACCATTACGGCATGCTCAACGACAGCCACCACATGTGCGTCGAGGCCGGCGTGGAGTATGGCTGGCGCCCCGAGCATCTGAAATACATGGCCCGCTGCGCATTGCTCTCCGGCGAGAAGAATATCGTCTTAAAATATACCTCCCTACTCAAGCGCACGCTGTTCCACAGCGACTGGGCGGAGCACATGGAGAAACTGGTGCAGAACCCGGAATTGATGCGGGAAGACGCGGAGACCGGCCCCATCCTTCACATGTTGCAGTGGCCCGACATGGTCGGCATCGACCATGGCTACGCCGAGAGGTACCTGATGAACCATTTGGCAGAAATGGACAGCAACGATCCCTACTTTCAGGAGCAATGTCTGTTGGCCACACTATGGACAAAGAACAGCCAGCAGTTCTGGCCCAGGTTTGCCGCCTACCTGAACCAGCATCCGGGACAGCCCATACCACGGTACTATCAAGAAGCCGCCTGGCTCTTTACTATGACGGAGGAGAATGCGCCGTTTGAAGTGCCCATCGATGACAGCGTAAAGAATACCTATCAGGGGTTGACGAACCAGCTGCCCCGCTACGACGGCATGGACATTGAAGTTGTGCGCGATATGTTCCGCGAACAATACAGCGACACATACTTCTTTGAATATTACATGATGGAAGGTCTGGTTTACCTTTAACCTAGAACGATGAGACTGATATATATATTACCCATTTTTGTGCTTCTCTCTTGCGGAACACGAGTACCTGACGATTTTACCGCATCCGACAAACAACCCGACATCTACCCTGACTACAAGGAGGTGACGGTGCCGGTGAACATGGCTCCGCTGACCTTTGAGATGCAGCATGAGGCCGAGGACATGGTGGCCCGTTTTACGGCGGGCGACGAGGAGCTGCTGTGTGGCGGCGACAAGATACAACCGGGAACCGACGACTGGCAACGGCTCGCTGCAAAAGCCGTGGAAGGAGCCATCAACGTGGAGGTATATGCCCGCTACGACGGCCAATGGACGAAATACAAACCCTTCAACATCTACGTGTCGGGCGACAGCATCGACCCCTACCTGAGCTACCGCCTCATCTGTCCCTCCTACGTCAGTTACGAGGAACTGACCATCAACCAGCGTTGTCTGGAGAACTACGACGAGAGCGTGATTTACGACAACATACTCTGCAGTCTGGAAGGAGAAGGCAAGGGACAATGCATCAACTGCCACAATTACCAGCAGTATAACCCTGAACGCATGCAGTTTCATGCTCGTCAAAACCTCGGTGGCACGGTCATCGCCTATGACGGCCATATCAAGAAAATCAACATGCGCAACGACTCCATCCTGTCGGCCGGTGTTTATCCCGCCTGGCATCCGTGGTTGAAGCTGATTGTCTATTCCACGAACAAGACGAGCCAGACATTCCAGGTGACCGACCCGAACAAGATAGAGGTGTTTGACTCGGAAAGCGACCTGATAGCCTATGACGTGGAGCGCAATGAGGTGACCAATATCGAGAATGACCCTGCGGAATTGGAGGTGTTCCCCTTCTGGGCACCCGACGGCAAGACCCTGTACTATTGTAGCGCGCACTTCGAATACGCCGACTCTAACCACATTGGAGATATTATCAGAAGGCGGAGAGAGGTGAAATACAACATCTACCGCAAGTCGTTCGACCCCGAGAAGATGACCTTCGGCGAGCGTGAACTGGTGTTCGATGCAGCCGGTATGGACATGAGTGCCACGCTGCCCCGGGTGTCGCCCGACGGCCGTTGGCTGGTCTTTACCATGGGTAAGTATGGTGTCTTCCACATCTGGCACCGTGATGCCGACCTTTGGGTGATGGACCTCAGTACGAACACGCCCCGCGCCTTGGATGAGGTGAACTCAAAAGACACCGAGAGCTATCACTCCTGGTCGAGCAACGGCCGTTGGCTGGTGTTCAGCAGCCGCCGCTACGACGGTGAGTATTCGCGCCCATTCTTTGCCCATTTCGGCAAGGACGGCCGTTGGGGCAAACCCTTCGAACTGCCTTGCAGCAATCCGGACTATCACCGCCAACTGATGAGGAGCTACAATATACCCGAGTTCATGAAGGGAGCCGTTCAGATTCGTCCTCAGACATTTGCCGATGCCTTAAAGGGTGACGGCGAACCTGTGAAATATGTGCCACAACTGTCCCCTCAACACTAAAGCCCCCCACCTGCTCCCCCGAGGGGGAGAGAGAATAGCAAACATAGTATTTGAGAACTACTAAACTCTAAACTCTCAACACTAAACACTCAACACTATGAATAGTACTATTATGAAACCGCTGCTCGCTGCAGCCCTGTTTTTCGTTTGCGCGGCCATGGCCGACGCACAGTTGCCCAATGAGAAATTCGGCAAGCCATCGAGTATGGAATGGGATTATGTTGGCTGGAACGATTGTTCCGATGCCGATG
>JAFZAP010000009.1 GCA_017557185.1 Prevotella sp.
CGTAGCGGAAGTTGTCGAGCACCACCAGATACACCTTCTTGCCTTCGCTGAGCAGGGGGAATATTTTGGTTTTGAACACCTCGGGTGAGAGGGTGGGACGAGAGGTGAGAGGTGAAAGGCTACGGGTAGGCGAGCTCTGCTCGGGAATGAGGTGAGAGGTGAGAGAATTGCTCTGCGATTGATTGGTGGGGTCGAGGGCGGCCACCCAATCCAGATAGTTCTTCTTGATGAACTTCGCGAAGCCCAGGTTCGCCTCCTCCTTCTGCATGCGGAGCATATCCGTCATACTGCTGTCGGTAGCACTCAGCTCCAGTTCCCAATGCACCAGCTTCTTGTATACTTCCACCCAGTCCTGCCAGGTCCTGCAGTCCATGATCTGCATGGCGATCTGCTGGAACTGCTGCTGGTATTGCGTCTGTGTCACCTCCGTCTCGATTTCCTCGCGGTGGATGTTCTTCTTCAGCGTCAGCAGGATCTGGTTGGGGTTCACGGGCTTGATCAGGTAGTCGGCAATCTTCTGACCGATGGCCTGGTTCATGATGTCCTCTTCCTCACTCTTGGTCACCATCACCACGGGCAGGGTGGGGTGCATCTCCTTGATGCGCTGCAACGTCTCCAGTCCGCTGATGCCCGGCATCTGCTCGTCGAGCAATACCAGGTCGAAATGGCGCTCGTTGCAGAGGTCGATGGCATCGGTACCGTTGCTCGCCGTCGCTATATCATAGCCCTTGCTCTCCAGGAACAGTCGCTGGGCCCTCAACTGCTCAATCTCATCATCCACCCACAATAAATATCCGTTGATCATATTTTTTGTTTAGAGTTTACAGTTTATAGTTTATAGATGATTACCAGAAGTCTTCGTCGAAATCGAAGTCCTTCACCTGTTTCTGTTTCTTCTTGCTGTTCTGTTGCGGCGCGTCCTCATCGTCCTCGTCATCGTCCGCCTCGGGTGAGGCAGTCTTGCCTGAGGGGATATCCTCGGGATCCACCTCCTCGATGTCCTCAGGACGGATGAGCAGCTTGTCGGTGCTCGTCTTCATCGGCACGAAGATGTCCTCATAGAACTGCTCGTATTCGTCGTAGCTGAACTGTATGCCCAACAGCGGCAGGTTCACCTCGCTGATGATGAGGCTGCGACAGGCGGCCAGTTTCTCAGCCATTACCTCGTTGGCATACAGCTGACGGGCGTATTGCAGGGCCTCGTCATAACTCAGGAATCCGCTGATGAGCATGCGCTGCAGACCGTCGTCCTCATCGGTGGTGATCTCGAAGTTGCGCACCAGGAAATTCGTGAAGTTATAGCGTGCCATCTCAAACAGCAGCTGGTTCTGGTCCACGCTGTCGGGCTCATACACGAGCATGAACACGAACTTCTGATCGGGGTCGGCACTCAGGGTATCGGCCCTTGTCGAGTCGGCGGTGAGGGTGATGTCACGACGCGACCACACATCGCCGATGTCGAACTTGCCGCCATGCAGCCTGCGACCCTCCTGCACACCCTTCACAATCATACCTGCCATCTCGGCCACCTCGCTCTTGGGGTGTTTCTCCACCACCTCCTTCAACTGCTCCAGACACCCTGTGGCATCACCGTTGTTCAGACGGCTCAGACCGTCGATGAAGATGAATTTCGCACGGTGCTCACCCATGGGGAAGCGGTCGGCAGAGATGCGGGCATTACCAGCCACCTCGCTGAACTTGTCGTCCTTGAAGGCCTGATAGGTGGCCGCATAGAGCGAGTCCTCGATATGGGTGCCGAAGCGGGCATTGTCGGCAAAGTAGGGGTCGGAGAGCAGGGTGGTCCACTCGCTCTCGGGGTGCTCGGCTTTCAGATGACTCAGACAGGCCTCTGCCGTATCGTGGCGCCCCAGTCGCGAGTAGAGCAGGAAGAGGTGATACCACGCATCGTCGAGCTGTTCGTACTGGGGATAGTCCTTCGTCAGGCGCAGCAGCTGCTTCTCGCTGAGCTTCAGGTTGTCGAGGCGGTCCTTGAAGATGATACCCGACTGCAACAATGCGTCTTGTATGATGGCGTGGCTGGCAGCCTTCTGCTCGTCTGAGAAAGGAATCTGTGCCAGATAGAACTCGCGGTTGTGGGGATCGTTGGCGAGGGTGTCGGCGGGGTTGGTCTGCGTCGAGTCGTTGGGGGCTGCGCCCTGCGCTGCCAAAGAGTCGGATAACTCGGAGTTCTCGGAGTTTTCAGGGTTCTCGGAGTTCTCCGAATTCTCGGAAGCCTGGCTCAGGTTCACTACTGTCTGGTTCAAGCGCTGCCAGTTGTCGGCATTCTGTCGCTGACCCCATTGTCGCTGGAAGGTCATCTTTCCCTGGTTCACGGCGGTGGGATTATAGAAATACCACTGTCCGCCGCCCTGGTTCTGCGTGGGCTGACGGTTTGCCATGTTCGTGTTTCCCCGCTGTCCCACGGCCTGGTTCTTCTGTTGCTGGCGCTCTACCTCGGCCATCTGCTCCGCCTCGCGGGCCTCCTTCTCCTTGCGCTTCAGTTCTTTGATCACGCGGTCGATGGCCTCCAGGCGCTGGGCCTCTGGCATATCGGCGAGTGCCAATAGCGAGTCCTGCAGATGGATGGCATCGGTATGGGGCACGAGGGCGTCGAGCACTTTCGAGCGCTCCGATAGTTCCTGATAGTCCTTGCGGTCCTTGTCCAGCAGACCGATGGCCTCACCGTAGCAGCGCTGGGCATCACTGTATTTCTCCAGCTGCCAGTAGAGATTACCCAAGGTGAGCAACAGCACACCCTTCTCGATGCCGCTGCGGGTGGCCTTCTCGTTGCCCTTCTCATAGGCGGCGATGGCCTTCAGCGTATCCTTCTGCATCAGGTGGATATTACCCATGGCGTAATACACCTGGTCGAGGTAGTCCTTGTTGTTGTCGTTGGCTGCCATGCGCTTCAGCCTGCTGATCATCGCCTTGGCATTGCCCTTGGCCATCACCTCCGTCTGGGCGATGCGGGCATTGAACTCGAGCTCGTACGAGGGGTGACAGCCGATGGCCTTGGCAAAGGCGCGCTCCGCCTCGGCACGGTTGCCCAGTTCCTGTTGTATCTGTCCCATGAGGAACCACTCGCGGGCCTTCTGCTGATGACGGCGTTCGTGGCTGATCACCTTGCGCAGGTAGGGCACCGCCTTCTCATAGTCCTTCGTGTGGATATAGTAGTCGGCATAGGTGTAGTCCCAGTCCTTCACTGTGCGGAAGTGCATCGAGTCGCGGCTCATGTTGCGTATCACGTCCTCGGCATCGTAGAGCCAGTCGAGTTCGGTGTAGCACTTCGCGAGCCACGCCTTGGCCAGTCCGCTCTGCATGGGCTGTGTCTGGTAGAGGCGAACCATATAGCTGAAGGTGGCGGCAGCCTCGTCGAAGTCGCCTTTCTGGAACTGCGCCTTGCCCAGAAGCAGCCATGCCTTCCAGAGGAAGGGGTTATACTCCTTGCGCCCCAGCCATTCCTTGTCCTTGTCGGTCTTCTTCTTACCGCCTTTCCACTCGGGCTTGGCCTTGATGCTATGTCGGCGGATATCCTTTTCGGCCTTCTCGATGGCACGGTCGTACTGTCCGCTGCCCAACGAACGGCTCTGTTTGTTGCCCACCATGTAGAGGGGAATCTGTTCGGTAAAGTTGTCGCGGTTGCCCTTCTCCTTCTCCAGATTGCCGTCGGTGAAGGCTTCCTTGCCGTTGTAATAGATGTTGTAACGGGCATTGAAGCTGTGCCACCAGCGTGAGCCCGACGTGTTTTTCTGCGTCGAACAACCGATTATTATTAGAGAGGTAAGAGGTAAAAGTAGAGAAGTGAGAGGTGAGAGGTGAGAGGTGAGAGAATACCGAAGAGACCGCAAAAGTCCCTTCAGTATTCTCTCAACTAATATGTTTGTTTTTAACATATCTCCTTATTATCATATCTCTCACCTCTCACTTCTCACCTCTAATATAACCTCTTTAGAGGTTGTTTTATTGTGTGATGCTGCGTCTTTTTGTTGTTTTTCTTCTAAAAGGCAGTGTATTTTGCAGTCTCCCTCCTGGGCAGCGGTGCAGCTACTGCAGTCATGACCGGTTGCAATGGTGTCGCTACCTTTGTCGAAATGATTAGCAATCCAGGCAATCACACCCAGACCCACAATCATCCCTATACATACCAGCGCAAACTCCATAGCGGTAGCAAACTATTCACTAATCACTATTACCTCGAAACCCGCTTCGCGGAGGCTTTGCCAGAAGCTTGGATACGACTTCGTCACCACCTGCGGATTGTTGATCAACAGACTGCCCGACTTCATGGCGAAGGGGGCGAACGAGAGGGCCATACGGTGGTCGTTGTAAGTGTCGATGCCTTCCTCCATCGACGGTTCGCAGCGCTCTCCGTCCCAGATCAGCTCGCTGTCGTTGCGGTCGTGGAGCACGTAGCCCAGTTTCCGCATCTCACGCTTCATGGCCTCAATGCGGTCGGTTTCCTTGATCTTCAGCGTAGCCAGACCCTTGAAGTGGAAGGGAATATCGAGGGCGGCACAGGCCACGATCACCGTCTGCGCCAGGTCGGGCGAGTTCACGAAGTCGTATTCCAACTTCGGCACGCAGCGCCCGTTGTGCTTCAGCGTCACGTTCTGCGGCTGTCCGGAGGTCTTCGACTGGAACACCGTCTTCACGCCCAGCAGACTGAAAATATATTTGATCACCGAGTCGCCCTGCTTCGAGCCGTCCATCAGCCCGTTGAGTGTCACCTCCGCCTCGCGGTTGTCGCTCAGCGCCAGTATCTCATACCAGTAGCTGGCACCGCTCCAGTCGTTCTCGATCATGTAGTCGTGGTTCATATAGGGCTTCGGCTTCACGGTAATCGTGTCGTTGGCTGTCCATTCGGCATCGGCACCGTATTCGCGCATCATCCACAGCGTCAGGTCGATATAGGGCCTGGAGATGATGTCGCCCGTCAGTTTCAGTTCAAGACCTTTCTCCAACGCCGGTCCTATCATCAGCAGCGCCGAGATGTACTGCGAGCTCACGCTGCCCTCGATCTCGAGTTCACCGCCCTGCAGGGGCTGACCCGTGATGCGGAGTGGGGGATAGCCCTCCTCGCCCACGTAGTCGATGTCGGCACCCAGTTTCCTCAGGGCGTCGACCAGGATACCGATGGGGCGTTCCTTCATGCGGGCGGTACCCGTCAGCACGTGCGTACCTTCCATCACACTCAGATAGGCCGTCATAAAGCGCATGGCGGTACCTGCCGCCTTGATGTTAATCTCGTCGGGCATGTCGCGCAGGGCAGCGAGTATCACCTTCGTGTCGTCACAGTCGGAGAGGTTCTGGGGCATCTGCTGTCCACCGCTGAGTGCATGGATGATCAGGGCACGGTTCGAGATGCTCTTCGAGGCAGGCAGACTCACCGTCGCTTTCTGCAGTTGGGGAGCCTTGATAAGATATTGCGTCATTTTTAATGTTGTAGTCTTGATTTCGGGCTGCAAAGTTATACATTTTTATCGGTATGAGCAAATCTGAACTAAAAAAAACACTTAAAATCAAAAAAAGTGGCCGGAAAATTTGGTCAAACGGAAAAATGTGTGTACTTTTGCACCCGCATTTCGGCCAACGGGTCGGTGCTAAGCTTTAAAAAGGATCGGGATTTAGCGCAGTTGGTAGCGCACACGTCTGGGGGGCGCGAGGTCGCTGGTTCGAGTCCAGTAATCCCGACTGAAAGAAAATCCAAACCGCTGATTATCAGTAGTTTGGATTTCTTTTATACCCTAAATTGGCGTGTTTTTGGCGTGATAATTAAATTTTGGCGTTCCTTGACTCCTGTTTTTGCAGTTTGCAATCTCAGAGTTTGCAGATGAGGGGCTTTAGAACTTCGGTATCCTATATTCTCTGAGATTGAGCCAGGTTATCAAGCCTAATGTTCCTCCTAAAAGCGACAGTACAGCGAACGGGAACCACAGCCTTTCCCATAGTTCACCCCAAAGGCAACTGTTGAAGGCAGCATAGACAGCATAGCTCGTGCTGATAACTGTCAGCAGGATCATTGCCCAGAAATTCCACCACGTAAGAAAGATTCCTTTTCTATTATTAACAACTTCCATGACTTTCTCGGTTTTTCTGTCACAAGCCTCGCTGACGGTTTTCAAGGTAGAATCAGTGTGTTTATCAATATCCTCCTTCACCTTCTCCCCTGCCTGTCCTACTGTAATGGCAACATGCTTGTTGATGGTTATGGGAAGATCCGATAACATATTCTTGTCTTCTTCAGAAAGGCTTACTTTTATATTCTTGCAGCCCTCCAAACGATTCACAAGCCTTTCCATAGTCTCCAGAATCTTAGCGTTCTGTTCCTGCTGTCTGTCAAAGTTCCGCTGTATCTGTAGGATTTTCTCCAGATAGTCAGTACTAAACGCCGATTCACCCCCGATAGGAGTTGGCACGTTCCCATTTTGGGACGTACCAGCTGCTGTCATATTCTCCTTTTCGTCCTGCTCTTCCACATTATCGAACAGGCTTTCTGCATCTTTATATTTTTTCATTATATTATATTTTTGCACTTTAATATTATTATCTTCCATAACCCCGACGGATAACCTTGCGTGGACAACTGCGGGCAACAGCTCTGGCTATACGCCTGGCACGGAGTAGTTCATCATCGTCATCCTTCTTCTTGTGAGGAAGATCATTGTTTCCCCCACCACCGCCAGACGAATAGCCTGAACCGCCAGGAACGCTCATCAACTCAAAGAATACAAACAGAGAAGTCTCAATCACTTCTTCAAGCACAAACGCAAACTCATCTTCAAGTGCCTTGAAGGTACTGCACATGGCATCGAGGATATTTTCAGAGACATCAAAAGTGAAGTGCTCTGCTTCTTTACCATCCCCAAAGATGTGGTCGAATTCATAATGCTCTTTCTTCGTATCTGGGTTTACAGGCTCACAAACAAAGTGATGGCGTTCTGTATATTCAATCCTGGCCTTATGCTCATCAGCTTTTCGCTTAGCCGTCTCAGCATCCATCTCCTTATGCAGTTGCTTCCAAGTAGCCTCAATTCTGCTGGCCGTGAGTTGTCTGCCTATCTCTGAGGCATTATATTTTGAGTTGCCCCGTTTGATTCTGTAGCCAACGACCTTCCCGTTATTATTTCTTTTGAGTTCTGCAGAATAGCCATACTCCTTTATCATACGCAGATAGATATCCCAGTCAAACCGATTCATTTTTCTCAGAATGTCATAGAGGGCATTCTTTATTTCAGCCTTGTGTTCCTCGCTGATGTCCTGCGACTGCTTCCAGCCCAGGCTCTGGTTGATACTGTTTGCTGCCATCGTTGCCTTTAAGCCTATCAGATTAGTGTCATTAATCCTGCCATCAACGGTGAAGCGCGACACCATGAAGTGCAGATGTGGAATCCCACTCTTGGCATCGTGGTGAAGCATGGCCAGCCATTTGCTGTGTGCAAAGTCCGTCTGTTTTGAAGACACCTTACCTTTCTTATCCCTAAACTCTATATTATCCATCTCCTCGATGACTCTGTGGGCAAACAAGTCCCAGTTC
>JAFZAP010000078.1 GCA_017557185.1 Prevotella sp.
AGAATGCTCTGAAATGGCTATAGTATTGCCCTAGTTTTGCAAATCAACTTATTTTAATCAGTAAATTAACTTAATTTGATGAGTAAATTAACTTAATTTGGTAAGTAAAATAACTTAATTTACTGAGTAAAATAACTTAATTTACCGAACAAATTAAGTTAATTTACTTTTCTACCTCATTGCTCTTGCATCACTACAGCATTGAGATAAACAAATGAGAGGGCTGCTTTTGATGGATGAGATCGTTGTAAAGACAATCTGAGTAGTAGATTCTTTAAGATTTAAGACCGCTCGACCCGTAGGGGCGCTTTCAGAGCGAAGCGGGGAAAGAACTTCGACAACTCTAGACAACTCTTTATTTGCCCACAGATAGCACAGATTCTAAGGAATGAAGGAATTGAGGAAAACGAATGAAACGAAGGAAATAGGATAATGGAAGAGATGGTGTTTCTCACCATTGTCACACGTCTGACGGAGGCCGTCATGACAAACGAGTTTGTCAATGCCAGCTCTGTCAAACGTTAGATTCCGTGCGCGGAATCGCCTCCTTTATCCTATTTCATTCGTATCATTCTGAAAGATTTATGGAAGATCTTCTGTCGATTTTGAGTCCTAAATCATTCGCTGAATTCGCTAAATTCGTAGACAAAAAATTAATTACTTATGCTTTTTCTATATCGATTGGCTACTTTGGCTCGGCAAACTGGCGGAAGTAATCGACGCAGACCTGCTGCCACTCACGGGCATTGCTAAGCTGCTGGTGGAGTTTTGCATCTACTTCCTGCCAACGCTGGTCGTCGATGGCGGGCTTCAGCTGCTGCCAGATGCGCACGAAGTCCTCGACCTCGCTGACGCCACGCTGATATCGGTGCTGTATTTCTTCCCAAAGTGTGCGCCCGCTGAGCGTTCGGTAGGTCCAGGGAACATGGTGGAACCACAACAGATAGCGCTCCGGACACGTGGTGAGACCCTCGTATTGCGTGCAATATGGTTCGGGATATTGCCCTGTGGCCCCGCTTCCGGTAGCACGTGTGCGGTCGAAGCCCACACCGAGCGTGTCGGCCTGATGATAGTAGACGGGGCACCACTCCAGTGGGTAGTGGGCTTTGAATCCACCAGGTTCGGGACCATAATGGTGGTCGAACTTAAAAATATGGTGTAAGCCCAAAGGCATCATGTAGTCAACACATGCCTCGCGGGAGCGAAGGAGGAGCCCTACCCCCAACCCCTCCCCCATAGGGAGGGGGGAATCTGCAGACAAGGAAGTTGCATTCTCGACTCCACTCCCCTCGGGAGGGGCTGGGGGTGGGTTGTTAAATGTTTGCCGCCACCACTCTTCCGCTATCTGGCGGGAGGAGAGGGTTGGATCCCAGGCCAGGCGGCCGAAGGCATACCAATTGGCTTGCGCAAAGTGATGCCCGCACCAGTTGCGGTCTTTACCGATATTGGCTACTCCTGCGATGCCCACCAGTTTGCTGGGATTGACGAACGAGAAGAACTCCTTCCACATCGGGGCAAGATACACGAGATGAACGCTCTGCCCGAGGTATTCCTGCGTGATCTGCAACTCCGCCATCTGCGGTGTGTGCTGCATCTGGTCGAAGATGGGTGCATAGGGTTCGCGCGGCTGGAAGTCGAGCGGTCCGTTCTTCGACTGCAGGATTACATTCGGCCGAAACTGTCCGTCGCAAGGCTTGAACTCGCTGACGGCCTGCATGACGCGGTCTTCGCCCTTGTGCTTCGCACCATAGACAAACGAGCGCCACATCACAATTCCCCCATAAGGCTTCAACGCATCGGCCAGCATATTGGCACCGTCGGCATGGGTGCGACCGTAGTCGAAAGGACCGGGCTGTCCCTCGCTGTTGGCTTTCACGAGGAATCCACCGAAGTCGGGAATGAGACCGTATATCTCTTTCGCCTTACGCTGCCACCAGCGCTGCACGCGCTTGTCGAGCGGGTCGGCGGTGGGAACCTCGCCCAATGCCTTCGGCGAGCCGAAGTTCACAGAGAGATAGACGTGGATGCCCCAAGGACGAAGGATGTCGGCCACTTCCTTCACCTTATTTAAATACGGGCGCGTGAGCATCTTCGGCGAAGCATTCACATTGTTGAGTACGGAGCCGTTGATGCCGATAGAGGCACAGGCCTCAGCATATTTGTCAATTAGCGCTTTATTGATAGGGGCGATATTGCTCCCCTCGCCCTTTGGAGAGGGGTCGGGGGTGAGGCTGAGGCCCCAGAAGATGCTCTTGCCGGCATAGCCGCGCTCGATACTGCCATCGAGGTTATCCCAGTGGTTGAGGATGCGCAGCTTGAAATAGGGGTGCGACTCTCCCTGCTCGCCACGCAACAGGGCGTAGCGGCCGTAGAGCAATCCCATTTCGGTGCGGGCGGTGACGGTACGTCCGCTGATGCGATAACCGTCGTCGTCGGGCATCGTGGAATCTATCTTCAGCGTGATGTCCTTCGGCATCTCGCCACGCAGCCATAAACGACTACCGTCCTCTGCATAAAGCCCTACCCCAACCCAGATAAAGAGGAGGAGAAGCCCACCCCTAACCCCTCCCCAAGGGAGGAGAACCTGATTTGCTTTGGCAATGATCGACTTGATGTTTCTACAGGAGAAGACGTGTTTCAGTAGCATTTGCATGATAGAATAAAGGTCTTGACAGTTTTTGGTGGAAAATGGAAACCCACCGCCCCTCCCTTGGGGAGGGGGTGGGGGTAGGCTTCTACTCGTTCACAACTTTCTGAATAGTGCCGTCCTCATTGTAGAACAGGCGCTGCACCTTCAGCGAACGCAAGTGCGTGATATCGTTGGAGGGCACACAGTCGTGATAGAACAGATACCACTGGCCTTTGTACTCTACGATGCTGTGGTGGGTGGTCCAACCAACGACGGGTTCAAGAATCACACCCTGATAGGTGAACGGTCCATAGGGGTTGTCGCCGATGGCGTAGCAAAGGAAATGGCTGTCGCCGGTGGAGTACGAGAAATAGTACTTACCATTGTACTTGTGCATCCACGATGCCTCGAAGAAGCGATGCGGGTCGCCAGCCTTCAGGGGCTGTCCGTCCTTGTCGAGGATAACAACGGCACGTGGAGCCTCGGCAAACTGCAGCACATCGTCGCTCATGCGCACTACGCCACTGTTGATGGCAGGGGCATCGGGCTGGGCAAAGAGCTGTGTCTTGTGATCGGGAGCGGGGCCGAGGTCGATGAGACCATTGTCATCGCCGTACTTGCCGGGGATGGGAGCCCGTCCGCCAGGCAGCGGGCGCCACCACTGCAGCTGTCCGCCCCAGAGTCCGCCGAAGTAGCAGTAGATCTGTCCGTCGTCATCCTTGAACATACAGGGATCGATGGAGAAAGAGCCGCGAATGGGATGTTCCTGCGGGACGAACGGACCTTCGGGCTTGTCGGCAATGGCCACACCGAGGTGGAACACGCCATCGTAGCCTTTCGCGGAGAAGATGAGGTAGTACTTGCCGTCCTTCTCGACGACGTCGTTATCCCACATCTGCTTCTCTGCCCAGGGCACCTGGTCGACATCGAGAATCACACCATGATCGGTGGTCTCGTCGTTCTCGACGTCGTCCCACGACAGCACGTGGTAGTCGCGCATCTGGAAATGTCCGCCGTCGTCGTCGAAACATTCGCCGGCATCCCAGTCGTGGCTGGGATATACATAGAGCCTTCCGTTGAACACGTTGGCCGAAGGATCAGCCATATAATCGCTCGGGAACAGATAACGAGGTAATTTTGCCATATTTTCTATGTTTTAAGGTTATTTGTTGCTGCGTGCCTCGATTTCCCTGTTGATTTCATCCAGCTTCTCATCAGTAAGCGGATACTTATAGATAAGATAGCCTACGACAATCAGGAGAGCGGCAGGAATAATAGTCGTGAACACCAGAATGGCGTTCTGGGCGATTTCAGAATAGTTGGCCAGTTTAGGATAATAGGCATTCACGGGTGCGCTGATAAATGATGCGAGGAATACCACAACAAAAATGCCAAGCACTAACTGTAGGCACTTGTTGACCTTGAACTCTTGCCACATCTCACCGAATGAAACGGGCTTTTCGGGTGTCGTAGTGATGTTCTCCTTGCTGCCCATGAAGCAGAGCATTAAGAGGACAAAACCGACGAGTGCGAAAACACAGGTCACCGTGAACCATGCCATCGGACTAGTAGGCAAGGCAGACTCTTCGCTGGCGAAGTTAAAGCCAATCCATCCCATCACCAGAGGCGTAATCCAACCGGCAATGGAGAAGCCTGCCTTGAAGGCAACACCGGCCAATGCATTGACGGTGGCGGCAGGTCTGTTGCCTGTACGATATTCGGCTTCTGTAATGACTTCAGGAACCAACGCCCACATCAGCGAACCTACGAGCAGTCCGACACCCGTCATAACCTTTGCCGTCTGAACAAGTGCATTGAGACTTGCAACATCAAAGAATTTACCGATGATGAACAGGATGGCAAATCCAACTAAGCCGACGGAGAGGAGCGTATAATAAAGTCCCTTCTTTCCCAACCATTTCTTCAGTATTGGCAGAGAAGGCAGGATGACGAAGGCGGGAATCGTACCGATGGCCATAAACGTAGCCTGATTCCAGTCGATGGCCATGTGAACACACATAGCGAGACCAATGGGGAAACCTGCCTGGACAATAATCTGACCGATGTTGGCACAGACCATTCGCGTAGAAGTAAGGATAAGTACTTCATCGTTGTCACGTGTCATACTTGCCATGATAGAGCCGTAAGGAATGTTAACCACGGAATAGATCATGCTCAGCACGGTGTAGCTGACTGTGGCATAAATCATCTTCATGGTTACCGACCACGTGGCTGCCTGAGGAAGCATCAACAAGCAGGCGGCAACAGTAAGAGGAATACCACCGTAAAGGAGGTAAGCGCGGTACTTGCCTAACTTGGGATTGCGATTGTCAATAAAACGCCCCACTATAGGACTCCAGAAGCAGTCAATGAGTCGAACCGTGAGAATCAATCCGCTGACAAAAGCCGGATTGATCTTCAACACTGTAGTAAGGTAAATCATCAGGTAGCATGCCACCGTCTGGAAAATCAGGTTCTGAGCCAGGTCGCCCGAGCCGAAGCCGATGCGCTGTGCCCACGATAGCTTGTAAAAGCCTTTTTGTTCTAAAGAGTCTGCCATATCATTTAGTTGTTTTAATTGTTTCTGGTTGCTTGAGTTTACATCTGATTTCAACATGCAAAATTAACAATTTTGCCGCATTTCCGTATCACAAATTGTAACAGATGCTTTTCAAAATGTGTCATTTAGCGAGAATCACTCTGCACACACGGGGTTTTCTCAGTGGAAATCAGTATATTTGCGGTTGATATGAAGAAACTTTTTGCCTTTTCGTTAGCGCTATTTTGCGCTTGGGCAGCACAAGCAAAAGTGCAGCTGCCACAGTTGTTCCAGTCGGGAATGGTCATGCAACGCAATCAGCCCGTGCCTGTTTGGGGACAGGCCGACGCCGGGGAATCGGTGGTGGTGACATTCCGGAAGAAAGAATACACGGCAACGGCCGACGCCGAAGGTCGCTGGCAGGTCATGCTGCCTGCACAGAAGGCCGGCGGTCCGTATGAGCTGCGGATAGCATCACGCGAACAGCAGGAAGAGGCCTTCACCATCAGCGACGTACTCTTCGGTGACGTGTGGCTGCTGTCGGGACAGTCAAACATCGACGTAACCATTGAGCGCGTCTATCCCTGGTACACGAAGGAAATCGACAGCTACTCCAACGACCGTATCCGCCTGTTCCGTGTGCAGAACGAAACCGATACCCACGGACCGAAGAACGACATCCGGCCGACAAGCATTAACTGGAAGCCCGTGAACAAGCAGAATGCCTGGCTGTTCTCGGCCGCAGGCTATTTCCTCGGTCGCGAAATGTTCGAGAAGAACGGCGTGCCACAGGGCATCATCGTGAATAGCTGGGGCGGCACACCCATCGAGGCATGGATTTCGGCTGACTCGCTACGGCGCGACTATCCGATGCTCGTTGAGAAGACGCGGCTCTATCAGGACGAGGACTACGTGCGAACACAGATGCGTGCCAACCAACTCGCCGACCGCCGGTGGAACACTATGCTCAACGAGAAGGAGACGTTCTTCACCGCTACAGACCTTGACGATTCCGACTGGGAGACCATCGACCAGTATGAATGGGGCTGGCGCGGCATTGGTACCACATGGCTTCGCCAGCATGTGCAGATCGACAAGGAGCATGCCGGACAGCCGGCACGACTGCTGCTCGGTACGCTCTTCGATCAGGACTTCACCTATGTGAACGGCAAGCAGGTTGGCCACACAGGCTACCAGTATCCGCCGCGCCGCTATGATATTCCTGAAGGTCTGCTGCAGGAAGGCGATAACGTCATCACCATCCGCTTCGTGAACAAATACGGGATGGTGCATTTCATCAAAGAGAAAAACTATCTGATTGCATTCGGCGAAGACCGCTTCAGCCAGAATCCGTTGCCTGCCGACATTATTCCTTTGAGCACGAAGTGGAAGCATCACGACGGTGTGCAGATGCCGTCGTGCCCAAGTGCCGACGTGTCGCTGCAGAACCTTCCCACCACACTCTATAATGCTGTGCTGTATCCGTTGGCACCCTATGCCCTGTCAGGAGTGGTATGGTATCAGGGTGAGTCGAATGCCGGCAACCCCGCACCCTATGCCGACTTCCTTCGGAAGATGATGGGCTGCTGGCGCGACCGCTGGCAAAATCAGCAGATGCCGTTTGTCATTGTGCAGTTACCTAATTACATGGAACCCAGTGACAAACCGCAGGAAAGCGGATGGGCAAGTCTGCGCGAGGCACAGCGGATCGTGGCGAAAGAAGACCCGCATGCCGAGCTGGCCTGCATCATCGACCTTGGCGAGACTGTCGACATCCATCCGTTGCGCAAGTGGGAGGTGGCACAGCGCATCGCCCGCTGCTTCGACCACATGCTCTGGCATCCGAAAACGCTGCTTTCGCCTGAAGTTGTTTCCTTCTCCCTCCCTACGGGGGAGGGTCAGGGTGGGGCCCAGATCGTGCTAACTCTCGATCAGCCGCTTCGCCCAGTGGATGGTACGCTCAACGAATTCGAGGTCGCTGCTGCCGGAGGTCGCTTCATGTCAGCTCAGGCCCGCGCCGAAGGCAACCGCATTGTGATCACCTCGCCTGTTGACGCACCGGCAACGGTGCGCTACGCCTGGAAGAACAATCCCCTGCGTGCCAATGCGTTCTCTCTGGAAGGTCTGCCACTAACGCCCTTCCAGCTGAAACTAGAAAAATAAAAGTAGTAAAAGTCAGCCCAAGACGACGTGCTTCACTTCGACGGGGCCGTCGTTCAGGAAGATACTGGCCGTTTCCTGAAAACGGTCAGGACTTTCGGTGGTGAGATAGCGTACCGTTCCACCCGTGGAACAGCTGCCCTGAATATCGGGATGACGTTCAAGATAGTCTTTCAGACTGGTACCTACATAATGTCCCTGCGAGACGATGCGAACGCCCTGTGGCACGTATTGTTCAATCTTCGGCAGCAACAACGGATAGTGGGTGCAGCCAAGGATGATTGCATCGATGAGCGGATCCTTGGCCAACAACTGGTCGATGCGTTTCTTCACGAAATAATCAGCACCTGGTGAAGAAGCTTCGCCAGCCTCGACGATGGGTGCCCACAACGGACATGCCACACCGCTCACCACGATATCGGGGAAGATTTTCTGGATTTCGAGCTTGTAACTCTCGCTGCGCACGGTTCCCTCAGTGGCCAGCAATCCTACATGGCGACTCTTCGTGAGTGTGCCGATAACCTCGGCGGTCGGACGGATGACACCTAATACACGACGCTGAGAACCGTTCTCACTACCGAGCGTATTGTTCCATCGGGGCAGGTCGTTCTGCTGGATGCTGCGCAATGCCTTTGCCGATGCTGTATTACAGCCCAGGATGACCAGTCGGCAACCCATGGAAAACAACTTCTCGACAGCTTGTCGTGTGTACTCATAGACCACGTCGAAGGAACGTCCGCCATAGGGTGCACGCGCATTGTCGCCCAAGTACAGATAGTCATACTCGGGCATAAGCCTGCGGATGCCGTCAAGAATGGTTAATCCGCCATAGCCTGAATCGAAGATGCCGATTGGAGTTGTTTCCAATTGAAGTGTTGTGATTTTGATTAAGAATCGCTCGGAGAGCCCATACCCCACTACTCACCCGCGAGGATGACGATCAAGGCCTTGGTGATATCGGTGCCGAGACCTGGTGTCACATAGGGAAGGGCGTCGCCGTCGGTATTCAGTACGAAGGCAAGGTTCTTGGCCTTGGCTACCCTGGCGACGGCAGCAGTGAGCTTGGCCTTGAGCGGAACCATCGCATCGGCTTCCATCTTCTGCAACTGCTGCTGTGCTTCAGCCTTGAAGTTAATGTTGCGCTGCATTAGATCGGTGAGCTCTGCCTGGCGCTTCTTGTAGATAGACGGAGCAAACTGGCGCTGACCTTCAAGGAAGTCCTCGTATTTCTTGTTGAACTCCTCCTCAGCTCGCTTCATCTCGGCCTCGTACTGGCTGCGCTGACTGGCTATCTTCTTCTTCAGCTGGGCCATGTCGGGCATTGTCGCAAGCACTTCCTGATAGCTGAAGTAGCCAAAGAGTGCCACCGTATCGACTGCAGTCGGCTCGTGCTGTGCTGATGCCGATAAACTGCAAACGGCCATCACAGCCAGCAGAAAGAATCGGTGAATCGTCTTACGCATAGTAAAAACTGATAAAGGACACAAACTGGCAGCCTGCTGCCCGCTTGTGTCCATATGATTGAGTTAATATAATTACTTCAGCTTCAGTACTTCGGTCTTGCACTCGCTGGTGACGTCGGTGACGAGCGTCGAGCTGATGAAGGGCATCGAGCCTTTCATGACGATGAGCGAATACTTGCCGTTGTTGCCAACGTTCTCGATGGCCTTGGCCACCTTCGACTGGATGGGAGTGAGTTTGTCCTGCTGCTCCTTGGCAAGCTCCTGCTCAGCATCCTGGCGAGCCTGCGTAATCTTCTGCTGCAGCTCGATCAGGGCCTGCTCGGTCTCCTGCTGCTTCGTGGCGTTCATCGTCGACTTGGTCTTGTCATACTCCTCGGCCTTGCGCTGGTACTCGGTGAACATCTCCTGGAGCTCGTTGTCCTTCTGCTTGGCGAGTGCCTGCAGGTCGCCCTGTGCCTTTGCAAATTCAGGCAGGTTCTGAGCAACTGCGTCGTAGTCAACACATCCGATTTTCTGTGCCTGCATGGCCATCGGAGCCAGCAGCATCAATGCTAAAAAGATCTTTTTCATTTCGATAATTCGTTTTAAATTTTTAATTATTGTTCTTTAGATTTCAATTCTTCAATCCACTAATCCTTCTTACTGGCCGTAGCCGAGTTTCTGGAGAACCTCGTTGGAGATGTCGACGCTGGGCGAACCGAAGATGATGCCGGCAGCCTCGCTGGCACGGTCGAGCACCAGACTATAGCCACGCATCTCAGAGATTTCCTTCACGGTGTTGTAGATCTCCTCCTGAATGGGCGACATCAGACTTTCACGCTTCTTGAAGAGCTCGCCTTCCGGTCCGAAGTACTTGCGCTTCAGGTCGCTGGCCTCCTTCTCCTTCTGCATGATGGCATCCTGCTTGTCCTTCTTCTGTTCTTGCGAGAGGAATACCACCTCGTTCTGGTAGTTCTTATACATGGTCTGTGCCTCCGTGTTGAGAGCCTCCACCTCAGCCTGCCACTTCTTCGACACCTGATTGAGCTGTTCGTTGGCACGCTCGTAGGCGGGGATGTTCTTCAGAATATACTCCATGTCGAGCAGCGCGAATTTCTGAGCGCTTGCCGATGTGAATCCGCAGATGGCGCAGATTGCACAGATAACGATTTTCTTCATATTCATTTACTTCCGTATTTTGGTTTGTTACTCATTCGCTTTGACTTTCTGCACGATAAAAAGTTGCACAACGTTTCATTTTTTTAACAGATAAGTCTTTTGTTACCTTGCTTTAGAACTCCTGTCCGAGGATGAAGTGGAACTGCGAGCCGCCCTTCTTCATGCCACCATTGCTGTAGGCCTTGTCGAAACCATAAGCCCAGTCGATACCCATCAGACCCACCATCGGCAGGAAGATGCGCACACCGACACCCGCTGAACGCTTCAGCTCGAACGGATTGAACTTCTTGGTGTCGGCCCAGGCATTACCGCCCTCGAGGAATCCCAGACCATAGATCGTGGTGTTACCGAGCATGAACGGATAGCGCAGCTCGAGCGTGAAGCGGTCGTAGGCATAGGCATTGTAATAGCTGCTCGTACCAGCTTCGTAGGCAGCGGTATTCGATATTGAACCGTTCTCATAACCACGCAGACCGATCGTTTCCTCAGCATAGCCATAGCTGTAGCCGCTCATACCGTCACCGCCGACGTAGAACGTCTCGAACGGCGACTTCTTGAATTTGTTGTAGGAACCCAGGATACCCAACTCAACACGCGTCATCAACACGAAGCACTTGTTGGCCGTGGTGAGTGCCGTGAACGTGCGGGCCTTGAACTTCCACTTGTGGTATTCAATCCAGCGATATTTCTCCTGCTGTTCCTGCGAATAGGTGGCCGACTTATAGTTATTGGCCAGATTCTCGTAGTCTTTACCATCCCAAAGCGACCAGGGAGGAGTGATTTGAACCGATGCCGAGAACTCCGATCCGCGACGCGGATACAGCTGGTTATCCGTCGAGGCACGGCTCAGCGCGAGCGTAAGGTTCAGGTTGTTGGAGTTACCGTTGCTCATGATGGCGAAGTACGACCAGTTCTTCAACGAGTAGCGTGTGAACGCCAACTGTGCTGACAACATGAAATAGTCGTCGGGCCAGCGCAGTCGCTTACCCCATCCGAGCGAGGCACCATAGAGCTTGATATACTTATCAGGGTCGTAGTAGCTCTCGTAGTTATTATAATAGTAGCTGTTGTTGCCGTAGAGGTACGCCATGTAGTTGTTCATGTACGCGCTATTATAATAGGTGTTAGAGACATCGCTCTGCTTCGAATAGAAAGCTCCTACGGAGAACTGGATGGGTCGCTTGTTGCCGAACCAGTTGGTGCTATAGCTCGTGTTGAGCGACTTGTAGTAGCGGCCGTTGGTCTGGAAGTTGATGCCGAGCGTCTCGCCGTCGCCAATAGGCATGATGCCTCGGTGTTCGCGATTCTTGTGGAAGAGGTTCGCCATCGAGAAGTTGTTGAGTTTCAGACCGATACGTCCGATGACACCCGTCTGTCCCCAACCCAGTGAGAACTCTACCTGGTCGTTCGACTTCTGTTCGAGGTTCCAGTCGATGTCAACGGTACCGTTGTCGCCATTGGGCTTCGGCACGGGAGTGACCTTCTCCGGATCAAAGTGGCCCATCGAAGCCAGCTCGCGGGCCGATCGCATGAGGGCATCCTTCGAGAAGAGGTCGCCAGGCTTGGTGCGCAGCTCACGTCGGATGACATTCTCATAGAGGCGGTCGTTACCATTGATTCGCACACGGCTGATATGAGCCTGCGGACCCTCCGTGATACGCATCTCCAAATCGATGCTGTCGCCAACAACGTTCACCTCGACGGGATCGAGCTGATAGAACAGATAACCGTTGTTCCAATAGGCATTGCCCACAGCATCTTCGTCCTCGGTGAGTCGCTTGTTCAGTTGCTTCTGGTTGTAGACGTCGCCTTTCTCCATGCCGAGAATATCGGACAATCCCTGTACGTTGCCCACCCGATAGGTCGGATACACCGTGTTGCCTACCCACGTGATGTTGCGGATGAAGTATTTCTTGCCTTCGTCAACCTTCACATAGACGTTGACATGCTTCGGGTCGACGTTCCACACGCTATCCTCGATGATGACGGCATCGCGGAAGCCGTATTCGTTGTATTTATCAATGAGTTTCTTCTTATCTTCCTTCCAGCGGTCGGGTGTGAACTTCTTAGCCTTGAGGAAAGAGGACAACTTACCTGCCTCGTGGGTCTTCGCAAAGGCACCCTTCGTGAAGAGTTTTCCCTTGATCTTCTTATCGGTGAGCTGTTCGTTGCCTTCGATGTAGATGGTGCGCACCTTCATTTTCTCCTTCTTATCAACCACCACGTCAAGGATGACGCTATTCTTCTGCGTCACGTCCTCACGCTGCAGGATCTCGATGTCGGCATTCTTAAAGCCCTTGTCGTCGAAGTATTTCTTGGCAAGGATCTTCGCACGGTCGATGACATTCGGGTGTACGCTCATACCCTGTGTCATTCCGAGTTTCTTCTCCATATCCTCACGCTCCGACTTCTTCAGACCCACATAGTTGATTTCCGACACACGCGGACGTGCAGCCAGCGTGATGTGGAGCCAGATGCGGTTGCCCACGATGGAATCAGCAGCAATAGAGACATTCGAGAACAGACCGTGACGCCAATAGCGCTTCACGGCATCGGTAATCTGCGAACCCGGCACCTCGATTTCCTGACCGACGGTCAGACCGGAGATACCTGTGAGTGCATAGTCCTCATAGCCTTCCATACCCGAAACGTTGATGCCGCCCAATATCAGGGTGCGCGGCGTGCCGGCATAAGAGATATCAGGAAACTCTACGACGTCCTGAGCCTGTGAGGCTAAAGTAACAAAGAGAAATAAAAACAGAGAGACCCACCCCCTGCCCCTCCCTGAATGGAGGGGAGTAGTTAGTCTTGTTAATATTTTTATTCTTTTCATTTATTTCATTTTTTATATGATTCAATGACTTAGTTGAATGCAACTATTCCCCTTCATTCAGGGAGGAGTCGGGGGTGGGGCTTTCTGCTTCCACCTGTTCTTCTGTCTTGCCGAAGCGGCGCTGACGACTCTGAAAGCTCTCTATGGCGCGGTGCAGGTCTTCCACGCTGAAATCCGGCCAGAAGGTGTCGCAGAAATAGAGCTCGGAGTAGGCAATCTGCCAAAGCAGGTAGTTGGAGATGCGCAACTCGCCACCGGTGCGGATGAGCAGATCGGGATCGGGCATGAAACTGGTCTGCAGATGCTGACCGACGAAGTCTTCGGTGATGTCCTCAGCACGCAAACCGCCAGTGCGCCAGTTCTTCAGGATGTTCTGCGGCCATTCCTCCATATCGTGCACCTCGGTGACAATCTTCTTGACGGCTTCGGTAATCTCCCACCGACTGCTGTAACTCAGCGCCACCACCATTGTCATCGCCGTGTTCTGGGCGGTATGCTCCTCCGTCTCACGCAACCTCTGCTGCACGTCGTCGGGCAGGCGCTTCATGTCGCCAATGACGCGGAAACGCACATTGTTCTTCATGAAGATCTCATCCTCGAGCGACGAGAGCACCAGTCCCATGAGTGCCGACACCTCGTCGGCAGGACGGTTCCAGTTCTCGGTGGAGAACGTGTAGAGCGTCAGATACTTCACGCCCAGCCGCACACACTCGGTGGTGATGCGCCTGACGGTTTCCACGCCAGCCTGATGGCCGTAGTTGCGGGGTTTGCCCTGCTGGGCTGCCCAGCGTCCGTTGCCATCCATGATGATGGCGATATGCTGCGGTATATTCATGCGATTGTCAGTTTTCATCTGAGTTATGACATGTTCTGCAACGGGCCTTGAAGCTGTAGGTCAGCGTGACCTGCAAGGCCTGATAGCAGTCGGTATTCTTGAAAGAACCGCTCGACTTGATGCCGTAGGGATCGCGCACACCGTCGAGTTCATCGCTCAACGAGAAGTGCACACCCCACTCCACACCCAGATTCAGGCGGCTGGCTATCTTATACTTCACACCAATACCCATCGGCACATTGCCCGTGAAGACATTCTTCGGGCCACCCGACACATAGGCGATGCCCACACCGCCGAAGATGAACGGCGTCAGCCGTTTGGCACCACGATAGTCGCGGCCCGTACCATAGGGCCAGAAGTTATATTCGAACACACACGAGGCATCGGCCAACGTGTGGTTGAACTTATAGGGCAGCGGCTCGTGCGTGGGCGTGAGGTCGTCGGGGCGATACTCAGGGTAGTAGGTATCCGCATCTTTCGACGAGCCCGACAGCTTTCCCCACGAAGCCGAGAATTTCAATCCGGCAAATGGACTGAAGAGACGGCGATACACGACTGAAGCCATCGGCTGCAGGTCGCTGGTGAGCTGGTCGTTGAAATCACCGAGATAGCCGACAGTGCCCACTCCTCCACCGATCTCCATGAGATATTCAGGATCAGTCTGTGCACGAGCTACCGAAGTAACAAAATGACAGAGAAATAGAGTAACAAAGAGGCACATAATCCCTCTACTGCACTTATTCCTATTTGCTATTGTTGCTCGCATCACTCGTTACCTCGTTACTTTTGTTGCCTAATTATTTTGCATCCCATCCCAGACGATTGAGCCGGCAGCGCCAAACCTGACCCGTGCCGCCAAGCACCATCCAGAGGTAGTTGTCGTTATCGACAGCGGCAGCGAGCACGCCCTGTCCGTCAGCAGCGGCAGGCCACACATAAGCCTCGTCGGTCACCCAGTTGATGCCGCCATCGCTGCTCAGGAAGATATCGCCCAGACCGCCTTCGACGTTATAGCCAAAGGCAAGGTCCTGGTTGTCATAGGCCAGAACACTCTGGGCCTGATTTGCAGGCAGCGCATGGGTTTTGTTCGAAGCCGTTCCGTCGGACACCAGCATCCACTGCCCGGCACCAGGAACGTCGCGGTCGACGACTTTCATCCACACCACAGCATATGCTTTGCCGGGTACGGAGCCAATGAGTTCGACGCGCTCCATATTCTGATTGGTGCGAAGCATGTGCACGGTACAGCTAATGTTCTGTGCAGGCAACAGCTCTGCATCATTATCGAGGCTCTCCTCTGCCCACGACAGGCAGTTGTCGGTAGAAACGAGCAGCGTGCCCTGCTTGCTCAGCGCATAAATCTCCTTCGAGGAAGCACCCACCAGACGTTCAACATCCGTCGTATCGCAGCCTTCCTGATATTCGTGGGTTGATGCGTTGATGCAATGGAGTTTTCTTCCTTCTTTCTCCAGCACATACAGCATGCTTCCATTCGTCACAGCATTGTCGAAGGCCGAAGCGCTGAGCGATAGAGTTCCTGTCGTCGGATAGTCCTGTTCGACATCCATGATGTGCTGCTTCAGGTCGTACATGACGGTAGAACCATTGTCCTTCAGGAAGAGATAGGGCTTGTCGCCGGCGCTGAGCATGCGCATGCGCTCTGTTTGTGCGAAGTTGGGTTCCTGGTCGAGAACCTTTTTCCAACAAAGCTCGTCGCCGTCCTGCTGATGCACGTTCACCGTAATCGTATATTTGCGGTAGGCAATTCCTGAATAGGCATAGACCCGCAACTCCATCGGGTTCGTGAAGTCCAGGGAGTCGGTACTCGAATAGGTCACCAGCGAGTCCTTCAAGCCGTCCTTCGTGCGGACGTTGAGTACGGCGGTGCCGGAGTTCTTCGTTGAGATGGTGCAGAGCACGCGTTTCACGTTGGTACCAACGGGCAGCGAGTCGGTGTTGTAGATGAGTCCGCGCTGTTGGTCGATGGAGAAGGCGTATTTTGAACCCGTAACCGATGCGGTATAAGTGCTGTCTTCGCCTGTAGAGCTCGTGGTGCGCATCGTACGTGTCAACGTACCCAGCGAAAACGCCGTGATAGCCGTATCGTTATAGATTACCGTTTCTGTATCATCTTCACCCAGACAAGCCGTCAGCACAGTGAGCACCGACAGCAACAGCCCGAGAGTCATCAGTCTATTTTTCATACTTGTGTACGTACTTTTTTACCTTATACTTTATTTCAGCCTGCAAATTTAATGAGAAAAACGCTAAAAACCGCCTTTTTACTATATTTATTATGCAAAATATTGATTATTACAGCGTTTTTTAAGGTTTATTGATACAAAATGAGGCTGGAATCTATCACAGACTCCAGCCTCGTTTCTTAGATTAAAAAATCTAATGACATAATCTTTACCTTAAAATCTATCAAACTACTAACCTAATGAAAACCTTTTTGGGATGTGTTCCTCTCGAACACGGTGCAAAGGTACGACGATTTCTGCGTCCCCGCAACAATCGCCTGCAGAAAAGCGGAAAAAGCATGTAATTATTGACGCAGGTCAAGTAGGGTTGTGAGCCTAACCCCTCGAAACAAACCAGGTGATAACACGGAGCTATGCTCCATACTATACAGAGCTATACTCCGTAGCTTATAGAGCTATGCTCCGTAGCATATAGAGCAATGCTCCGTAACTTCTAGAGCTATGCTCCATATAGTGCAGAGCATAGCTCATAAAAAAAAGATTGCATCCCCTTTCGAGAATGCAATCCTTGGTTGCTTTTGTACCTTGTTAGTCAAGTAACTTGGCTTAAAGCTTC
Source organism: Prevotella sp. (assembly GCA_017557185.1). Lineage (GTDB taxonomy): Bacteria > Bacteroidota > Bacteroidia > Bacteroidales > Bacteroidaceae > Prevotella. Next base: position 16,438 of record JAFZAP010000078.1, read on the forward strand.
GGGCCTGCAACTATTCCCTGTTGGAGAAGTTGCTTTCGGCTCAAATCTTTTTTAAAGCTTCGGGCCTGCAGCGACCAGAGCCTTACCGGCCTCGTTGCCCTCGTACTTCTTGAAGTTCTTGATGAAGCGGGCAGCCAGATCCTTGGCCTTCTCCTCCCACTGAGCGGCATCAGCATAGGTGTCGCGGGGATCGAGGATGGCAGGATTCACGTTGGGCAGCTCGGTGGGAACCTCGAAGTCGAAGTAAGGAATCTTCTTCGTGGGAGCTTTCAGGATAGAACCGTCGAGGATAGCGTCGATGATACCGCGTGTGTCGGGAATCGAGATACGCTTGCCTGTTCCGTTCCAACCGGTGTTCACCAGATAAGCCTTTGCACCGCTCTTCTCCATGCGCTTCACGAGCTCCTCACCGTACTTGGTGGGATGCAGCTCGAGGAATGCCTGGCCGAAGCAAGCCGAGAAGGTCGGCGTGGGCTCGGTGATGCCGCGCTCTGTACCAGCGAGCTTGGCTGTGAAGCCAGAGAGGAAGTAGTACTTCGTCTGCTCGGGAGTCAGAATGCTCACGGGAGGAAGCACGCCAAAGGCATCGGCGCTCAGGAAGATCACGTTCTTGGCCTCGGGGCCTGCGCTCTTCTTGTTCACCTTCTTGGCAATCTTCTCGATGTGCTCGATAGGATAGCTGACGCGGGTGTTCTCGGTCACGCTCTTATCGGCGAAGTCGATCTTACCCTCAGCATCAACGGTTACGTTCTCGAGCAGAGCATCGCGGCGGATAGCGTTGTAGATGTCAGGCTCGTTCTCCTTCGACAGGTTGATGACCTTTGCATAGCAGCCACCCTCGAAGTTGAACACACCCTCGTCGTCCCAACCGTGCTCGTCGTCGCCGATGAGCAGGCGCTTCGGGTCGGTAGAAAGTGTGGTCTTACCAGTTCCGGAGAGACCGAAGAAGATGGCGGTGTTCTTACCTTCCATATCGGTGTTGGCCGAGCAGTGCATCGAAGCGATTCCCTGCAGGGGAAGGTAGTAGTTCATCATCGAGAACATACCCTTCTTCATTTCACCACCGTACCAGGTGTTAATGATCACCTGCTCGCGACTGGTGGTGTTGAAGGCTGCGCAAGTCTCTGAACGCAGACCGAGCTCCTTGTAGTTCTCTACCTTTGCCTTCGAGGCGTTGTAGATCACGAAGTTGGGCTCGAACGACTCCAGTTCCTCAGCGGTGGGCTGGATGAACATGTTCTTCACGAAGTGAGCCTGCCAGGCAACCTCGACGATGAAGCGCACGCGCAGACGGGTAGCCTCGTTGGCACCGCAGAAAGCGTCCATCACATAGAGTTCCTTGTTGGAGAGCTCCTTGATGGCGATCTTCTTCACCTCGGCCCAAACTTCCTCACTCATGGGGTGATTGTCGTTGGGATAATCCTCGGTGGGCCACCATACTTTGTCCTCGCTCTGGGCGTCCTTCACGATGTATTTGTCCTTAGGCGAACGGCCGGTAAAGATACCTGTCATCACGTTCACGGCATCGAGCTCGGTCATCTGACCCTTGTCAAAACCAGTCAGTTCAGACTTCATCTCCTCTTTAAAGAGGAACTCATAGCTGGGATTGTGGGCAATCACGGTGCTACCGGTGATGCCATACTGAGTTAAATCTAACTTTGCCATAATTGTTGTTATTATTAAGTGTAAATTTTTTACTTCTCATTCTAAATCGGGTGCAAAGTTACAAATATTTTACGACTTTCGATTTACGATTTACAATTTATTTCATTTTTTATCTCTCTTTTTAGGTTAAAGAATATAAAAATCTGCATTCCTTCCGTACGATTGCCACACCGAGTTTGCAAAAAAGTTTCATTCCGACAGTATTTTCAGCTCCGTATGTATGCTGTTTCTCAAAAAATTTTTATATCTTTGTGGCCGAAATCAATCACACAAAAACAATATTGAAACATGAAGAAAAGAAATCTTTTCGCAGTATTGCTTTGCATGGCGGCTGTTGTCGCCTACGGAGCACCTGTCGACATGCAAGCAGGCAAGACGGCCGTAACGCTGGAGTTCTTTACACCGTCGATCGTACACGTGGTGAAAGCACCCGTGGGACATGAGTATCAGAAAAAGAGTCTCGTGGTGATAGCAAAGCCCGACGAGGTTGCTATCAAGAAGAACGGGAACAGCGTGAGTAGCAATATTCTCTCCGTGAAGATGGATTCCAAGACGGGAGCGCTTATCTTCACGGCCAAGGGTCGCACGCTGCTGCGTGAGAAGGGTGATGCCAGCTTCGAGCCGCGTACCAGCGGCCCCGATGCCGGAGCCTATCGCGTGACGCAGACCTTCCTCTTGGATAAGGACGAGGCCGTTTACGGCTTAGGCACTTTCCAGAACGGGAAGATGAACCGTCGCGGCGAACACAAGCTGATGGAGCAGTCGAACCTCGAGGACTTCCAGAACGTGTTGCAGAGCATCAAGGGCTGGGGACTGTTCTGGGACAACTACTCGCGCACCCAGTTCGACGACGATGCGAAGGGAATGTCGTTCTCATCGGAGGTAGGCGACTGCGTGGATTATTACTTCATGTACGGAGCGACTTCTGGCTCTGCCCAGGGAAGTGCTGACGGCGTCATCGCTCAGATGCGCCACCTGTCGGGCGATGTGCCTATGTTCCCGCTGTGGACCTATGGCTTCTGGCAATGCAAGGAGCGTTATAAGAGTGCTCGCGAATTGTTGAGCGTAGTCGATAAGTACCGTGAGCTTCAAGTGCCCCTTGACGGTATCATCCAAGACTGGCAATACTGGGGCAGCAATTACCTGTGGAATGCGATGGACTTCCTGACCGAGGAGTATGCCAACGGTCAGAAGATGATTGACGACGTGCATAAGAAGAATGCCCACTTCATGATCAGCATCTGGGCGAGTTTCGGACCGATGACCAAGGCTTACCGGCAGTTGGACGAGAAGGGACTGATGTACGATTTCCAGACTTGGCCGCAAAGCGGACTGACATTCTGGCCGCCAAAAATGGAATACCCCTCGGGTGTCCGCGTCTATAACGCCTTTACAAAGGAGGGACGCGACATCTACTGGCAGAACCTGAAGAACCTCTTCGACAAAGGGGTTGACGGCTGGTGGATGGACTCTACCGACCCCGATTTCTTCAACCCAAAGGATACTGACTACGACCAGAAGGCCGGAGGTCCCGACACATGGCGTAAACTGCGCAACGCCTTCCCGCTCGAGACCGTTCGCGGTGTCTATGACGCACAGCGCAAGGAGTCGGAACAGAAGCGCGTGTTCATCATGACTCGCTCAGCCTTTGCCGGACAACAGCACTACGGCTCGAACATGTGGAGCGGCGATGTAGCATCGTCGTGGGACATGCTGCGTAAGCAGGTGACCGCAGGCCTGAGCTACACGCTGACAGGCAATCCAAACTTCAACACCGACATCGGTGGTTTCTTCTGCGGCTCTTACAACACTCGTGGCGGCGGCTCGGCACCTCGCAATCCGCAATATCAGGAACTCTATGTGCGCTGGATGCAGTATGCCCTGTTCTGCCCCATCTTCCGTAGTCACGGCGCCGACGCTCCTCGCGAGATCTGGCAATTCGGCAAGAAGGGCGAGCCTGTCTATGACGCTATCGAGAAGACCATACGCCTGCGCTATCGTCTGGTACCTTATCTGTATAGCACCGCCTGGCAGGTCACCTCTGCCAACAGTAGCTACATGCGCCCGCTGTTCAGCGACTTCGCAAATGATCGGAAGGTGTGGGACACAACCGATGAATTCCTCTTCGGCAGTAGCATCCTTGCCGCACCCATCCTCAGTCCGCAATACACCGAAGAGAAGGTTATCCGCGAGAATGCGATGTCGGGCTGGGACCGCAAGGAAGCAACTGGCGATGGTGTGAAAAATGAAGGGATTGACTGGACTGCCGCCAAGCAGAGCACAGCCTATCTGCCTAAGGGTGTTCAGTGGTACGACTTCTGGACGGGCACCATCATGAAAGGCGGACAAACCGTTACGCTGACTACGCAACTCGACCGTGTGCCGATGTTCGTCCGTGCCGGCAGCATTCTTCCTTTGGCTCCTGAGATGCAGTATATCGGACAGCAGGCGTGGGACGATCTCGAAGTGCGTGTCTATCCTGGCACCAACGGCACATTCACCCTCTATGAGGACGAAGGCGACAACTACAACTACGAGCGTGGCCAGTACACAGAGATTCCCTTCTCGTGGAACGATGCCGCAAAGACACTCACCATCGGCCAGCGTCGCGGCCAGTACAAGGGAATGTTGCAACAGCGCCAGTTCCGTATCGTCCTGCCCAACGGCACCAGCAAGGCCGTCGACTACAAGGGCGCAGAAATCACGGTGAAAATGTAACCCTACAAAACAATAATCATGAAAACTATTAACCTGAGCGAACAGAATTCGGTGATGAACCGTTTCATGGCGGAGATTCGCGACATCAACTACCAACAGAACCGGCTACTCTTCCGGAAGAACATCGAGCGCATCGGCGAATACATGGCCTTCGAAATCTCGAAGGCTCTTACCTATGCCGATCAGCATGTTGTCACACCATTGGGCGAACTCAACATCCCACAGTTCACCGACGAAATCGTCGTCGCCACTGTGCTGCGTGCCGGTCTGCCTTTCCACCAGGGGTTCCTCAACGTTTTCGACCATGCCGACAATGCCTTCATCTCGGCCTTCCGCATGTACACCAACCGCGAGCACACTGAGGTGGGCGTGCATACCGAGTACATCGCCTCACCGTCGGTTGAGGGGAAGACTCTGATCATCGTCGACCCGATGCTTGCAACAGGCGGCTCAATGGCGGCTGCCTACGAGGCATTCCTGAAGACGGGCAAGCCGAAATGTGTTCACATCGCCTGTGTCATCGGCACCGAGGAAGGCATCAGCGTGGTAGAAGATGCTGTGAAGGATGCCGACGTCACACTATGGTGCGCCGCCATCGACCCCGGCATGAACGAACACAAGTATATCGTTCCGGGCTTCGGCGATTGCGGCGATTTGTGCTACGGGGAGAAGTTATAAACTACTTATTCAGGTAGAGCCAAATAGCCCGCATTCCTTCAAGCAGGTCGTTGTCCTCGGTGCATTCCCAGTACATTGCGCCGAGCAAACCCTGTTCCTTGATGTATTGGCACTTATAAGCCAGCGACACAGGGCTGTCGTAGGCCAGCAGGAGCTTGCCGTCATCGCCAGCCAGATAGGGAACCTTGCCCACATCGTCCCACATGCGCTTGTACTGTCCGCCCGTCTCGCCCGTCTTCACGAAACTTCCTAACACCTTGTTACTACCTGCTCCGCGACCGTAGAGCGGCATGCCGAGTGTGAGCTTCTGGCGGGGAACACCTGCCTTCAGATGTGCCTGCACGGCTTCCTCAACGGTGATGCGTCCCGAGAGCGGTGAGCGATAAAGAGTGGTGTGGTGCTTTGGCGGATTGGCAACGTCGTAGGCCATGATATTGACAAAGTCAAGGTACTTGATGCAGGCACGGAAGTCGATGAACTTTGCATCCGCGATGGTGGCAATCGTGAGCAGCGTCTTCTTGCCCAGCACCTGCCGCAAATCGCGCATGAGCAGGGTAAAGTTATCGATGTCGTCGGGCGAAGCCGAGATGCCAGCCTCGTTGCTGGAAGGATACTCCCAGTCGATGTCGATGCCGTCGAGACCATATTCGTCGACTGCCTTCTTGCAGTCCCGGGCAAACCCCATGCGACAACGTGCGTCGGCTGCCATCTCGCTGAAGTTGCCTGCCGTCCATCCGCCAATGGAGAGGATGATCTTCAGGTCAGGATTCTGCTCCTTCAGCTTCATCACCTTCCGCAGGAAGTCGGTGTTCTGGATGGTCATGCCATCGAATGTGTTGGTCACCTTTCCAAAGGCATAGTTCAAGTGGGTCATCAGCGTCGGATCAGGCATGCGTTGTGAACCCCATGAGGCTACATACGCCACGATAATCGGCTTTTGCTGTTTCTTTGCCATCAGTCCATGACAGCCCAGCATCGCCAGCATGAGCAAAAAGATAATTCTTTTCATATTTCTCGGAGTTTTGTTGATTAATAGCTGAACGAGCTGCCTCCCAGGAACTCACGCAGGAGCGACGTCGGCGGCAGGGCATCGAAGGGAAGCGGGGTGATGTACCTCAGGAATTTGCGCAAGCGATAGGCCTCGGCATATTCCTCGCAGTTCTCGGGCACCTGTTCCAATGCTGGCTCGGCCTGAGTGCGAATGACAGCCAACTCGTAGATCATGGCGGTGTTGAACATCGCGTCGGCATTCTCCTGATAGGGGAATATCCACTTGTTTTCACCAGCACGCACCGACGGCCAGCGGTGAATGGTGTCACGAGCCGAACAGCCACGATACTTCACATCACGGATGATGCGGCGCAATAGTCGATTGTCGGTGGTGGGAATGTAGTTATGCGTATCCAAGAGAATAGTGGTCAGCGCGGAGGCATAGACGCGGAACTTCTGCTCCTCGGGAATCTGTGCCGTCAGTTCGGGATTCAAGGCGTGAATACCTTCCACGACAAGTATGTCGCGAGGTCTTAGGCGCAGCTTATTACCGCTCTTCTCGCTATGCCCCGTCTGGAAGTTATAGCGTGGCAATTCCACTTCCTCACCACGGAAGAGGGCTTTGAACTGCTTGTTGATGAGTTCCAGGTCAAGCGCATGCAGACACTCATAGTCGTAATCGCCTTTCTCATCACGCGGCGTACGCTCCCGATCTACAAAGTAGTCGTCGAGCGAAATCTGAACGGGCCGTATGCCGTTGGTGAGAAGTTGTATCGACAACCGCTTGCACGTCGTGGTCTTGCCGCTCGACGACGGACCAGCAATGAGCACCATGCGCACACCGGGCCGTTCGGCAATCATGTCGGCAATGCGAGCGATTTTCTTCTCCTGCAAAGCCTCCGACACATGAACGATGTTGCTCGCCATTCCTTGTTGAATAGCACTATTGAAAGCTCCCACCGTACCTATTCCGAGGATGTTCTGCCAGCGATGATGCTCCTTGAAAATTTCGAACATCTTGTCCTGTCGTGTCAGCTCACCCAGCTGTGAAGGATCTTTCGTCGATGGAATGCGCAACAGCAGACCATCATAGTAGGGCACCAGGTCGAAGAGTGTCACCATACCCGTGTGAGGAAGCAGTGCTCCGTAGAAATAGTCCATGTAGCCATCCAGGTCGTAATACGTCGTATAGAGGGTTCCGAGTGTCTCGAGCAGCTTCGCTTTCGAGTTGGCACCCAGCTTCTTGAACAGGCTAATGGCCTTCTCGGTGAGTTCCTCGTGATGCACGATGGGAATATCGTCATCGATGATCTGCTGCATCCGGGCACGGAGTGCGGCAGCATCTTCTGGTGTTACCTTGCGCCCCATCTTCAAATTGCAGTAATAGCCGTTCGAGACGGGGATGTCAATCACTACCGAGCCCTTGGGGAACAGGTCGCTGACAGCCTTGCAGAGGATGAAGAAGAGCGTGCGGGTATAAGCACGAACACCTGCCGGCGACGTCATGTCGAGGTATTCCACCTGCTTGGGCCTATATAAACAGTAGTGCATAGGCTCCACCTTGTTATTCACCTTGACCCCCACAGGGCCGTATTTCATCTGGAGGCCCGTCTTGGCATAAGCCTCCTCGAGCGATGTACCCACAGGCACCTCAATGGACTTTCCATTGTTCAGGCAATCGAATGTTACTTGAGTTTCCATGATTCTTTTAAGATGTAGGATTCTTAGTTGACGTTGTTTGATGATGATGCAAAAATACTAAAAATTTCTGAATATCAACACTTCAACGCGTTATTTCAGCCTCTTCACGCCTTTTTTTTTATTTTTTTCTGCTATCTATGAATAAATTCGCCTCTTTTTCACGCTTTTCAAGAAAATTTTCATTACCTTTGCACCCAGAAAACTTCGTTAACAGGATGTTTATAGCACTCAAACTATTAGGATCGCTGGCACTGCTCATGTTCGGTATGAAAGGCATGAGTGAGGCTTTGCAGAAAATGGCCGGTCCGCAACTGCGCCACGTCTTGGGCGCCATGACCACCAATCGCTTCACTGGCATGCTGACAGGTACACTCGTCACAGCCAGTGTGCAATCGTCAACAGCCACCACTGTGATGACAGTATCGTTTGTCAATGCAGGCCTGCTCACCCTTGCGCAGGCTATCTCTGTCATCATGGGTGCAAACATCGGCACAACGCTGACAGCATGGATCATGTCCGCTGGTATGTCGTTCGACATCAGCATCGTCAGCTACGTGGGCTTCTTCCTAGGCATCATCCTCATCTACTTGAAGAGTCATCGCTACATCGGCGATTTCCTCTTCGGACTGGGATTGCTGCTGTTGGGTCTGACCACGCTGCGCCTTACGGGCAATGAGATGGACCTGGGTCACAACGAGGCGGTATTGGGCTTCTTCCAAAGCTTCAACCCCCATTCGTTCATGACCACTCTGATATTCCTGATCCTTGGCGGAGTGCTCACGTTCTGCGTACAGTCGTCGGCAGCCGTCATGGCCATCACGATGATTCTGTGTAGCAGTGGTGCGCTGCCCATCTATCAGGGTATCGCCCTGGTGCTTGGCGAGAACATCGGTACCACCATCACCTCAAACCTCGCCGCACTCTCGGCCAACACACAAGCCCGCCGTGCAGCCCTTGCCCACATGTTCTTCAACGTGTTCGGCGTACTGTGGATACTGGTGGTGTTCCGGCCATTTATTAATATGGTGTGCGGATGGGTAGGCTTCGACGTAAACATGGGGAAAGATACCGTCAGCGCAGCAACCTTCGCGGCCAACACCGCCAAGCTGTCGTTTGTGCTGGCAGCCTTCCATACCACTTTCAACGTCATCAATGCCGGCATCCTCATCTGGTTTATCCCGCAGATCGAGAAATTCGTCTGCTGGGTCATCAAGCCGAAGAAGGTCGACGAGGAAGAGGACTTCCGCCTGCACTTCATCACCTCAGGCATCATGAAGACCCCTGAGCTTTCGGTGTTGGAGGCACAGAAGGAGATACAGTCGTTCTCCGAGCGCATGCAGCGCATGTTCGGTATGGTAAAGGAACTGCTCAACGAGTCGTCGTCGCTCATGGGTAAACAGAAGAACGACGATTCGTTCAACAAACTGTACAGCCGCATCGAGAAGTACGAAGGCATCAGCGATAACATGGAACTGGAAATCGCAAAGTATCTGGAACAGGTTGCCGATGCCCACCTCTCCGATGAAACGAAAGGCAAGATTCGTTCCATGCTGCGCGAAATCTCCGAGCTGGAGTCGATTGGCGATGCCTGTTTCAACATGGCACGCACCATCTCGCGCAAGTATCTGGGCAAGCAGGATCACTTCACCGACAGTCAGTATGACCACCTGCACCAGATGATGCAACTCACCGACAACGCGCTGACGCAGATGAACCGCCTGATGCTGGGACGAAAGGAGTCGTTCGATGCAAACCGCACGTTCAACATCGAGAACGAAATCAACAACTATCGCAACCAGCTGAAGTCGCAGAACATCATCGACGTGAACAATCACGAGTACACCTACGCCGTGGGAACCATCTACATGGATCTCGTCAACGAGTGCGAGAAGCTGGGCGACTACGTCGTGAACGTCGTCGAGGCACGCATGGGAATCAGGCAGAGATAAAGCCTCACCCCCAACCCCTCCCCCGTAGGGAGGGGAGTAAAATGCTCTTCAATTAAAGAGATATATCACCTGCACTAAAAAGCAATCTGAATTTTAATAACAAAAACCAAGTGGCCTGTCTTGCGCGAAGCAAGGCAGGCCTATCATTTGTGTCATCCTACCCAGGCCGATGCCCAAGAGTAATCACTCCCTCCAAAGCTACCCTCCCTATGGGGGAGGGGCTGGGGGTGAGGCTGGAGGGGCAGGGGGGTGAGTCTCTTTCACAACCTCTTCAGTTGCACAGTGAAGTGGCGCATGAGCGGGGCCTCCCACTCGATGGCGACGCCACGCGTGATTTCATGACGGCGGTCGTAGACATTCTTCAACGCGGCAGCGATGACATTCATGTGGTTGTCGGTATATACACGGCGGGGAATGCACAGACGCAACAGGTCGAGGCCGCCGAAGCGGTTCTCGCGCGTCACGGGGTCGCGGTCGGCAAGGATATAGCCAATCTCACAACCGCGGATGCCTGCCTCGAGATACAGCTCGCAGGTGAGCGTCTGGGCGGGGAACTCCTCCTTCGGCACATTGCAGAGAATCTTGTCGGCATCGATGAACAGGGCGTGGCCACCCACCGGCCGCTGATAAGGAATGCCGTATTCGTCGAGCTTTTCGGCAAGGTAGTGCACCTGGTGGATGCGCGTCTCCAGCATCGGGAATTCCGTGTTCTCGTCGAGTCCCACCGCCAGCGCGTTCAGGTCACGGCCGTTCAGTCCGCCGTAGGTCAGGAAGCCTTCGAAGGGAATGCAGAACAACTTCGCACCCTCATACCAGTCCTTGTTGTTCATGGCAATGAAGCCACCCATGTTCACCAATCCGTCCTTCTTCGCCGACATCGTCATCGCATCGACATACGAGTACATCTCGCGAGCAATCTCTTTGATGGTCTTGTCCTGATAGCCGTCCTCGCGCATCTTGATGAAATAGGCATTCTCGGCGAAGCGCGCCGAGTCCATCACCACAGGCACACCGTATTGATGGCAGAGGGCGCAGGTCTCGCGGATGTTCTGCATCGACACCGGCTGTCCGCCTACCGTGTTGTTCGTCACGGTGAGCACCATGAACGGCACGCGGTAGCCATCACGCTGCCCGCCACTCAGCACTTTCTCCAGCTTCTCCAGCGACACATTACCTTTGAACGGCAACTCCAGCTGCGTGTTCTTCGCCTCATCGATGGTCACGTCGATGGCCTTCGCCTTGCGCGCCTCGATATGTCCCTTCGTCGTGTCGAAGTGAGCATTGCCCGGCACTACGTCGCCTTCCTTCACCAGATACGAGAACAGCACGTTCTCTGCTGCACGGCCCTGGTGCGTGGGGATGACATACTTGAATCCGAACAAGCGCTGCACCACCTCCTGGAATTTATAGAACGACGTGGCGCCAGCATAGCTCTCGTCGCCCAGCATCATCGCCGACCACTGGCGGTCGCTCATCGCGCCCGTGCCGGAATCCGTCAGGCAGTCTATATACACCTGTTCGGCTTTTAGCATGAATACATTGTAGTGGGCTTCGCGAAGCCACTGTTCTCTCTCTTCGCGCGTACTTTTACGAAGCGGTTCGACCATCTTGATCTTCCACGCTTCAGCAAATGGTAATTCCATAACGTTACTTATTGATTGGTTTTTAAATTTACAGATAAAGATTGTGGAGGGAAACATTTATCCTTCGCCACCCTCCCTGAAACAGCTGGTGCTGTCGCTATTCGCAACAGACAAGAAAAAAAGGAATGGTACAAGAAAGAAAGGCTGTCCCCATCGGCCAGACCAGAATATCAAAGGCAGTAATGATCGATCTCCTTAATATTCATGAACTTGTGCGAGATAAGTGCTTTATGACTCTTCTTATGCATGGTATTTTTGTTCACTCTGCAAAAGTAATGAATAAAAATCAATTTACCAAATAATTTACGAAAAAACAGTCTGCCTTTTGTTACATAACACAAAACTACAAGGCGCCTAATAGTTTTTCATTTGTAACAATTAGTTTTGATGGTGTGTAAAAGTCTGAATGATAGTTGTTCGTATGGAATATAATATGTAACTTTGCGCCACTTTTACTCATTTAAACAAAAGCTATGAAACAGACTAATGTAAAGCCGGCAAACGGCAAATTGGGAATACTCATCGTCGGCAACGGCGCAGTGGCAACAACATTCATGACAGGCGTGCTCATGGCCCGCAAAGGACTGACGAAGCCCATCGGCGCGATGACGCAGTACGACAAGGTGCGTGTGGGACGCGGCGAAGCAAAGCAATATCTGCACTACAAGGACATCGTTCCACTGGCCAGCCTCAACGACATCGTCTTCGGATGCTGGGACGTCTATCCGCAGAACGCCTATCAGTCGGCAGTCTATGCTGAGGTGCTGAAGCGCAACGACATCGACCCCGTGCGCGACGAACTGGAACAGATTGTACCCATGAAGGCGGCATTCGACAAGAACTATGCGAAGCGCCTCGACGGCGACAACGTGAAGGGAGGCAACGTGATGCCCACCCGCTGGGAGATGGTGGAGATGCTGCGCGAGGACATCCGCCAGTTCAAGGCAGAGAAGGAGTGCGACCGCTGCGTGGTGCTGTGGGCAGCCTCCACAGAGATCTACGTGCCCATCGACGAGCAGGTGCACTACACGCTCGACGCACTGGAAGCCGCTATGAAGGCCGACGACCGCGAACACATCGCCCCGTCGATGTGCTACGCCTATGCTGCACTCACCGAGGGCTGCCCCTTCGTGATGGGTGCTCCGAACACCACTGTCGATATTCCTGCCATGTGGGAGCTGGCTGAGAAGACGCAGATGCCCATCGCAGGCAAGGACTTCAAGACCGGTCAGACACTGGTGAAGAGCGGCTTCGCCCCGATCATCGGCACACGCTGCCTCGGCCTCGACGGCTGGTTCTCGACGAACATCCTCGGCAACCGTGACGGCCTGGTGCTCGATGTTCCAGAGAACTTCCGCACGAAGGAGGTATCGAAGCTCTCCACACTCGAGACGATCCTCAAGGCCGACGAGCAGCCCGACCTCTACAGCGACTACTATCACAAGGTGCGCATCAACTACTATCCGCCGCGCAACGACAACAAGGAGTCGTGGGACAACATCGACATCAGCGGATGGATGGGCTACCCCATGCAGATCAAGATCAACTTCCTCTGCCGCGACTCCATCCTCGCAGCACCCGTCTGTCTGGACCTCTGCCTGCTCATCGACCTCGCCGCCCGTGCCGGCCACTACGGCACCCAGCGCTTCCTGAGCTTCTTCCTGAAGAGCCCGATGCACGACTACACCGTGGGCGAGGAAGCCGTGAACCACCTGTACCGCCAGCACACCATGCTGAAGAATGCCATCCGCGAGATGGGCGGCTATGAGGCGGACGAGGAGATCGACTAAGAACCCCAAACCCACAACAATAATCGATAATTATCCCCCAGCTTACCCATTGGCAGGCTGGGGGATTTATTTCTGCGTCATCAGTGGATAAAAAACTTATGTACGTCTGTCACGTATGTCTTATTTTGAATAAGATTTTGTAAAACGCCGCAACGAGACCTTCATGACATGCTTTTCAGCATGGAAGAGCAATGGTTTCGGAACCCTAGAGCATAGCTCCAGCAGTCCGAAAGCAATGCTCCAGTTGTCCGTAAGCATAGCTCCAGAGGTACGAGAGCATAGCTTCAGAGGTACGAGAGCATAGGTTTTACCACTTGTAGGGACGGGGTTCATTCCCCGTCCGCAAGCTGCTGATGGCTCCCTCCCTTTGGGGGAGGGCGGGGGGAGAGGCTCCATCCCTACAAGCTGATGGCTCCCTCTCCTTGGAGAGGGTCGGGGTGAGGCCTCTGTTTTTTCATTTTAACATCAACACCTCCCGCTTGTTTAGTAACTGTCTGTGTATCAATTGCTTATGAAACAATCAACCTCCCGTCACACCTCCCATTAACCTCCCGTCATACCTCCCGTAAATCTCCCGTACCTCCCCTGACCCCTCCAAAGGAGGGGAACCACAAAAACTATTGAATAAACGGCTAATGACTGATTTGGCTCCCCTCCTTTTGGAGGGGCTGGGGGAGGCTCCCGACGGGAGGTTGACGGGAGGTCTTTTTGCGATACCTCCCGTGCCGAAACCCCTTAGTATAAAGGCATTTCAGAAGAATACGGGAGGATGGGAGGTTAAAATGCGAAAAACTTTTTTTGAAAAAAAGAGTTGTCCTATGTGGTCCGTGTTGTTTTAAAAACAAATAGATAGATAAATAAGGCTCTCCGCAATCGCGAAGAGCCTTACTTGTTCGAAAAAGGATATATTTACTTCAGCAACTCCTTGAGCTTGGCGGCGAGCGCCTCACCGCGGCATTCCTCGTTGGCAGCGACAATATTGCCTTCGGCATCGCAGAGATAAACCGTGGGCACCGCCTTCACCTTGAACTGGTTAGCCACCTCGTTATCGCGGAAGTTCGGCCACGGCATCTTCTCCTCGTCGAGGGCCTTGCGCCAGTCGGCTTCTTTCTGGTCAATGGAGATGCTGACCACCTGGAAGCCCTTGTCATTGAACTCTGCGTAGGCTTTCTTCACATTAGGCAGCTCGCGTCGGCACGGTCCGCACCATGAAGCCCAGAAGTCGAGCAACACGTATTTCTTGCCCTCGGCCAGCTTGGCGAAGTCGTACTCCGTGCCGTCGTCGCCCGTCAGCTTGAATGCCTTCACCTGATCGGCGATGGCGAGCTCAGGCCATATCTCCATCTGCATCTTCCTGCCATAGAACGAGTTCTTCACATCGTCGGGCAGCGAATTGTAGAGGTCGGCCTGCTCTTTGCCGAAGTAGTTCAAATACTTGGTCAGGAGCAGCGGTCCCCAGAAGGAGTCCTTGTTGTCGTTGACCATGCCCATGATGGTGCTTTCCACGGTGTCGAAGAAGTTCTTCTCGGCATCCACAGCCGCCTTGCACTCATCGGTCTGCTGGAAGGCTGCGAGCTCGGGACCTTTCAGCGAGTGCATCTTCTTGTACACCTCGTCGAACTTCTCGTGATACTCGCGGTAGAGGATGTCGAGCGAGTCGTGACGGGCGTCGAAGGCGGCGAGCTTATCGGTGAGCGGCGACCCAGTCACCTTCACTTCCCAGTTGTAGATCTTGCCATTAGGTGCTTCCCGCACATCGGCAATCTTTCCACTGACGTTCATTTCGCCACCCTCTAATATCACGTAGGGACCGCCCCATGCGTCCTTCACTGCGATGCGTGCGCAGATGGGTTCGTCGGCAATGCCCGACAGTTGGAACTTTCCGCCCTCGACAGTGGCCTCGCAGAGTGCCGAGTCGTTGTCGTGGCTCATGGGAACGAGCGTGACCACAGTGCCGTCGTCGAGCCCTTCCACTTGTCCGTTAATCACATAACCCTTGGGGTTGTTGCAGGCGGCGAAGGCTGCAAACATGCAGCCCGCCAAGCCTGCCAAAGAGAGAATCTTTATGGTTTTCATAACTATCAACTATAAATTGTCAATTTTCAACTAAAAATACTACTCTGCATCGATATTTGTCATGTCGATGATCTTACCCCATCCCGTTGTGATGACGGGGTTGTCGGGCGCACCGAACATCGGTCCCCACATGGAGGTAGGAATGCCATAGTTCACGTCCATCTCGTACTGGATGAGCTTGCCGTCCTTCTGACCTTCGTTCCAGATACCAATCCAAAGGGCACAGTCGCTGGTAGGCCAGCCGCCGCCAGCCGAACCCCATGCGTAGATGGAAGTAACCTCTTCGCCAGCCTCGCACTTATAGACCTCCTTCGAAGTGGTCTCACCACTGCTGGCCGAGAAGGAATAGACACCCTTATCGGTGTAATAATAGAACGCGAAACCAGAGGTGTTCGAGCAGAACTTCTTCGCCTTCAGGATATCCTCACAGCCGCTGAGGTCGATGATGGAACGAGCACCCTCGGCCGAGAGATCTCCATTGTCCACCACATTGTAGAAGCAGTAGCGGTAGAGATAGGGCGTACCATCGATGACCGTGATCACACATGTGTAGTTGCCACCACCTTGGAACACGGCTTTCACGTCGCCAGGCACATTGTTGGCATCAACATAAGCGTCAGCGACGGTGGTCTTGAACGCGCTGAGCGATGTAGCCTGCGAGAAGTACGGCTTGAAGCTGTGATGCTTTTCGTCGTAGATGACCTGCCAGGCCGTGATGGCTCCTTCGACGGGACGCCATGTCGTGTAAGTGTTACGCATCAGGAACGGGAATGCCGTGTAGTCACCGGCAATCGGTTCCGAGAACTTCATGTCGTTTGGCTGGTTCGCATAGATGACATGCAGCTTACCGTTGTTGATAAGGAAGTCGCAGTTGTTGCAGTAGAAACTCGTCTGCGGGTTGTACACTTCAGGAGTAGTATAGAACATCTCATTCCATGTGTTCACCGTTCCCATACCATCGGCAGCCAGTCGATAGAGGTTCTTGTCGGTGGCTACGAGGTAACCGTTCTTCGATGCCTTGCCGGTATGAGTGCCCTTGATCCAAAGAGGCTTGCCTTCCAGATAATGGCCTGTGCTCTGGCTATAGTACTTGTAGAAGCAATTTAGTCCGCCATAGATCAGCATCAGATCGGACGTGAACACCTCGATGTCGGTTTGTCCGTCGCGCTCCGTCAACAGGTAAATACCACCCTGATTACCTGCTGAAGCAACCGTGCAATAACCGCCCGTTGTCCAGTAGGCTTTCATTTCGTTGACGGGATCATATGCCTGGCAATAGAAGAAGTACGTACCGGGAGTGAGGTCACACACCCAGTGCAGGTCGCGCTCATGCCAGATGGTGTCGGCAGGAGGATAGACCATCTCGTTGCCCACTTGCTCGGCACGATAGCTGTTATAGTATGTCTTCAGCACGAACCAGCGATACTGCAGCCGGTCGGCATAGGCATAATCTGTCTTCAAATAGAAATCGATGGTGTCACCAGGGTTGAGACTGCTGAGCAAATACGGATTCTTGGTGATGGTCGTATCGATTTCCAGTTTTATCTCGCTCACCTGTTCGTCGGGCAGGTAGTCATAATTACCGTCGTCCTGAGAACAGGACACGCAGAACGCACAGAGAAGACCGAGGACACAGAGCAAGCTATAATAATTCTTTGTCTTCATAATTATCAATTGTCAATTATCAATTATCAACTAAAATGTCACCAGATTACCATTCTCATCGGTCAGGGGATTGCCCGGATGAGCGGCATTATAGTCATTGAGTGCGTTCTGGAAACGAATCTTCAGGTTGTTGAGCTTTGCCCATGACATGGTTTCCGTTGAGAGTTCACCGTCGTCGGCATGCAGGTTGAGCAACATGAAGCGATACTTTACATTGCTATAGGTGCCGAAGAAAGGCTCCAGGTCGGCCCAGTTGTTAGGCTTCGAGAGGATGTCGTTCCAGTTAAAGGTGATATGGTTCTCTTCGTTGACGCCGGGCTTGAAGTCGCCACTCTCTGCCACTTTCAGGCAGAGGCGCACGCCTTTCTTCTCGAGCGAGGCATCACGTTTGAGTACAACAGGGAAGGTACCCTTTGCCTGACCGGCAGGCACTATGACGGTTGCCGGAACGGTGTATTGACTGGCGGAGGCCGTTGTGAGTTGCGGGTCAACAATCAGATTCACCGTGCGATCGCGGTCGGCCACCTCGCCCATGATCTGTGCATCCACATAGATGGTCTTCTCTACCGTTTCGGCAGGATAGGCAACAAACGAGAATGTCACCGAATCGGTACCTGCTGCCCACATCTTCTCACCCACAAGGCGCACGCGCGGTTCGTCTTGATAGAAGAAGTCCTCGTCGCTTGAGCATGACACACAGAGCGCACAGAAAAGACTGAGGGCACAGAGTATGCTATAAAAATGCTTTGTTTTCATAACTATATACTATAATCTATAAACTATATACTAATTTGAGTATCCACCGAACTCCTGGTCGTTGCTTGGGATGGGCAGCACATAAACGGACTTGCTGCCACGCGTGGCCGAGCCCTTGATGTCGGAGATGTTCAGACGCTTGTAGTAGAAGAACAGTTCGCCGTGTTCACCGATGAACTCCTTGCGATACTCCTTGTAAATCTCCTGCTGAATCTGATCGGCAGTGAGGTCGGTCGATAGCGGGAAGAGACTCAGGTTGCGGTTTTCGCGCACGATATTGAGCAATTCCACTGCTCTTGAGCGATTCGACTGCTTCTGGCACTCAGCAGCGATGTAATAAGGCTCGCTCATTCGTATGAGCGGATAGCGGTTGTTATAGGTGCTACCATCGTTATACCAGAACTTAGCCATATAGCGGTTCTCGCCGTCCTGCTCGTAGCCTCTCAGATAACGATAGTCGTTACCATAGCCGTTGTCAACCTCATAAATGTCGCTGGCTGTAGCCTCCGAAGGTGTGAGCACGCTAATGCTGCCCTGCTTGGTGAAGTAGAGGTTGGCGGTGTCCTCCCAGTCGTTGATATAGAGCTGGAAGAGGTGTTCGCTGGTGAAGGAGCAGTCCAACTCGTTGCGCTTGGTCGATTGCATATTCGTATAGTGAATCCAGCTGAAACCGGGATTGAAGTGGTTATCCTGCCAATCAATCAGCTCATTGGCGTACTTCAACGCATTCTGCGTGTCGCCTATCCAAAGATAAGCTTTCGCCAGCGTAACCACACATGCCAGGTAATTGAAACTATTGCGATACAAGTCGTAAGTCAACGTGGTTCCGCTATAGGGACGTTGATTCAGCGTGTCGGTAACCAATTCCTCACGAGCAAGCAACAGGTCGTTGATGATGAGCTGCATGGTTTCGCCTACCGAGAGTTGCGGCACCACATCGGTAGAATATGCAGTAACATAAGGCACGCCCTTCGAACTGGCCGATGCTGTAACAGGAGCCTCGGCGAAGAGACGCATCAGCTCGAAGTGCAGGAAAGCACGCAGACCGTAGGCTTCACCGCGATAGATGCGGTAGCCACGCTCAGTGAACATATCTGGATCGGCCTTTTCAATGTTGCGGATAAAAATATTCAGATTGGCAATGCAAGAATAGGTCGATTGCCAAATCTGCTTGATGATACCCTCGCTGCTGGCCTCAGAATAATCAAACTGATCGGCATAGCGCCAGTTGCTGTTAGGGTTGATATCATAGCTGTGCGACAGCACTTCTACAAAACCAATGCCCATGTTCAGACCGTACATCGACTTTTCTGTCATCTGAGTATAGACACCAGCCAGCTGGTCCTTGAAACCACCTTCGCGATTGAAGTGGTCTTCCTCCTTAATCTGCGACTTCGGTTCCACGTCGAGCCAGTCGTTACATGAGGCACAGAGAACACAGAGAAGACTGAGGGCAAAGAGATTGCGCAAGGTCTTATAAATATTTGTATTCATAGTTGATTCCTCCTTTCTTTAGAATGTTAGTTGTGCTGACAGCGAGAAGGTGCGAGCGAAGGGGTATGAGGTACCACGCTCGGTCTTTACACTGGAAATGACGAACAAATCGTTGGTGTAGGCACTGATCTTCAGGCGCTCGAGGAACGAGTTCTTCACGAAAGCACAGTTGCGGAAGTCATAATAGAGAGTCAGCGACGAGAGGGTGAACAGGGAATAATCCTGCACAAAACGGCTCGTCGGATAGGTGGTCGACTGGTCGAGAATACTCTTGTAGAGAGCCACGTCGCCAGGTTTCTGCCAGCGGTCGGTGAGCACACGGCGGTCGGCATTATACTGCAGCTGGGCATTCTCAACCTTTTCCACCAATGTGGCGTTGTACATCTGGCCACCCCAGCGATAATTCATGGTGACATTCCAGCCCCAACCCTTGATCTCACCATTCACTCCGAAGTTTCCATTCCACTTGGGCTGCGTGTCACCGCATACCACTTGGTCGTTCATGTCGTACTCGTAGGTGACGGTGCCATCGCGCTTCACGAAGATTTCCTTACCGGTCTGCGGATCGATGCCGAGCGAGGGAACAGCCCAGATGGCCGACATTGAACATCCTTCGTAGTACTTCACCTGCGGGGCAGTGGTCTTATTCTCCAGGGCAGTAGCGTCCTGAGCTTCGTTCCAAGCGCGGAGGGAGTTGGAAATCTTCTTCAGCTTGTTCACATTGTGTGCTGCTGACGCAAAGACATTCACATAGTCGCGACCGCGATCGAAGATGCGGTAGTTCAGATAGAGTTCAACACCCTTGTTCTGAGTTTCACCGAGGTTGGCAACATAAGTGTTGAAACCAGTGGTGTAGGGAACTGTGACGTTTGTCACCATGCCCTTGGTGTTGGCAACATAATAGTCGAAACGACCTGTGAGCCGGTTGTTGAATAGGGCGAGGTCGATACCGAAGTTCGTATCGTACTTCTCCTGCCACTTCAGCATTTCGTTGGCAAGACGGGTGATATAGGAACCGATGCTGCTATTAATACCGCTGTTATAGCCGATGGTATAGGTATAGGTGTTGTCGCTGAAGTAGCTGAAGGTGGGCATCGCATCATAGCTGGAGAAGCCCTGCGAACCGGTATAGCCATAGGAAGCGCGGAGCTTCAGGCGGTTCACCCACGTTACATCCTTCATAAACGGCTCGTTGTGGACGTTCCAACCGGCACCAACCGACCAGAACGATCCCCAGCGGTTATCCTTACCAGCCTCGGAGGAGCCCATCAGACGGTAGTTGGCATCGAAGAGATAGCGCTCGGCAAACGAATAGTTCAGCGAAAGCAGTCCGCCGCAGTTGCGTGAGATGCCTTCCGAACCCGTGGGCTTGCTGTCCTTGGCATAGGCGACGGCAAACTTGATGTCGTCCATGAAATCGTTGGGGAAGCCTTCGGCGAGCAGACCGGTGCTATTGTATTTGTTGTCGCTCATCGACAGCTGTCCGTTCACGAACACGAGGTGCTGGTCCCACTGCTTCGACCACTGTAGGCCGAGGTCGGCAGAAATGTCGGTATTCATGCCGTTGAGCTGATAGTAGGAGCCCTTGCGGAACACATCGGTTTGATTGAGGAAGTCGGTGTGGTTGGCGGGCTTGAACTGGTCGGCTGTGGAGTGCTTGTTGATGATGCCGAAACGTCCCGTCATCTTCAGCTGCTCGTTGATGAACCACTCCAGATAGAAGTCGTTGGTGATGGTGGTATAGCCAGTGCGGTCGATGGTGTTCAGGGTGGTGTTGTAGAGCGGGTTGTAGTAGATTCCTGCCGTTCCTGCATTGTTCATGTAGCTATAGCTCTTCACGAAATCGCCGTTCGCGTCGTAGAGGCGGCTGTAGGGATTCATGCGGTAGTAGAGGTCGAACGTGCCGTAAGGAGAGTTATGGCTCAGGTTGTGGTCGACAGTGAGCTTGTCGCGGAACTGCAGGTTCTTCACACGGTAGGCGAGTGTGACTCCACCCGAGAAGTTGTTGCGGTCGCTGCCCTTCATGGCTCCGCCTATGCGGTTATACATAAGGTTCACGCCATATTGCATGGACTTGTCGCCACCCTCGAGATAGACGGAGTGCTTATGGCCGAAGCCATTGCGCACGGGCTGGGCGAGCCAGTCGGTCTCCACGCCGGCGAGAATCTCGCGCAGCTTCTGAGTGTAGTTCTGGTCGAGGCTCACCTGGCTGACGGCATTCTCGCTGCTGTAGAGGCCTGCCATGCGCTCCACCTGCAGCTTCTCGGCGGCATTGGTGAGATCGTAGCTCGTGAGGTCGGGAACCTCAAGGCTCATCGAGCCAGTGTAGGTGATGCGCATACGGCCGCTGTCGGGGCGCTTCGTCTCGATAACGATCACACCGTTTGCCGCCTTCGAACCGTAGATGGCCTTGGCTGTGGCATCCTTTAGCGTGGTAACACTCTCCACCTGGTTCATGTCAAGGTCGAGGATCTTGGTGAGCTCGGTCTCGAAACCATCGAGGATGAACAGCGGCTGGTTGGCGCTGGAGGCGTATTCGCCCTGCACACTGGCAATCGTTGAGGCGCCGCGCATCTGGAAGTCGGGCAGCGCATTGGGGTTGCTACCGGCTGCGAGGTTCTCGATCTGGAGGAACGAGGGGTCGATGTTCTTCAGCGACTGCAGTACGTTCACATTACCCACACGCTGCAGTTCCTCGGCCTTGATGGTTGTGACGGCACCGCTGTAGGTATTGGCCTTGCGCTCGAAGATACCCGTGACGACCACCTCGTCGATAGCCTTCGAGTCGGGGGTAAGCTGAATCTGGTAGCTGCTCGACGAGTTCAGATAGACCATCTTCGGCTGGAAACCGATGTAGTTCACCTCGATCTGGCTCACAGCGCCCGAGAGCGTCAGCTTGAAGTGACCGTTCACGTCGGTAATGGCAGTGAACGTCTCGCGGTCGCCGGCATTTTTCACATTGGTGACAGTGGCTCCGATGAGTGGTTCGCCCTGGTCGTCGACCACCATTCCGGTAATTTCACGGCTTCCACTCCGCTGTTGCTGCACCCGGTTGATTGTCACCAGGTTGCCATCAACCTTGTATTCGAATGGCTTGCCGGCAAGCATCATCTGCAAAGCAGCAGCGAAGGGAGCATCGTTCACCTGACCTGTGACGTTGTAGTTTTCCACGTCCTCGTAGGTGAACATGATTTTCTGCTTACTCACCCTCTCCAGTCGGCGCAGCGCCTTCTGCAGGGGTTCGTTCTGACAACTGATTGAAATGCGGTCGCCCTGTGCCAGTGCCGGAAGCACCGTCAGACAGAACAATAGCAACAAAGTCGTCCATCGTTTTTTGTTCATAAGCGTTGGTTTTTGGTTAATATGATTAGGAATATCTATCTTTTAAACGTCTTTCTGCACTTTTCAGGTATGTTTTTATTGCATTTTCTCATATTTTTTACTACTTTTGCGCAAAATTTCGATTACACAGCAGCCAACACGATGTTTGACCACACTGACTTCGACGAGTTGTTCCGACTCTACTATGCCGAGCTGTTCCTCTTCGCACGACGCTTCCTTGCCCGCGAGGCCGATTGCGAGGACATGGTCAGTGCGGCTTTCGAGGACGTGTGGCGCAACTTCGGCGCCATCGAGCGCGAGGCAGCGCGGGCATATCTCTACAAGAACGTGAGAAACAAGTGCGTCGACCATCTGCGGCGCGATGCCACACACCGCCGACATGCCGAACTCTATGCCCGACTCTCGGAGGGCTACGACCATGCCGACCGTCTGGCTGAACTGCACGAGCGCGAGCAGATTGTGAGCCGCGTGCTCGACTCCCTGCCTGACTACACCCGCCAGATATTCACCGCCTGCTACGTAGACCGCAAACAATATCGCGAGGTTGCAGAGGAAATGGGCATCTCGCCCAATACCGTGAAGAAATACATCTCGCGTGCACTCCGCCTCATCGCGGAACAAAGAAAGACCCCGTAGCGCCTGAGGAGCGGTTCAACTATTTTTTACCTTTTTCCATACCTAAGCCGAAAACAAATACGTTTTATATACGTCATGAACATAGAAAAGACAATCGATATTATGGAGCCAGGGGCAGTGCTCACCGACGAGCAACTCGCCCAGATACAGGCAGACGCAGACCTCCGCGAGGCCTGCCAGGACATCATGATCCTGCAGGGCCAGCTCGCACCGCAGCCCGACACCGAGGTTGCGCTAGAGCATTTCATCGAGAAGCACCACCCCGCTGACGTGCCGTCTGTTGCAACGCTGTCGCAGCCCCAATCGGAAAAGACCCGGCGGCTTGCTTCCCGTCTCAAATGGGTTGCACTTGCGGCAGCCCTCTTCACTGGCGCATTATTCCTGCTGTGGCCAGCCCGCCACTCCACAGAGGAGAGTCTGCTCGCCCAGCAGGCTGAGCTGGCTGAGAAGACAACTATCGAGGGTGTGCCCGATGGCTTCGGCGTTACCGTGACCACAGCTGACGGCAAGCAGCAACAGATTACCGGCGAGAAGCCTGACGACGCTGCCGACGAGGTAGTGGATGTCATTGGCAGCAGTAGCCGCAAACGCCACGTGGTAGGGCAGATCATGGCAGGCACCAGCACTCTCACCGTGCCCTATGGCCACTCCGTGCTCGTGAACCTCAGCGACGGCACCCGCGTCTATCTGCGCCCGGGCTCCAGTCTCATCTATCCCGACGAGTTCATCGACGACAGCCGTATCGTCTCCCTCAAGGGCGAGGCCTACTTCTGCGTGGCTCGCGATGCCCGACCCTTCATCGTAGGCACTCAACACGGCATCATACGCGACTACGGCACTGAGTTCAACATCTGTGCCGAAAGCAACAAGACGGAAGTCGTGCTCGTAGAAGGCAGCGTCGGCGTCATGGGAAAGAAAGTCGCCGAGCATCTTCTTCACCCCGGACAAAAAGCTACCCTCGACGCGTCAACGCCTCTTCTCAACATAGAAGAAGTCGATACAGACCCCTACACCGCCTGGCGCGATGGCTATTTCTATTTCAATGAGCAAACCATCGGCGATATCATCACACAACTCGCCTACTCATACAACCTCACTATCGAGTGCCATAACACCGACCTGTTGCGACTGCGACTGCGCTACATCATTCCACGCAACAGCACCGCCGCCTACGCTATCGAGATCCTCGACCGCTTGCAGAGCGGACACATATCACTCGAGGGCAATCGTATTGTCGTGAAATGATGCGGCACCGTTTTTGTGGCATTTCACGTAAATTCACGGGGAGATTGTAGGATAATTCAAAAATAATCAGTAATTTTGCCAAAAGTTTTATCGATAGAACCAAACAACATGGATAATCAGAAGAAGGCTTTTGCCGCTAAGCTACTGAAGATCAAGGCTATCAAGCTACGACCGCAAGAACCGTTCACATGGGCGAGCGGCTGGAAATCACCCATCTATTGCGACAACCGCAAGGTGAACTCCTATCCTGAAGTGCGCACGTACGTGAAGCTGCGCCTGGTGAGTCTGATCCTGGAGCACTATCCCGAGGTGGAGGCCATCGCCGGCGTCGCCACGGGTGCCATCGCGCAGGGCGCTCTGGTGGCCGACGCACTGGGACTGCCGTTTGCCTATGTGCGCCCGAAGCCGAAGGATCACGGCATGGGCAACCAGATTGAGGGCGAGCTCGCCGCAGGCACGAAGGTGGTGGTGGTGGAGGACCTCATCTCAACGGGCGGCTCGTCGCTGAAGGCTGTTGACGCCCTGCGCCAGGCTGGCGTCGAGGTGCTGGGCATGGTGGCCAGCCACACCTATGGCTTCGACGTGGCTGCCGATGCTTTCCGCGAGGCTGGCGTGGAACTGCTCACGCTCACCGACTATGAACACGTCATCGCCGAGGCTTCCGAAACGGGCTATGTGTCGGCGGCCGACCTGCAACTGCTGCGCGAATGGCGCACGAACCCTGCTGAGTGGGGGAAGTAGCCCCACCCCAGCCCTCCCCCAGCGTAGGGGCAGACCCCTGTGTCTGACCGCTTCGTGTAAAATCATCAATCTGTAAATCGGACTCGGCTCTGCCGCTTTCGTAATAAAATGGAGAAAGAAATTTGTAAATCGTAAATCCTTATATCGTGAGTACAAAATTTGAAAGCAGCGTGCGTCAAATACAGGCACCGCAACAGAAAGTATACGACATGTTGAGCAATCTCGAGAACCTTGAGCTGGTGCGCGACCGCATCCCTGAGGACAAGGTGCAGGGGTTGGAATTCGACAGCGACAGTGTGAGCCTCGAGGCTCCGATGGTGGGTCGCGTGGCCATGCAGATCGTGGACCGCGAGGAACCCAACACGATCAAGTTTGAGGCGAAGCAGTCGCCAGTACCGCTGAACTTCTGGATCCAGCTCCTGCCAGTTGGCGAGGAGGAGTGCAAGATGAAGCTCACCATGAAGGCCGAGCTGAATTTCTTCATCCGGGCGATGGTCGAAAAGCCGCTGCGGGAAGGCATCGAGAAGATGGCCGACGTACTGCAGGCCCTCGACTACGACCGCTTGAGCGAAACTCCCGAGGACCAAGCGGAAATGGGTTGAAGTGGATTAGACTTCCTTCAGACACAAAAACAACAATGGAGAAACTTTGGACGAAGAACTTTGAGATGACCGCCGAGATTGAGCGGTTCACGGTGGGCAGGGATCGCGACATGGATCTCTACCTCGCACGCTACGACGTGCTGGGGTCGATGGCCCATATTACCATGCTCGAGAGCATCGGACTCCTCGAGCCGCAGGAGCTGACGGTGCTGCTCGACGCCCTGCGCGATATCTACGGGCAGTGCGAGCGCGGCGAGTTCGTCATCGAGGAGGGCGTCGAGGACGTCCACTCGCAGGTGGAACTGCTGCTCACGCGCCGTCTGGGCGATGTGGGCAAGAAGATTCATTCCGGCCGCTCACGCAACGACCAAGTGCTCGTCGACCTGAAACTTTTCATCCGCCACGAACTGCAGGAGGTGGTAGAGCTCGTGAAGCAGCTCTTCGACGCCTTGCAGCGCCGCAGCGAGGAGACGAAGGACGTGCTCATGCCGGGCTACACACACCTGCAGGTGGCGATGCCCTCGTCGTTCGGACTGTGGTTCGGCGCCCATGCCGAGAGCCTCTGCGACGACATCCTGCTGCTGCAGGCCGCCTACCGCCAGACCAACCGTAATCCGCTGGGCTCTGCAGCAGGCTATGGCTCGTCGTTCCCGCTGAACCGCCAGATGACCACCGACCTGCTGGGCTTCGACACGATGGCCTACAACGTGGTGTATGCACAGATGGGGCGCGGCAAGACTGAGCGCAATGTCGCCTTCGCGATGGCATCGGTGGCAGGCACGCTGTCGAAGCTCGCCTACGATGCCTGCCTGTTCTGTTCGCAGAACTTCGGCTTCGTGCGTCTGCCCAAGGAGTGCACCACGGGCTCGTCGATCATGCCGCATAAGAAGAACCCCGATGTCTTCGAACTCATCCGCGGCAAGTCGAACAAGCTGCAGGCGCTGCCGCAGCAGGTCACGCTCATCATGAACAACCTGCCTACAGGCTACTTCCGCGACCTGCAGATCATCAAGGAGACCTTCCTGCCCGCCTTCGACGAACTGAAGGACTGCCTCGCGATGGCATGCTACATCGTGGACCGCATGGAGGTCGATGAGCACATCCTCGACAACCCGATGTACGACCCGATGTTCTCCGTCGAGGAGGTGAACCGACTGGCGGCCAGCGGCGTGCCCTTCCGCGATGCCTACCGGCAGGTGGGACTGGCCATCGAAGCCGGCGACTTCCACGCCAATCACGACATCCACCACACCCACGAGGGCAGCATCGGCAACCTCTGCAACAAGCAGATCGCCGACCTCATGCAGCAACGCCTCGCCGACTTCCACTTTGAAAGGGCGGAAGAGGCTGAGCGCAGGTTAATAGAAATCCACCCCCTCCCCAAGGGAGGGGAGTAATGACTCTTCTTCATGGATTTTCACAAACACCATAGGCTCATCGGCATTTTGCTCTCCCTCCCCCTTTGGGGAGGGCTGGGGTGGGGCTTCACCTCCTGTGGCGACACCCAGAGCGAATACACGCAGAAGCGCTGCTATCTGGTGATTGACAACGGCACACACAACGACCCCACGCTGGCAGCTGCCATGACCCCCTACACAGGCGTCTTCACCACCATCACCCTCACCAATCACGGTGGGGCGCAGTATTTCCGCTTCGTGAGCAACCAGCAGACCAGTTCCGAGAGCATCTTCAATGCCATCGACACGCGGCGCACCCTGCTGCTGGGCATGAACGACGGTCTCATCGTGGGCTATGGACTGCTCACCGATCCGCCGACGCTCTATGCCTTCGACCGCGAGTGTCCCAACTGCTACGACGATTCGCGCGTGCCCATCCACAGCTATCCGCTGCAGGTGTCGTCGAACGGCATGGCGACCTGCAAGACGTGTCAGCGGCAGTACGACCTGAACAACGGCGGCATCATCGCCAGTGGCGACCAGGGCGTGAAGCTCATCCGCTATCGTGCCGCCACGACAGGCCCCTATGGTGTGCTTTCTGTGAATTAGAATATTAAAATTCTTAAATTCTTTTGGCAGTCTTAAGAATAAACCGTACCTTTGCAACTCAGAATGCCCTTCAATGGCTGAGGCGCAGCCTAGTATCGCGCTTTTAGAACGAAGATAAAATGCCGCAATGCTTGTGCAAGCCGAATGCAGAAAGCTCGCTTTATGCTGAGGCGCCGCCAAGCATCGGGCAAATGAAATTTGCCGCAATGGTGGAATTGGTAGACACGAGGGACTTAAAATCCCTTGGCCAGTGATGGTCGTGCGGGTTCGAGTCCCGCTCGCGGCACTTTTTTACTAAACATGTTTATTTTTATGCGCAAAAATCTTATTCTTGCTGCCGTTGCAGCAATCGTTTTCGTTTTTACTTCGTGTTCGAAACTCGGCCCGCTGTCGGCTGATAATTTCGAGGTGACCCCTAACCCGTTGGAGACACGGGGTGGAGAAGTGCCTGCTACCATCAATGGTAAGTTCCCAGAGAAATACATGAAGCGCAAGGCCGTGGTGACCGTGGTTCCCGAGCTGCGCTATGGTGACAGACAGGTGGCACTGGGACAGGAAGCAACCTTCCAAGGCGAGAAGGTGCTCGGCAACGACCAGACCATCTCCTATCGTCTCGGTGGTCACTACACCATGAAGACGGCCTTCGACTACGAGCCCGACATGCAGCAGAGCGATATGTACCTCACCTTCAAGGCGAAGATTGGCAAGAAGCAGGTCAGCGTGCCAGCAGTGAAGGTCGCCACGGGCGTCATCGCCACCAGCGAGCTCTATAAGCAGACCATGATGCAGGCCGGTGGCTGCATCGCCCCCGACTCCTTCCAGCGCATCCAGTCGCAGAAACAGGAAGCCAACGTGAAATTCCTCGTCAACCAGGCCGTACTGCGCCAGAGCGAGCTGAAGAACAACTCCGTTCAGGAGTTCGTGCGCCTGCTCCAGAAGATCAATGCCGACCGTGGTGAGAAGCTCGCCATCAAGAATGTCGAGGTAGCCGCCTATGCATCCCCCGAGGGAGGCTTCGAGTTCAACGACCGCCTCGCCGGCAAGCGCCAGGATGCCTCTGAGGACTATGTCCAGAAGACCTTGAAGCAGACGAAGGTGCAGACCGATGTCGATGCCCACTACACCGCTCAGGACTGGGAGGGCTTCCAGCAGCTCGTGCAAGCCAGCAACATCCAGGACAAGGACGTCATCCTGCGTGTGCTGTCCATGTATAAGGATCCCGAGCAACGCGAGCAGCAGATCCGTAATATGAGCCAGGCATTCCGCGAGCTTGCTGATGGCATTCTGCCCGAGCTGCGCCGTGCCCGCATGACCATCAACTACGATGTCGTGGGCCGCAGCGATGAGCAGATCAAGGAACAATATGCCACCGATGCCACGAAGCTCAGCGTCGAGGAGATGCTCTATGCCGCCGCCCTCACCGACAACGTCGCCGAGAAGGAGGCCATCTACAAGAAGACAGCCCAGTATTGGGACCGCGACTATCGCGCCCTGAACAACCTCGCCGTGCTCGCCTTCAACCAGGGCGACGACATACAGGCCGACAAGTATATCCAGCAGGCACTGCGCGTCAACAAGAACGCCCCTGAGGCATACGCCAACCTCGGACTCATCGCCCTGAAGAACGGAAAGTTTGCCGAGGCAGAGGAGAACATCGCCAATGCCATCGGTGCCAACGGCTTCGGTGAGGCTCTCGGCAATCTGAACATCGCCAAGGGTAACTTCGCACAGGCTGAGGCCAGCTTCGGCGAGTCCGTCAGTAACAGCGCTGCCCTTGCCCAGCTCCTCAACAAGAACTACGAGGGTGCCATCCAGACACTCGACAAGATCAAGAACCCCGATGCCATGACCAGCTATCTCCATGCCATCGTTGCCGCCCGCCGCGGCAATAAGTTCGCTGCCGAGTCCTATCTGAAGGAAGCCCTTCAGCTCGATCCCTCTCTGAAGGCCTATGCCGACAAGGACCTCGAGCTGAAACTGATTAAGTAAGAGCCCCACCCCAGCCCTCCCCCGTAGGGAGGGGGCAAGAGGGGGAGGTGTAAGGCCCTGCGGGCGTTGAAAATTGTAATAAGCGCCTGCGGCACAGGCACAATTAAGAAGACAATGAGAAAAGAAGGAATCGTCAGAACACATTGGCAAGAGGCAAAGTTCATCTCTTTGTCTCTTTGTCAACTTATCCCTATGTCTTTTTGTCTTCTCCTCTTTTTGTCCTGCGGAGCAGGCGGCGGCAACTTCCGCGTGAAGGGAACGTTCAAGAATCTCAACCAGGGCGAGTTCTATGTCTATAGCCCCGATGGCGTCATCACGAAGGTCGACACCATCCGCGTCGATAAGGGAAACTTCGTCTATACCACTCCCTGCGAGGACCCGGGAACACTCGTCCTCGTCTTCCCGAACTTCACCGAGGTGCCTCTCTTCGCGTCGTCGGGGAAGACCGTGAAGATCGAGGGCGACGCCACCAATCTGCAGGCGATGGTGATGAGCGGCACGAAGGACAACGAGCTGCTGTCGGCATTCCGTCATCAGATCGTCGGCGTGGCACCACCCGAGGTGCTGAAGCTCGCCGAGGCATTCGTCAACGAGCACCCCGACTCGCGCGCTGCCGTCTATATCGTCAGCCAGTACTTCATGCAGACTGCCAACCCCGGCTACCAGAAGGCACAGCAGCTCCTGAAGGTCCTCGCCGAGAAGCAACCGAAGAACATCACGCTGACACGTCTGCAGAAGAAAGCCGCCGACCTCGCCCACGCCCAGAAGGGCAGCGGCATCCCCGACTTCACCGCCACCGACTGCAAGGGGCGGTCCGTCAACAAGTCCGCGCTCCTCGGCGCACCCGTCGCCGTCGTCACAACCTTCTCCTCATGGAACTACGACAGCCAGAACACGCTCCGCGTCATCCACCGCGAGCAGCGCCGCCGCCCGGGCAAGATCAAAGTCCTCAGCTTCTTCCTCGACGGCAACCGCGCCGAGCTCTACCGCCTGCTGCAGCGCGACACCATCAACTGGCCTGTCATCGCCGATGCCGACTTCTTCGAGAACCCCGCCCTGCAGCGCTTCGGCCTCACCGCCATCAACGACAACATCGTCTTCCACAACGGGCGCGTCGTCGCTCGTCACCTGAAACAAAACGAACTCCTCGATAAAATCAAGGAATTATAAAGATTGTGGAGAAAAAACTCCCAGCTTTCCTCAACCATTCTAAACCTTTCATAAACCTTTGTTAGTAAGAACCTATTGTGCGGCCGTTAACGGCCTTGATGTCACCACTGTAACCATCGAAGTCAGCGTTACCCGGGGAGTGCTCTATCATTTCACGGGGCTGGGCGACACCGCCGTTCGCGAGGGCCGCGATCGTATCAATGTAGCCCTCCAGCATCTGGGCTATCGGTTTCCACATGGCGATGTCACCGTGAACATGGCACCTGCCGACCTACGAAAAGAAGGCTCCTCCTTCGACCTGCCGCTGGCCATCGCCCTGTTGGCAGCAAGTGGCAGCATCGTATGCGAAGACCTCGAGCGCTACATGCTCGTGGGCGAACTGTCGCTCGATGGAACCCTCCAGCCCGTCCGTGGTGCCTTACCCATTGCCATCCGTGCCCGTAAAGACAAGTTCAAGGGTCTTATCGTACCTATTCAAAACGTTCGCGAGGCAGCAGTCGTAAACAACATCGACATTTTCGGCGTCGAGTCGCTGGCCGATGTCATCGACCTGCTCTCCGGTCGTCGTCATTTCGAGCCCACTCGCATTGACACACGGCGCGAGTTCTACGAACAACAAGCTCATTGCGAACTCGATTTTGCCGACGTTCGAGGCCAAGAGGCGGCAAAGCGTGCTCTGGAGGTTGCTGCCGCAGGTGGACACAATCTCATCATGATCGGTTCGCCTGGTTCCGGAAAGTCGATGATGGCAAAGCGCCTGCCGGGCATTCTGCCCCCGCTGTCGTTGGCCGAGAGTCTCGAGACCACACAGATTCATTCCATCGCAGGCAAACTCGGCCGCAATGCCACCCTCATCTCACAGCGGCCTTTCCGCTCACCCCATCACACCATTTCCGAGGTTGCCCTCGTCGGTGGAGGCTCTTCGCCTCAGCCAGGTGAGATTTCTCTCGCTCACAATGGCGTCCTATTTTGTGATGAGCTCACCGAGTTTAATAAGCAGACGCTCGAGGTGCTGCGTCAGCCGCTTGAAGACCGAAAGATTACAATCTCGCGAGCCAAATACACATTGGAACTGCCCTGCTCGTTTATGTTCGTTGCATCGTGCAATCCCTGTCCCTGCGGTTGGTACGGCGACCCCTCTCATCTCTGCGTCTGCACCCCGGGCCAACGGGCACGCTACATGTCGAAGATCTCTGGGCCTTTGCTCGACCGCATCGACATTCAAATCGAAATCACGCCCGTGCCCTTTAACGACCTCTCACAGGCACAGCCGGGCGAGCCGTCGGCACAAATCCGCGAACGGGTTGTAGCAGCCCGATCGGTTCAGGAGGAACGGTTCCGCGGGCAAAAGGGTGTGCATTGTAACGCCCAGATGACAGAACGCCTCATCCACCAGTTTGCCGAGCCCGACGAATCAGGCCTGAAGATGCTGCGAATGGCGATGGAGCGCCTCTCGCTCTCTGCCCGTGCCTATAGCCGCATCCTGAAGGTAGCCCGTACTATTGCCGACCTCGACGGTAGCGACCGTGTGCAGAGCCACCACATTGCTGAAGCGATTGGCTACCGTCAACTGGACCGTGGCGACTGGGCAGAAAGAGGGAATTAATTATTTTTAGGAAGCTGAAATATGAAGAAATATCTGTTGTGCGGGTTGCTATTGCTGATGAGTAGTATGTGTCGTGCCGACGACGTGACGATCCGCTTTGACGGCTCTACGGCAAAGGTTTCTCTTGGGAAGCTGCGCGGGGGGAGTAAGATTGGCAAAATGAATACCGACAGTGTGTCGGTGACAGTGGACGGTGCGTCGGTGACGGTGGAGAGCCGATATGCTGCGCACAAGCTCTCGCTGCGGCTGACGGGCAGGAGCGATGACGGACAGCTCGTGCTGAAGACTGCCGGCAAGGCCGTGGTGACACTCGACGACTTGTCGCTGACGAGCCAAGAGGGTTCGCCGCTCTGTCTGAAGAACAAGAAGAAGGTGGAGGTGGTGGTTGCTAAGCGTACGGTGAACACGCTGACCATCACTGCCTGCAACGACACGGCGAACCACAAGGCTGCGGTGATCTGGGCAAAGGACAAACTGCTGCTGTCGGGCAAGGGCACGCTGAACATCGTCGCCACCGGCGACGGCTGTCGCGGCATCAAGACGAAAAAGGATGTCACTATCGACGGTCCAACCATCAACGTGACGACGACAGGCGATAACCTTGGCGAGAAGCCCTTCGGCTTCGGAGGCTTCCCGGGTTTCGATGGCGAGATGCCCGACTTCGGCGGTGGCTTCCCAGGCTTCGATGGCGAGATGCCCGACTTCGGCGGCATGGGTCCGGAAGGCAACGACAGCACCGACGGCGGTGGTTTTGGCGGCTTCGGCGGTAAACACAAATATGTGGCAGCCACGAAGGGCATCGCCTCGAAGGGACAGATTATCATCAACAACGGTCGTGTGACCGTGAGGACCTCCACCGCTGGCGCTGAGGGCATAGAGGGCAAGGAGGGCATCGTTTGCAACGGTGGCACGATTGATGTGCTGGCGACCGACGATGCGATGAATGCCAATGGCACCATCGCTTTCAACGGAGCACATGTCGTAGCCAGAAGTACGTCAAACGACGCCATAGACGCCAACCCGCAGAATGGCTTCTTCATGCCCTTCGGCGGCAACGGACAACAGAACATCGACCCGACAATCGTCATCACAGGCGGCATGGTGTATGCCTGGAGTCAGGTGGGGTCGCCCGAGGAGGGCTTCGACAGCGACTTCGCACCGCTTGCCATTGAGGGTAGTACGGTGTTTTCGGTGGGCGGAGGCATGGGAGAGATGCCGTCGGTGCCCACGAATGCCACAGCGAAGCAGCCCACGGTGCTGCTCATCGGTGTGGGCATCGCGAAGGACGAGCCCGTGTATATCCATGATGACCGCGGCAAGCTCATTGCCACCGTGACCATTCCTTTCTCCCTCAGGCGCAGTGCCAGCATCGTGAGCCATCCCGCTTTCAAGGTGGGTAGCACGTACACGGTGAAGACGAAAGGATATGAGCGGACGTTCACCATCGACGAGCCGTTCACGATTGTAAGGAGGAAGTGATATTGCCAGAAATGCGATATTGACACATAGAACATGGGAAGCCAAAGTCGAAACTCTTTCTCTCGCCAGTGGTTGCTACTGTTGTGGCTGCTCTGTGCTGCCACAGCATGGGGGCAGCGGCGAGTGGTGGTGGCCGACGCTGTGAGCCGTGAGCCGGTAGTGCGTGCATCGCTGTTCACGAAGGACGGCGGCACGTTTCGTGCTGCCATCAGCGACGAGCAGGGTGTGGCACGCATCGACTTCACCTTTCGCCGCCTCACCGTTTCCCACCTGAACTACCAACAGCTGCAGCTGACGACGCTCCCCGACACCATCTGGCTACACACGAAGTACCGGCAGACGCCAGAGGTGGTGGTGACGAATAAGGAACCGGTATGGATACGCGAGAAGCTGCGGCAGGTGGTGAAACTGAAGGAGCGCAACTACTTCACGCGCAGCGACACGATGGCGATGGACTACCACACGGAGAGCCTCGACCAGCGCAGCATCTATCGCTACCATATGACGGGACTGCTGCGCATGCGCAATAGCGAGAACAAACGGTATGCCATCAGCCCCGACACCAGCAACATCGTGGCCAGCGACAGCACTACGCTCACCGATGTGGCGAACCTTCGGCGCATGCTCTACGAGGACTTCGTGGCAGAGCTCGACCGCGGCTTCATCAGCAATCACCGATGGGCAGAGAACCCCGACTACGAAGGTCGCTCGAAGAACGAGATAGAACTGGTGTTCCGTTCGAAACAACGTGTCGACGACCGGGGACGCCTCGTCATCGACACCGCGCGCTGCGTGATCCTGCAGGCCCGTCGCTTCACGGGCACCGAGACCAATCGCCACGAGCGCATGTCGGCGGTGCTCTATGCTATGTCGCAGGTGCTCACCGGCTATAAAGTGGTGAAATGGACGCGCGACTACCACGTGAGCTATGACGAGCGCCCGGACGGCACCTTCTTCCCTCGCGAGGTGCGCTACAAAACCTATATGGAGACACAGGACAACGATACCGACCAGCAGCAAGAGGAGTTTCACAACCAGACGGGCGGCGGCTTCCCGAATATGGAGGCCACACTAAGAATAAGCCCCTCCCGCCAAAGCTCCCTCCCTACGGGGGATGGGGCTGGTTACACCCTGCCTGCCTCGTGGTATTTACGCTATTCCTCCGACGAGGCACGCCAACAAGAGGTGACGCTCGCCAACCTTCCCGCCACTTTCGCTGTCTTCTAAGGATTTATTGTAGAAGGGGCATAAAGGGTGTAAAGGGCGTAAAGGGGAGTGAAAGGGCGTAAAGGGGAGTGAAAGGGCGTAAAGGGACATTACTCTCTTTACTTTCTTTACTTTCTAAACCGCGCGCAGCGCATTGAACCTTTTGAACGTTGCGCAGCAACTCTTGAACCCTCCCAGCCTAGGGCTGGGGTGGGACCTTAGTTGATGAGGAAAGTCTTTGTCTTGCCCCTGAATGTAGCCTTCACGGTTGCACGTCCGTCGCTGATAGCGCCAATCGAACACTTCACACCCTCTGGGGCGTTGCTGTCGACCACAATCTTCGAGTCAGCCTTCAGCGGAGCATACAGCTGATAGGTGCTGCAGTCCATCAGACCGTTCTGGTTTCTCGAATAGACCGGTGTCTGCGGAATCGCCAGCTTCTTACCATCGACGGTAATCGTCACCTGCGGCACAAAGGGAACCGGACGGGCATCAGTCTTGGAGAATCCGATGCCGTGAAGGTCGAAGAGTCCCTGCGGACGCTGCGGCTGCTGCGGACCGCGACGCGCCCAAGGTCCCTGCTGTGGCTGCTCGGGCTGCTTCACCTCCGGACCTTCTACGACGAGGTAGATGGCGTGCTTGCCGGTCAGCCCTTCCACGTCAGGAACTAAATGGGAAATCGTCACTGCCTGATTGACAGGGAATTTGTCGCCAACAGGTATAACACCAATCTCTTTACCCTTCGCAGGATCGTCGAGCATCACGTGAATCTTAAAGGCACCCTTGCCGCTATAAGTCAGGTTCAGGTAGAGATGGGGGTTGTCTCCCTTCTTCACACCCTCGAAGGCCTTGCAGCCCTTCGTGTCCTGAGCCAGACCGCCGAAGCCGAAGTACTTGAAGCCAATGACGCCGCCGTTCTGAATGCCGGCGAGGTCCATCGAGTTGTTCCACACGTCGTGGTTGTCCTGCATATACTGGTTGGCATTGGGACCCGTCCAATAGCAGGCGAGACCAGCGCTGTAGTAGTCGTAGGGCGGCAGACCGTAGATCTGGAAGCCCTCGCTGGTCACCTCGGCACCGGTGTACTCATTGCCGTCATTAGCCTTCGCCGTCCACACGTTGTCCTTGGCAAACGGGTCGTAGCCGGTGATGGTCACCTTGCCACCCTTGGCAACAGGTTTCTTGTCCCACGTAATCTTCACCGGAGCCACCATCGCCTGACGGGCATTGCCGAAGCCGCGCGGCGGACGGTGGTAGAACACATACCACTGGCCGTTGATCTCCTGCAGCGAGCCGTGGGTGTTATGGCCGGCATTGGTGGTGATGAGCTTCGAGCCGTCCACGTCAGGCACCACGCCACGCGAGTCTACCAGCACACCACCCGACCGCCACGGACCCAGCGGCGAGTCACCGTAGGCATAGCGCAGGGCGGAGTTGGTATTGCCCAGTCCGTACTCCTTGCCGCTGTAGCCCGAGAACACCATCACGTACTTGTTGCCCACCTGGCGAATCGACGATGCCTCGAAAAAGTTGAAGTCCAAGGGATTCTGACCCTTGTAGAGTGCCTTATATTCACTGCCCTCCTTGTCTAAGAGACGGCCGTC
Organism: Prevotella sp.; assembly: GCA_017557185.1. Lineage (GTDB taxonomy): Bacteria > Bacteroidota > Bacteroidia > Bacteroidales > Bacteroidaceae > Prevotella. Next base: position 53,189 of record JAFZAP010000078.1, read on the forward strand.
GGCACTGCTGGCGGGGATGAAAGGATCAACGAGCTCCGTGCCCGGGCGCTTCGAGTACATCGTGTTCTGGTCGAGCTCACAGGCGGTGCTGTGCTGGAATCCGTAGAACACATAGGCGCGGAAGCCCTTGTCATAGTCGGGGTCTTTCTTGTTGGTCACCGGCTCGATGAACACCGATGGGTCGAAGTCGATGAGCGAGCCCTCCACGCAGCGTGCGCCGTCCTCGGTGAGGTTCACCGGAGTGAACGGACCATTGGGGCGGTCGCTCTTGCAAACCATTGGAGTGCGACCCCATCCGCGGCTGTGCGGATAGAGCCAGTAGGTCTTCTTGCCTGTTTGGCGGTCAGTGGTCACCACCAGGTCGGGGGCGTACATCGTGTCCCACTGTCCGTTGACGAACCACGAGAATATGGGACCTTCGTCGCGCCACTGCGAGAGGTCCTCGACGGGTGCCGACCACATACGGACGTCGTTGCCGCAGTACTGCGAGTAGTTTGTGTCGTGCGAGCCGATGATGTAGGCACGCAGCTTTCCCGGCTGGTCGGGGTCTTCAAACACGCGGGGCTCGCCGTCGGGCAGATGTTCCCACAGAGGCAGATAGGGATTCTGTGCTTGTGTCGATGCTGCTACGACTACGAGCAGCAGGTTCAGAAATAGTCTTTTCATGCGATTTGATATTTTTATGATGTTTGATTTTTTATTCGATGTTGCAAATATACTATATTTTTCGCCCGCATGCGTTATATCCATGTTCATAAGTTTTTGTTACTTGTAAACATGTGGTAAATTGATACAATCAACAAACTATTTGTGACAAAGTGAATTAGCAAATTCGAAAATGACAAAGAGGCAAAGCCGAGCGCGTGTTCGACTCTTTGTCTCTCTGTCTTATTTTGTAAGATTTTGAATAAGATTTTGTTAAAATTTTGAGACCGATAGGCCGACCCATATAATATTATCAGTGAAATCGGTGTAATCTGTGGTTAATAAAGAGTTGTCTATAGAGAATATTTTCGTATCTTTCGTTTATTTCGATGTTTACGGAATCGGTAAAAAAACATTAATTCTTTTGGTTTTTCTCCCGCTTTTATGTACCTTTGTTGCGAGTTTAAGCGTTATATAGGTAAAAACCAAACTCACAAAAATAACATGAAACGAATCACAACAATCTGTTTTCTACTAACGGTCGTCTTCGCCGCACAGGCGCAGATGCAAGACCCCGTGAAGTTCAAGTCTGAATTGAAGACTGGTTCAGGCCCCGAGGCAGAGATGATCTTCAGCGCCACCATCGACCCGGGCTGGCATGTCTATTCCACCAACCTCGGACAGGACGGCCCCATTGAGGCTTCGTTGCACGTCAACAAACTCGACGGCGCAGAACTCGTTGGCAAGCTCACACCGAAGGGCAAGGAGATCTCGCAGTACGACGAGATGTTCGACATGAAGCTTCGCTATTTCGAGAATGCTGTGCAGTTCGTGCAGAAGGTGAAGTTCACGAAGCCGCAATACGACATCGATGCGTATCTGGAATGGGGTGCCTGCAACGACGAGATGTGTATGCCGCCGGGCGAAGTAACGCTGAAGAAGAGCGGCAAGAGTCCGGCTAGCCTCACCCCCGACCCCACTGAAGAAAAAGAAGAGAAGGCTGAGGACACCGAGAAGACTGCTGCAGAGGATGTCGCCACTACTCAGACCGACTCGGTAACAGTGGATTCCATCCCTTCTGAGGGGATGGGAGAGGCCGGTCTCTGGCGTCCCGTCATCCAGGAGCTCCGCGCTATGGGTAGTGCCGACAGCATCACCAACCACTCGCTGTGGTACATCCTGCTCATGGGCTTCGTGGGCGGTCTGCTGGCAGTAGCGATGCCCTGCATCTGGCCCATCATCCCGATGACGGTGAGCTTCTTCCTGAAGCGTAATAAGACAGATCATAAGAAAGGCCTCAAGGACGCCATCACCTACGGCCTGTCCATCATCGTCATCTATTTGGCACTGGGCCTGCTGGTCACCGCGCTCTTCGGCAGCGACACGCTGAATGCCCTGTCCACGAATGCGGTGTTCAACATCTTCCTGTTCCTGCTGCTGGTGGTGTTCGCCCTGTCGTTCTTCGGATGGTTCGAAATCAAATTGCCCGACCGCTGGGCAAACGCCGTCGACACGAAGGCATCGAACACCAGCGGACTGCTGTCCATCTTCCTCATGGCGTTCACGCTAGTGCTGGTGAGCTTCTCCTGCACCGCACCCATCATCGGACTGCTGCTCGTGGAGACCACCACCAGCGGCAACTGGGTGGCACCCGCACTTGGCATGTTCGGCTTCGCCCTCGCTCTGGCACTGCCTTTCACGCTGTTCGCGATGTTCCCGTCGTGGCTGAAGCAAGCCCCGAAGTCGGGATCGTGGATGACCACCATAAAGATTGTGCTGGGATTCATCGAGCTCGCCTTCGCACTGAAGTTCTTCTCCGTTGCCGACCTCGCCTATGGCTGGCACCTCCTCGACCGTGAAGTGTTCCTGTCGCTGTGGATTGTCATCTTCGGCTTGCTCGGCGCTTACCTCGTGGGCTGGCTGAAGTTCCAGGAAGATGAGATCGGCGGCGACATCCGCAAGCCCATGCCCGTACTCTGCATCATGGGCGGCCTCATCTCGTTTGCCTTCGCCATCTATATGATTCCGGGCCTGTGGGGAGCACCGTGTAAGGCTGTGAGCGCCTTCGCACCGCCCATCAACACGCAGGACTTCAACCTGAACACGAAAACCGTCGAGGCCCGCTTCACCGACTATGAGCAGGGAATGGCGGCAGCACGTGCTGAGGGCAAGCCCGCCTTCCTCGACTTCACCGGCTTCGGCTGCGTGAACTGCCGGAAGATGGAGGCTGCCGTGTGGACCGACCCGCGTGTGGCCGACAAGCTGCGCAACGACTACGTGCTCATCTCGCTGTTCGTCGACGACAAGACGCCGCTCGCCGAGCCGTTCGAGGTCACCGACGAGAAGGGCGAAACCCGCGTGCTGCGCACGGTAGGAGCGAAGTGGAGCTATCTGCAGAGCCATAAGTTCGGGGCCAACGCCCAACCGTTCTATGTTGTCGTCGATGCCGACGGCAATCCGCTCACCGGCTCCTACTCCTTCAAGGAAGACGTTCCCGCGTTCCTTGAATTCATTTCTCGTTGAAAGCATAAAGGGCATAAAGGGGAGTGAAAGGGTATAAAGGGACATTAGTCCCACTCCCCTTTAAGCCCTTTAAACCCTTTACCCCCCAACCCCTTAAGCCCCTCCACTCCCCCTTATACCCTTTAAGCCCTAATATGAAAAAAGCAACACAACAGGCCATTATCAGCCTGATCAATCAAGAAGTCGTGCCCGCCATTGGCTGTACCGAGCCGATGGCAGTGGCGTTGTGTACGGCCCGAGCTACGGAGATGCTCGGCTGCCGACCCGAGAAAATTACTGCCCAGCTGTCGGGCAACATCCTGAAGAATGCTATGGGCGTGGGCATTCCCGGCACGGGGATGATCGGACTGCCCATCGCCATCGCCCTGGGCGCCCTCATCGGCAAGTCGGAATACAAGCTGGAGGTGTTGAAGGACCTCACCCCCGCTTCCCTTGAAGAAGGAAAGCGCTACATCGCCGAAAACCGCATCAACATCGGCGTGAAAGACAACTGCTGCGACCTCCTCTATATCGAAATCACCTGCGAGGGCGACGGCCGCAGTGAGACCGCCATCATCGAGGGGAGTCATACGCACTTTAGAGAGCGACCCACCCCCCAGCCCCTCCCTATAAAGGAGGGGAGTGATCACTCTTCTCAATCACAATCGCAAGCTGTAGGAGATTCTACTCCCCTCGCTCATAGAGAGGGGCAGGGGGGAGAGTCCGAGTGTGAGCTTTCGCTCACCCTCCGCCTCGTCTACGACTTCGCGATGGAGACGCCTGTCGAGGATTTGCGGTTCATCCTGAAGACACAGGAGTTGAATATGGCGGCAGCACGCGAAGCGCTGAAGCACAACTACGGCCACAACCTCGGAAAAACCATCGACCGACCGTTGGCAAAGGGAATCTTCGGCAATAGCATCTACTCGCACATCATCGCGAAGACCGCAGCCGCCTGCGATGCCCGCATGGGCGGTGCGATGATCCCCGTGATGTCGAACTCCGGCTCCGGCAACCAAGGCATTTGCGCCACCAATCCCGTTGCCGTCTATGCCGAGGAGAACGAGAACACCGAAGAAGAGCTCATCCGCGCGCTCACCCTCTCCCACCTCACCGCCATCTACATCAAGCAGAGCCTCGGCCGCCTCTCCGCCCTCTGCGGCTGTGTCGTCGCTGGCATCGGCTCCAGCGTGGGCATCACCTACCTCATGGGCGGCGACTACGAGCGCATCTGCCGTTCCGTGAAAAACATGATTGCCAACCTCACAGGCATGCTCTGCGACGGTGCGAAGCCCTCGTGCTCGCTGAAGATTGCCTCGGGTGTCAACACCGCCGTCCTCTCCGCCGTCCTCTCTATGGAAGGGAAGTGCGTATCATCTGCCGAAGGCATCGTCGACGACTGCGTCGACAAGACCATCCGCAACCTCACCAGCATCGGTGCAGAAGCCATGTGCGAAACAGACCGCAAGGTTCTCGACATCATGACGCACAAGTAGAGAGCAAAGGGAAGGCAGCAGAGCGTCCCTTACCACATTAACCATCATTAACGCAGCGAAACCGCCCGTTTTTGCACACGTTTGCCCAAAAGCCATTATATTTGGACACTGTGCAACCCAGAAGACCTGCACCCGTAGCACCGGCGACACCGGCTCCCTCCCTAGAGCAAATCACCAAAGAAACAGCAATTTCCCGCGAGTTAATGTTGGTTAATGATAGAGAGAGGGGGAGGGAGAAGGGGGTAATCTGGATAAAAATACAGTTTCTATTGCATGAATGTATTTTATTTTACAAATAATCGGCAAATTGTTTGGAGATATGTGGAATTATTGCTAACTTTGCGCACGCAAATCCGTTTAGGATGAATGAATGCCCCAAAAAAGAAAGCACTCATAATCGATTTTTTTATAACACAACAGACTTAACAGAACAGCCCCAGTCGCGAGACAGGGGCTGTTTTTAAATTTAAACTCCACGTATCACACGTATTTTCACGGATTATTATGGGTCGGCCTATCGGCCTCAAAATTTAACAAAATCTTATCCAAAATAAGACATAGAGACAAAGAGAGATTTATTTAACCGCAGATTACTCTGATTTTTTTAGAAACAAATTAGAACTAATTCGAACAAATTAAAACAAAATTGTTTTTTATGCGAATGAAACGAACGAAATTGGATCATGGAGGGCGATTCCGCGTGCGGAATCCAACGTTTGACAGAGCCGGCATTGACAAACGAGTTTGTCATGCAGACTCTATCGAACGTGTGACGATGGTGGAAACACCATCTCCTCCATTATCCGATTTCATTCGTTGAATTCGCTTCCTTCTATTCCTTAGAATTATCTGGGCAAAAAAATTAGGGAACTATATACCTGTTGGCAGTAAAAAGTTTTAAATGAATATCTATACAGAAAATGAGCGGTCACATTAGTGGCTGCTCATTTTATAACTAAAATAGAATTATTTGTTCTAAATTATATATAGCCATAAAGTTCCCTATTTTTATTGTTCACTAGCAGTAATCACTTCTATTTCTTCCATTGTTTTCATCTGTTGTTTGAACTCAACACCATTAATAATTCCGTCTCTTAAATTTTCAAGTAAATCTAAATTACCGTTAGCCCAAGTTAAAACCAAATTAACATGTTTTTGAGGTATCTTAATAGGGGGTAATTTCCCATTATCCATAATTTGCATACTAGGAATGGCAATTGGCATCCACATACGAGGATTAGAAACATCTTTGTCTTGCTGAAACTTCATTCTATAACTACCATTATGCCCACTATTTAAATAAGAATTGGTATCGTCAATATATACCCATATTGGTAAGCCAGTTTTGTCTGGGCCATAATTACTCATTTCAGCAATATAAGACGCACTATAATGATATGCGTGACTATTCTTATATGATTCAATAGCATCAAAAAACTCTGGACCATCTATTTCCATATTAGCAAAAGCACATAATGAATCATAGTTGTCTTTTATGAACATAATTATCTCGGAAGGTATTTCAAGTGATGAAGTGGCTTCTTTTACAATATCTACTGGATATACGTTGTTTCCATTGACAACATACAAACATAAAGGATGATTGTAGTATTCATATGTCTTACCACAATCCACAATAATGTCACAAGGCAAACCAGTATCTCTTTGATGTAGATATGTAACGCCTTCTGTTAATTCTTCATCTTGAAGTGTTTTAGCATAACCTTCTGCAACAATATTTGTTGCCAAATATTGATTGATTTCTTCTGATATTATCTTGTCAATATTATCCATAATTATACGTTTATATTCTACTATAAATACTATCTTTGTGCAAATATATATAAAAAAATCGAGAAAAACAAATCCTACGTGATATTTATTTAGAAAAAAGAACTATGAGATATATTAAAGTATTTGAAGAGCATTCTGACTATGAAGACTTCGTAAGTGGTGGTACGATGGATTTGCCAAATGTATCACATTGTATCGTTGAGAATGAGGTGCATTATAATCCGTATATACCACCATTAAAAGTTGTAGCGACTTTTAACATGGAAAATAGTAGTTGGATGGGCATAGTTGGGATGATTAGCCAAGGAGAAGATGATGCAGAAGTGTATACGAATTCATTTAGTGAGATTGAAGTTGATGGCGTAGCAGTATCAATAAGTGATTTAATCGCCCACGATGGAATGGTGCAAGCAACCGCAGGAAATCATACCGTAACATATACATTAAATGGTAGCGAAATTGGGTATCGTAGTTTTTATGCTAATTGCGGAGGTTTAGTTAGTATAAATATCCCAGATGGTGTTACAAGTATTGGTGAACGGTCTTTTGCTATATGTCCATTATCTTCAATAACGATTCCAAACAGTGTGACAAATATTGATGATGAGGCGTTCTATGAAGCAACAAGTTTAAGAAGTGTAGTGATAAACGCAACCACACCGCCATCAATAGGTGAAGGTGTATTCACTTATTGGTACGTTGATGAAATAACATATGAGGAAGAATATCGTCCATTGGACGTTACGATTTATGTTCCAAGTGGTTCCGTTAACGCATATAAGACCGCACCAGGGTGGAGTGATTATGCAAGTAAAATACAGGCAATACCATAAAGTGAAAACAAATAAACGCATACAAGGGATAATCTCAAACGGGGTTATCCCTTTCTTTATGCGCTGTGTTTCATCTTCCACATAATGTAGTTGATGACCCTGCGAGTGCGGAAATGCTCAATGCTGACCACACTTGACAATGAGAGAACGTCTGTATAGTCAAAGGTTTTCACGGCCTTCGAGAACATATCCTCGAAACGGAATGAGGCCTTCTCGTCCCTCGTGTTCCAACGGTACACCTGCTCGTCGATGTAACGCTGCAAGTAGTCCTTGGACACGCAATGGTATGTGCTGAACACCACACGCTTGAAGTGTGCCCAAAAGCCCTCGATGCCGTTGGTGTGGATGTCATTGGCACGTACATACTCACGCTGGCTGTGGTTCACAAAAACGTGATTATAACCGTTCTCATCCAACTTGTGGTAGATGGATGCTTCGTCAGTATAAGTAGTACTTCCTTGCTCCACGAACTGCGACACTATGGGCATAAGGGTTGCACCCTTGGTATCCTCCACCTTCATGGCAACCACCTTGCCCTCACGCTCAACCATGCCGAAGATGGGAGTCTTGGTCTTCGTTGAACGTCCCTGAGTGCCCTCGGTCTTCTTAGACTCATGCTTATTGGTCTCACGGCCACCAAGGTACATCTCGTCCATCTCAACCTCTCCATTGAGAGATACAGCGTCAGACTGACCGTACAGGCCACGAATCTTGTGCAGCATGAACCAAGCGGTCTTCTGAGTAACATTGATGTCCCTCGACAACTGAAGAGATGAAACACCCTTCTTGTGGGAAGATACGAGGTACATTGCCATGAACCACTTGCGGAGGCTAATCTTCGTGTTCTCGAAGATTGTACCTACGGTAACAGAGAAGTGCTTCGCACAGTCCTTGCAGATATAGCGACCTTCTGCCGTCATATAGGTGTGAGTGCATCCGCAGTAGGGACAGACTGCATTTCCCTCGCCCCATCGCTCCTGTGCGATTGCAGCCTTGCACTTGTCCTCGGTGTTGAAGAAATCAACGAGTTGGAAGAGGGATTCGAACTTTGTGAAACTGATGTGTGTCATAACGGTATACTTGCTAAATGGTTTATAATCAAATTCTACTACAAATATACCATTTTTCAAGTATTATACTTGAATTCATACGTATAACAACGAAAAATCCGCAGGAATCTCATCTTTCATGCGGATTTGCATATCTATTCATGGGAATTTTTTACTGCCAACAAGTATATAGTTCCCAAAAATTAATGATAATTTGTGGATAATTTGTGGGAATTTGTGTTGAAAATGGTTATCACCGAAGGTACTCTTGCACGGAAAACAAAGCAAAAATTATCTTTTTTGTTTTGTATTCTCCTCACTAATTGGATAAATTTCTCACACTCGAAAAAGTAATAGCTTTCTTTTTGCATTTCCCTCACTAATTCGTACCTTTGGCTGGCGCCGAAGGTACTTTCGCTCGACAATAAAAATAATTGCGAAATTATTTTGTATTGTTCTCGCTTAATCGTACCTTTGCAAAAGGAAACCTCAAAAACGATATCGTTATGACACGAAAACTCTTCACCCTCCTCTTCACCCTCCTCCTTCTTCCTATGCTTGGGGAAGGGCCGAGTCTTTCCGCCCAGATGCTCGTGGGCTCGTACAACATCCGCTACAAGAACACCGAGGACAGCCTGCGCGGCAACAGCTGGAAACAGCGCTGCCCGGTCATCTGCGACCAGGTGAACTTCCTCGCACCCGACATCTTCGGTGCACAGGAAGTGCTCCACCCGCAGCTCCTCGACCTCCTGCAGGGCCTCGACGGCTACGACTATATCGGTGTGGGCCGTGACGACGGAAAGACGGAAGGCGAATATGCCGCTATCTTCTACAAGAAAGACCATATCCGACTCCTCGACAACGGCAACTTCTGGCTCAGCGAGACACCCGAGAAGCCCGGCCTCGGCTGGGATGCCGCCTGCATTCGCATCTGCACGTGGGGGAAGTTCAAGAACATGAAGACGAAGAAGAAATTCTTTTTCTTCAACCTCCACATGGACCACGTCGGCACCACAGCACGCCGCGAAGCCGCTAAGCTCGTCGTACAGCGCATCCGCGACATCGCCAAGGGAGCACCCGTTATCCTCACCGGCGATTTCAACGTCGACCAAAACAATGAAATCTACCGCATCTTCACCGAGTCCGGAATCCTGAAAGACAGCTACCTCACCACGCGACTGCGGTTTGCCAAGACCGGCACCTTCAACAGTTTCAAGCCCGATCTCTATACCACGTCGCGCATCGATCACGTCTTCGTGTCGCCGCAGACACGCGTCGATGCCTATGGCGTCCTCACCAATGCCTATTGGACCCCCGACAGCGCGTCGGTCGACAAGCAGAAGGAGTCCGATGCCCCGCAGGAGATCTACTTCAGCCGCTATCAGCGCCGCCTCCCCTCCGACCACTATCCCGTTTTCGTCAGAATCGCGCAATAGATCTGAAGACATAGAGACATAGAGCTTTTATTTACCGCAGATTTCGCTGATTTCGCTGATTTCTAAGGAATCAAGGAATCGAGGAAACGAATGACATGAAGGAAATAGGTCAATGGAGGGCGATTCCGCTCGCGGAATCATAATGTTTGACAGGTTCGGCACCGACAAACTCGTTTGCCGTGCAGACCCTATCGAACGTGTGTCGATGGTGAGAAACACCATCTCCTCCATTGGCCTATTTCATTCATGCCATTCTTTCTCCGTTCGCTACGAAAGCGGCAAAGCCGAGCGCGTGTTCGACTCTTTGTCTCTATGTCTAATTTTGTAAGATTTTGAATAAGATTTTGATAAATTTCTCGCCGAAGGCGATTAATAAAAAAACACCCATTTGCCCTGGGCAAATGAGCGTTTTGGATGGGTAGCCTGAGGGGGGGGCGAATCGGACCCCCAACCCCCTATCTTAGGGGGCTAGGCTTAAGCGAGGCGCTTCTCGAGACGCTCGCGGATGGCAGCGATGAAGCCGGCGGAGTTGACGGCCTTGGGCTCGATGCCTTCCATGAGGTTCACGAGGTCCTTCGTGCAGATGCCTTCGTTCAGTGTGTCGAAGCAGGCTGCCTCGAGCTGGTCGGCGAAGTTCTGCAGTTCGGGCAGGTTGTCCTTCTCACCACGCTTGCGCAGGGCACCACTCCAGGCGAAGATGGTTGCCATCGGGTTGGTGGACGTCTCCTCACCCTGCAGGTACTTGTAGTAGTGGCGAGTGACGGTGCCGTGAGCAGCCTCATACTCGTAGTTGCCCTCGGGGCTGACGAGCACGGAGGTCATCATGGCGAGCGAACCGAAGGCTGTCGAGACCATATCGCTCATCACGTCGCCATCGTAGTTCTTGCAAGCCCAGATGAAGCCGCCCTTCGAACGGATGACGCGGGCCACAGCGTCGTCGATGAGGGTGTAGAAATACTCCAGGCCGCGCTTCTCGAACTCGTCCTTGTACTCCTGGAACACCTCGTCGAAGATGATGCGGAACTGTGCGTCGTACTTCTTGGAGATGGTGTCCTTGGTGGAGAACCACAGGCTCTCGTTCATGTCGAGGGCGAACTTGAAGCAGCTGTGTGCAAACGAGCGGATTGACTTGTCGAGGTTGTGCATGCCCTGCAACACGCCAGCACCCTTGAAGTTCTGGATCACTACTTCCTCGTGCTTGCCGCTCTCACCGTCGAAGACGAGCTTGGCAACACCCGGCTCATCGACGCGCAGCTCGACGCTCTTATAGACGTCGCCGTAAGCGTGACGGGCGATGGTGATGGGCTTCTCCCAGTTCTTCACTGCGGGCTTGATGCTCGGGATGGTGATCGGGGTGCGGAACACAGTGCCGTCGAGGATAGAGCGGATGGTGCCGTTGGGGCTCTTCCACATCTCGTGCAGGTTGTACTCCGTCATGCGCTTGGCATTCGGGGTGATCGTTGCGCACTTCACGGCTACGCCGAGGCGCTTCGTGGCCTCAGCCGAGTCGATGGTGATCTGGTCGCGGCTCTCGTCACGCTTCACCAGTCCAAGGTCGTAATACTCTGTTTTCAAATCGACGAACGGCAGAATCAGTTCGTCCTTAATCATTTTCCACAGGATGCGAGTCATCTCATCGCCATCCATCTCGACCAGCGGAGTGGTCATCTGAATTTTCTCTTTCATCTTATTCTTATAGTTTGTTGTTTGATCGCTATTTATTTAACCGCAGATTACGCAGATTGCGCAGATATTGAAAAAAACTTTTCACCTTACACGTCCGAAGGACAGTTACACGCGACATCGTCGCTTTACACATCTCCGAATGAATGAGGCTTTTTTATGTTTTTGCCAGGAGAAGAGGTGATTTCGCAGAAATGATGGGTGTGAGAGGTGAAGGTCGGGGAGCTTGCTCACCAGAGCTCACACACTCACAACCATCAAGGCACGCAGTGCCCACCGCTTCGACTGGTGTTTTTATTGTTTTTTTTTCAATATACTGGGTCGGGGTGGGGCCTTACTTCTTATTCTTATAATAGTTCATCAGGCAGCCGTCGGCGAGGATTTGGCGCTCGTCGGCAGTGAGGTTCTGGAAGAAGAGGTGGATGGGCTTCACGCCATCACGGGTGATGACCTGTGCATCGATTTCTTCCTTACCACCGAGGATAGCCTCGCGGATGCCGGGGATGAACACCATGTCGCCAGGCTCGTAGTCGAACGGCACGTCGGGAGCAATCGTGAAGGGCACGATACCCCAGTTGATGCAGTTCGAACGATAGCGCTTCGTGGCATATTCGTAGCAGATGTTGCAGTCACCACCGAGCACCTTCTGGCACGATGCAGCCTGCTCGCGGGCAGAGCCGTCGCCGGGCTTGTTGGCGAAAACGCAAGAACCAAACGAAGTATCTTCTGCTTTGGCACCTACTGCTGCGAGAGCCTTTGCGATGTTCTCGCTGACCTTGCCTTCGCGGCGTGCGAGGTCTTCCTGCTGGATGCGCTTGCTGATGCCTACATATTCGGGCACGCGGCGCGAGAGGGCGAACTCAGAGAGCTTCAGCGGGTTGGAGCGATACGACGATGTCTCGCCCGAGGGGATGAGCTCATCGGTCGTGGTGACGGGATCGTGGATGACGGCTGCCAGTTCGACGAGCATGTTCTCCTGCATCGGATACATCTTGGGCCAGTCCTTGATGTTCGGACCGTAGCGGAGCTCGGTGGAGAGGTCCTCGTGGCCGTAGCCGTAGTACAGACGACGCTCATAGATCTTGGCATCGTAGTCGTAGCGGGCGTGCTTGTCCTCGAAGTCGACGTCGGTGGCTGCTGTGATAACACCGCCGTTGGCAGCAGTGGCAGCGATGGAACGAGCGTCCATCAGCGCAACCAGCGACAGCTGTCCCTGACCGGGCTTCGAACCTTCGCGGTTGGGGAAGTTACGCGTTGTGTGGCGGATGGAGAGACCGTTGTTGGCAGGCACGTCGCCAGCACCGAAGCACGGTCCGCAGAAGGCGGGCTTGATGACTACACCAGCCTCGAGCAACTCCTCGGCGATGCCGTTGCGCGTTGTAGCGAGATAGACAGGCGTGGACTGCGGATAGGCCGACATCGTGAAATAGTCGTTGCCGATGGTCTTATCCTTCATAATGGCAGCGGCAGCAGCGAGGTTGTCGTAGGTACCGCCCGAACAGCCGGCGATGATTCCCTGGTCGGCATATACCTTTCCATCACGCACCTTGTCGACGAGATGCACGTCGACCTTCGAGCCGAAGCGCTTCTGAGCGTCTTCCTCGATGCGCTTCAGGATGCCGACGGGGTCGGCCTGCAGCTCGTGGATGGTCACAGCGTTCGACGGGTGGAACGGCAGGGCGATCATGGACTCCTGCGTGGACAGGTCGATGCGGATCATAGCATCGTAGTAGGCCACCTTGCCCGGCTCGAGAACGCGGAAGTCCTCGGGGCGCTTGTGAATTTCATAGTGGTGGCGTACCTCGTCGTCGGTCACCCAAATGGACGACAGACACGTGGTCTCGGTAGTCATGATGTCGATACCGTTACGGAAGTCGATAGGCAGGTTCTTCACGCCAGGACCGGCAAACTCGAGCACCTTGTTCTTCACGAAACCGCTTTCGAAGGTGGCCTTCACCAGCGAGATAGCCACGTCGTGAGGACCTACACCCTTCTTCGGAGCACCCTCGAGCCAAACGAGCACCACTTCGGGAGCGTTGATATCCCAAGTGTTGCGCAACAGCTGCTTCACGAGTTCGCCACCACCTTCGCCGACACCCATGTTGCCGAGTGAACCGTAGCGCGTGTGGCTGTCGGAGCCGAGGATCATGTTTCCGCACTTCGCCATCTGCTCGCGCACATACTGGTGGATGACAGCCTGGTTGGCGGGCACGTAGATGCCACCGTACTTCTTGGCTGCCGAGAGACCGAAGACGTGGTCGTCCTCATTGATGGTGCCACCGACGGCGCAGAGGGAGTTGTGGCAATTGGTCATAGCATAGGGCAGGGGGAATTTCTCGAGACCACTGGCGCGGGCCGTCTGGATGATGCCCACGTAGGTGATGTCATGAGATGCCATCGCGTCGAAGCGGATGCGCATCTTCTTTCCCTTCGAGCCGTCTACGTCGTGTGCCCGCAGAATGCCGTAGGTGATGGTTTCTTCGCGTGCCTCATCGGGAGCGGGCAGTCCGGCTCCCTCGGTCACGATTTCTTTTCCATTCAGGAGGTAAACTCCATGTTTGATTAGTTCTACCATAGTACTTTTTTTGTTATAGGATTTGATGAAATTGATGTTCCATCTGGTTTCGTTAGTCAGATATAACGTCATAACGTTATAACTTATCTTATAACGTAATTATGTTGTCATTATTGCATGGATGAAGATGGTTAGTGCCAGCATGTCGGCAGATCCGCCGGGTGAAATGTGGTCGGTCGTGTAGCGGAGGTTCATGGCCTGAAGGCCATCGATGCTGAAACGGGCCAGCAGTTCGGCTGCGTCGGCTTTCACGCGATTGGCCGACTCGGCTCCGCAGCGATAGAGGATGTTCGTGTCGTCGAGCTGGCTCATAATGCGCAGCAGCGTTTTTAACTTTCCACTCTCGACTCTCCCCTCTCCTCTAAAGAACGGCAGCCAGTCGCTGAAGAGCTGTTTGTAGCCTTCGCGCGCCATCGCCAGAGCACCCTTTGCCTGATATTGGCTGACAGCCTGGCTGCCGTGGGTGTCACGGGTGTCGGGGAACTGTCGGGCCAAGCGGGCAATGGCTGTCTGCAAGGCGGTTTTATCGATGTGGTGTGTAGAGGAAGTGGCGTATTGTTCGGCTGCCGCCACGACAGCGAGTCCCATTGAGAACAGGGCTCCGCGATGGGTGTTGACGCCGCCGGTAGCAGCGAGCATGTCGCGTTCGGCAGCAATGCCAATCGCGGAGATGGTAGGATGGTCGACACGTCCTTGCATGCCTGCTTCGGCGAGTTGGATGAAGTAGGGCCGCAGGGTCTGAATGCTGCGCTGCATGAGTCGGTGGTCCATGTCGGCATGTGCACCGTTGTCGTGAAGGTCGACGAGACCGGGCTTCGGTGTAGTATCGAGTTCCTGCTGCAGCGCATCGCAGGCGAGGTGGGCAAGGAGATAAGGGATGGTGGTCGCGGGCACGAGGGCGGCAGCATCGGCAAAGCGACCCTCCGCGAGTGCCTTCCTGACTGTCGAAGCACTGATGGCTGTTCCGTCCTGTTGCTTGCGTTCAATCTCTTTCACGCAGGGCAGCTGTTGCTTCAGCAATTCGTTGTAGCGACGTGTGAGGGGGTCGGCGGGCTCGGAGCCTACAATGCGTACTGTAGCACCCAGCGCCGGTGCGATGTGTCGGCGGAAGATGTCGATGTCGAGCAACATCTGCGTGTCAGCGGCATCGCTGAGCTGTTTCAGGAAATAGGTGGGGAAGGTAGCGGCGGAGATGGCGTATGGGCTGCCGGATAAGAGCCCCACCCCTACCCTCCCCCGTAGGGAGGGAGTAAGCGTGGATAGTTGTTGCTCGATCATCGCCTTGCGCTCGGTGTAGGGGAAGAGGGAGCGGTCCTCCTGCACGGGAATGATGAAGAGGCGGTCGACTTGCTGGGCGGCCTGCTCGATGAGATAACGGTGGCCGAGCGTGAAGGGGTTGGCATTCATCACGATGATACCAATGGCCCCACCCCTACCGGCCTCCGTCGCGAATGAGGGATTCGCTCCCCTTTGTGGGGTCGCAGCCACACCTGTGGCTGCTCTGAAGACCCCAGTCGCCCCCGTAGGGAGGGAGAGAGAGGCGTTGCGCAGGTATTTCGTGTAGTCGTCGATGCCGTGTCCGTTCTCCATGAGAATGGCGAGCGGGGCCTCGCCGACAAGGCGGAAGCCGAGACTCTCGAACACCTGTCGGTTCTGTGGTTTCGTGAACACCTTCACCGAGTGATGACCACGCTGGGCAGCCTCGCTCATGAGATGGGAGATGAGTCGGTTGGAAAGGTGGGCGTCGCGCAACTGTTCGCTGACGGCAATGCACTTGATGATGTCGCCCTGCAAGCCTCCACCCGCCAGAATATCGCTACCGTCGGGTTCTGTGACGATGGCATAATAGTCCACCTCGTCGAGCCGCAACTGATTGGCCTCGAGGAACCGTTCCACCTTCCGTCGCCACAGCGGCACGGACAGGGGAACACTATGGATTTCATAATCCACCATGCACATATTCGTCAATAATAGTCTCTATGCGGGCTTGCAGTTCTTCACGGCTGTGCGTGTGGTTGCGCATACAGAAGCGGGCCTCGCGCTCGCAGAGCAGACAGCGGCGCGGTTCGGCACCAATGGCTTGTCGGGCAACGGGAGTGCCCGTCGGGTCGATGACATCGATGTCAAAGAGCCGACCCAGCGGATGCTCCTCCTCGATGCGACAGGCCGTGCGCTTGGCTTCGAGCAGCGGTTGCGTGGTAAGGGCATAGGCCTCGAAACCTGTCTCAAGGTCGCGCTCCTCCATCCACGTGATGCTTTCGGCAAATTCCACGCGCAACGCTTCGGTGGCAGCCTTCGCCACCACGAGCGAGAGTCGATTTCGCTTGACTGCCCCCGGCATGATGACCGTCAGGCATAGCAGCGTCTCGTCAGGATGCTCGCACAGGAGCTCCTGTTGCCGATGCCACCGACGGTCACGACTTGCCAGGAGATCAAGAAGCCTCACCCCCTTCACTTATTCCACAATATTCTTGATGACGTCCATAACAGAGCCATCGCGGTTCATCACCACACCGACCACCCTGTCGCCAAAGGGCAGCGGGTCGGGGTTGCCGATGATTGACTTCGCCTTGTCGCGCAGCTCATAGAGCTTGACAAGCTTCAGGCCGGCAGCCTGCAGGCGTTGTGCAATCTCCGGACGACGCGGGTTCACGGCAATGCCGTACTCCGTGACGACAACATCGACGGTGGAGCCCGGGGTGATGAGCGTGGTCACCTCGTCGACGATGCAAGGAATACGGCCGCGCAACAACGGGCAGACGATGATCGACAGGGCAGCATCGGCAGCGGTGTCGGGGTGTCCGCCGATGGCACCGCGGATGATACCGTCGGAGCCTACGAGCACGTTCACGTTGAAGTTCACGTCGACCTCGAGTGCCGACAGAATCACGATATCAAGATATTTCGTGGCTGCACCCGGCTCGTCGGCACTGGCATACTCGTTAGCCGAAACACCCTTGTGGAGCGGGTCGCGCATGATAGACTCAGCAGCCACCTTGTCGAACGACTGCACGTCGATAAGACGCTCGATGAGTCCTTCCTCGTGCAGTTTCACCATGTGAGCGGTGATGCCGCCAAGGGCGAACGAAGCCTTGATGCCACGATTGATCATCTCCTCGCGGATATATTTCACGGCTGCCAGCGAGGCACCGCCCGAACCCGTCTGGATGGAGAAGCCGTTGCGGAAGTAGCCGCTGTTGACGATGACCTTTGCTGCCTGCTTGGCGAGCAGGATGTCGCGCGGATTCTTCGTGTCACGGATGGCACCCGACGAAATCTTCGACGAGTCGCCCACGGAGTCGACTTCCACGACGAAGTCGACGTTGTGCTCCGAGATGGCATTCGGCGTGTTGGGATAAGGCACGAGGTCGTCGGTGAGAATCACCACCTTGTCGGCATATTGAGCATCGGGCTTGGCATAGCCCAGCGAGCCGCTGATGGACTTCGCGTTTTGTGAGCGCGAGTAGCCGCAAGCGTTGCCAGAGTAGTCGGATGACGATGCACCGAGGAAGGCGACGTCGATGTGCAAATCGCCATTGGCGATGGCCGAGCCACGACCGCCATGCGAACGGAAGATGACCGGCTCCTTCAGCAGACCGTGCGAGATTTCCTTTGCCAGGTCGCCGCGCAGACCACTGGTGGAGATGCGTGTGATGACACCGTTCTTGATGTGCTCGATGAGCGGTTTGTGAACGTCCTGCAGACTTGATGCAGCGAGATGCAGGTCCTTGAAGCCCATCTCAGCCAGTTTGTCGACCACCATATTCACCACCTTGTCGCCGGCGCGGAAGTGGTGGTGGAACGAAATCGTCATGCCGTCCTTCAGTCCGCTGCGACGGATGGCCTCTTCCAGCGTGCAGAGTTTCGACTTATTATGTTGCATATCGGTGCGAGGAGTGATATCCTTCGAGCCACCGTATTCCTGATAGACGGGCATGCCCATGCTTTGTGCGACAGCCTCAATCAGTCCTTTGCGATCTTTCAGTGTATTCATCATATTGAATGATTTTTGTTTATTGTTATAATCGTCTCATATTATCAATGAAGAAAGAGTTGTTCATGGTCACTGCTTTTGGGGCTGGTTTAACAGATCATCCAGCTTATACATGAATATGAGAGGGTCTTTCCTCACGTCGTCAAGCTTTATTTCGTTACCCACCATGTCAACAATTTCTGGATAGCGTTTGAAGGCCGTCCGGTATAAATTGGAATACTTTATCAATATACCTTTGTCTACATCTGGGTACTTCAGCACCCAATCTTCACCATGTTGCTGGACAAAAAACATCTGACGATAGTATATTGAACCTATCGTACCTGGCCGTGGTGCAGGATTGCTGTCCATGTATCCGCAATAATAGCCTGTGATATTTTGTCCATTGTACTTCTTTTTCATCAGGAGTGCATACTTCTTTTTTATCTTCCCTTCGCCTTTCCATTTGCCCACCATCATGGGAACCCACGATGAGTCTGGGTCACTATGGTCGGCATTCATCAACACAAAGGACCTCATGTCTTTCACGTCAAACGATTGCTTTCCGCCCCTCGGTGTCTTACGCAACTTTATGGATTTATGCAAAGAAACGTAAGTAGCAAGATATCCCTCGTGAGTGGTTCCGTCTTTCATCGTAATCACAGCGTAATTGCGTTTGTCGGCACTACGAGGAAATATTGTCTGAGCACATAGGTCCAGAGACATACTCATGACTAATATGATCAATATATGAAACCTTTTCATATTATATTATATTAGAGAATATCTTCTTTCTTCAGAACGCCCGAAGCGATGGCCAGGTCGATGGTGTGCTGGGCGCGGATGACGACGGGTTTGTCTACCATCTTGCCGTTCACGGCGATGACGCCCGATCCCTTTGCCTCAGCCTCCTTGATGGCGGCCAGAATCTTCAGAGCCTTCTCGATGTCCTTCTCCTTCGGAGCAAACACCTCGTTGATGATTTCAATCTGTCGCGGGTTGATAATCGACTTGCCGTCGAAGCCCAGGGCCTTGATGAGTTCCACTTCCCTGCGGAAGGTCTCCATGTCGTTCAGGTTCGAGTAAACCGTGTCAAGTGCGTCGATGCCGGCAGCACGAGCGGCCACCACGATCGTCTGGCGGGCCAGCAACAGTTCCATTCCGAAGTTGGGGTTGTCGCCCTGTGTGCGCTGTGTCTTCAGGTTGGCGCAGTAGTCCTCGGCACCGAGGGCGATGCCCATCATGCGCTTCGAGGCTGTTGCGATGGGGTATGCGTTGACGATGCCCAGCGCGCTCTCAATGGCGGCCATGATCTTCGTGCGTCCCACGCATCCCAGCTCCGTCTCCCACTTCAGGATTTCTTCCTCCACCTCGCGCACCTCGTCGGCGGTTTCGGTCTTCGGCATACGGATGACATCGACACCGGCTTTCACCACTGCCTCGACATCCTTCTTGCCGTAGGGGGTGTTCAGGGGGTTGATACGAACCACCATCTCGGTATCACCATAGTCGATGGTCTTCAGTGCGTTATACACCAGCAGACGTGCGGCATCCTTCTCTGCCATTGTCACAGAGTCTTCCAGGTCGAGCATGATGGAGTCGGGACCGTAGATATGTGCATCTGCCATCATTCCGGGATTGTTGCCCGGAACGAACATCATTGTTCTTCTTAGTCGTTGCATGGTATTCTGTTTTTTCTTTGAACTTTTGAACTTTGAACTACTTCCACACATCAACTCCCGTAGCGCGCACGGCAGCTGCTGTGACGCGGGCACGGATGGTGCAGTCGAGGGCTCCCTTGTCGGTAGCCTTCACGCGAGCATCGTGGATGTCCAACCCCTCGAGGGTTTCAGTGATTACTTTCTTGATTTGCTTGCCGAACTGGAAAGCCACAGTTGAGTCGAGTTCAATTTGAAGACCCGGGGCATCGGCAGGTGAGATCTGAACGAGAATATCGCCGGACTCCAGTGTTCCGGCCATAGCTTCCTTCATTTCCATTGTGCTTTTTGTTTTGATAGTTATTGTTTACGGTTAAGGCCTATGACCATTCTGGTCAGGGGTCAACTTTTTAAGTTATAGATTCGGGTGCAAATTTAGGAGTTTTATTTCATACCCACAAATAAAAATAGGGAAATTATACGCACAAAGTGTAAAAAATGTTATAATGTTTTCATTTCATCTCTTTTTTGTATACCTTTGCCCTTATAAAACAGACGACGACATGGTAACAAATCGTAAGCGAAATATTCTTTTCCTACTGCTTTGGGTGTTGATTCCTTGTGTGACGTGGGCACAAGACGATGCTTTCAGTTTATTACGAAACATGCCCCGACAACAGTCCACATCCATCAGCAGAAAGACGTTGGTCAGGCGGCACAATCCGCAGGTAAACTATATAGGTAGCAACCAGTTTCTGTTGGGCGAAGGCAATATGTGTTTCCACGTCGATGCTACGGCCTTGCAGACTTTTATGACAGAACCGCAGTTGCAGCTCAACATTGGACTGAACCTGCCCGACACCACTCGCCTGACAAGTCTGGACATGTCGCTCGACCGCTGGACAGGCAAGGCCGAGAGCCGTTTCCGCTACAACGACCAATATTACCATGTGGAGACAGTTTGCTCGCCCACCTACCAGTACGGATGGCAGACATCCCGTCCGACGTTCTCCACACGTATCACCAGCGACTCTATCTTCGAGGTGGTGATAAAGCCGGTGCCGTTCATGTCGAATGCCTATAAGGAGCTCGACGACACGAAGCTTTCGCTCACGACGCTGAAGCACCATGCGGCAGTACGTATTCTCAACACCAGCAATGAGGGTAAACTCTATTATTGGTATGCTTTCACCTGGCGCGGCAACGCGTCGATCAAGAGGCACGGCAAATACATCGTGTTGCGCTGCAAGGGCGATAACACCACCATCGAAGGAAAGAAGAAGAAAGTGTATTCGCTCGACATCACCTTGACCAAGATCTGGGCGATGCCCTCCGACAACTTCTTCAACTACACGAAGATTACGCCTTTCACCGATTATGCCGTACGTGCCTCATCGGGATGGAACAACTTCTGGAACGAAACGGGTATTGCCGACTTTTCCGGTGAGGAGAGTCCCGACGCACAGCTGGTAGAAAGGAAACTCGTGGAAAGCCTTTACAACATCACCGCCACCACACCCGAAGACTGGTGGCTACAGGCACCGCTCACCGCCTATGGCTTTGCCAAACAGATCGTGCCGGAATTCCGTCGCATCATCAGGCAACACCCTGAGCAGTTATGGCAGCGACCCGAACTCATTGCCGCTTCCCTGCTCACGTTGCGTGCCTATACGCTGCCACAGGTGGCTGAACGGTTCATGCTGACGGATGAAGAGGTGCAGATTCTGCGAACCACCGTACTGAACGCCCTCAACCGGCATGTGGCGAAGGCTGCCGAACAAATCACATCCGGTCAGGCGATGGTGCCTGCCTGCCTCAGCCGCGAAGCCTTGCTGGATGTGGCAACGTGGTGGCAGTCCGCAGCCGATTCGCCAGCCCCACAACTGTCAACTCCCGATTCTGCAAAGGTAAATGTTGACACGCTGGCCAAGAGGGATTTGGAGTTGCAAACACCTCTCTTCCTCCTGCCTCAGGCTGCCGAGCTCGCTGCCCTGCCTACGCTCACACCGCAACAGCAGAGCCTCTTCCTATTCGCAGTTGCCAATCGCCAGTGGCCTGCAGCGTGGAAGGTAAAGAC
Source organism: Prevotella sp. (assembly GCA_017557185.1). Lineage (GTDB taxonomy): Bacteria > Bacteroidota > Bacteroidia > Bacteroidales > Bacteroidaceae > Prevotella. Next base: position 74,910 of record JAFZAP010000078.1, read on the forward strand.
TGAAAACCTCCTGCCGCTGCCGTGATTCGCCGCAGATGCAGGAAAGATGTCAACTTCGGAGGTTATCCCCAAAGATCACTACTATCATCCGCTGTCTTCATGTGATGATTCTTTAGCAATTATTAACGCCAGAAGGTGCAAGGCATCAAATCTGTCTACGTTTATACAGACAGAATCATTAACATCAAAAAAAGTACAACGAAATGAAACCGATGAAGATTTTGAGACTTGCCTTTGTGATGCTTGCTGCCTTCTGTTTTGCCTCTTGCAACCTCGACGATCCTGATGGGAAGTGGGATCCTATGAAATGGAAAGCTGATGTTCCGGTTCAGACTACTGATGGCGTGTATACGATTCGTGCTGTTGGAGAGGAGTTAACATTCTCTTGTCGAAACTATTCATCCCCCTGGATTGCATCAGCAGTGTCAAATGGAGAATACTGCTATCCTCCCCGCGAAGCCAATGACTTTAATACTATAACAACAGACTGGTTTCGGGCAGAGACAAGCGGGAACAAGCTCAATGTTGTTTTCGAAGCCAATGAAACGACGAATGAGAGACGGCTTGAGCTGACCGTTACTGCTGGCGACATCTTCTATACCTTCAAATTCAAGCAATTTGCGAATAACCATTAAAGCGAGGATAACCGTCGCCCGTCTGTTTTTCGGGAAATTCTATGGAGGCTATGACTTTTTTGCGTCGAAAATTAGGAAGAAATGATATTTTTTTCAGCGAAAACGATGTTTCCTCATTTTTTTGTCTTATCTTTGTAGCCTGATTATTAACCTAAGTGAGATGAAAGAAATCTGCTGCATCGGGCACCTGACCCGCGACAAAATCATTACTCCCGAGAGCACTGTTTACATGGCTGGCGGCACGTCGTTCTATTTTGCGCATGCGCTTAACCATCTGCCGGAAGAGGTGTCGTTCCAACTCGTCACGAAGGTGGGAGAAGAATCGATGCCGGAAATTGAGAAGATGCGCGAGGCAGGCATCGATGTGCTCTGCTATCCCAGCCGTCACTCGGTGTACTTCGAGAACAAATACGGTGCAAACACCAACCGCCGCACACAGCGCGTGCTCGCCAAGGCCGACCCGTTCACCGTCGATGAGGTGAAGGACCTTGAGGCGAAGGTGTTCCATCTGGGTTCGCTGTTGGCCGACGACTTCTCGCCAGAGGTGGTGCGCACGCTGAAGGAGCGCGGCCTCATCTCAATTGATGTGCAGGGCTATCTGCGCGAGGTGATTGGTGAAAGTGTGCACGCATGCCCGTGGAAGGACAAGGAGGAGATTCTGGCGATGACCGATATCCTGAAGTTGAACGAATACGAGATGCAGGTTATCACCGATTCGAACGATCCACACACCGTTGCCCGCAAACTCAGCGACCTGGGTGTACGCGAGGTCGTGCTGACGTTCGGCAACTACGGCTCACTCATCTATGCCGACGGGCAGTTCTACGAGATTCCCGCCTACAAGCCTCGTCGCGTGGTTGATGCCACCGGTTGCGGCGACACCTATTCAGCCGGCTATCTCTACTCCCGCGCACAGGGCCTCAGCTGCAAGGAGAGCGGAAAGTTTGCTGCCGCGATGTGCACGCTGAAACTCGAGCAGCACGGCCCCTTCTCACGCACCATCGACGATGTGTTCGGCGTGATGGAATAATAACCGCTATGACACACAAAAAATCCTTGCACCATGTTTGATGCAAGGATTTTGCTTATCTGGGCATGGCTTACTTCGGCTGTAGGCTTTGGCGATACTCGCTGGGTGATTGGCCGAGATGCTTGGTGCAGTAGCGGCTGAAGTACGAGAGGGAGGAAAAATTCATCCGTTCGGCTATCTGGGTGAGCGACAGACGCTCATCATTCAGATAGTCTTTCAGTATAGGCACGGTGTGGCGGTCGATGTAAGAGGTGACACTGTGACCCGTCACACGCTTAATGGTGGCTGAGAGGTATTTGGGCGACACGTTCAGACGCTCGGCATAGTAGCTCACGTCGCGTTCCGTGCGGCTGATGCCGGAAGAGAGCAGCGCCATAAGTTGTTTTACGATAAAGGCCGTGCGGTCGCTGTGAGTGTCTGTTGCATCGCGCTGGGCATGAGGCTCGAAGATATCGTACATCATCGTCAGACAGAGACTGCCCATCAGCTCACGGTAGAAGAGAAGGTGGCGGTCGCCCATGCGGTCACGCAGTCGGTGGAAGTCGGCAAGCAGAAGGGCAACCTGTTCGTCTGTGAGTTTGATGACGGGGTCATGGTTCAACGAGATGCTGCCGCCGATGCCATAGTTGTTTGATGGCAGCAGGTTCTGCAGGAACTTATAGTCGGCTGCAAACCATTCCACCTGCATGTCGGCATGAGCCGCAATGTTGCTGACACGGGCGGGCATGGGTATCACTACTAGGTCGTTTTTCACGATGTGATAACACCGCTCGTTGAACACAAAACTGCCCTCGCCAGCCGTGCAGAGCAGGTGCATACAGGTGTCACTCAACTCAGGCGCATTCATCGCCAGGAAGTCAGTGGAATACTTGAAATCTACCTTCATTGGCGTCATAATTGAAGTTCTACGACGCAAAATTACACATTATTCTATATATAAACGAACGAATTGTGCAAAAAGTGAAAATTATGACGCTTTTTGTGAAACAACAATATGGAAAAATCGTCGTACCTTTGCAGCGTGAATAGTAAATAATATAATCAATATGAAACTGAAATCAATTTTCATCGCAGTCGCTGGCCTTTTACTGACCACGGGCTGTAACAGTCAGAACAAACAGGAAGTCAAACAACAAAAACAAAGTACAATGAACAAATCAATCGTTATTTTCTTCTCGCATGCGGGAGACAACTACGCAGTAGGAAACATTGAGGTGGGCAACACGAAGATTGTGGCCGACTATATCACAGAAATCATCGGTGCCGACCAATTTGAGATTGTCACTCACAAGTACGATGGCATGGCTTACACGCCGCTCATCAATCTGGCAAAGGAAGAGACCAGAAAAGGCGAACTCCCCGAGTATGAAGGTGACGTGGATCTGAGTCAGTACGACACCGTTTTCATTGGTGGTCCCGTCTGGTGGGGCACCTATCCGCAGGTGATGTTCACCTTCTTCAAGAAACACGCCAACGACCTGAAGGGTAAGACCGTCATCCCTTTCACTACTCACGAGGGCTCAGGCCTTGCCAATTGCGTGGAAGATGTAAAAGCAGCCTTCCCTGGTGCTAATGTCACTAAGGGTTTCAGCATCTATGGTCACGAGGTGCGTAGCAATAAGGCTAAGGTAGAAAAATGGCTTAAGGGACTTGGATTTTAACAAACTACTAATATAATA
>JAFZAP010000079.1 GCA_017557185.1 Prevotella sp.
GTTATGCTCGTTCGCCATCTTTCCCTTGCCGCAATGAATACCGTCGCCGTCGGCAGCACCCAGCACGTTGATGGTGCCGGTGGTGGTCTTCAGTTCCAATTCTTCCTTGGCCGAGATGGCATGTTTCGTGTTGCCCGTGACATTGAGTGTTCCGGGTCCTTCGAACTCAGGATGCCCCGAGAAATAAAGCGCTGCCTTCTGTGCACCATTGCTGCAGTCGGAGAGCGTGTTCACGGTTCCTTCCTCGAGCACCACCGCCACACGTTTTCCCGTCTCGATGTCGATGGCTGCCCCACGAGTGCTGTGGATGCTCACTCCTGCCAGTTGCAGGGTCAGTTTGTAGGCACCGGTGATGGTGAGCGAGCCGTCATAGGTGTTTCCACTCACGTGGTAGATGTATTCTTCCGTTGTCGTCGTGGACTGCAGCACCACGTGTGCACCGTTGACGTTCGGCATGACGATGCCTGTCAGGCTTTCGGGGATGTCGACATTAGCACTCTCGTTGGCGTATGTGATGGTGATGACGTCGCCTTCGGCAGCATGCAATGATGACAGGGCAAACGCTATAAATACTGTTATTGATAATAATCTCTTCATCATATGTTTTTATTTGATCATGATTTTTTTGCAGAGTCCGTTGCTATAGCGAACGATGTAGATGCCTGGTCGCAGGGGTGCGGTGTCCTTCGATACAAAGAGGCCGCTGAGGTTGTAAACACCGATAGGCTCGACAGCTACTCCCTCTGATGTGTGAACCTCAGGCAATGCAGTCGCTGTTGCCATGAGTGTGAATACATAAGGTTGCTTGCGTGTTCCCACAATGTCGGAACAGAAAAGTAGTTCCTCTCTGATGTCATATTGCTGACCGTTGTCATCGACAGCCTTGAAGTTGAGTTGCTCACTTCCTTGACCATAGACGGTCAGGAAAAGCTTGCCGTCGATGGTTTCGCAGCGGCTTCGACACTCTCCATCGGCATAAGCATAGACTGTTATCTGATCGGCAGCGACAGGTTCGCCGTTCTGTTCCAGTTGTGCGATGATTCCCATTACACAAGGGTAGGCATTGGGAATTGGGGAGAGAGGAGAATGGAGGGTGCGGCGTTGCTTCATGCTCCTGCGCAAACTAACGTTGGTCGTGGCAGGCTGGAAGTGCAGAGCCTTGGCATTCGTCGTTTTATACATATAGCCTTTGCCCGATGAAAGCGAGCTGAGAGAACCCACCCAACCATCTTCTTCGCTGTAAACGGAGAATCCGCTCTGGCCAACGATAACATCGCCTTCGTCGACCTTCGATGTCGCCAGAGCTGCGGTAATGGTCTGTGTGCCTTCCAAGGGATAGCCTATCCAGTTCCAGCCGGGTTGCAATGGGGTGGGTGCGGCTGTGTTGGTGACTTGTCCCTCAAGTTCGAACAGATGGTCTTCGGTCATCAATACCTTGTACATCTTTCCTGCAGACATCCGTTTCAGCTGTCCATCCATACAGTCTTTGCGACTGTTATAGTAGGCTTCCTGCGTCTGGCTCTGCACGAGTTCGGCATAGTCCTTCAGTTCGTTGACGGCAACAGGGTTGTTGAGCGGATGTGATATCCAGTTCCATCCTTGCAGGAGGTCGAGTTTGAAGGTGGCGTCAGAGAGATTCATGATGCCCGTGTCGATGCCGGTTACCACATCAGTGGTCAGCAGTGAGTTTGCCTTCTCGATTGTCGGACGCGACATCTGGTAGAACAGATTAGCTCCGTCAGGATAGCGGCCAACCGATTGATCGCCTTGGTGAGCATCATAGGAAAGGCCGTCGGCGAAGTCTTTCAGTGCAGGGTGGTTGTTGAAGAAATCGGCATTGGCACCGACGAAGTCGTTGGACGAAGTGACAAGTGCCATTTGGTTGTCGGCATTGCTCAACTTGAAGTTGGCATGGAGTTGGGTAACGGGTGATAGCTTATCGGCCCAAACGACAAGATGTCCGTGTGCCGGAACGAGGGTGTTCAGGACCGTGTTTGTGGGAATCTGGTATTTCAGCGGGTCGCCGATGTCGTCGCTCAGATAAAGTCCTGCCACGTCGAGATCGCTGTCGGTGGTGTTATAAAGTTCGATCCAATCGTTCTTCTTGAAATAATCGTTGATGAAGACGCTGTTGCCCGCGCTGACTTCATTGACCTTGATGGGGGTGGCAATAGAGCGAAGCAACTGTTCATCAGGAATCCGTTCATAAGAAGCTGTGAGCGAGATGTTCTGATTGTCAAGTTGAGTGATGTCGAGAGACTCATCGAGAGACAACAATTGATTGTCCTGATAATAGCCGCGTTCCAGCTTTGCAGTCCAGTAGATATCCGATGAAGTGGCAGAAGTGTTGTGCACTTCGACGGCAAGCACATTCTCTCCAGCCTTCAACAACTCTGACGGAATGGCAATGGTGCCCACAGCGGCTGTTGCCCCTACATACGCCGTCGTATAATCGTAGTATGTTGCGTCACCTGCATTCATGAGATAACGACCAATTTCCGTTCCATTCACATAAGCGATGAATCCGTCATCGACATAGTAAGTCAACTGTACCACTTCGTTCTCAGAAGGAGCCGTCGCAAGATTGAATGCTTTCCTGAAATAGTAGGTGGGGCGTTTGTCGCTGCTGTCAGGGCCGTAGTCGAGGACGGTTGCATAGTCACTCGAGCCATTGATGCCGACATTGCCATAGCCAAATGGAGCATAGGCGCTATTCCAGCTTGATGAATCGAAATCGCCTGACTGCCAGTCCAGCCCATCTTGCGAACCCTGATCGTAGTAACTCCAAGGAGCCGAGATGTCGAAGAGAGTCTCTTGAATCGATAAGGAACTTGCGCCATTGAGGATCCATCCTTTGAACTCGTAGCCTGCAGGGGCCTTTGCAGATAGTATTGCAGGTGGGTAGAGCGTTCCGTCGAACTTGCCTGTGGGAACTTCTTGTCCGTTCAACATCAGGACAGCTGCATCGATATTACTGCTGAACTGGATGTCGTAGGGGTTGCTAAGACGGAAGTAGCTGGCCATATTGCTGACTCGGGCTGCGCGGTTGTTGCTCATGGAATTGATAATATCGTTTGCTGACGATTGAATACTGGCGGCTTCGCCGTCGAAGCTCATGGCGTTGTAAGCGCGGTCCTTCATCGCGGTGACGATGGAATAGATTCGTTCAGGTACGAAAACGCTGCCATTGACCAGACAGAACGCATCAATGAAACGCTTCTTGAACGGTTCGTATTGCAGCATGTTGAGGAAGATGTCGATCAGGAAATTCTTGCCTGTGTCGTAACGGGAATCATAGAGATGATTCGCAAGGCTGCTAAGCATGTTGGTTGAACCGAATCCTGAGTCCTGGTCCATGAATACGAGGTGGAACTTTCCATCGTTCTTCGATCGGTAACCCTTGGCGTTGTTGCTGTTGGTGAGCCAGTCGCCACAACCAGAATAGCATTCAGCAGCCATATAGTTGGTGTATTCGTCGATATCGACAATCTCATAGATTTGCTGATAAATGCTTTCATCCGAAGGATTGTCGGCAAGCTGTTGGGCAAGTGTCATCCATCGACGGAAGACAATGTCGTCGCCGGCTTTCTGTTCGTAACCTTTAGAACCGTTGATTTCAAACTGGTCCATCTCGTCGGTGTCGATTCCGTAATTGCTATAGCCGTGGTTTTTGTTGCTGGGCTCACGAACGTTGAACATGAACTTGTATTCCCCGTTGATGAAGATATGAGCGGGTTGAGTTGACTGGCAATCGACATTGAATCCGCTTTTCAATATCACTTCATGAATGGCGGCATCTCTGATTCGGCCATAGTTGTCATTACCGCCATTACGGATCTGTAGCGTTTTGTTCTTAATGTATGGTTTGCCTTCGAAGAAAGGGTAGGGGAAGAAATTCTGGCCAAGATAGTATTTTCCTCCTTTCAAGCGGAATGAACTACCTGGGTAGAAGTGGCGGCTCCATCCACCACATACCTCGAAGTCGCATTCCTGATTCACAGCCATCGTGTAAGCACCAGGGACATCTTCGTTGGGTACGAGATATTCAAAGTTAACAGGTCGTTCCCACGCACGGTTCTTGTTACTGAAGCTTTTGTTGTTACCCGATGTGCCATTAGTGCCGTCTACATACGCGCCAATCGTGTCATCGTAGAGGTTTGCATTGTCTGTCACGACGGAGATGATAGGCAGGTAATAATCTCTATCCTGATATATATAGGTACGCGTGACGACGGAACTTGGGAGGAATCCGTCCTGATACAGGCGGAAGCGATAGATGCTCGTTGTTCCAGGCGCGACATCGAACGCACCTGTCAGGCTCGTTTCCCCGTTGTCGAAGGTGGGTGTTGAACCATCGGTGGTATAGCGGAGAGTGGCACCCTCAGGAATAGAAACGTTCACTGTGAATGGAGAACTGAAAACCGTAGCATCCTTGTCGACAACGGGCATCGCCAACTGCACTGAGGCATAGCTGCTGTCGTTGTTGGTGTTCTCGGGTGAAGGCTGAGCCGTCCAGGACCAAGTGTCGCCGCCGTCGGTTGTACGGGCATAGCTGCAGCGCTGAATGGCCAGAGGATAATCCTGTGATGTCAGCAGATTACCTTCACGATCGCTGATGCTAATCTTGCCCCCTTCGTATTGGAGCTTAAAGTTGACTTGCTGATAAGCTTGGTCGCTATATTCCTTCCCGGTGTCATAATGGTCGAACCAAATCACCTTATAGCCATGAGCAGGGATGGTGCCCATGTCGTCTGGCAGGCGGAACTCATTACCAAGTGTGTCGCTGACGATCAGACCACCCATATTGATTCGCGATGCAGAGGGATTGTACAGTTCTACCCAGCCTCCGTAGTTATAGGAGGGGTCGACGAACATATCAATATTGGCTGTTTGAATTTCGTTGATGACGAGGTTTTCGGGATGGTCGGTATTCACGGTGATGGTGGCTACACCCACTACGTCGCTGGCAACAGCACGCGCGGATATAGTAGTGGTGCCTACGGATGAAGCCTTGACGATTCCCTCTGAACTCACTGTGGCGACAGAAGAATCACTCGACGACCATACAACTTTCTGATAAATATCTTCGGTGGCGGCAACGGTAGCTGTCAATGTTTCCGTTTCGCCAACAACAAGTTCCAAAGAGTTGGGCTGGACATCAACAAACAAAGCATCACTGTTCAGTTTTCCTTGAAAGTATAGTGTCACGTTGTCGAAGGCAATCCAGTTGGCTGTCGTCGTGGGTAATGTGCGAACGCCAATGGTCGCCGTACCATCTTCGCAAACAAATTCCAGGGAAACGTGAATGGGTTGTCCGTTGCCAGTGCTCACCTCCTGTGTATAGAGAGCCGCACCCTCCGCCATGAGCTGCACGCCTGTCACCATTTCACCGGTTTGCTGATTACACGCTATCATATCAGCTTCAAGTAGATAACGCCCCTCGGGCAGACTTGTCAACTCTTGATATATTGCACCTTTTCCCAATGTTCCTCCCGCGGGAATCCATGCTTCGGCAAAGTGACTGATGCTTACGTCGTCATTGTAATAGGATGCTCCTTGATAACCTTTGTTCTGGGCGTATGGCATATCGACAATCCATCCAACCACATTGCTGGCGAAAGAAGGATTCACGATAAAACTAGTCATATCGACCGGTTCTCCTGCAGCAATGATCAGCGACAGGAACTCTGAATAGGCCTCGGCAAGTTGCGACTTCGTACTGGTTGGGTCGTTATAGACGGCTGCGATGTCATCGGTTGCCAGTGATTCGTGGGCGTGTTCAAGGTAGAGGTCGTAAAGTTGCTGTCTCAGTTGATAGATCTCAACATCTTCTGGCGTTTGATAAGTCCACTCCGACTGCACTTCATCAGAAACGGGCAAGGCGAAGATGCCGATATTCGTGCCAAGGGAATTGTTATACCTGTCGACATCAATATTATCAGGATTCCATCCAAGGCAACAGCCTGCAAGATTCGACCAGCCGTTATCAGCGGCTACGGAGATATGAAAGGTTCCCTCGGGGAGAAGCTCCAGAGAGAAATAAGTGTAATTCTCCGAACCCGATTGCCAGTCTGTATAAGGATCTCCCTGAGCATTGGCGATGAATAACAAACCGGTGCCACCGCCACCCGGGGAATACAACTGATAGCAGCTGCCTCGGTCAATAAGCCGATAACCCAAAGCTTCCGTCACATTGCTCGTGAGCGCTGCATGCGTTCCCCATGTCGTGCCTCGAGTGAAGAACTTCGCCTGGCCAGTATGATAGAAGTAAATCTCACTATCAGTTGGCGGTAGGCCATCGTGATTAGAAATAAATGGTTCTACCCACTCGGTTGTTTGAGCTGAAATCTGAAAGGCTATCGTCAACAGGTAACAGACAGTGGCAAGCCGTTTCGCTATTTTCATATAATTGGTTTAAAATCTAGTAGGAAATATAGAGGAATAGCCCCCTCTGGTCAGAAAGCCAGAGGGGGTTTTTCAATGCTGACGATGCATGAAGGCGATGTGGGTCGCATCATGCGATGTCTTGGAGGATCTCGCTGAGGGTGGGGTGGATGTGCACGATGTCGCGTAACTGCAGGAGGGTAGTGTTGCAACACATGAGTGCAGAGATTTCCTGCACGAGATCGGCAGCATGAGCGCCTAAGATGTGGCAGGCGATGATGCGATCGTCGGCATCGGTGATGAGTTTCACGAGACCTTCGGTGGCCTCCATGGCGAGGGCCTTGCCGTTAGAACGGTAATAGCCCTTGTGGCATGCGAACTCACGGCCTTCAGCCTTTAGCTGATCCTCGGTTGGACCGACGCTTGCAGCCTCGGGGTTGGTGAAGACGGCAGCCGGCATGATGTCGAAGCGGATGCCATCTGAAATACCGAGGATGTGGTTCACCACGCGTCGACCTTGCATTGTTGCAGCATGAGCCAGCAGCTGGCGGCCGTTGACGTCGCCAATGGCGAAGACATGAGGAGCACCCTCTACTTCGAAAGTATCGGGATTCACCTTGATGCCAAGGCGGTCGTAGGCGATGCCTGCTTTGTCGAGTCCGAGGTTCTCGATGTTGGGCGTGCGGCCCGTGGCAATCAGAATCACATCGGCCTCGACGCTTTCCTCCTTGCCTTTTCGGTCGAAGGTGACGACTTGTCCGTCAATCTGCTTCACGCCGGCACCCATGAAGAACTTGATGCCGCGCTTCTCGAGCTGTTTGCGGAGTCGCTTGGCAATGTCGCTATCCATGGCCGGCAGACATTCCTTGAGATATTCAACAACGGTGACCTCGCTGCCGAAGCTGGCGAAGACGCTGGCAAACTCCATGCCGATGACACCTGCACCAATGATGCAGAGACGGCTTGGAACTTGTTGAATGTCAAGGAGTTCGGTTGAGGTGACGCAATGCGGCCCCGTGATGCCGGGGATAGGCAGAATCTTCGTGCGCGAGCCTGAGGCGATGATGATGTTATCAGCCGTGAACTGTTGCACGACGGTCTCCGGTTCGCCCCATTTTTCTTCCTCTGCAGGCATCACGGTGGAGACCACCTCGACAGTTTGTGCATCGAGGAAGTGCGCATGGCCATGAACAAACGTGATGCCCGGTTGCTTCATGAGCGTTTCCACGCCCGACCGCAACTGCTCCACGATCTGTTGCTTGCGCTCAACGACTTTCTCGAACTCCACAGCCTTGCCCAGCTCAGCCAGTTCAGCATCGTGGCAGAACGCCTTCGTCGGTATGCACCCGCAGTTCAGACAGGTGCCGCCGGCAAAGGCACTTTCCACAATCACCACTTGCAAGCCGTTCTTGGCCGCATATTCGGCAGCCCGATAGCCTCCAGGGCCGCTGCCGATGATCAGTAGATCGGTTTTCTGTGACATAACGAAGGGTTTGTTATTGCTGTTTGTCGTTGACGAGCTGACGATAGGTCACGATGGGATGCTTGGCGGCGAGCACGTCGTCCACACGGCCGATAGGCGTTTTGTGCGGCGCTGTCTTCACCAGTTCCGGATCATTCTTTGCCTCGTCGGCGATTTGGCGCATCACGTCGATAAACGCATCGAGGGTTTCCTTCGACTCGTTCTCGGTGGGCTCAATCATCAGACTCTCGTGGAAGAGCAGCGGGAAGTAGATGGTGGGTGCGTGATAGCCGTAGTCGAGCAGGCGCTTGGCGACGTCCATCGTGGTGACACCCGTCGACTTGTCCTTCAGTCCGTCGAACACGAACTCATGCTTGCAGAGTCCGTCGATGGGCAGTTCGTAGACATCCTTCAGCGCTTCCTTCACGTAAGTGGCGTTCAGCGTAGCGAGCGGACCAACCATCTTGATATTCTCGCGCCCGAGAGAAAGAATATAGGTGTAGGCCTTCAGCATCACGCCGAAGTTTCCGAAGAAGTTGCCCACACTGCCTAACGACTGCTCATAGTCGCCGGTCTCCACATGGAACGACACGCCTTCTTCGCCGTCCTCGAGCATCACCACACGCGGAGTGGGGAGGAACTGCTCGAGTCCTTCGCGCACGCCCACGGGGCCGCTGCCGGGACCGCCACCGCCATGAGGCGTTGAGAACGTCTTGTGCAGGTTGATATGGCACACGTCGAAGCCCATGTCGCCGGGACGGCAGGCACCGAGCATCGGGTTCAGATTGGCACCGTCGTAATACATCAGGCCACCGCAGTCGTGCACGAGCTTCGTGATTTCGGGAATGGCATGCTCGAAGATGCCCAGCGTGTTCGGGTTGGTCATCATCATCGCAGCCACCTCGTCGCCACATTCGGCGAGCAAGCGCTTCAGGTCATCGACATCCACAGTTCCATCAGGCAGGCTCTTCACTTCCACCACATCGAGTCCGCAGACAGCTGCCGAAGCAGGATTGGTGCCATGGGCAGAGTCGGGGATGAGCACCTTCGTGCGCTTCTCGTCCTGACGGCTCATATGGTAGGCACGAATGACCATGAGTCCTGTGAGTTCGCCGTGGGCACCCGCACAGGGGTTCAACGTGAACTCGCTCAAGCCCGTAAGTTCGGCCAGCGACATCTGAAGCACGTAGTAGAGCTCCAGCGCGTGCTGACAGGTGTCGGCATGCTGCAGAGGATGCAGTCCGACGAAGGTCCTCATAGCCGCAATCTCCTCGTTGATGACAGGATTGTATTTCATCGTGCAAGAGCCCAGCGGATAGAAGCCGTCGTTCACGCCGAAGTTGTTGTGGCTGAGGTTGGTGTAGTGGCGAACCACGGTGAGCTCATCGCACTCAGGCAACTCGGCTTCCTTCTGCCGGCAGAGCGCTGCAGGCAGTTCGGCAGTGGTGTGCTTATAATCGGTCTTCGGAAGCGTATAGCCGCAACGACCGGGCTTCGAAAGCTCGAAAATCAGATTTCCGTATAGTTTGTTATTCATGCCTTGTCCTCCTTCATTCGTTTAATGATACTGACCAAGTCGTCCATTTCTTCGCGTGTGCGCTGCTCCGTGACGGCAATCATCAACGTATGGTCGTCGATTTTCACGCCAGCTGCGATGTTCCAGTCGGCACAAGCCAATAGGATCTCGTCGGCGAGCAAGTCGTCGAAGGTTACGCAGAACTCATTGAAGAAAGGCTGATTGAAGGTGAGACGGCAGAGGCCGGTGGCCAGCAGCTCGTCGCAGAGGTAGTGGGCTGCAGCAAACGACTGCTCAGCAGCTTCGCGCAAGCCCTGCTTACCCATCACCGAGAGATAGATTGTGACATAGAGCGCCATCAGGCTTTGGTTCGAACAGATGTTCGACGTGGCCTTCTGGCGACGAATGTGTTGTTCGCGAGCCTGCAAGGTGAGAACGAAGGCACGTTGTCCGCGATTGTCCTGCGTCATGCCTACGATGCGTCCCGGCATCTTGCGGATAAGCTTCTCTGTGCAACACATATAGCCTACGCCGGGACCTCCGAACGACATCGGGATGCCCAGCGACTGACCTTCACCAACGGCGATGTCGGCACCCCATTCGCCAGGCGTCTTCAGCACGGCGAGATCAGCGGCGATGCTGTTGATGATGAAGAGAGCCTTCTGCTCGTGAGCGGCATCGGCGAAGCCAGTGAAGTCCTCGACGATACCATAATAGTTAGGTGCCTGCACGACGACACCAGCCACGCCACCCTCGGCGAGCTTTGCCTGAAGGTCGTCGCGGTCGGTCACGCCGTCTTTGGCATCAATCGTCACGATGTCGATGCCGTGGAACTTGGCATAGGTTTTGACGACGCGCACAGTCTTCGGATCGACAGTTGCAGAGACCAGCACCTTCGTTGCCTTCTTCGCATTCGAGAAAGCCATCATCACGGCTTCGGCCGTTGCCGTTGCTCCGTCGTACATCGAGGCATTGCTGATGTCCATGCCCGTGAGCTCGGCCATCATCGACTGATATTCGAAGATATAGTGCAGCGTGCCCTGCGAGATTTCAGCCTGATAGGGCGTATAGGACGTCAGGAACTCAGAACGCTCAATGAGATTCTGCACCACCGACGGGGCATAGTGGTCGTAGATGCCGGCGCCGGCGAAGCAGGTGAGCGGTTCGTTGATGTCGGCAATCGAGTTGAACAGCTGGCGCAGCTCCATTTCCGACTTGGCCTCGGGCAGGTTGTATTCCTTGCGGAAGCGGATGCTCTCGGGCACGTCGGCATAGAGGTCGTCGAGCGATTTCACCCCCGATTTCTCCAGCATCTGCTGCAGGTCGTCGTCGGTATGTGGGAAAAACTTATAGCCCACCCCCATCCCCTCCCCAAGGGAGGGACGATTGGTTACTTTTTCCATAAATATTCTTATTCGTATAAATGATGCATAGCCCCTCCCTAGGGAGGGGTTGGGGTAGGCTTTACTTGCACATAGCCTCGTAGGCAGCTGCGTCCATGAGGTTCTCGAGCTCAGCCTTGTCGGAGAGCTCCACCTTGATAATCCAGTTTTCGAATGCATCCTGGTTGATGAGCTCCGGCTCGTCCTCGAGGGCTTCGTTCACTTCAACGACGGTTCCGCTGACGGGCGAAATCAGGTCGCTGGCAGCCTTCACGCTTTCCACGGCGCCGAATTCCTCGCCTGCCGTCACTTCATCATCGACTTCCGGCATGTCAACATAGACGACATTGCCCAATGCGTGCTGTGCATAGTCGGTGATTCCCACATAGCCGAAGTCGCCTTCGACGCGTACAAACTCGTGTGACTCGCTGTAGTAGAGTCCTTCAATTACTTTTGCCATAGTTGTTTTTGTTTTAAATTGTTTATATTTTTTGTAATGTTTAGTCTTTCTTGTAGTGCTTGTCGTAGAAGCGCTTCTTCACAACCACGCCCGGGAAGGTCTTCTTGCGGATCTGTATCTCGAGTTCCGTGCCGAGCTTGGCATGAGGCGTCTCGACGAGGGCCATGCAAACACTCTTGTCAACAGAGAGGCAATGATAGCCCGTGGTGACTTCGCCAACCTGCACACCGTCCTTCAACACTGCGTAGCCGTGGCGGGGAATGGCCTTGTCCTGCAGCTCGATGCCGATGACGCGCTTTGCCACGCCGTTGGCCTTCTGCTCAACGAGTGCCTCCTTGCCGATGAACTCGGGCTTGTCGAGTTTGCAGAACATCGACAGACCGGCCATGACGGGAGAGATTTCAGCCGAGAGCTCGTCGCCGTAGAGCGGCAGGCCTACCTCGAAGCGCAGCGTGTCGCGGCAGCCCAGTCCGCAGGGCTTGCAGCGTCCGCTCTCCATGAGCTTGTCCCACATGACGCGTATAAGATAATGTGAAGCGTAGATCTCAAAGCCGTCCTCGCCGGTATAGCCCGTGCGGCTGATGATGATGGTCTCTTTCTCGACGTCGAGCTTCTTGCCGTTGTAGAACTTCAGGTCCTTGCATGCCAGTCCGAGCACCTCCTCGCACACGGCCTCGGCCTCCGGTCCCTGCACAGCGAGCTGGCCATAGTAGTCGGAGACGTGCTCGAAATTCACGTTGAAGCCTTCGAGATGCTCCTCCATCCATGCCACGTCCTTGTCGATGTTGGCGGCGTTGATGACCAAGAAGAACTCCTCGGCAGCCATCTTATAGACAAGCAGGTCGTCCACGGTGCCTCCGTCGGGATAACACATCATGCCATAGAAAATCTGGCCGTCGGCAGCTCCTCTCACATCGTTGGTGAAGATATGGTTGACATAGCGTTCGGCATCAGGGCCGGTGATGAGCACTTCGCCCATGTGGCTGACGTCGAAAACACCGCAGGCCTGACGCACGGCCTGATGTTCGTCGGTGATGTTTGAATACTGAATGGGCATGATGAAACCGCCGAAGGGAGACATCAGGGCACCCATTGCAACATGTTTGTCATAGAGACAGGTTTTCTTTTCTTCCATAGGATTCTGTTGGGTTTTTAATTCTTTATGGTTTATGATTTAAAATCAAGTCGATGAACGCCTGTCGAGTGAGGTTCAGGACGACCTCGTCGAGACGTTCGGGCAGTGCAGCCGCGAGGCTCGGGGCATCGAGCTGTACGCCGCGCAGGGGTTTCAGCAACTGGCCGTCGAGGTCGCCCACGAGGAAGAAGTCGCCAACCAGGTTAATGTCCTTGATGCAGTTGCCCTTCACCTGCAGCCTGGCTTCCAACTCGCCCACACCTTCTATGCGTCGGCGGCGAATGGTGGAGTAGGCGGGGTTGTTTCCGAAAATGAACGACGGGCTCAGGTACTCCTGCTCAATCTCCTCGATGGCGGCAATGTCGTCGGCGCTCAACGAAAGCTCGTCGTTGCAGAGATTGCTTCTGACGAATGCCTTGAACTCGTCGAGCGTCAGGCCGGTGTAGTCCTTCAGCAGCGCGATGTGCTGACGCACGCTCTTCACCCCCTTGCTCACCAGCTTCTCGTCGCTGGGCGTGATGGCTCCCACCATGTGCTGCATGCACGTGTCGAAGAGCATCGTGCCATGAACGATGCTATGGCCAGGGATGTGATAGAAGGCATTGCCCGACACCTTGCGCCCGTCGATCAGAATGTCGTTGCGGCCGCTGGTGCGTGCATCGATGCCGAGTTTGCAGAGCATCAGCGCCACGAGGCTGATGTAGCGGTTGAAGGTGAAGTTCACCTGTTCGTCGCGGGTGATGTAGGAGAACATCACGTTCGACATGTCCGCATACACGCAGCCGCCACCGCTCTTGCGGCGAAACGTCCGGATGCCGTGCTCGCGGCAGTAGTCGAGGTTCACCTCGGCTTCAATCACCTGATTACGGCCGAAGATAACGCTCGGCTGCACCTGCCACATGAAGAAACAGTCGTCGCCGGTGTTCAGATGGCGTGCCACATATTCTTCCATGGCAAGGTAGAAGCTCAGCTTGCGTTGCTGAATGCCGGGGAGCGCTATGTATATCATTGCCTGTTTGTCAGGTATTTTTAAGTCGTTTTCCTACTGCGTTGCAAATTTACGAACTTTTAGTCGAACAGCGAAATTATTTGCCGGCTATTTTCGCCCAAAACTATTAAAAAATGTTGTTGTAAAAGGTTTTATGCGGTCGCATACAAAATGATAAAGGAAAAATGATAAAGGATAAATGAAGGAAGAATTCTTCTTCCTCTTAAGTAATTAGCGACATGAGTCGCATAGGAAGAGGAGGATGAGGAGGAAGAGATTTTTTTATAGGTTTAGAAAATAGATAGGTAATAGGGCAACCAACTAAATATAGAGTTTATAGCGTAAAGCCCCGACGGGGCGCAAAGATTACAGGCAGGGTGTGAAGTGCGTAGCACGGAACCCTGCTCTCAGTCGCTTCAACTTTTATGTCTGGTTGGCCGTTTACAATTGTTAAACGGAATTAACAGTTGGGTATTAGAGCATAGCTTTGAATATACTTTACAAAAAGTGATTGTTAAATAAGTACAACGAGAAAGATTTTTGAGGGGGTTTTGATACAACTTTCAGAAAAATGTTGTATCTTTGCAGTGCACATCTGAAGAGTGGATGTTGCCAAGGAACATTACTAATTTAACCACTAAAAAAACTATGTCAGTACGTTACAAACTGTATCAGGACAATCGTTCAGAGTCTGCTACGCGAGGAAAGTGGTACGCCCGCGCGGTGTATAACTCGAAGCCCAAGACGCTGAAGCAGCTGGCACTGAAGATTCAGGAAAACGTGTCAGTGAAGAAGTCGGACGTGATGGCCGTGCTCGATGAGCTGGTAGGAGTGCTGAAGGAATGGCTTCAGGACTCAAACCGCGTGAAAATCGAGGGTTTGGGCTCGTTCAAGATTGGATTAAAGACCAAACCTGCCAACACCGCGAAGGACTTCTCAGTTGCCAAGCACGTCGTCGGTGCCCGCGTGAACTTCCTTCCCGAAGTGGAGGTCGATGTCACTACCGGCCGCCGCGTGAAGAGTCTGCTGATGGGGCTCGAAGTGGAGGAGACAAACAAGAACGATGTCAACACGGACGAGGTTGCCCAGGGGGAGCCTTAGTCAGCGAGCGGGGAGGTATTCCCGCCGCATCGGAAAGCATGACTCGCCGACGCGGATACGATACCTCCCCGTTTCCAAAAGCACGCTTCGCCACTTCGGAAAGCTATGCTAACCGCATCGGGAAGCCGTGCAACACGTTATGAAAATACTTTACAGACGGAAACGTCTAATCTCTCAAAAATCCAATTAAAGGATATCTCTAGTCAACTAAAACCATAAAATTATGTTAATACAAATAGTAAAAATTAAGTACATTATCAACCAAATCGCTGCCATGCTGGCAGCACTCGGCTCTCGCCTCATCGGGATGAGCCGCAAGATGTCAGGGGAAGTGGGGCTCGCGAGTCTCACTCCCGGACAGAATTACATCAACCAGGGCATCAACATCATTCAGTCGCTGCCCACGGGCAGTGGTGCTTGCGCTGCTGTCGCGCTGTCGCCTGCTGAGGGGAATCTTTTCATCCAGTCGAAGCGGAACTCGTTCCTGCTGTATCTGAACCAGTATGACACGCTCCAGTGTCTAAGAGATAAGGATCTCGGGCGCGTGATCAAGGGCGTTTTCCGAACGGTGAAGGGCGAGGATCAGTGTGTCGTTGAGCAGTCGTTCAAGAATACACCCTCTATGATTTCCTATCGTACCTTGATCAACCAGATCACAATCGATGAAAGAAGGTATCAGAGCAAATGTGCTACGAATGCCGAGAATGCGCTAGCCCGCTGGAACAAGAAGAAAAAGAAGGCTGCAGAGGAGGCGGATAAGGCTGGCGAGCCCGAGCAGAAGGAAAGTGCGGAGGCTGTGGAGGCTGTTGATGCTGCTGAGGCTGCGGAGGCTGTGGAGGTTGCGAAGGCTGTGGAGGCGGAAGTTTCTCCCGAGGACATGCAATTAGCGAATAGCTGGATGGCTTGGTTCAACAAGATGCTAAACGTTAACGAAAGCTGCATTCCCAAGATTCGCAGGATGACCCCTGAGCGTGTGAGGAAGTTGATATATCTCGGCAAAAAGTACGGCAAGGCTGTTCTGGAGGAGGTAGTACGCCGTGCTGTGCAGAAGGATTTCTACAACGGACGTGGCAAGAATACCCACTTCATAGCCAATATCGACTGGCTGCTCGTTGAGAAGAACTTCCTGAATGTTTATGATGATAAGTATTACTAGGGCCAACCCAAGCCTAGAAAGAAGGAGGGGTGATGAAAAAGAGCACAGAATGTGCGACAGAACACAGGCAGGCGGTGGAGTGCGTAGCACGAAACCCCTGTAAAGGAGCAACAACAAATATAAACCCCGACGGGGTGACAGAAATTCTGTCGTACCTTCGGCACTTATTTTCATCTCGCGTTAATAGCAGGGGTTCCGCTTCGCTTCACCGCCTGCCTGTAATCTTAACGCCCCTTCAGGGCTTAGGAATTCACGCGACACGTCGCGTCCCTACACTTCTAGGGTCAAAAAGTATATAATTACCAAAAAGAATTACACGGTTACTGCTGCATCAGGAACTGCTTAAAGGCGGGGAAGTCGCGGGATAGGGCGATACTCTGCTTGCGGCCCTTCATGAAGTTGGCGAGGCGGTCGGGGATAGGGAGGTCGATGCCGAGGACGCTGTCGACGGTCTCCTTGAACTTCGCGGGATGTGCCGTTTCACAGAAGATGCCGATTTCGCCCGGCTGCAGCTGGTCCTCGAGCGCCTGATAGCCACAAGCACCGTGGGGGTCGAGGACGTAGCCCGTCTCGGCGTAGCAGCGGCGCATGGTGTCGCGAATCTGCTCATCGCTGTAGGTTGCTCCACTGATGAGCGCGGTGATGCGCTGATGGGTTTCCTCTGGCGAGAGCTGTCCGTGACGCGAATAGAGGTCGATGATGCGTGCAAAGTTGCTGGGATCGCCGACGTCCATCGCATTGGCCAGCGTCTGCTGCGACGCCCTTGGCGAATACTTCCCGCTGAGCAGGTACTGATAGAAGATGTCGTTGGCGTTGTTGGCTGCGATGAAGCGCTTCACGGGCAAGCCCATCTGATGTCCGAAGAGCGCTGCGCAGATGTTTCCGAAGTTTCCGCTGGGCACACACATGACAGCCTCGGCTTGTGGCGACAGGGCGGCCAGCTGAGCAAGCGCGTTGAAATAGTAGAACGCCTGCGGGAGGAAGCGCGCTACGTTGATGCTATTGGCCGAGGTGAGGCGCATGTGGCGGCATAGCTCCTCGTCCATGAAGGCGTTCTTCACTAGCGCCTGGCAATCGTCGAACACGCCGTCGACCTCGATGGCTGTGATGTTCCGGCCGAGCGTTGTGAACTGGCTCTCCTGAATCTTGCTCACCTTTCCCTTGGGATAGAGCACATAGACATGGATTCCCTCGACGCCGAGGAATCCGTTGGCGACTGCCGACCCCGTGTCGCCACTGGTGGCCACGAGTACGTTGACTGCGGCGTTTGCGCCCTCCTTGGGCATGGAACCGCCGATGAAGTACTGCAACAGACGCGCCATGAAGCGGGCTCCGACATCCTTGAATGCCAGCGTGGGGCCGTGGAAGAGCTCGAGGGCGTAGATGTTTTCCTTCACGCGGACGATGGGCGTTTCGAACGACAGCGTGTCGCAGACAATCCTCCGCAGGGCCTCAGGCTCGACATCCTCGCCGAAGAAGGCCTCGGCCACGGTGCAGGCAATCTGCTGGAACGACATTTCCGGCATCTGCTCGAAGAACTCCTTCGGCAGGGTTTTGATACGCTCGGGCATATAGAGGCCGCGGTCTTCGGCCAGTCCTTTCACGACAGCCTTCTCGAGAGTGGCAATGGGCGCGTGCCCTTGGGTTGAAAAGTATTTCATGTGGTGTAGCGGTTTCTAAATGTTCATCAATGTGTTCATAAACTCCTGCAGGCGTAGCAATCCGTAGCCGCCGGCGACACACGAAACTTCGTCATAGCTGCTGACGCCGTCGGGCTCGATGCCCCGGTGATAGATGAGGAAGGGAACGGGCTCTCCGACGTGGATGCGCTCTTCGACGGGAGTGAGATGATCGGGCAGCACGGCGATGCAAACGGGTTCGTCCCACTGGCTGGTGGCCTCGTAGATGGGTTTGACGATGCGTCGGTCGAGGTCCTCGATGGTCTGAATCTTCAACTGCAAGTCGCCGTCGTGGCCGGCCTCGTCGCTCGCTTCCACATGCACATAGACGAAATCATCCGTGCGCAACGCCTCGATGGCGGCCGAGGCCTTGCCTTCATAGTTGGTGTCGGCCAAGCCCGTGGCACCCTCGACGACGATGGAACGCAGACCGGCATAGTGGCCGATGCCACGAATGAGGTCGACCGCTGAGATGACGGCACCGCTTTTGACTTGCGGATAGAGTTGCATGAGTGTCTGCATCTCGGGGCGATAGCCACCGCTCCACGGCCAGATGCAGTTGGCCTCGCGCTCGCCGCGTGCCGCCTTTGCCTTGTTGAACGGGTGCTCGCTGAGCAGGCCGTGCGATTTCACGATGAGCATCGTCAGCAGTTCGGCAGTCTCCTGAGCCTCGGGCGTCTCGGCCACAGGCAGCAACGGCTGCCACTGCTCGTTGGGATGGTCGTGGGGTGGGGCGAGGCAGACGTGTTTGTTGCCTCCGCGGATAACCAGCAGGTGGCGATACTGGATGCCCTTGATGAAGCGCACGCGGTTTGCGCCGAAGCGCTCAGCAATCTCAGCATCGTTGGCGAGGCGCTCGTTCAGAAAGTCGATGAGCGGAGCTGCATCCTCCGTCGAGAGATTGCCTCCGTTGTGCGTGATGATTCGGCCCTGCTGCACGTTGATGATATTACAGCGCAACGCAAGGTCGTCAGGGCGCATCTCGTAGCCGATGGAGGCTGCCTCGAGCGGACCGCGGCCTTCGTAGACCTGGTTCAGGTCGTAGCCGAGAATGGCGGTGTTGGCCACCTCCGACCCCGGCGGAAAGCCTTCGGGAACGGTGACGAGACGGCCTGTGCGGCCTTTCCTGGCCAGCATGTCCATATAGGGAGTGTCGGCGAATTGCAGCGGAGTCTTTCCTCCGAGCCGGTCAACGGCGTGATCGGCCATACCGTCGCCTAATATAATAATGTGTTTCATTCGGATTACCTTAAATGTTCGCAATCGACATGATGTTTGCAAACACGCCTGCCGCCGTGACGCTGGCGCCGGCGCCGTAGCCCTGGATGAGCATCGGGAACTCCTTGTAGCGCTCGGTGGTAAGCATCACGATGTTGTTGGAACCCTGCAGGTTGTAGAAGGGATGGCCCTGCGAAACGGCCTGCAAGCCCACGCGCGTGCGTCCGCCCTCCATAGTTGCCACGAAGCGCAGACGCTTGCCCTCGCTCTCGAGCTGTCGGCGACGTGCCTCGAAGTCGGCGTCGAGCTCGGGCAGTCGCTTCCAGAAGTTCTCGACGCTGCCCTGGAAGTACTCGTCGGGCACGAAGAGATGCTTCTCCACGTCGGCCTGTTCCACCTGATAGCCTGCCTCGCGCGTGAGGATGACCAGCTTGCGGATGACGTCGGTGCCGCTGAGGTCGATGCGCGGATCGGGCTCGCTGTAGCCCTCGGCCTTTGCCCTGCGCACTGTCTCGGAGAAGGGAACATCGGCGGCGAGCTCGTTGAAAATGAAGTTGAGCGTTCCCGAGAGGATGGCCTCAATCTTCAGAATCTTATCACCCGAGTTGCAGAGGTCGTTGATGGTTCCGATGATGGGCAGTCCGGCTCCGACATTCGTCTCGAAGCGGAACTTCACGCCGCGCTTCATCGCCGTGCGCTTCAGCAAGAGGTAGTTGGCATAGTCGGACGAAGCCGCAAGCTTGTTGGCTGTCACGACGTTGATGTTATGACGGAGGAAGTCGTGGTAGAGGTCGGAAATCTCCTTGCTCGCCGTGCAATCGACGAACACCGAGTTGAAGATGTTCATACTGAGCACGCTATCACGCAGCTTCTGCGAGTTGCTGGGCTCGGATGCCTGCAGCTGTTCGCGGTAGTTGTCGAGGTCGATTCCGTCGCGGCTGAAGATAGCACACTTCGAACTGGCAATGCCGACGACGTTCAGCTTCAGGCGCGAGTGCTCCTTCAGTTCCTCGTACTGCGAGCGAATCTGCTCGATGAGCTTGCTGCCCACGGTGCCTACGCCGCAGATGAAGAGGTTGAGCACCTTGTATTCGGAGAGGAAGAACGAGTCGTGGAGCACGTTGAGCGACTTGCGCAGCAGCTCTTCCTTCACGACGAACGAGATATTAGTCTCGGAGGCACCCTGTGCACAGGCGATGACCGAGATGCCGCTTCGGCCCAGCGTGCCGAACAACTTTCCGGCAATGCCAGGCGTGTGCTTCATGTTCTCGCCGACGATGGCGATGGTGGCAAGGCCGCTTTCGACAATCATCGGGACCATAGCACCCATTTCGATCTCCTTGGCAAATTCCTCGTTGAGCACGCGGGCAGCCTCAGGGGCGTCGACATCGCGAACGCCGATACTCGTGGAGTTCTCCGACGAAGCCTGGCTGACCATGAACACCGAGATACCGTTCGTGGCAAGTGTGGTGAAGATGCGGCGGTTCACGCCGATGACACCCACCATCGAAAGACCTGTCACCGTGATAAGTGCCGTGCCCTTGATGCTCGAGATGCCCTTGATGGGCTTCTGGTCGTTGACGATTTCCTGCTTGATGAGCGTTCCCGGATGCTTCGGGTTGAAGGTGTTCTTCACGCGAATCGGGATGTTCTTCACGCAAACGGGATAGATGGTAGGCGGGTAGATGACCTTTGCACCGAAGTTGCAAAGCTCCATTGCCTCCACGTATGATAGTTCGTTGATGGTATAGGCAGTCTTGATGACACGCGGGTCGGCAGTCATGAAACCATCGACATCGGTCCATATCTCCAGTACGTCGGCATCAAGAGCCGCAGCGATGATGGCTGCGGTGTAGTCGCTACCGCCACGCCCGAGGTTGGTGGTCTCGCCGCTGTCGCGGTCGCGGCTGATGAATCCCGGCACGATGGAAATGCGATGCTGGTGGGCAAACGCCTCGCGTACCAGTTGGTAGGTGAGCTCGGTGTCGAGTTGGTTCTTGCCGATCTTCCGCTCCGTGCGGATGAAGTCGCGGGCATTCATGCGTACGGAACCCCGGATGAGCGAAGTGACGATGTGCGAGCTGATGCGCTCACCGTAGCTCACGATGGCATCCTGCGTCTTCTTGCTCAGGTCGTGAACGAGATAGACACCGAAGAAAATGGAACGCAGCTGTTCGAAAAGCGAATCGACCGTGAACACAAGCTGTTCAAGGCTCTTGGTATCGGTAACGACGGCATCGATGAGCCGATGATGGCGGTCAACAATATCCTGAAACTCGGTGCGCCACCTGTCGTTGCCCTTGAGGGCTGTCTTCGAGGTTGCAAGCAATTGGTCGGTGACGCCACTCAGCGCGCTTACTACAACTACTACCGGTCCGTGCTTAGCCTCTTTTTCAACAATACTTTTTACACTTAAAATACTCTCTACAGATCCAACTGAGGATCCGCCGAACTTCAAAACTTTCATGTTGGTGTTAGTACATTTGTTAATATTATTGCTACCCTCATACAAAGAGGGAATCGCATAACTTGGGTGCAAAGGTACTATTTAGAAAGCAAAATGCAAAATAAAAAGGGGAAAAAATGCACTATTTCATAACCGTGTGGAACGATTATGAGGAAAAAGCGGCGGGAAATAGAAGAATTGTGAATAATAATGCGGGTTTTGCCTAATCGAACTCCAGGCCTTCGGTGCGGTCCTTCTCGTAGTAGTCGCTGAGCATGCCCAGCAGTGTGGTAATCTCCTTGATGGCATGGGCGGTGTTGGGCGTGATCTCCTTGTTCTGCAGGCGAAGCATCATCGTTCCGTAAAGGGCGTCAAGGCAGGTCTCAATCTCGTTCTTCTCCTTGTCGCCGCGGTTGCGCAGTTCGACGATGAAGGGCAGCACCTTGTAGTATTGCGACGTGTAGAAAGGAAACTTCGTGCTGTCGAGCAACTGGGCATGAAGCTCCGACATCTGCTGAAGCACCACCTGATTGATTTGCAGATGGCCCGCCTGCCGCTTGCCTTCCTGATTCATCATCGTGACAAGGTTGCCGTACCAGTCGGTCATCTCTTCAAGCTGCTCGTCGCTATAGTCGAAGCGGGCGATGTACTCGCGACGCAGGCGGCTCAGCGAACAGTCGTAAGCGCGGATGATGTCTTCCACCTGCCACATGTAGAGCAGGTATTCAGCAATACTTTTCTTGCGGAGTTCTTGTGCGATAAACACTTCTTTCTACGATTTGAGGATGAAACAATAGCGGTCAGATTCTGACGAGATTGGTGGTGGTGCCCAGCAACATAATCACACTGCCGATGATCACCGCCACGCCGATGACCTGATTGATGATCTTGATGCCTTGCTCGTCGAACTTCGTGCGAATCTTATCGACAAGCCAGGTGAGTCCCCACCACCAAAGCAAAGCGCCTCCGACGATGCTCATGAAGCCGACGATCATCTCAAAAGGATGGTCGGGCAGCACAAAGGCGAACTGAGCGTAGAGGGCCATGAAGAGGAACACGATGAGGGGATTCGACAAGGTGACGAGGAAGGCCGTTACGGCATTGTAGGTCAGGGTGCCCTTCGTCTGACTGGACTGGTGCATATTGCGAGTCGGGTCGGTTCGATAAGTGTACCAGCCAAACGCCATCAGCATCAGTGAACCAACGATTTGCAGATAGAAGCGCGTCTGTGCGTTGTTGACGAAATCCATGACGAAGGCCATACCGAAACCCGTGATGGCAGCATAGATGATGTCGCTGGCAGCAGCGCCCACGCCCGTCACGAAACCATACCAGCGGCCCTTTTTCAGCGTGCGCTGAACGCATAGCACGCCGACAGGCCCCATCGGTGCAGAAGCAATCACACCGATGAGCATTCCCTTGAATATGAAATCCAATATGTTTATAGGCAAATGGAATGGCATATCGGCTGCAAAGGTACAAATAAAAGTTCAAAGTTCAAAGGTAAAGTTCAAAGATTTGCATTTAAGAAGTTAAAGAAGTTAAAGGACGCGTGTTTTTCTGAAAACTTTTCACTCATCACTTTCCGGTTTCCACTTTTTTTTATTACCTTTGCACCATATACTATTAACAAATAAACCCAAACACTATTAAGAAATGGATACACAACAGACATTGAAACCGTATGTCATCGGTTTGGACTTAGGCGGAACCAACTCCGTTTTCGGTATTGTTGACAGTCGTGGTGAGATCAAGGCTACCACAGCTATTAAGACTCAGGGCTACGACAAGGTAGAAGACTATGTAGATGCTTGCATTACTGCTCTGGAGCCTATCATCGACCAGGTGGGAGGCATCGGCATGATCAAGGCAATGGGTATCGGCGCTCCGAATGGCAACTACTACAACGGAACCATCGAGTTTGCTCCCAATCTGTCGTGGGGACATGATGGAATTGTGCCGCTGGCAGCTATGTTCAAGGAGCGTCTGGGCATTCCCGTTGCGCTCACCAATGATGCTAATGCTGCCGCCATCGGCGAGATGATCTATGGCGTGGCCCGCGGCATGAAGAACTTCATCGTGATTACCTTGGGTACGGGTGTCGGCTCGGGTATCGTCATCAACGGACAGCTCGTCTATGGTTGCGACGGATTCGCCGGTGAGCTCGGACACGTCATCGTTCGCCGTGAGAACGGACGTCCCTGCGGATGTGGCCGCAAAGGCTGTCTCGAGACCTATTGCTCGGCAACGGGTGTGGCTCGTACGGCACGCGAACTGTTGACCACGACGACAGAGCCTTCGATACTCCGCGAACTCGATCCCGAGAAGATTACGAGTCTCGACGTGGCTATTGCTGCCGGAAAGGGCGACAAGCTCGCCAACGAGATCTATGAGTTCACGGGTCGCCTGCTGGGTGAGGCCTGTGCCGACTTCGCCGCCTTCTCTTCGCCCGAGGCGTTCATCTTCTTCGGAGGTATGACTAAGGCTGGCGATCTGATCATGAAACCCATCGAGAAGGCTTACGAAGAAAACGTCCTGAAGATCTTCAAGGGCAAGGCAAAGTTCCTCGTCAGCGGCCTTGAGGGCTCAAGCGCAGCCGTGCTTGGCGCCAGCGCCGTAGGCTGGGAGATTTGATTCCGAGAATGAAGTCGGACGGCAGGACGTTCTTGCGAGGTTCAAACCTTTGGCAAACGATTCGCCTATGGGCTTTCTGGATGATTGTATTCGTCATCCAGAAGCCCTTGTTTATGGTTTGCTACAAAGGACTCTTTGGCGATTCATCGGTCGTCGACTGGGGCCGTGTGTGCCTGCATGGTCTTCCGCTCGATGTGTCGATGGCGGGCTATCTCTCTGTTCTGCCTTTGATCCTTTCGTTGATAGCCGTCTGGGCTCCTAGCAAGTTGCTCCGGCAGATTTGTCGCGTGTGGCTCGCCATCGCTTCGGTGCTGGTGGCGTTCACGTTCTTGCTGAACCTGATGCTCTACGAGTATTGGGGATTCCCGCTTGATGCCACACCGCTATTCTATTTCTTCTCATCGCCGAAGGACGCGATGGCGAGTGCCGGCTGGGGCGAAATTGCATTGATGGCGTTTCTGCTCATCGCGTTGTCGCTCATCATCTATTTCGGTGCCTGCTGGTGTTTCAGGCTCAACCGCTTCTGCAAGGGAAGGAAGATGCTGCTCAGCCATCAGTTGCTTGCCACCTTATTATATATAATATTAGGCGGACTGATGTTCCTGGGCATCAGGGGGGGCGTCACCGTTTCGTCGATGAACACGGGGAAAGTGTATTTCAGCGAGAAGCAGGAACTGAACCACGCTGCCGTGAATCCGCTGTTCAGCCTGATGGAATCATTGCTTCATCAGAACAACTTCGGTTCGCAATACCGCTATCTCGACGACAAAGAGGCAACAGCACTTTTCAACGAGATGACGCGACGGGGCGAAGGCGAATCAGAACGCCTGCTGAACGTCGAGCGTCCTGACATCTATCTGCTCATTCTCGAAAGCTTCTCGTCGAAGCTCATGGTGACCTTGGGTGGAAACGGCGTGGCTCGCTCGCTCGACAGCCTTGCAAACGAAGGCGTGCTCTTCAGCCATTTCTATGCCAACAGCTTCCGAACCGACCGCGGACTGGTGTCGATTCTGAGCGGCTATCCGGCACAACCGACGACGAGTCTGATGAAGTATCCGCGCAAGACGGCCTCGTTGCCTTCGGTGGCGCGAAGCCTGAAGTCGGCTGGCTACGACATAGGCTATTATTATGGCGGCGACGCCGATTTCACGAACATGCGCTCCTACCTCGTGGCTCAGGGCATCGACAACATCGTGAGCGACACCAGCTTCCCCGTGACTGACAGGCTCAGCAAATGGGGAGTGCCTGACCATCTGGTGTTTCAACAGCTCGTTGCCGACAATGCGAAACGCTCGGGAGGACCTTTCTTGCGCATCGTGCAGACCTCCAGTTCGCACGAACCGTTTGATGTGCCTTACCATCGGTTGGATGACGAGCGGCTGAATGCCTTCGCCTATGCCGACAGTTGCGTGGGCGACTTCGTCAAAACATTGCGCACAAGCCCCCGTTGGAAAAACACGCTGGTGGTCATCGTGCCCGATCATCTGGGCTGCTATCCGCCTCAGATCAGCAATTACGACTTCGGCCGCTATGAGATTCCGCTGATTTTTGTCGGCGGGGCGGTGAAGGAACACCGCGTCGTTGAGGCCATCGGCTCTCAACAAGACCTGGCGGCCACGCTCCTTTCGCAACTGGGCATCAAGCACGACGAATTCCTCTTCAGTAAGGATTTGCTTAATAACGCAGAGCCCCACTTCGCCTTCTTCACCGTTCCCGATGCCTTTGGCTTAGTGAGCGAAGAGGGTAGGGTGATCTTCGACAACAAATCGAAGAAGGCGGTGGCCGGCGATTTCGATAACGCATCGTTGCTGAAGCGCGGCAAGGCCTATCTGCAGAAGCTTTATGACGACATAGATAAACGTTGAAGCGATGGAAGAAATGTATCTTGGCATCACCCAGTGGTTCGTGGATGGCGACACCTCGTTGCTGCTTGCCGTCAACGGAATGCATTCGTCCTATTTCGATACGTTCATGTGGCTCTGTAGCCGGAAGTTCGAGTGGATTCCCTTCTATGCGTCAATCCTCTATGTGCTGTTGCGAAACTTCAGTTGGCGCGTGGTGCTCTACTCGCTCATTGCGATGACGGTGGTACTGCTGTTGACTGATGCGGTGTCGTCGCACTTCTTGCGGCCGGTGGTGGCAAGGCTTCGTCCCAGCAACCCTGAGAATCCGCTGAGCGCCGCCATTCACATTGTCGACAATCATCGTGGCGGGCCA
The DNA here is from genome assembly GCA_017557185.1 of Prevotella sp. Taxonomy (GTDB): domain Bacteria; phylum Bacteroidota; class Bacteroidia; order Bacteroidales; family Bacteroidaceae; genus Prevotella. Next base: position 25,779 of record JAFZAP010000079.1, read on the forward strand.
TACGGCTTCCCGTCGTCGCATGCCAGCAATAGTTGGGGCCTTGTGTTCTTCATCGGTCTGCTCTTGCGAAGGCGTGTGCTCACGTGGTTCCTTGCCTGCTGGGCATTGCTGATATGCTACTCGCGCCTTTATCTGGGCGTTCATTATCCCGGCGACCTGCTGGCAGGAATGCTGCTGGGGGCATCGGTGGCCAGTCTTGTCTATTGGGTGTTCTGGCGCATTTGCGGACAAGAAGTGCGGGAATTGCCAGCCGAACTGAAGCATCCCTATATGCCTATCGCCGTCGGCTTGCTCACGCTGGCCGTCTTCCTCATCATGCCACTATTCCTTCACATCAGCTGACTACACAAACGAAAGATGATAGAACTGGAACCCATCGCCCGTTTCCGCTCGCCGTTCACGTCGAAATTCGGCATTCCCAAGCAAAGCGGACTCGTTGAGGAGCTGCGCGGAGAGATTGTCTTCGAGCCGAAGTTCCGCAATGCCGACTATCTGCGGGGATTGGAGGAGTTCGACTACATCTGGCTGATATGGGAGTTTTCCGGCAATCCGCACAAGGCCGTTAGCCCTGTGGTGCGCCCGCCTGTGCTTGGCGGCAATGAGCGAGTGGGCGTGTTTGCCACGCGTTCGCCGTTCCGCCCCAATCCTCTGGGCCTTTCGTCGGTGAAGATAGAAAGCATCGAGTGGGAGAGTGCGCAAGGGCCGGTCATTCACGTACTGGGTGCCGACCTGATGGATGGAACGCCCATTTACGACATCAAGCCCTACATCGTCTATGCCGACAGCCACGCTGATGCCCGTTCGGGATTTGTCGACCGCCGCCAATGGCCGAAACTCGAAGTCGTCATTCCCGACTCCCTGAGTGCCGACTTCAGCGAAGAGCAGCTGGACGCTTTGCGCCACACGCTCGAACTCGACCCGCGCCCCCATTATCAGAACGACCCCCAAAAGGTCTATGGAATGCCTTTCGAGGGTCGTGATATTCACTTCCGCGTCAGCGACGGTGTGCTCACCGTACTATAACCCGACTCGTCTTTCTCGTTTGGTCGCTCATCACATCGGTCTTGATGAGCACTCCCTTCGTGTTGGGTGACACCCTGACGCCAGCCGTGTTGTAATAGATGGTCTCAACGATGCTCGGCATCGTCTCGCCAACGATGATTTGCGTAGTGAAGGGTTCGCCTTCCTGGATATTGAGCGTTGCGCCGGCACCCGTCGAAGGATCGGCGACGGCTGCTTCCACCTCGCTTGCCTCCAAAGAATCGTATTTGTATTGCGAGGAAGGAATGAAGTACTCGATGCTGCCCGAGCGCTTTTGCGTATCGGTCGCCCCGAGGTTGCCCGTAACCGTTACGTTATAATCCGTATAGCCGGTCTTCGTGGCATAGTTCTTCCAAGGAGTGGCCTTCGCCTTACTGCTTGTGAACGCACATTTCTCGATATACACATTGCTGCGATAGCCCACGCCGACACAGTAGTTGGCGAGTGTTGTGGAGTAGAGGCAATTCAACACGTGAACCTTTCCGAAGCGTATGCGGGGCATGCGCTCGCGACAACCCTCGTCCCACCAGCAACAGGCAAACGTGGTGTTCAGACAGCCCTCGTCGGAAGCCGTGTCGCTACCTCCCCAGAGGTTACTGAAGCGATGGTCGTTGCTACCGCCCGAGCCGCCTGCCTTCGGTTCGATGAGATAGCGGAAGCGGCACCAGGTCACCGAAACATAGTTCGCCTGGTTGTTGCAATCGAAATTGCCGTCGACGCCGTCCTGGAAATCACAATGGTCAATCCAAATGTGCTCACTTGACTGAAGAGTGAGATTGTCGTTGGCGTCGATATCGTAGGCTCCTGCGCTCTTGAAGGTCATGTTGCGCATGATGAGGTTCTGGCAGCGCTTGATGAGCATGATGCCCGTCTTTGCCTTCTCCGTGCGGTTCGTGTTGACCATCGCCGATCCGGGCAGACCGTAGATGGTCAGGTTCTTGGTGTCCTGCACATAAACATAGCCGCTGGTCTCGATTTCCCCCTTGATGTAGATGGTCATCTTGCTATCGGCATCGTTCTTCGTTTTGTTGCGTGCCGTTTGCAAAGCACTCTCCAACTCGGCGAGGGTAGTAACGACAACTGGGTTCTCGTCGTTGCCGCCCGTTACGGAAGCGCCTACCGAAGCCCACCCAACAGGTGTTGAGCTGTTTGAGGGGATAGCTTGAGCGACAATTGTCGTTGCCAACAGGAGTATGAGGCAGGCCAGCTTGTTCATCTCGGTTGTAATATTGTAGTTCGTCGTTTATGGGTATATATATGAAAAAACCCGGCTCCAAATGGATAACCGGGCCTAATGAAAGGAGGAGTGGTACCTCCAGGAATCGAACCGGGGACACACGGATTTTCAGTCCGATGCTCTACCAACTGAGCTAAGGCACCATGTTCTGCGTTTCCACGCTTCCTTTCTTTTGCGGTTGCAAAGGTACGAACTTATTTCGGATTATGCAAACTTTTTCGTAACTTTTTTTCTAAACAGGGTGTTTTTTTCTTGTTTTCACCCTTTCAGCGGGTTCCATCCTTGTGCCTGAAGCGGGAATTCCTGGTTGTCGCGTGTCACGAGAATCGAGCCCAGTTCCTGCTTGGTGATGTGTCCGATGAGGTGTATTCCGTCGATGTCCTGAATCTTCTCGTGGTCGCCGATGGGCACGGTGAATAGCAGTTCATAGTCTTCGCCTCCGTTCATGGCGCATGTGGTGACATTCATGTTCATCTCCTCCGCCATGACCGCCGTCTGGTAGTCGATGGGCAGGTTCTTCTCAAAGACGCGGCACCCGACTCCCGATTGCTTGCAGATGTGCAGGAGTTCGGAGGAGAGGCCGTCGCTGATGTCCATCATGGCCGTCGGACGTACGCCTACTTCGCGCAGACGGGCGATGATGTCGCCTCGCGCATCGGGTTCGAGTTGCCGTTGGAGAAGATATTCCTTGCCTGAGAAATCAGGCTGGAAGTCGGGCAGGGGAGTGCCCTTCTGCTTCTTCTGGTGCTCGTTCACCATCTGGTAGTAGACGGCCTTCTCGCGTTCCAGCAGCTGGAGTCCCATGTAGGCGGCACCGAGGTCGCCCGTGACGCAGATGAGATCGGTGTCGCGAGCGCCTTTGCGATAGACGATGTCCTCCTTGTCGGCCTCGCCGATGCAGGTGATGCTGATGGCAAGACCCGTGTAGGAAGACGTGGTGTCGCCCCCGACGATATCGACATTCCATTTCTCGCAAGCTGCCCGCAAGCCACGATAGAAGTCCTCGAGGTCTTCCACCGTGAAGCGCTTGCTGAGGGCGATGCTCACGATGAGCTGGCGCGGTGTGCCGTTCATGGCAAAGATATCGCTGATGTTCACCATTGCCGACTTATAGCCGAGGTGTTGCATCGAGATATAGGTGAGGTCGAAGTGTATGCCCTCCATGAGCATATCCGACGTGACCAGCACCTCTTTGTCGGGATAGTGAAGAACGGCACAATCGTCGCCGATGCCGTAGCGTGTCGATTCGTTACGGGGCTTGATGTCTTTGGTGAGATGGTCGATCAGGCCGAACTCACCGAGCTTTGCAATTTCCATGTTGGGAAGTTAGAGTTTATAGTCTGTTGACCATCTCGCGAATCAAACCGGTCATGATGGGCTGGGCCTTGTTGGCGGCTTCCTGCACCTCCTCGTGGCTCACCTGCACGGGCGGGTCGAAGCCTCCGAGGTCGGTAATCACGCTGATGCCGAACGTCTTGATGCCGCAATGGTGGGCGACGATCACTTCCGGAACGGTCGACATACCGACGGCTTGTCCGCCAAGCTTTGCATACATGCGGTATTCAGCCGGAGTCTCGAAGGTCGGGCCCTGCACACCCACATACACACCGTGCACGAGGCGGATGCCCTTCTCTTCGGCAATCTCGTTGGCCATCTTGATGAGTTCCGGGTCGTAGACCTGATGCATGTCGGGGAAGCGCGGTCCCGTGGGGAAGTTCGGCCCGTGAAGCGGATGCTCGGGGAAGAAGTTGATGTGGTCGGTGATCACCATCAAGTCGCCGATGCGGAACTTCGGGCTCATGCCGCCGGCTGCATTCGACACGAAGAGAGTCTCGATGCCCAGCTCGTACATCACGCGCTCAGGGAAGGTGACCTGCTTCATGTCGTAGCCCTCATAGTAGTGGAAGCGTCCCTTCATGGCAAGGATGTCCTTGTTGCCGAGCTTTCCGAAGATGAGCTTTCCGCTATGTCCCTCAACGGTGGACACGGGGAAGTTAGGTATGTCGCCGTACGGAATCTCTACGGCATCAGTTATCTCTGAAGCTAATTCTCCGAGGCCGCTCCCCAGAATGATTGCTATCTTTGGGTTTGATGTCATCCTTTGTTTTAACCAGGATGCTGTTTCTTGAATTTTTTTGTACATAACTAAGGATTTTATGGTTAAAGTTTTCTTCTTGGTCGAGCATGAACTTGATGCGGATGGGCAGGGCGAAGAGGTTCTTCCTGACGTCGTCGGAGAGGCCTTCCACTTCGTAGAGACGCGCGGCATCCTTCTCGGTGGTGATGATCATGCGAGGTTCGGGAAGGGCTTCAAACGCCTCGTTGATGCGCCTGATGTCCTTTGCCTTGAAGTAGTGGTGGTCGCCGAAGGTGAGTGGTGTGATGCTCTTGCAATGCGGCTCCAGGTCGTCAATCATCTGCTGGGGCGAGGCAATGCCCGTGAGGAGCAGCACCGACGTCTCAGCGGGAATCTCAGCCAACGGCTTCTCTGCTGATGCGACGGGGCTTGCTTCGTCGGGGAAGAGCGGTTCCAGCCGCCCGTACTCCAGCGTGGTGAAGAACAAGTCCTGATAGGGGAAGAGGTTGAGAGCCCTTGTGAGCACGCGGAACTCCATCGGCTTCAGGTCCTTCGGGCATTTGGTGATGATCACCATATCGGCCCTCTGCTTGCCCTTCGACGGCTCGCGGAGCCTTCCTGCCGGCAACATTCGGTCGTAGATGATCAGGCGGTGGTAGTCGATGAGCAGGATGTTGATACCCGGCTTCACGTAGCGATGCTGGTAGGCATCGTCGAGCAGAATCACATCGACGTTGTTGGTGGCTTCATCGGTGGTGAGGCGCACAATGCCGTTGTTGCGCTTCTTGTCGACAGCCACATAGGCCTTCGGGAACTTCCGCAGCATCTGGTAGGGCTCGTCGCCGATGTCGCGCACGGTGCTATCGGCATCGGCTAGCACATACCCTCTCGTCTTCCGCTTATAGCCGCGCGAGAGCACCGCCACCTGTATCTTGTCCTGGAAGAGTCGCACGAGGTGTTCCACATGCGGCGTCTTGCCGGCTCCGCCCACGGTGATGTTTCCCACCGCGATGACGGGAATCTTATAGGTGTGGCTCTTCAGAATGCCCAAGTCGAACATTCTGTTCCTGAACCTTACCACGATGCTGTAGATCCAGCTCAGCGGCAGCAGCCATTCGTTGATACTGATGAAATCGCCCTCGCGTCGCATAGCTTTCGTTATTTTTCCTAGAGATACTAGTAGTCCTAGTGATACTAGTTTGTCTAGTTTTACCGGATGTTCAGATAGTAGGGCAGACGTGCCTGCACGGGATTGATGCTTGAGGCTTCACGCATGAGCATGAAGGGCTTGTAGTACTCGCCGAGAGCCACGCGCATCTGTGCATCGAGGTAGTTGCCGCCCTTCGCCTTGTTCATGAGCTGGTCGAGGAGCGAGGGCTGTGCGGGATAGGCAGCCGTGTAGTATTCGTCGACCTTAGCCAGCTGGGCAGCCTTGGCAACGGCCTTGTCGAGTCCGCCGATCTCGTCGACGAGCTTGATCTTCAGGGCGTCCTCACCCGTGAACACATGTCCCTGGGCGATAGCCTCCACCTGGTCGATGGTGAGCTTGCGACCGTCGGCCACGCGCTTGCGGAAGAGGGAGTAGCCGTTGTTGATGTAGTTCTGGAGGTAGCCCAGTTCCTCGGCGTTGAAGGCACGCGAGCTGGCGCCGAAGGCCGAGTTGCGGTTGGTCTTCACCTCGTCGAACTTCAGGCCGAGCTTCTGCGTCATGAGCTGCGAACGGTCGGGGAACACGCCGAAGATACCGATGGAACCCGTGAGCGTGGTGGGTTCGGCGAAGATGTAGTTAGAGCCGCAGCTGATGTAGTAGCCGCCCGAGGCAGCATAGCCGCCCATCGACACTACCACAGGCTTCTTGGCCTTGAGCAGTTCCACCTGATGCCAGATCTGCTCGGAGGCATAGGCAGAGCCGCCGCCGGAGTTCACGCGGATGACCACAGCCTTCACGTTGTCGTCGTCGGCCAGCGCCTGCAGGTCCTTGTTCACCTCGTTGCCCACAATCTGGTGACCGCCGCCCATGACGATACCCTGCGTGGGATCATCGACGATGTCGCCATAAGCGTAGTAGACGGCAATCTTCTCGCCGTCGCGCTTCTGCTTCACGTTCTGCATCTCAGCGATGCTCACTTGGCGGATATCCTTGTCGTCGTCGAGCTCCAGCAGCTTCTTCACCTCGGCCTTCACCTGGTCGTGATAGAGCAGCGCATCGACGAGCTTCGCCTTCTTGATGGATTCAGCACCCTCGAACATCACGAGGCGGTCGGCAAGGGCATTCAGCGAGTCGACGGTGATCTTGCGGCTGTCGCTGACGGCCTTCACCACGTTGCGCCAGATGCCGTCGATATAGGCCTGTGTCTGTTCGCGGTTGGCATCGCTCATGTGGTCCTCGGTGTACATCTCAGTAGCACTCTTGTACTTACCGACCTTCACCACCTGCATCTTGATGCCCACCTTGCCCAGCAGGTCCTTCACGAACATGGGCTCGGAGGCGATGCCGTGCCAGTCGACTTGTCCGTTGGGGTTCAGCCAAACCTTGTCGGCCACCGAGCACAGATAGTAGGTGCCCTGCGTGTAGGTGTCGCCGTAGGCAACAATCCACTTGCCCGATTTCTTGAAGTCGAGTAGGGCGTTGCGCACCTCCTGAAGCGAGGCGTAGTCGGCCGAGAAACTGCCGGCTTCCATATAGATACCTTTCACGTTGTCGTTGTCCTTGGCCTTGCGGATGGCCTCGAGGGTCTCGTGCAGGCCCATCGTGCCTACGGCGGAGCCCAGGAACTGAGCCATCGTATTGTCGCCTGCCTGTTCCTCCATCGTTCCCGATAGGTTCATGACGAGCACGGAGTTGTCGCCAACACTCTTGGTTGCCTCACCCGAAGCCACCATTCCCACGAGGCTCATAGCGCCCATAATGAGCAAAACCAGTCCTAAAATCACGATGCCGACGATCGTTGCCAGCACATACTTGAAGAAGTCTTTCATAAGCTTTTTGTTGTTTTGTTGAAAATTCTATCTTGCAAAGGTACGAAATGTTTTCAAAAATCACAAAAAAATTGCGTATTTCTTTCACCTTATTAAATAATAATCGTACTTTTGCAAAGGAAATGCAAGGAAACTATATACAATTTACGCGACACGTCGCGTCCCTAGCATTTACGCGACACGTCGCGTCCCTACACTTCTGGGGTCAAAAGAGCATAGCTCTAGAACGTCGGGAGCATAGCTTTATACAGGCTGGAGCATAGCTTTACACACACTGGAGCATAGCTCTAGAGCACCAGTAGCAATGCTTTAGAGCATCTGGAGCAGGTATTTATAACTTATAAATCGCAACTAATGGATATGGAAAGACGTGCAATCGTGATGGGAGCCTCGTCGGGAATGGGGCGCGAAGTAGCTCGCCTGTTGCTGGCGAAAGGCTGGCATGTGGGCTTGGGTGCCAGACGTAGAGATGCGCTCGAGGAACTCTGTAACGAATATCCGCAACTCGCTGTGGCAGAGCAAGTTGACGTAACGAAACCCGATGCCGAAGAGCGGCTTCTGGCACTCATCGAACGGCTCGGCGGCATGGATGTCTACGTCCATATGGCAGGCATCGGCAAGCAGAATACCGCCCTCGAACCGTCGATTGAGCTCGCCACAACGGAGACCAACGGCCTCGGATTCACCCGTATGGTGGGTGCCGCTTTTCGCTACTTCAGAGGCGAAAATTGCGATGAAACCGCCGAAAATGATCAAAAAACTGCCGAAAAATGCAAGAAATCGGGCGGAAAAAGCGGGCATATTGTAGCCATTTCGTCGATTGCGGGCACGAAAGGTCTCGGTCCTGCACCTTCCTATAGCGCCACGAAAGCACTTCAGAACACCTATCTCGAAGCCCTGGAGCAGCTCTCCACGAACCTCCGGCTGGGCATCCGCATCACCGATATCCGTCCCGGATTTGTCGACACTCCGCTCATCGAAGGCTCAAACTATCCCTTGAAGATGGATGTGCAACGTGTTGCAAGTCAAATAGTTAAAGCCATTGAGCATCGCCGTCATGTCAGCATCGTCGATTGGCGCTACCGTGTGCTCGTCGGCTTCTGGCGCCTCATTCCCCGCTGGCTGTGGAGGAGGATTCCGTTGTGCAGGCCCTAATGTGACAATGTGACTTTGTGACATTGTGACATTGTGACATTAAGCACCTGCCGACTATCGCAAAGCACCCTTACTCCTATAGGTTATATTATATTATTATATATATATAATAATATAATATAAAATTAATAATATTACTATCTATAAATTTTTATATAATATTTCTAACAATTTGTAACCTCTATCCGAAATCTTGTATGTAGAAACTCCTTAATGTCACAAAGTCACAAAGTCACAAAGTCACACTTTGCGCCTCCTCGCCTTTATTCTCTACTTTAAGTAATTTTAACTGTTTTTGCCCTTGAAAAGGGGCTGTTATGGAGGGTCAATATTTGGTGGTTTCAACTTTTTTTTGTACCTTTGCATTGTGATAACAACATAGATGCAAACCCCTTTATTTCATATCGTCAACATGAAACGAATCCTTTCACTCTGCCTGTTTCTCGCCCTTGTCGTGACCCTGCAGGCCAAGAAGAAACAACAGCCGGCACCTGCCACGTGGCCCGACGGCACACGCATGGAAGCCTGGTTTATGGACACCACACGCGTCGATGTCAGTCAGCTGGGACGCCAATTTGTCGTGTCAGACTATGGTGTGCGTGCCGACGACTCGCTATCGGTGCAGACAAAGGCCCTGCAGCACGTCATCGACCTCGCGGCCGAGCAGGGTGGGGGCGTGGTGGTGATTCCGCAGGGTGTATTCCTATCTGGAGCGTTGCACTTCCGTCAGGGCACTCACCTCTGGCTCCAGGAGGGTGCACGGCTGAAAGGCTCGGAGCGCATCGAGGACTTCCCCGTTTGCATGACGCGCATCGAGGGCCAGAGCTGCCGCTATTTCCCTGCCTTGGTGAATGCCGACGGCCTCGACGGCTTCACAATACTCGGTCCCGGCACCATCGACGGCAACGGCCGCCACTACTGGCGCGAGTTCTGGATAAGGCGCGAGTGGAACCCCCAGTGCACGAACAAGGATGCCCAGCGGCCCCGGCTGGTGTTCATCTCGAACTCGAAGAATGTCACCGTGCAGGGCGTGCGCACCATCAACTCACCCTTCTGGACAAACCACCTCTATCGGTGTGAGCGCGTGCGCTATGTGGATTGCTACATCTATGCCCCTACGGGCGGTGTGTTCGACTTCGCAGGGCGTGAGCACGGGGCTCCCAGCTCGGATGCCATCGACCTCGACGTGTGTAGCGACATAGTGGTTCGCGGGTGCTACATGAACGTGTGCGACGATGCCGTAGTGCTGAAGGGCGGCAAGGGCACGTGGGCCGACCAGATGCCCGAGAACGGACCCTGTGAGCGCATCCTCATCGAGCGTTGCCACTACGGGCGCGTGCACGGGTGTCTGACGCTGGGCAGCGAGTCGCTTCACGACCGCAACGTCATCCTCCGCCAATGTCAGGCCGACGATGCTAACCGCGTGCTCTGGCTGAAGATGCGCCCCGACACGCCGCAACACTACGAGTACGTCAGCGTCAGCGACATCACCGGCCGCACGGGCAGCTTCCTTGTGGTAAGGCCGTGGACACAGTTCTTCCAACCCGAGGACCGCCCCGACATGCCGCTCTCCCGGTGCAACAACATCGCGATGAAGAACATCCGGATGAAGTGCCGCAACTTCTTCGATGTGGGCACGAGCGACAAGTATCGGCTCACCGACTTCTCTTTCGAGAACATCGACGTCGAGGACGAGCGCCAGGCCTTCAATCCCGCATTGTTCCCCGGAATCACGGTGAAGAACGTGAAGATCAACGGCGAGGCAAAATTCTGATTACATAGAAAACTCCCATCACTCCCATAAACTCCCATCATTTCCCATTACTCCCAATGAAAAAACCCATCCTCACAACCCTCCTGCTAAGCCTTCTCATCACGGCATCGGCACAATCCTTCGACATCGACCTGAGCCGCCACGAGCAGGGAAAGCCGTTCTGCCACTCGGTGGCGGTGCCCGACGGCAACTACCGCGTGACGCTCACCATCGGCGCCAAGAACCTGGAAGGCGAGACCTTCGTCAGAGCCGAGTCGCGAAGGCTGTTCCTTGAGAACGTGAAAACCCGCAAGGGCGAGCAGAAAGTCGTCTCGTTCGTGGTGAACAAGCGGTCGCCATATATCTATCAGGATGCTTCCGCCGTTCCCGCCGACTCCATCCGCCTGAAGGTACGCGAGCAAGGCTATCTGAACTGGGACGACTCGCTCACGCTGGAGTTCTGCGGCCGTCGGCCCGTTGTGAGCCGTGTGCAGATAGAGCGCGACACCACCGCCACAACCCTCTACCTCTGCGGTAACTCCACCGTTGTCGACCAGGAATATGAGCCCTGGGCATCGTGGGGACAGATGATTCCGCGCTGGTTCGACGACAAGGTGAGCGTTGCCAACTATGCCGAGAGCGGACTCACCGCCAACAGCTTCCTCGCCCAGAAGCGCTTCGACAAGATTCTCTCCACCCTCCGGGCAGGCGACTACGTGCTTTGCGAGTTCGGCCACAACGACCAGAAGGAGCGCGGCGACGGGGCAGGGGCCTTCTATAACTTCGCACACGCCCTGAAGCGGCTCATCGACGGAGCACGCCGCAAGGGAGCCAGCGTGGTGTTCTGCACGCCCACCCAGCGCCGGTCGTTCGACGAGCAGAAGCGATACATCGAGGAGACCCACGGCGACTATCCGCAAGCGATGCGCGAGGTGGCTCGACGCGAAGGGGTGCCGGTGATTGAGTTGCATGAGATGACGCGCACGTTCTTCGAAATCCTCGGCTACAACGGCTCCACGCAGGCACTCGTCCACTATCCCGCCAACACCTTCCCCGGTCAGCCGAAAGCCCTTGCCGACAACACCCACTTCAACGCCTACGGCGCCTACGAGGTGGCAAAGATGGTGGTACAGGGCATGAAGGCTCTCCACCTGCCGCTGGCCGAGCACATACGCAACGACTGGACAGGCTTCGACCCCACCGAGCCCGACGGTCCCTCGTGGTTCGTATGGCCCGACTCCCGGCGCTACGAGAGCAAGAAACCCGACGGAAATTAAAAAAACTACCCGCACTCAGTGGTGATATCAGATTTTTTCCGTACCTTTGCCCACCGATAACTCACAAACGCAAACTAACACAACAAACGCAATGAAGAAACTACTCCTGATCCTGCTCATGGGCTTCTGCACCATAGCCTCACACGCACAACGCTCTACCGACCGCCTCGACCGAGGTCTTGTAGCGATGAAAGTATCAGGCGGTGTGTTCCTCAGCTGGCGAATCACCGGAGAGGAATACTACGACACCGAGTATAACGTCTATCGCGACGGCGAGAAGCTGAACGATGAGCCGCTCAGCGTCTCCAACTATACCGACAAGAGCGGAACCACCGCCAGCAGCTACTCTGTGACAGCTGTGGTGCGCGGGAAAGAGCAGCAGCCGTGTGCGGCCGTCAGCCCCTGGGGCACCAGCTACAAGGAAATCAAGCTGACGCACGAGGGCATCAAGAGTACGCTCATCCCCAACGATGCCTGTTGTGCCGATGTCGACGGCGATGGCGAGCTGGAGATTCTGATGAAGTTCGACAACCTGAGCGAGATGAATGCCAGCTATCCGCGCAACGGCTATCAGGGCGAATACTCCATCTTCGAGTGCCTCAAGCTCGACGGCACTCGTCTCTGGTGGGTGAACTGCGGTCCTAACATGGGCGACTTCCAGAACAACGAACAGAACATCGTCGGCTACGACTGGGATCAGGACGGACGGGCAGAAGTGGTGATGCGTGCCGCCGACGGCACCGTGATCCACATGGCCGACGGCACTACCTACACCGTGGGCGATGCCTCGAAGAATGTCAGAGGAGCCACGGGAGGCGGCGTCAACTGGTTTGTGAACACCGATGGCGAATACCTCGTCTATATGGACGGCATCACGGGCAAGCCCTATCAGTGCATTCCTTATCCGCTGAAGCGTCTGGAATCGGGCGAGAGCGACCTGAACAGCGCCTGGGGCGACGGCTATGGTCACCGCTGTTCGAAGTTCTTCTTCGGCGCTCCCTATCTCGACGGCCGTAAGCCCAGCATCTTCCTGGCGCGCGGCATCTACACCCGTCACAAGATGATTGCCTACGACGTTGACCCAGACACCCACAAGCTGAAGGAGCGCTGGCGCTGGTACAACAACAGCAACGGCCCGTGGAAGGGACAGGGCTATCACAACTATGCCGTAGCCGATGTCGATATGGACGGTCGCGATGAGATTGTGTATGGCTCGATGGTGATCGACGACAACGGCAAGGGACTCTCCACCACAGGCCTCGGACACGGCGACGCCGAGCATGTGGGCGACCTCAATCCTTATGTTCACGGCCTTGAGATTTATGCCTGCATGGAGGATAATCCTGGCAACAACTACCGCGATGCGACGACGTCGAAAATCTATCACCGCTATATGGCCGGTAATGACGACGGACGCGCTATGGCCGGAAACTTCACGAATAACTTCCCGGGTGGATTGGGTTGTTCGGCTCGCGAGGGAGCCATCAGCACCGTCACGGGAAGTGCCGTCAGCGGTCTCGAGGCAACAGGTGTGAATACCAACTTCCGCATCTATTGGGACGGCGACCTCTGCGAAGAGACGTTCAACTATGTGAACGGAAAGAACACCGAGGGCTGTATTGCCAAGTACGGCTCGTGGAGCCCCATCTACACTTGCGCGGGTTCGATGACCAACAACGACACGAAGGGAACTCCTTGCTATCAGGGCGATATCCTCGGCGACTGGCGTGAGGAAATCATCATGCGCACCGCCGGCAACAACATCCGCATCTACTCAACGCCCACCGCTACGAAGTGGCGCAACTACACGCTTTGGCACGACCACCAGTACAGAAACGCGATGGTGTGGCAGATGTGCGGCTACAACCAGCCGCCACACGCCAGCTACTTCCTCGGTGAGTTGGAGGGCATCACCGTAGCTCCTCCGCCACTTACCAACAACGACCGCGAGGAAGTGAAAAACGGCGGAAGCATCGGTGCCAGCCTCAACGGCAAGCATGTGCTCGTCAGCGAGACGGGCAACAGCAGCGTGAGCATCGACAACGGTGCCCAGCCCTACATCCTGACCTTCAACGTGCCGACGTGGGTACAGGGAACGGCTCCCAGCGAGTGCACGACTAAGGACATGAAGATCAACTACACCACCTACACCTGCACGGTGACGGGTGGAGGCATCGGCGGCGAGGCACGACTGGTGAAGCAGGGCGACGGCATTCTCTCTTTGCCAAAGGCCGACTTCACGCATACGGGTGAGACGAACATCTGGGAGGGCACGCTCTCCTTCGACGGCACGATGCGCCAGTCGCCTCTCTGGCTTAACCGCTTCACCACGCTCAATTCCGACGGCGGCGAGTTCCTTTCCATCAAGGCCGACTACGGCTCTGTCATCCGTCCCGGTGGAGCCGATAAGCAGGGTTCCATCACGACCGGTGACCTCACGCTGGGCTTTGGCTCGCGACTCGTCATCGACCTCTTCGGCAACGGCCAGAAGGCTGACGTCGTGAATGCCAAGAACCTGACGATAGAGAAGAAGACCGGCTCGGCGTGGGAGAAGGCAGGTCCTGAATACCTGAGCCCGATTATTGAATTCGTGGGACATCTTGCCGACGGCGAGAAGACGCTCACTCCCGGCAAGTATGTCATTGCCAACATCGAGAACGTCGACGGTTCTATCGATGACCTCGTCATTGAAGGCATTGCTACGGTGAAGAAGAAGCTCTATATGGAAGACGGCAAGCTCGTCGTTGAGGTGTTCGACATGCGCGACCCCGCCACCGTCACCTGGAGTGGTGAACAAGGCGGCACATGGGACAATGCCGAAACCGATAACTTCCTGATCGGAGGCGACAACGAAAGCACCTCCTTTGTATCGGGCGACGATGTGGTGTTCGACGACAACGCCGTTACGAAGACGGTCAACATTGCCGAAGACGTCTATCCGGCTTCCGTCACCGTCAACAATACGCAGTCCTACACCTTCAATGGCCCGGGCGCTATCGCCGGAAATGCGAAGTTCTTCAAGGAGGGAACAGGCACGGTGATCATGAAGGGTGTCAACAGCTATACGGGAGGAAACTACCTGAAGGGCGGCATCACGCGTGTCAGTCAGCTTTCCAACCAATATGCCGAGACCGGTAACCTCGGAGGCATTACAAAGACAGCTTCACTCTTCACGATGGAGAATGGTGCCGTCCTACAGACAACCGCCGCCGTTGAAACCGCTTCGCCCATGAAGATGGTTGGCGACGAAGGCGGTGTCATCAATGCGGGTGCCGACTTCCGCATGAATGCTGCTCTCTCAGGAACGGTGCTCACGAAGAAAGGCACGGGATGTCTCTTCATGATGGGTAGCAACACGCTCTCGAGGCTTGTCCTCGCAGGCGGTTCCGTAGCCGAGCAGAAGGGCAATCCAGCTACGACCGTAGAAATGCAAGCCGGCACGCTCTACGACGATGCACAAGCTACCTCGCACGCCATCGAGGTGCCCGAGGGCAAATCGGCCACTTGGCAGCTCACCTATACTTATTACACGGCTTATGCCAACAAGCTCACGGGTAAGGGCACGCTGACCATCATCCCGCGTAATACCGTGCAACGTGTGCGCATCACGGGCAACTGGTCGGAGTTCGAGGGAACCGTCAAGCACACGACAAAGGACATCTGCTTCCCCTTCGATGCTTCCACGGGAATGCCTAAGGGTACGCTCTACGTCGGCGACGGTTGTACGGTGTCGAATGTCTGCAAGGCGTTCACCATCGGTATGCTCACGGGTAAGGGTTCACTCATTCAACCCATTGCCGACTTCAAGAGCCAGAGTGCCGTATCGGGCAACAACACTTGGAACATCGGCAATAGCGATATGGGCGACTTCACCTTCGATGGAACATTCGCGGATGCCGGCGGTTCCAACAAGTGTCTGTTCAACAAGGTCGGAACGTGCAAGATGACCGTCTCCGGTGCTAGCACCCATACGGGAGCCACCAACGTGAAAGAAGGCGAGCTCAACTTGAAGTCGGGTGCCCAGCTCGGTACGGGTACGCTCACCGTCGCTGAAGGAGCCGTGCTCTCTGGTACGACGACCGCGAAGGTGCCGCTCATCAACAAGACCGTCAACATCAACGGAACCTTGCAGGCTGGTGCTGCCCAGACATCGACGACAGGCGTGTTGTTCTTCGACAATTCGAACGTGACAATCTCGAAGACCGGTGTCTATAAGGTCGGTGCAAGCCGTTGTGCCACCAAGACGAGTGCCGGGTGTACGAGCATCAGCGGCATCAACCGTCTGACCGTCAACGGTACGATACAAGTCACGCTTTCCTCGAGTCATTCGCTTGAGGCAGGCGACTCCATCCGCGTCTTCGAGGCACAGTCGTTCGCGGGCACTCCTGTGTTCGACCTGCCGGAAATTGGCAACGGCCTCGAGTGGGATACCTCACGCATCAGCGAAGGCTTGCTCTTCGTCGCCGTAGGCACGGGTATTCAGGATATCCTTGCCGACATGAGGAACGAGGGATGCGACATCTACAACGCCGGAGGTCAGCTTGTGCGCAAGAATGCTCATTCGCTCAACGGCCTGCCTCGTGGCATCTACTTCGTGCGTGGTCGTAAGATTGTGGTGAAATAATCCTTAATTATCCATCAACAATACAAACAAAGACATGAAATCGCTCATCCTTTCCCTCCTGTTGGCCTTGCCGTTCAGCGCCAACGCGCAGACGGCTCGTCAGTTCACCCTTCTGTTGAAGGACAGGAGCTTCACCGACATCACTCCGAAGAACGAGAACGACGGCGGTATTGAAGTCGCTATGCTCACCTGCTATCTGCCTGAACTCCCTTCAGGACGCGCCATAATCGATTGTCCGGGCGGAGGCTACAGCCATCTCGCTATGAGCCACGAGGGACACAACTGGGCAGCGTTCTTCAACGCAAAGGGCATTGCCTTCTTCGTGCTGAAGTATCGTATGCCGAATGGCGACCGCAACATTCCACTTGGCGACGCCTACGATGCCTTCCGTCTTGTTCGCGATAGTGCCCAGGTGTGGGGCGTCAACCCTGACGATGTGGGAATCATGGGATTCTCTGCCGGAGGCCACCTAGCTTCTGCCGTCAGCACTCATGCTCCGCTCGATGCGCGCCCTAACTTCTCCATTCTCTACTATCCCGTCATCGCAATGGACGAGAGCATCACCCACAAAGGGTCGGTACAGTATTTCCTGGGCGACGGGCGCAATGATCCGGCGCTTGTCAACGAGTTCTCGAGCGACAAAGCCGTGAAGAGCAAGCTCACACCTCCCGCCATCCTCTTCACCAGCAACGACGACAACGCCGTGCCTCCCGTCACCAACTCCATCGCCTACTATTCCGCGATGCAGAAGGCGGGCAACTCTTGCGCCTTGCACGTTTATCCTACAGGCGGACACGGGTGGGGATTCCGCGAGAACTTCCGCTATCATCAGCAGATGGTCAACGACCTCAACTATTGGCTTCTAAACCTGAAGCCATCGGTTATCACTGAATGAAGGAAAAGGCAACCGACAGCTATAGTCACATTCTGAAGTACACGGGTATCTTCGGCGGTGTGCAGGGCATCAGTATCCTTGTGGGTATTGTGCGCACGAAGCTTGTGGCGGTTCTCCTGGGCACCGAGGGTGTCGGCTTGGCGTCGTTGTTCAACTCCACCATCAAGCTTGTCGGCGACTCCACGAATCTGGGGTTGTCGGTAAGTGCTGTCCGCGAAATCTCGGATGCCTACGAGAAGAACGACGATGAGCGACTCAGCCACAGCATCAAGCTCATCCGGTCGTGGAGTTTGCTCACGGCGCTCTTGGGCATGCTGGTGTGTCTGGCTGCAAGTCCGTTGTTGAACAAGTGGACATTCACCTGGGGCGACCACACCTTGCACTTCGTTCTCCTTTCGCCTGTTGTCACCCTGCTGGCCATCACCGGTGGCGAGATGGCGGTGTTGAAAGGCACCCGCAAACTGAGGTCGTTGGCTAAGATCAGCGTTTACAATGTTGTGGCTTCGCTACTGGTCACCGTTCCGCTCTATTATTTCTGGCGCGAGGCAGCTATCGTGCCCGTGTTGTTCCTCGTGGCATTCGTGCAGATGCTGCTCACCATCGGCTATTCCTATCGCTTCTATCCGCTCCATGTATCGTTCAGCAAGCTGTTGTTGCGCGAAGGATTGGGTATGGTGTGGCTAGGTGTAGCCTTTGTGTTGGCAGGCATCATGGGAAGCGGTGCAGATCTCGTGATTCGAGCCTTCCTGAATACGGCCGATTCGCTCGATGCCGTCGGCCTCTATAGTGCCGGCTATGTGATGACGATGACTTATGCTGGGATGGTGTTCTCGGCAATGGACACTGAGTTCTTTCCGCGCTTGTCGGGGGTTCAGGAACTCGGCCCTCGGCTCAACGAAACGGTGAACAGCCAGATAGAGGTGTGCATGCTGCTCGTGTCGCCGATGCTGGTGCTCTTCCAGATGTTGCTTCCCATCCTTCTGCCGGCGCTCTACACAGGTAAGTTCATGCCGGCATTGGGCATGATGCAGGTTATGGTGATAGCGATGTTCATCCGTGCGGTGAAGCTGCCCATTTCCTATCTGCCTCTGGCTCGTGGCGATTCCCGTTCCTATCTTCTCATGGAGGGCTGCTACGACATCGTGGTCGTCGTGCTGGTCATCGTGGGATTCCGCTGGTATGGCCTCACGGGAGCAGGTATCGGCATCACGTTGGCATCGGTGTTCGACTTCATCATGCTCTTCTTCTACATGCGTTGGCGCTACCGTTATGCGATGTCAGCAACAGTCGTCAAGTACATTGCATTGCAGTTGCCCATCATCCTTCTCTCATTCGCATTGACGTTCACCTTCCAAAGCCTGACCTACTGGCTTTCGGAGCTGGTGCTCACCATCGTCAGTGTGGCTATCTCGTTGCGCATCCTTCATGCCAAGACCCACATCTGGGATAAACTCACCGATAAATGGAACAAAATCTGGCGAAAGTAAGCATCCTCGTCGCGGTGTATAATGCGGAACAATGGTTGCCCGCATGCCTTCAGTCGCTGCTTTCACAAACGATGACAGCCCTTGAAGTGATTTGTGTCGACGATGCTTCTACCGATTCCTCTTGGGAGATTCTCAAGGATTTCTCCCGTCAAGACAAGCGCATTCAACTATTGCGGCTGAGGCAGAATCGCGGTCAGGCTCATGCCCGCAACGTAGCTTTGGAGAGGGCAGAGGGCGAGTTGATCTGCTTTGTCGATAGCGATGACTGGCTGGCACCCGATGCTTTGGAGAAGGCGGTCGAAGTGTTTGACAGCAACGAACGCGTCGACAGTGTGTTGTTCGACCTATGCTATTGCAACAGCGAGGGTGAGCCCATCCGCCATTTTGACAAGCCTGCAAGCCCCATCATGACGGGACACGAGGCATTCAAGGCAAGTCTCACCTGGGCGATACACGGTGTCTACATGGTTCGTGCCGCCTTGCACAAGAAGTATCCCTACGACGAGTCGTCAAGAACCTACAGCGACGACAACACCACACGCCTGCACTATCTGCATTCGCGCGAGGTGGGGTGGTGCGAAGGTATCTATTTCTATCGCCAACACGATGCTTCGGTGACCCACAGGGTGGATGTGAGCCGCTTCAACTACCTGAAGGCCAACGCCCACATGAAGACGATGCTCCTGAAAGAGGGCGCCGGCGATGATATTGTTGCTCTCTACGAGAATGAGCGCTGGAAGAATTGCGTAGGATTGCTGATGTTCTACTATGAGCATCAAGATGCTTTCAAGCCCGACGAAAGAGATGAGGCCTTGCAAATCGTGAAGGAAACATGGGAGAGCATCGAGGTGGAAAAGCTCTATCCCCGCAATCACTACAAACTGGGATACATGCCCCTACATGGCCACTGGAAGGCTTTCCAGTTGCAGGAAAAACTCTATTTTCGCCTTCGTGCGATAAAAAATGCCATAAAAAGATGGTAGAATCAAGATTATTTCGTATTTTTGCCACCGAACACCAAAAGCCTGATCAATCATGACGCTCATCATCCTGGCCGTAATGCTGTTGTCGCTCATACTCATTTCGACCGAACACTTCACGAATATCAACAAAGCCGCCATAGCCATCTTTGCCGGCACGGTGGGGTGGGTGCTTTACATCTGTTACGGCACCGACTTCATCATGGGACAGCATGCCGCTGAATACGGCAGTTTCCTCTCAGGTGCTACAGCCACTAGTGTGACGGCCAAGGAATACATTGCTGGCAACGTGTTTCTGCCATATGTCGGAAAGGCGGCTGAAATCGTACTCTTCCTGCTGGCCACGATGACGATAGTCGAGATTCTCAACAACAACGGTTGCTTCGACTTTATCGTCCAATTGCTGAAGACCCGCAACAGCAAGCGCATGTTGTGGAGCATCTCTGCCATCACCTTCTTCATCTCGGCCAACCTCGACAACCTCACGACAACCCTCACGATGCTACTCATCATGCATGGCATCATCAACAGCAGGCGTCAGCGAATGATATTCGGTTCAGCGATCGTAGTATCGGCCAACTGTGGCGGAGCACTTACCGTCATCGGCGATACTACCGGACTTGTGCTTTGGAATCTGGGTGCTGTGTCGGCAACCAATTTCTCCATGCTGATGCTGTTGCCTTGTCTGGTGGCGTGGGGAATCACCATTTGGCTCATCGGACGCATGCTGCCTGAGCGTTGCGACACCGATTGGATAGTGATGCCTTATCGCGGCGATGACACCCGTCTCACCGTGTGGCAGCGTCTGCTCATGCTCTTCGTGGGCATCGGAGGCCTTTGGTTCATTCCCACATTCCACAACATCACAAAGCTAAGCCCCTTCCTGGGAGCTCTGTGTGTGGTGTCGGTGCTCTGGGTGGTTAACGAACTCGTGAACCGTCGTCTGATGAATAGCGACCAGATGAGCAATCGCAAGCCGCAAATCCTGAAATACAGCGTCATTCAGATGATTCTCTACGTTATGGGCATCATGCTGGCGTTGGGCGTAGTGACCGAAACCGGCCTCTTCCTGAAGCTTTCAGCATGGTGCAGTCAGCAGGTCGGAAATATCTGGCTGCTGGGCACGCTGGCAGGTGTGATGAGCTGCTTCGTAGAGTCGTTTGTTGCCAGCATGAGCTTCTTCTCACTCCACCCGATGGCCGATATGGCCCCCAATCTTTCTGCCGCCTTCCAACCCAACGGCGAATACTGGCGCATCGTTGCCTATTGTGCCGCTATGGGAGGCAACGTGTTGGCGATAGGTTCCATCTGCGGATTGGCGATGATCAAGATGGAGCGCATCCACATCGGCTGGTACTTCCGCCACATTGGCTGGAAGGCGTTGCTGGGAACTATTATCGGATTTGCGGTGATGTTTGTGATGGCTTACTCCCTATAAAGCCACGAAAGGAAGCGGTTGAGGAGTGGGGGGAAGAAACGGAACCAACGATACTTCGCAACGGGCTTTCCATCGAATTTCAGAATGAAATCTCTATCCCTGCTTTTGCGGAAAGGCAGGCCGGCGTTCATGAAGTAGAACTGCTGGCACCCTGCTTCCTTCGCTGCGCTGATGGCGTGATAGAGCACCACTGATGCAGGATGCTGGCGCGAGTGGCTCATGCGCTTCGATGCCGCAAACCACATATAAGCCTTATTGTCGGAATACACGCACACACAGGCACCGATGGGCTTCCCGGCATACTCCGTCAGGAAGAAGTGGGCATGGGGGTCGTTGTGCAGCTCCACGAAGAACCGATAGGGTGGGAGAAAGGTTCTGAACTTCAGCCGGTGGTAGGAACGCAGCAGCTTGTAGCATGGCTGAAGGTCGCAGTCGCCGTCGAGTTCCCTGGTGGTCACGCCCTGGTTCAACCCTCGCTTGATGTGCCTCATGAGTCGCTTATCGATGTTCACATCGTCTGGCCACAGATGCAGCGAGTTATACACTTCCTGCCAACTCACGGGGAAAAATCCTTCATCGCGGAAGTGGCGGTAGCCGAACATCTTCTGGCTGATGTTGCTGAACTCCGCATAGAGGCATAGGGAATACTTGAATCGCTTGGTGATAGCCTTGAGCATCATACCGAATACCTCATCGCGGTCGACATCGTCGGCATAGACACCCTCTCCATACACACGTCCCTGCGAGAACAGGTAGGGAGGAATCAGCGATCCGTGACGTCGGGTGGCAGCGAGCATCTGGGCAGCAACGGTGCCGTCCTCACGCTCAGCCACAACCATGAAGGGATGGTGGCCCGAGGTGACAGCGACTATCCTGAAAAACTCCTTGCTGTGGAAGAAGCTCTTGTCCGAGACGTCAGGAAGCTCATCGTATCGTTCTATGATTCGAATCTTCAGATTCATGGCCTCACTTTGAAACTCTGCTGCAAAGATACGATTTAGTGAGAGAAATACAAAATGAAAAGAATATTTTTTTTCATTTTTATTTCCGAACGTAAGTATCTTCGATAAAATCAAAAGATACGATTTAGTGAGAGAAAAAGCAAGCAATTTTTCTTTTTTAACCATCAAAACCTGCCTTATATTGATTAAAATATGTACCTTTGCACACTAGAATGCAGTGTTCCGGCTCTGCCGCTGGTGCCTACCTTCCTGTCTACCGACAGGTTCAGCGAGGCACGAGAGGAAAGTCCGGGCAGCACAGGACGCTCCACTTCTGAAAGTAGAAGCTGTCTGCGAAGGCAGGTTAGGGCAGAAGAAAACAACCGCTCCGCTTAAGGGAGTAAGGGTGAGAAGGCGGTGTAAGAGACCACCAGCCGGCGGGTGATTGCCGGGCTGTGCCCACTGGAGGCTGCAAGTTCATGTATACCATTGACCGAGGGTTGTCCGCCCGAGTTCCCCCGAGGATGCAATGGAGGGTAGAACGCTTCAGCCGTGGGGTGACTCACGGAGTAGATAAATGGCAGGCGCCTGCAAGGAGAATCCTTCAGGAACAGAACCCGGCTTACAGGGACACTGTATTCCTTTTCTTGAATGCAAAACAGCTGTAGTGTGAGTGTAAGCAACTATTAAACAGCCATCATGAGCAAAATAGAATCGCTGATTCAATTCCTGACCGTCGACATCTGGCGCATGAGTCACGACAAGAGAACCGAGAAACATGGTATGTGGATTGCCGTGTTCAAGAAACTCTATCTGGCCGTGCAGTTCTTCATCGACAAGGGGGTGATGGCGGCAGCATCGGCACTCACTTATTCCACAATGCTGGCCATTGTCCCCATCCTCGCGGTGGTATTCGCCATTGCGCGCGGCTTCGGGTTCAACAAATACATCGAGGAGTGGTTCCTGGACATGTTGTCTGGCCAGCCGCAGGCAGCCGAAGCCATCGTGGGATTCGTCAATTCCTATCTCGTCCACACTCATAGCGGTGTCATCCTCGGCATCGGTTTGATCTTCATGTTGTTTACGGTGATTATGCTTGTTCACAACATCGAAATCACCTTCAACCAGATTTGGCAGGTGAAGCAGCAACGCTCTTGGTCGCGCAAGATCACCGACTACATCTCGTTCTTCTTCCTCGCACCCATCGCCATCGTGCTCACGTCGGGTGTGACCATCTTCCTTAGTACTATTGCGAAGCAGATGGAAGGCTACATGCTGCTGGGATCGGCCGTGCGATTCTTCATCAGCCTCATGCCCTACGTTATCATGTCGGCGGTGTTCATAGCGCTCTACGTCTTCATTCCCAACACCCACGTGAAGCTGAAGAACGCCATCATTCCAGGCATCCTGGCGGGTGTGGCGATGCAGCTGCTGCAATACTTCTACATCCATTGCCAGATCTTCCTCTCCGGCTACAACGCCATCTACGGCTCGTTTGCCGCGCTGCCGCTGTTCATGCTTTGGGTGCAGCTGTCGTGGACAATCTGCCTCTTCGGCGCCGAACTCACTTACACCAGCCAGAACCTCGAGGAGTTTGCCTTCCGTGCCGAACCCGACGACATCAGCCACCGCTATAAGTTGTTGCTGTCGGCCATCCTGCTCAGTCGCATCTGTGAGCGTGAGGACAGCGAACAACCTGCAGCCACTGCCTTCCAGCTGAAGATGGAGACGGGCATTCCCACACGCATCGTCAGCGACCTGCTGTTCAAGATGACACAGGCAGGCATCCTGCGGCAGTCGTATGCCTCTCCAAAGGACGAGGAGGCTGTCTACACGGCTCTGTTGCCCATCGATAAGCTCACCGTCGGAACGATGGTCGACCGCCTTGAGGCTCACGGGAAATGGGAGATCGATCTCCCGCTCGACAGCCTCTGCAAAGGAGAATACTGGAATAAGGCCATCGGCTTGCGTCATGACTACCTTCAGAATCTCAAGAGTGTGAGCATCCGCAATCTTGACGTCTTCCTGATGGGGGAATAAAGTCGAGAATTCTGCCGACAGTACCTTCACATCGTAGTAAAAAATACGTTTTAAAACAAATCATATGGATAAGCTGAACTTACCCGACTTCATGAAATACAAGGACAGATTCTCGCGTAGCGGATTTGTCGAGAAAATATCGCGCATTGCCAAGCGGGCAGGAGTCAAGCTGGTGTATTCGGCCCTCGTGCTCTACTACACCCTCGAAAGCAACCAGGTGTCGTTGAAGGACAAGGCCACCATCATCGGTGCCCTCGGCTACCTCATCAGCCCTCTCGACGTGGTGCCTGATGCTATTCCCATAGCAGGTCTCAGCGACGACCTTGCCGTGCTCATCTACGTGTTGCACAAGGTTTGGGGCGACGTTCCTGAGGATGTGAAGGAGAAGGCGAAGAAGAAGCTGACGAAGTGGTTCGACGATGACGAGATTCTCGATGTGGATGACGTCTTCACCAACGATCCCAACGATACACCCATCTGATTTTCCCCTGCAACCATGATCAATTACGACCTCAAGCAAATCAAGGCTATCATCTTCGACATCGATGGCGTGCTGTCGGCACAAACCGTGCTGATGGATCAGAATGGTGACCCCCTGCGGTCGGTCAACATCAAGGACGGCTATGCCATACAGCTCGCACAGAAGATGGGGCTCCGCATCGTCATCCTCACGGGTGCACGCACCGAGAGTGTTCGCAAACGCTACGAATACCTGGGTGTCGAGGACATTTACCTCAGCTGTGGGGTGAAAATCAAGACATACGAGGAATTTAAGGCAAAATACGGCTATACCGACGCTGAAATCGCCTATATGGGCGACGACATCCCCGATCTGCAGGTGATGAGCAGGGTAGGGTGCCCGTGCTGTCCTGCCGATGCCTGTACGGAAGTGAAAGCAGCCAGTATCTATGTCAGCGATGTGATCGGCGGACATGGCTGCGGACGCGACATTATAGAACAGGTCATGCGGGCACAGGGCAAGTGGCTGGCTGACGCCAAAGCATTCGGATGGTAAACATGAAATTGGTATTATCAAGCAATTCGCCACGACGCAGGGAACTGCTGGCAGGCCTCGACATCCCTTTTGAGGTGCGAGTCCTCGAGGGCATCGACGAGAGCTATCCCGACACCCTCAAAACCGATGAAATCGCCGAATTCATCGCACAGAAAAAGGCTGCTGCCTACCAGATCTCGGGTGATGAGGTGCTCATCACCGCCGATACCATCGTGGTGCTCAACGACCAGGTGCTCGGAAAACCTGCCGATGCTGAGGAAGCCAAGGACATGCTGCAGCGCCTCAGCGGCAATACCCATCACGTCATCACAGGCGTGTGCCTGCGCAATCACAACCGACAGCACCACTTCTCAGTTGTCTCTGAAGTCACCTTCAAGACACTCGCCGAGGAAGAAATCGACTACTACGTCGAAACCTACAAGCCATTCGACAAAGCCGGTGCCTATGGCATCCAGGAATGGATCGGCTACATCGGAGTGACAGGTCTTAGCGGTAGCTATTTCAACGTCATGGGATTGCCCGTGCAGCGCATTTATGAAGAGTTGAAGAAATTCAAAGTAACATATTAAAAATCTATTAATTACAATCACTATGACAGTACTAATCACCATCGCAGTACTCATCTGCATCGCATTGATCGGATGGGGCATCGCTGAAATGAAAGGCGACCACTGTGTCTACAACCACTCGGAAGAGGAAGAAGCTGTTGAAAAGCAAGCTGCCGAGAACATCGAGAAGAACGGCTTCAACGAACTGGGCATCAAGGACGTCATCGCCACCATCAGCACCAAGGGCTTCAAGGCGTAATGGGCCTAACCCTATCCCCTTGTCATTGTCATAACTGTTATTAAGGTTTTTCGAACTCCGAAATACCTCACAACTGCTATGTCCTGCCCCCCAAACATTTCAAAACCTAAATGACCAATGACAGTCGAGTCTGAAAAAGTTGCGATGTTTTCGGAATTAAATATGATTTTTTCTGTTTTTCTCTTGTCGGTTTTCAATTTATTTCTGTACCTTTGCAGTGTTTTAGTAAACATGCTTGTAGAGAATGAGGCTTCAGCGTAGGCTTAAAGTTTTTTGAGATAGAGAAAACTCACATGTATAACAGAAAGTTACTGCTTTCAGTGTTGTTGCTGCTGTGCCTGCTGGGCACGGGTTGTACCGACCGCAAGTCGCCTGCTGGCGAGGAGTCGGCGGAGGAGGATTCGCTGGCTGCCGACACGCTGCTGGCCGATACCGTTGCCGACCTCGTGGAGGAGGTGCCGGAGACGAAGGCTGTCGACGAGCTGTTCGATGATTTCTTCTTCAACTTTGCGGGAAACAGGCGCATGCAGATGAGCCGCATCGTGTTTCCGTTGCCCATTCACAAGGACGGCGGCACGACGATGCTTGCACGCCGCCAGTGGCAGTACAGTCACTTCTTCATGGGCGAGGGGTTCTACACGATTCTCCTCGACAACAGCGAACAGGATTCGCTTTCGAAGAACTACGGGCTGACGCATGCGTCGGTGGAGAAGCTCTATCTTGACGAGGGGCGGATGAAGGAATACAGCTTCGTGCGCGGCGAGGAGGGCGAATGGCGGCTCACGGAGGTCAGCCACAAGCCGCTTGCCGACCACCCCTGTGCCTCGTTCCTGCAGTTCTATCAGCGATTCTCGGCCGACTCCGCCTATCAGGTGCGCAGCCTCGACGAGTTTGTCGTGATGACGGCTCCCGACTCCGACGACGAGGACTTCAACGAGGTGACGGGAAGCATCATGCCTGAGCAGTGGCCGACATTCAAGCCGGAGGTGATTCCGCGCGGGGTGGTGTACTGTGTGAACTACGGCCAGCACTATTCGTCGGACAAGCAGAAGGTGCTCGTCGTGAGGGGTGTCGCCAACGGATTGATGATCGAAATGACCTTCCAGCGGAAGGACAATGACTGGAAACTGGTGAGATTCACGTGTTGACAAATGAAAGATATTCGGAACTATCGTCTGCTGAAGCATAACACGTTTGGCATCGATGCTGCGTGTAGTCGCTTCATAGAGTTCGCTACGGAGAGTGAGCTGATGCTGCTGTTGCGGCGCGAGCGCTTTGCCGAGAACGGCGAGCGGCTGCTTATCCTCGGCGGCGGCAGCAACCTCCTGCTGACGGGCGATTTCGACGGAACGGTCCTCCACTCGGCCATCATGGGCATCGAGGATATCACTGCCTTCGAAGGCGAGGCGGGCGACAGCGTGCTGCTGCGCGTCGGTAGCGGCGTGGTGTGGGACGACTTCGTGGCCTACTGCGTAAAGAACGGCTGGAGCGGTGCCGAGAACCTGTCGCTCATCCCGGGCGAGGTGGGGGCGAGCGCCGTACAGAATATCGGTGCATATGGTGTGGAGGCGAAGGATCTCATAGAGCGTGTGGAAGCGGTTGAGATCGCCACCGGCGAGCGTGTGGCATTTGAACGCGACGACTGCCGCTATGCCTATCGCCAGAGCCGCTTCAAGCAGGACTGGAAGAACCGCTTCGTGATTACCTATGTGACATATCGGCTCGCACGCACGTTCGTGCCTCGTCTCGACTACGGCAATCTGCGCGATTATCTGTTCGGTCAGAAGCAACTGGAGCAGGCCGCGCTCACGGCAAGGGATGTGCGCGACGCCATCATTGACATACGGCGTACCAAGCTGCCCGATCCCGCCGAGCTGGGCAATGGCGGCAGCTTCTTCATGAATCCTGTGGTGCCGCGTGCGAAATACGAGGAGCTGGCGGCGCGCTATCCGAACATGCCGCACTACGACGTGGATGCCGAGCGGGTGAAGATTCCTGCCGGCTGGATGATTGAGCAGTGTGGCTGGAAAGGGCGGCGGCTAGGGCCGGCGGGCGTCTACGACAAGCAGGCGCTGGTGCTCGTGAACCTGGGCGGTGCCCGTGGCGAGGACATCGTCGCCCTGTGCGAGGCCATTCGCCACGATGTCAGCGAGCGGTTCGGGATCGAGATTCAACCGGAGGTGAACGTGGTTTGAAGCGCGCGCTTCAAAGTGTAAAGCGACTTCGTCGCGTGTAAAGGTGTAATGCGCCTGCGGCGCGTTCAAAGATAAAACATGACTTTTACATTCTTAGGAACAGGAACATCGTCGGGCGTGCCCGTGTTGGGATGCCCGTGCGAGGTATGTCACAGCAGCGATCCGCGCGACCGCCGCTACCGCAGTGCAGGGCTGTTGGAGACCTCGACGACGCGTGTGCTCATCGACAGCGGGCCCGATATCCGCATGCAGCTCATGCCGCTCCCGTTCCGGAAGATCGATGGCGTGCTACTCACCCATATCCACTACGACCACGTGGCAGGCATCGACGACCTGCGCGGCTTCTGCAAGTTCGGCGATATCAACATCTATGCCAACCAAAAGACCGTAGAGGCGCTGCGCGTGACGATGCCGTATTGCTTCACGGAGACGCTCTATCCGGGTGTGCCCCTGCTGAAGCTGCACACCATCGAGGCAGGACAGACGGGGCAGATCGGCGACATCGGCTGGCAGGCTGTCGAGGTGATGCACGACTGGTTGCCCATCCTTGCCTACCGCTTCGGTTCTTTTGCCTATATCACCGACATGAAGACCATCAGCGACGAGAGCCGCCAGCTGTTGCAGGGCGTGAAGACGCTGGTGGTGAATGCGCTGCGCTTCGAGCGCGAACACCATAGCCACATGCTGGTCAGGGACGCCATTGAATTTGCCCACAGCATCGGCGCCGAGCGCACCTTCCTGACACACCTCACCCACAAAATCGGCTTACACGATGTCGCCAACAGTCAGCTGCCGCCCGATGTGCGCTTTGCCTACGACGGCCTGACGATTGAAGTGTGATGACTGCCCAGTTGACGACACATTGCAAAATAAAAAACATCCGACATTCACACTTGTGAAAATCGGATGCTTTTATTTCATGAATAGGTGTTTACTTCTTCTTGCGTTTGAACTTTCTGTAGAGTTTCCAACCAAGGATGACTCCGTCGAGGACGCCCGCACCCGTGCTCATCAGGGCGCTGATGCGCTTGGTGGGTGTCAGTGCGGATAGCGGCTCAGGCTTGGTGAAGAGCTGTCCCCATAGCTGCTGGATCTGCTTCTCGTTGCTCCTGATGTCTTTCACCAGCAAGTCCTTGCTGTCGCGAATCTGCTCGAGGGAGGTGTACGGATGTGATACTTCCTGGGCAGGGGCGGGAGTGGTGTTTTCGATTTCCATCATGCAAACATTTTTACTGATCCATTAACAAGCCGGCCAGGAATCTGACCACAGGGCGCTCTATCCACTGTTTGTGGAAAGCCAACAGCAACAGGAAGATGACGAGATAGACTGCTGCAATAATGACGAATGCCCACGCCTTGCCCACAAGGGGAGCGAGCGCATAAGCCGCGGCGATGGAGAGGTAGATGAGGATGAGCAGGACGAGCAGCGAGAGCACCACCGTCAGCGTGATGGCGGTGATCAGGCGCACAACCTTCTCAATGACATCGAGCTTCAAGTAGTCGCGCTGCAGCCCAACGTATTGCTTCAATGCCTCGACCAATTGGCCGATGGTCTCAATGTTGCGATCGTTAGAGAACATTACTTACCTCTGTTCCGGATTCTCTCTTTTACTCTGTTCTTCAGAACTCTACCTCAGCAACTGTCGATTACTCGATGATGTCGGCAGCAGCTTCCTTGATGTCGTCGACCAGATCGTCGACTTCCTTGCGGCTGAGCTTGATGTTGTGCTTCTTGCAGAACTCGTCGACGGCATCGGTGATGCGTGTACGTGTCTCTGTTCCCTTCTCAGGAGCCATGAGTAAACCCAGAGCAGCACCAGCGATGGCACCGCCGAGGAAAGCGCTAAAATAACCTATTGTCTTCATACTTCTAGTAAATTAAGTTTTGAAATTTTAAAATATAAGTTCTTACGTACGTTTGATTTGGTTTGCAAATATAGTAAAAGATTGGGAATAATGTAGCTTTTTGTGCGTCATTTTTTGTTAAAAAACCTCTATTTTCGTGATTTAACAAACTTTATGCGAGTTTTTGCACGATATTTCTTAGATATTTTGTAACTTCGCACCAAATATGTATGAATCAATCAAAATAATCACATTAATAATTCACAAAGAAAAGTTATGAAGAAATCATTGGTATTGAGCGCAGGCCTTTGCGCAGTGTTAATGTTTGCAAGTTGCGGTTCGAAGGACAGTGCCTATCGTAAGGCATACGATAAGGCTAAGGCCGCTGAAGCTGAGGCTGCCCTCGCCGGCAACACCGAGACCACGGAGACTCCCGTCGTGACGCCTCTGACTCCGACACAGCCGCAGCAGCAGACAGTTGACAACTACGACAACGCCACCTATCGCCAGGAGAATGTATCGCTTGTCAGCGGTAACGGTTTGAAGAACTACAGCGTGGTCGTCGGTTCGTTCTCGGTGCTCGCTAATGCACAGGGTCTGCAGAACAAGCTGAAGGCTGCCGGTTATGACTCACAAATCGTGAAGAACAACGACCGCGGCCTGTATCGCGTCGTTGCAACGACATTCGACCAGAAGGCCGACGCTGCCCGCTCGCGCGACGCTTTCCGTTCTACCTATCCTGATGCCTGGCTGCTCTACAACAAATAATTTTGTTTAGTTGCTCCTTGCATGCGGATACTTTCCATTGACTACGGGAAAAAACGCACAGGTATAGCAGTCACCGATCCCCTGCAAATCATTGCAGGCGGGTTGGCGACTGTTTCTACGTCTGAACTCTACGACTTTCTGGTGGACTATATCGCCCGCGAACCTGTGGAGCGTATCGTCATCGGGAAGCCGATGCAGCCGAACGGTCAGCCCAGCGAGAACCTGCAGCGTGTGCAGCAGTTCGTGAACCGTTGGCGCAATCACCAGCAGGTGCCGATAGAGTTCTACGACGAGCGGTTCACCTCTGTGCTTGCCCATCGTGCAATGATTGATGGTGGATTGAAGAAGAAAGCCCGTCAGGACAAAGCGCTGGTCGACGAAATCAGTGCCACCATCCTTTTGCAGGACTACATGCGGTCAAAAAAGAATAAATCGTAAATCGTAAATCCGGACTCGGCTTTGCCGCTTTCGTAATAAAATGGAGAAAGAAATCGTAAATTTGTAAATCCGTAAATCATAAATGATCCTACCTATTTATATATATGGGCAACCCGTGTTGCGCAAGGAGTCGGAGGATATCACCGCCGACTACCCTGGGCTCGAGGAGTTGATTCCCAATATGTTTGAAACTCTGACAGCTTCCGATGGAGTAGGGCTGGCAGCGCCGCAGATCGGCAAGAACATCCGCCTGGCCGTGATCGATCTTGATGTGCTCGGTGAAGAAATGCCCGAG
Source organism: Prevotella sp. (assembly GCA_017557185.1). Lineage (GTDB taxonomy): Bacteria > Bacteroidota > Bacteroidia > Bacteroidales > Bacteroidaceae > Prevotella. The sequence continues at coordinate 57,066 of JAFZAP010000079.1, forward strand.
TATAAGGACTTCCGTCATGTTTACATCAATCCGCATATCGTGGAAATCGACGAGGAATCGCCGACGGAGACGATGGAGGAGGGCTGTCTGTCGCTTCCCGGCATCCACGAGAACGTGACTCGTCACACTCGCATCAGGGTGCAATATATGGACAAGGACTTCCAGCAGCACGACGAGTGGGTCGACGGTTATTTGGCTCGTGTCATGCAACATGAATTCGATCATCTCGATGCCAAGATGTTCATCGACCATCTGTCGCCGCTCCGCAAGCAGCTCATCAAGAGCAAGCTCAAGGCCTTGACGCAGGGTCGTTATCGTTGTTCCTATCGGACGAAGCCCGTGAGGAAGTAATAAAATGAAGAAGAAAAAACACCCCTCAGACATACTACTCCCTTCCTTTTTCAGGAAGGGCAGAGAGGTGGGACTCCCCCTGATAGAGAAAGGTTGGGGGTGGGTCTTTTTCTTTTTTTTCTTCTCCAACGCTTCCTTCGCACAATACAACACCGACCGGCTTCTTATCTCTGGTCGCATTGCCTATAGCAACCACGATTACGTAGTTGCCATTCAGCATTTCAACAACGTTCTTTCCGGTAAGCCTTACCTCTATGAACCCTGGTATTATCGGGGTCTCTGCAAGTTGCAGCTCGATGATTATGCAGGAGCCGAAGAGGATTTCGACAAGGCGATAGAACTTAATCCCTACGTCCATGAGATCTTTGCTGCACGCGCCGAGTGCCGCATCCGACTGAAAAAGTTTGCCGATGCCCTCGGTGACTATGAGCACGCGTTAGTGTTCAGTCCCGACGAACGAGGCTACTGGTTCAACCGTGCCTATTGTCGCTATTTCATGAAGGAGAACCAACAGGCACACACCGACCTCGATTCCATCGTGAAACGCTGGCCGGACATGAATATGGCGTATGCCTTCCAAACGGAAATCTACCTGAACGAGAACGATACGGCAACGGCTTCGCGCTGGCTCGATAAGACCCTTGAGCACAATCCCTACGACGGCAATTCGTGGTCGATTCTGGCACGACTGAACATGCAGCGCCAGAACTGGGTGGTTGCCGACGATGCGTTTACGAAGGCCATCCACTATCAGCCGCGTGTAGTCAATAACTACATGTATCGGGCAATGGTGCGCGTGAACCGCAACAAGCTTCGTCAGGCAATGGAGGACTACGACAAGGCCATCGATATGGATCCCAACAACTTCCTTTCTCACTACAACAGAGGTTTGCTGCGCCAGCAGCTGGGCGACGACAACCGGGCCATCGAGGACTTCAACTTCGTGCTGCGCTATGAGCCCAATAATCTGCAGGCACTCTACAACCGTGCTTTGCTGCTTGACCACACGGGCAACTATCGGGCTGCTATCGAAGACTATTCGCGCGTCATCGAGACCTTCCCCAATTTCTGGGCGGGTCTGTTGGCACGTGCAGCCTGCTATCGACGGCTGGGAATGACGGCAAAGGCCGAGTTGGATGAGTTCCGCGTGACGAAGGCACAGCTCGACAAGCATCTCGGCATTCAACAGCGATGGAGCAAGTCGAAGCTGCGCGAGATGCGCAAGCTGAGCGATGTGGATGTCGAGAAATACGATCAGTGGGTAGTCGTCGACGAGGAAGTCGTCACACCCCAATATCACAACGACTATCGCGGCGAGGTGCAGAACCGCGAGGTTGATAACGAACTGCAGCCGTTGTTCTCGCTGTCGTACATGCCCTACAAGGGAGGCATCAACAACTATGGAGTCGTCGATCATAGTGTGGAACATTTCAATATAACCCACAAGCCGCTGCGTACGATTCATGTGACGTGCAAGCCCGAGGCTCTCGATGAGAACATGTCGGAATCCTTCTTCAGGAATATCGATTCGCTCACGGTGGCCATCGGCAAGTCGGACAAAGTGCAGACGGCACTTTCGCTGCTGCTGCAGCGGTCGGTGGCTCATGCTACAACACACAATTTCGCTGAGGCCATCAACGACCTCAACGACTATATCAACATCGACACTACTTCAGTGCTGGCCTACTGGCAGCGCGCCTATTGTCTGCTGATGCTCTATGACTACAATGCACAACAGGGTGTCGAGGCACAACTGAGCAGCAAGCGCGTGCAGGATGACCTGAGGTCTGCCATCCGCCTGGATGCCGATAATGCCTTGCTCTACTATAATCTGGCTACGGTATATGTCATGCAGAAGGACTATAACACAGGCATCGACCTCCTCGGTCGCGCCATTCAACTGAACCCCAATCTGGCAGAAGCGTATTTCAATCTGGGCCTCGCCCGCATCTTTGCCGGACATAAGACCGAAGGCATCCGCGACCTCAGCAAAGCGGGCGAACTCGGCCTTTATGATGCCTATAGCGTGATGAAACGCTATTCGGACGCGAAATAATTCCGAATGTTCATTCGTAATTCATTTTTATTTGTTAACTTTGCACCCGATTATAATTAAAAACACTATTTTGTATATGGTAAAAATCACATTCCCAGACGGCTCTGTTCGCTCGTATGAGCAGGGCGTGACTGGTTTTCAAATCGCCGAGAGCATCTCGCCGGCTCTCGCACGCAACGTTGTATCTTGCGCCGTTAATGGTGAGACAGTAGAACTCAACCGCCCCATCGAGGCTGATGCCACCATCGCCCTTTACAAGTTTGACGACGATGAGGGAAAACACACGTTCTGGCACACCTCCGCACACTTGCTGGCTGAGGCCCTGCAGGAACTCTATCCCGGCATTCAGTTCGGTTTCGGACCTGCCGTCGATAATGGATTCTTCTACGACGTGTTGCTGAAGGACGGTGAGATGATTAAGGAAAGCGACTTCCCGACAATCGAGGCAAAGATGCTGGAGCTGGCTCGCAAGGACGAACCAGTGGTGCGCCGCGAAGTGGCCAAGGCCGACGCTCTGAAAGAGTTTGCCGCCGATGGCCAGACCTACAAGTGCGAGCACATCGACCAGGACCTCGAGGACGGATCGATTTCAACATACACCCAAGGCCGGTTCACCGACCTCTGTCGCGGCCCGCACCTCGTGTCGACAGGTCTCATCAAGGCTGTGAAGCTCACCAGTGTGGCTGGTGCCTTCTGGCGCGGCGATGCCGAGCGCGAGCAGATGCAGCGTCTCTATGGCGTGTCGTTCCCGAAAAAAAAGATGCTCGACGAGTATCTCGTCATGCTTGAGGAAGCCAAGAAGCGCGACCATCGCAAGATCGGTAAGGAGATGGAACTCTTTATGTTCTCCGACCGCGTGGGCAAGGGTCTTCCTATCTGGCTGCCGAAGGGCACCGACCTGCGTCTCCGCCTGCAGGATATGCTGCGCAAGATTCAGAAGAACTTTGGCTATCAGGAGGTGATCACTCCGCACATCGGTGGCAAGAATCTCTATGTGACTTCTGGCCACTATGCTCACTACTCGAAGGATGCCTTCCGTCCTATCACCACTCCTGAGGAGGGTGAGGAGTATATGCTGAAACCCATGAACTGCCCGCACCACTGCGAAATCTTCGCTTGGAAGCCCCGTTCCTATAAGGACCTGCCGCTGCGCATCGCAGAGTTCGGTACCGTCTATCGCTACGAGAAGTCGGGCGAGCTGCACGGACTCACCCGTGTGCGCTCGTTCACGCAGGACGATGCCCACATCTTCTGCCGCGCAGATCAGGTGAAGGGTGAGTTCATGCGCGTGATGGATATCATCAAGGCTGTGTTCTCAATCTTCAACTTCGAGAATGTGGAGGCACAGATTTCGCTGCGTGACCCGAAGGACACAGAGAAATACATCGGTTCCGACGAGGTTTGGGCAGAGTCAGAACAGGCAATCATCGATGCTTGCAAGGAGAAAGGCCTTGAAGCCAAGATTGAATACGGCGAGGCTGCTTTCTATGGACCGAAGCTCGACTTCATGGTGAAAGATGCTATCGGCCGCCGTTGGCAGCTGGGAACCATTCAGGTGGACTACAACCTGCCGCAGCGCTTCCATCTCGAATACACCGCTGAGGACAACTCCAAGCAGACGCCCGTGATGGTGCACCGCGCACCGTTCGGCTCGATGGAGCGCTTCACCGCTGTGCTCATCGAGCACACAGCTGGTCACTTCCCCCTCTGGCTCACGCCCGAGCAGGTGGCTATCCTGCCTATCTCCGAGAAGTACAACGACTACGCCAAGACGGTTGCCGCTTATCTCGAGACACAAGGCATCCGCGCCTCGCTCGACGACCGCAACGAGAAGATCGGCCGCAAGATTCGTGACAACGAATTGAAGCGCGTTCCCTACATGCTCGTCGTCGGTGAGCAGGAGGCAGCCGAAGGCCTTGTCGCTATGCGTAAGCAGGGTGGTGGTGAGCAGAAGACCATGAAGATGGAAGAGTTTGCACAGCGCATCAACGAGGAAGTTGCTTCAATGCTCGAGGCCACTAATCTGAAGCCCAACGATTAAGCGAACTCAAACAAGTGTTCTGCCAGCGAAGCAAATCGAGGCAGAAACGTTGTTACATATAAATAAAAAGAGGTGGAACGAAGAATGTTCCACCTCTTTTGTTTGATGATCCGGAGTCGATACTCCAATTAACCGCTTTAGTAGTTCTCGGCCTTGAGCTCGAAGAAGGATTGCGGATGGTCGCAGACGGGGCATACCTCGGGTGCTTTCGGGCCAACGACGATGTGTCCGCAGTTGCGGCACTTCCAGATGCGGTCGCCGTCGCGCGAGAAGACAATGCCTTCCTCGATGTTCTGCAGCAGCTTGCGATAACGCTCCTCATGCTCACGCTCAATCTTGGCAACACCGCGGAATTTCTCGGCAATCTCCGTGAACCCTTCCTCGTCGGCCTCACGGGCCATTCGGTCGTACATGTCGGTCCATTCGAAGTTCTCGCCGTCGGCAGCAGCCTTCAGGTTCTCGGGTGTTGACTTGATAGCGCCGCCTTCAAGCAGCTTGAACCACATCTTAGCGTGTTCCTTCTCGTTGGCAGCCGTTTCCTCGAAGATGGCGGCAATCTGCTGATAGCCGTCCTTCTTTGCCTTGCTGGCCCAATAGCTGTACTTGTTGCGTGCCTGACTTTCGCCAGCGAAAGCCTCCTGGAGGTTACGCTCGGTCTTTGTTCCTTTCAGTTCTTTCATAATGCTTTTGTTTTTTGTTGACGAATATTGTTATTATGCTGTTATCTCTCCTGCGATGGGGATTTCCATGATTTTACGGATGATTTCCGTATCGCCCTGATACTGGGCATGCAGATACATGAGTTTGGTGACTGCGGCCTCGACCGTGCTATCGCGACCGCTGATAACGCCAGCCTGCTGCAGTTGGTAGCCAGTGTCGTAGCGGCTCATTTCGACCCTTCCTGCCACGCATTGACTGATGTTGACGATTGTCACACCGCGACTGCTGGCAGCCTGCAGGGCTTTGAGCAGCCAAGGCTGATGCATCGCATTGCCGCTTCCGTAGCTGCGCATAACAATTCCCTTCAACTCGGGTGCGTCAAGCATGTGGCGCACAATGTTTTCCTGAATGCCTGGGAACAGCGAGAACACCACGACGTTGGGGTTCATGTTGATATGCGGAATGAGCGGTCGGGTGAAATTGGGCTTCAGGATTTGGTGTCGGTTGAACGAGAAGTTAACGCCTGCTTCACACAGATGAGGATAGTTAAACGAGTCGAAAGCGTCGAATCCGTCGGCATTTTGTTTGGTTGAACGATTACCACGTAACAGCTTGCCACTGAAGTAGATACACACCTCTGGGACCATTGGCCTTCCGTCTTTTCCGTAGGCCGAAGCCAGCTCGATACTCGTCACGAGATTCTCCTTGCCGTCGGTGCGCAATTGTCCTAGCGGAAGTTGCGAGCCTGTGAGGATGACGGGCTTCGTGAGGTTCTCGAGCAGGAACGAGAGAGCCGAAGCGGTATAGGCCATCGTGTCGGTTCCGTGCAGGATGACAAAGCCGTCGTAGGAGTCGTATTTCGAGCTGATAATCTGTACGAGCTGTCCCCAGATGTGAGGAGAGACATCGCTGGAGTCGATGGGGTCAGCGAACTGATGCACTTCGATGCCTGTGCGCAGATATTCCATTTCAGGAAGGTTGCTCACCAGATTGTTGAAATCAAGTGGCTCGAGGGCTCCTGTGCGCGGGTTACACCCCATGCCGATAGTTCCGCCCGTGTAAATCAGCAATACTTTGTTCTTCATGGGGACAAAGATACAAAAAAAGTTCAAAGTTCGAAGTTCAAAGTTCAATTTTTTTTCGTACCTTTGCAAAAAATAACCCTAAACAACAGAAAAGATGAAAAAATTCATGGACGAGAACTTCCTGCTTGAGACGACGACTGCACAGGAGCTCTATCACAAGCATGCGGCAAAGATGCCGATTATCGACTATCATTGTCACCTCATTCCAAAGATGGTGGCCGACGACCACAAGTTCAAGAGTATCACAGAGTTATGGCTGGGCGGCGATCACTATAAGTGGCGTGCTATGCGTACAAACGGAGTCGACGAGCGCTATTGCACAGGTACCGACACCAGCGACTGGGAGAAGTTCGAGAAGTGGGCCGAGACGGTGCCCTACACGCTCCGAAATCCCCTCTACCACTGGACGCATCTCGAGTTGAAGACTGCTTTCGGCATCGAGAAACTGTTGTCGCCTGCTACCGCTCGTGAAATCTTCGACGAGTGCAACGAGAAGCTGAAGCAGCCCGAGTTCTCTGCACGCGGCCTGATGCGTCACTACGGTGTGGAGTGTGTCTGCACGACCGACGACCCCATAGACGACCTGCGCTATCATAAGCAGACCCGCGAGAGCGGTTTCGAAATCAAGATGATTCCCGCCTGGCGCCCCGATAAGGCGATGAACATCGAGAAGCCCGACTTCCCTGACTATGTTCACAAACTCGAGCAGGTGTCGGGAGTTAGCATCACGAAGTTCGCCGATATGGTCGATGCGCTGAAGAAGCGCCACGACTTCTTCCACGAGCAGGGCTGCCGTCTGAGCGATCACGGTATCGAGGAGTTCTACGACGAGCCTTACACCGATTCGCAAATCGACATCATCTTCGAGAAGGCTATGCGTGGTCAGATGCTTTCGGCTTATGAGGTACGCCAGTTCAAGAACTGCTTCCTCAGCGTGATGGCCGAGATGGATGCCGACAGCGACTGGACGCAGCAGTTCCACTACGGAGCCATCCGCGACAACAACACGCTGATGTACGACCGGCTTGGTCCCGACACAGGCTTCGACAGCATCGGTGAGTTTACGACGGCGAAGGCGATGAGTCATTTCTTCGACCGACTGAACCAGAAAGGCAAGCTGACGCGCACAATCATCTACACGCTCAATCCCTGTGCCAACGAGGTCATCGCCACGATGCTCGGGAACTTCCAGGACGGCTCCTGCCCAGGCAAGATACAGTTTGGAAGCGGTTGGTGGTTCAATGATCAGCTTGACGGAATGACTCGCCAGATGAACGCACTCTCTGTGCTGGGTCTGCTCAGCCGCTTCGTGGGCATGCTCACCGACTCCCGTTCCTTCCTGAGCTATCCGCGCCACGAGTACTTCCGTCGCCTGCTTTGCAACCTGTTGGGCAACGATGTCGAGAAAGGACTTGTGCCAGCCGACATGCAGTTGCTGGGTCAGATGGTGGAGGACATCTCCTACAACAATGCCCGCCGCTACTTCAAGTTCTACTAAACGACTTCCCGACTCAATGTCGGAACAATTCTTTTCGGGCGTGTCTTCCTTTGTGGAGACGCGCCCGTTTCGTTGTTTTTGCTTTTGGAATTGTCAAGAAAATTGGTCAAAAAAGCTCTCTGAGAATCGCGCAAAATCAACCGAATGTCCTTTTGGTCGGAAATATGCCGTTTTTCGTGTCGTTTACAACTCGTTGATTATCAATTCGTTGCGGAAAACAGCCCTGCTTCCCCCTCGCTAGTTCATGCTGATTACCCTCAAAAAGCATTGCTTTCGCATCCTGGGAGCAAGGATTTCAAGTGCCGTCTGCAATGATTCTGGACGCTTGGAGCAACGTTTATGTTTCTCATTAGCAACGGTTTAGGCCTTCAAGAGCAAAGCTCCAGACTCTCTATAGCTATGCTCCAGATGTTCCAGAGCAATGCTCCCGATACTCCAGAGCAATGCTTTAGATGGTGTAGAGCTATGCTTTAAGCCATTCGGGGTGTTTTTCCCCGCCGCAAGTGCGTTGTAATGGGCTGATCAGAGTTGTATTTTCCTCTTTTTATCCCATTCATGTGGCTCTTTTTTCCTAGAATGCAACTCGACGGTGACGATGTTTTGTAAATATATATGACATTTTTGGCGATTTCGTTTGGGCATGTCTTATTATATAAGGTGAGCCTCCTGGATGAGTGGGGAAGAGGTTCGGCAGATTAAAAAAATACAAATGTGCATTACTTTTTTACACTTTTGCTTCTTTACTTTATATTTTTTTCGTAATTTTGCAGGCGAATTTCAAGAAACAAGTAAAAAGCGAATATGAAAAAACTTCTCATTCCGTTTGTCGTATTATGTACGATCGTGTTTATGGGCAGCTGCACAGGCAGTAAGGAAGTAGCCTATTTCCAGAATATCGACTCACTGAGCCTGGCTGCATCGAAGGGACTTTTTGATGCCCGCATCATGCCTAAGGATCTGCTGACGATTACCGTTGGCGGTGTCTCCGACCCCAAGGCCGTGAGCCATTTCAACCTCTCTGTGTCGAACACGCTGAACCCCACGGGTAACCTTTCGACGGGTGGCGGTAACCTGCAGACATATCTTGTCGACAACGACGGCTGCATCAATTTCCCGCGCGTCGGTCGTGTACACGTTGCCGGCTTGACAAAGAGTGAGTGCGAGAAAATCATTCACGACAAGGTGATGGTCGACCTGCAGCAGTCAGAAGATCCTATCGTGACTGTCCGTATGGCCAGCTATCGCGTGACGGTGACGGGTGAAGTGCAGCGTCCTTCAGTGATTCCCGTGTCGACTGAGAAGATGAGCATCATCGAGGCTATTGCCCAGGCTGGCGACCTCACCATTTATGGTAAGCGTAGCAATGTGCTCCTCATCCGCGAGGATGCCACAGGCCAGAAGCGCGCCGTGCGCCTGAACCTGAACGATGGTAACATCTTCAGCTCGCCCTACTACTACGTGCAGCAGAACGACATTATCTACGTGGAGCCGAACCGCGTGAAGGCAAAGAACTCCGCCATCGGTCAGTCTACGACCATCTGGTTCTCCTTCATCGGAATCGTCACCTCGGTTGCGTCGCTGCTTGTCAACATTCTGAGAAACTAATTTCAGGAAGATATGGAAGAATGAATATGACACTCCGCTCTGTTCATTCTTCTTTTTTTTAACACACACCAAGACTTACGGGATAACCCGTTCCCACAATGGAACAACTCAAACACGAATGTGGCGTTGCCATGATACGCCTTCTGAAGCCGCTCGAATACTACGAACAGAAGTACGGCACATGGAAGTATGGTCTTAATAAACTCTATCTGATGATGGAGAAGGAGCACAACCGCGGTCAGGAGGGCGCCGGTATTGCCAGCGTGAAACTCGACACGGAGCCCGGCCATGAATACATGTTCCGCGAGCGTGCTGAGGGCAAGGATGCCATCGACAAGATCTTCGCTACCGACATCGATAAGTTCCGCGGCGAGATCTATATGGGCCATTTGCGCTACAGCACCACGGGCAAGAGCGGAATGTCCTATGTGCATCCCTTCCTGCGCCGCAACAACTGGAAGGCCAAGAACCTCTGCCTTTGCGGTAATTTCAATATGACCAACATCGATGAGATTTTCGATAAGATCACACTTCAGGGACAGAGTCCGCGCATCTACAGCGATTCATATATCATGCTTGAGTTCATGGGCCACAGGCTCGACCGCGAGGTGGAACGCAACTTCATAGCCGCGCAGGCTATGGAACTCGAGAACACCGACATCACCCGCTATATCGAGGAACATGTGAAGATGAGCAATGTGCTCAAGACCTCGATGACCAACTTCGACGGCGGCTACGTCGTCTGCGGTATGACGGGCTCGGGCGAGATGTTCTGCATGCGTGACCCCTGGGGCATCCGCCCCGCCTTCTACTATATCAACGACGAGGTGGCTGTCCTTGCGAGCGAGCGCCCTGTGCTGCAGACAACGTTCGACCTGGAGTGCGACGATGTGAAAGAACTTGAGCCCGGAACGGCTTTGCTGGTGAAGCGCAACGGACAATGCTCCATTGAGCGCATCATCGAGCAGAAAGCCGACGCGAAGTGCTCGTTCGAGCGCATCTACTTCAGTCGCGGAAACGACCGCGACATCTACAAGGAGCGCAAGCAACTGGGCGAACAGCTCATGGGTCCCGTGCTCCGCGCCATCGACTACGATACAGAGCATACCGTCTTCTCCTTCATTCCCAACACGGCAGAGGTTGCGTTCTACGGAATGCTCGACGGCTTCAAGCACTATGTCAATGAGAAGAAAGTAGATCGTATACGGGAGGTGCTGGGCAAGAATCCTACGCGCGAGCAGCTCACTACTATTCTGAACGAGTATGTGCGTACGGAAAAGGTAGCGTGGAAAGATATCAAGTTGCGCACTTTCATCACCGAGGACAACTCACGCAACGACCTGGCCTCTCACGTCTACGACATCACCTATGAGAGCCTCGAGCCACGAGTTGATAACCTTGTGGTCATCGACGATAGCATTGTTCGCGGCACAACGTTGCAGGAGAGCATCTTCCGCATTCTCGACCGCTTGCATCCGAAGAAGATTGTGATGGTGAGCAGCGCTCCGCAGATACGCTATCCCGACTACTACGGCATCGATATGGCTCGTTTGGAGGAGTTCTGCGCTTTCCGTGCTGCTATCGCTATGCTGAAGGAGCGCGGTATGCACAGCCTCATCGACAACATCTATCATCATTGTCTTGACGAGCTTGCCAAACCGAAGGAGGAGATGAGGAACTACGTGCGCGAGATCTACGAGCCCTTCACCGTTGAGGAAATCAACGAGAAAATTGTAGAGATGCTGCGTCCTGCATCGATGACAACGCCCATCGAGGTAGTGTTCCAGTCGATTGAGGGTTTGCGCAACGCTATTCCCAATCATCGTGGCGACTGGTACTTCACAGGTCATTATCCCACTCCCGGCGGCACGAAGCTATGCTTGAAGGCGTTCGTCAACTACATTGAGAACTACTATCAGTTCGAGCATAAGTTCTGAACCCCAGCTTATTGTTACTCCTCGAGCACAGAGAACTCGGCACCTGTGGCGAAGTCCTGACCGTCTTGCGACGATAGGGCGGTGAAGCGCAGGAAGCGGGCTCGCTGTGGCTTGTCGAAGACCACGCGCTTCTCACGCTGGTTGTTCTCGAACTGTCCTTCGCTGACGGGCTGGCTCCACGTTGAGCCATCCTGCGATACTTGTACGCGATACTGCTTGATATTGCCGTTACGAGAATCCTGACGCGGCAGGTAGGTGAAGCCCTTCAGCGTCTTTACAGAGCCACAGTCGAAGTCTACCCAATGCGGATAGTTGGCAACCGTAACACTCCACATCGTGTGCCAGTAGGTGTTCGGATTGCCGTCGACGAGGTGTTCTGCATTGCCTTCACCGCTCTCCACACTCGAGGCGAAGTGCACCTTGACGGGCACGCGCTCAACCTTTGCAAACGCTTGTGTGTATTCAAGTGCTGGCTGACCGCTGGCATTCTTCTCGTAGGCTATTACTCTAGCAGCATCGCGTACTAGAAAAGGGCTGGTGTAGCGTTGCTCTTTGATGGCTTTCTGCTGCGAGGAAGCGGTGTTGGCGGGAATCACCTTATACCAGATGTCCTGTTGCTTCTTGCCTGAAGCAATGCTGACCATTCCTTCGGCGTTACGGGTAATCATGATGGGCATAAGGCCGCCTGCGCCATCATAGCGACTACCCGAGAGATCGGAAGCCTTGCTGGCGGGCTTGATGATGAAACCGAACAGGTGAGGACCAGCCTTCACGCGGTCGTCTTCCAGCGGACCGCCCTGTCCGCAGCTATTGCCGCCCAGGCCTGTGACAGCCACATCGAGATGCAGCCAGTTGCCCGACGAAGCAGGCAGCTCGTGCGGATGATTGGCCATCGCCAGCTCTTGTGCCGACCAGGGGAGTACGCTCACCGACATCGGCTCACGTACTACAAACAGGGCACCCTGTCCGCCGTCGGTGGTGAGCAGGCACCAGCGCGTGTCCTGATGATTGGCCATATCCTGTGGTTTGGGGAAGTTCTCGAATTCCTTCGCCACCTTGTTCTGATAGATGCCGATGTTCTGCGATGTCTTTCGGTCGGGGTAGTTGTCGATGGGGCCGCGTCCGTAGTAGCGGAAGTTGTCCATCGCCGCAGGAGTCTTCATGACGTAGCCCAGTCGCGGCAGCACGAGCTGAGGATTGTTCGAGTTGATGGCTGCCTCTACCTGAATGCTACCGTCGGCACGTACGGTATAGACAACGTTTTGTGTGAACTTGAAGTCGTTGGCTCCGAAGGGCTTGTCGGTCTGCTCGGTCAGTCGCTTCCAGTTGCGGTCGCCGCCTTCCAGTTTGGCACCATAGGGAGCCTGGCTCTCGATGACATAGACGATAGAAGCGCTTCCGTCGGCATTCCTCACCACCTGATGGCTCTGAGCCTTGTGCTTGAGGTTGTGCAGCCCGTTGGCATACCAGTTCTGATAGGCCCAGTTGTCGTTGTTCACCCATGCGCGGAAGGCGTCGAGCTTCGGGCCGCAGCCGTCCTCGAACACTTTCTGTCCGCCGTAGGAAAGGCTGTAGATGCTTCCGTCGGCGTTGTCGAACTTCATGTCGAAGCCGCTGCCGCTGATGAGAATCTTACCGTTTTCCTCCCTCGTGCTCACGCTTCCCGATGCACTCGTTGCCTGTCGCTTTGCGCCTTCCTTGACGAGAAGCTGTTCCTCGGCCTGCACATAGCCCGCCTTTGCCCACGGCATGTCTTTATTCAAGCGGAACTCGATGTTGACGAAGTACTCGCGGCCGTCGTTCAGCTCGGAAGGCTTCAGGTCGGGAATGGTCACAATCTTGTGCTTGCGCGGTGACAAACTGCCCACGTCGAGGCGTCCTTCGCGAACCAGCTCGCCATCGGCTATCAGCTTGTAGTAGCAGTCATAGTCGCTGAGGTCGTCGACATAATAGTTCTTGTTGAAGATGTCGATTCTTCCGGCGTTGATGTCGTCCCATTTGATGCCGACATACTGATACACCTTCTTCACCTCGTAGTATTGTGGTTTGGGCGTCAGGTCGCCGAAGAGGATGCCGTTCATGACGAACTGCCCGTCGTTGGGCGTGTCGCCGAAGTCGCCGCCATAGGCCAGATAGCGTTTTCCGTCCTTCGTGTAGTTATACATGCTCTGGTCGATCCAGTCCCAGATGGCGCCGCCGCAGAAGAAGTTCGTCGACTCGATAGCGTCCCAGTAGTCCTTCAGGTTGCCGACCGCGTTGCCCATCGAGTGCGCGTACTCCGAGATGTGGAACGGATACTTGATGTCCATCGTGCCCTTCACAGCCTGGCGCACCCAGTTCACACCGGGATATTGGTTCGAACCCATATCGACGATGTCGTTGTTGCGCTCATACTGCACAGGACGGGAGAGGTCGAAGGCCTTCAGCGCATCATAGCATGCCTTGAAGTTCTCGCCGGGACCAGCCTCGTTGCCCAGACTCCAGATGACGATGCACGGGTCGTTGACGCGGCTGTGGGCGAGTTCCATCACGCGGGCTACATGAGCGGGCTTCCACTCAGTGGGGTGGGAGAGCGAAGCTTCGCCGTAATAGTATTCGTGGCTCTCCAGATTGGCTTCAGCCTCGAGGTAGATGCCGTATTTGTTGCAGAGATAATAGAAATACGGATCGTTGGAGTAATGTGAAGTGCGAACGTGGTTGATGTTGGCGCGCTTCATCATCATCACCTCTTCCTCCATCTGCTGGTGTGTGATAGCGTGGCCGCGCTCAGGATTCGTCTCGTGGCGGTTCACGCCCTTCAGCTTCACCGGCTTTCCGTTGACGAGGAAATATCTGCCCGACAGGTAGAACTCATCGTTGACGTCTTGCACATCCTTGATTTCCACCGTGCGGAAGCCGATCTGTGCTGAAACAGCCTCGGTGGTGTTGCCCTTCAGGTCACGAAGTTCAGCCACCAGCACATAGACATTCGGCTCTTCAGCTGTCCAGGGCTTGATGGTCGTCAGCGAGAGAATCTCGGCAGGCGCTGCAGGACCGGCGATGAGTTCGTTCTCATCAGAATAGAGCTTGTTCTTGTAGATGCGGTACTGGACGTCGTAGCCCACCTTGAAGCCTGTGTGGTTCTTCACGAGCGCCTCGGTCTTCAGCGTTGCCTGACGACCGTCCCATCGTGCATCGACGACCATCTCCTGAATGTGCACCTTCGGCGTAGCATAGACGCTCACACTCCTGATGATGCCCGGCAGGCGGAACATGTCCTGAGCCTCGAGGAACGAACCGTCGCTGTTGCGATACACCTCAACGGCAATCGAGTTGACGCCCACTTTGGCAAAGCGTGTGATGTCGAAGCGAGCAGCATCGCGCGAGTTCTTCGAGAAGCCCACATACTTGCCATTCACCCAGAGGTAGAAGAACGAGTCAACGCCGTCGAACTGCACGAACAGCTCCTGTCCCTTCCACTCCTTGGGAATCGTGAAGTCGCGGCGATACGAGCCCACCTCGTTGCGATACTCGTAGGTTGTCCAGTCGGAGGGCGGTGTGCGCATCACGCCTTGCCGCCAGTCGTCCTTCTTCACCTCGTGGTAGAAGATCACCGGCTGGTTCACGTAGATGGGTGTTCCGTACTTCTGTGTGCCGTCCTTTTGCAGTCCTACGATATTCCAGCACGAGGGAACAGCGATGTTATCCCAAGCGGAGCAGTCGTAGCCGTCTTTGTAGAAGTCGGCAGGCCGCTGGTCGGGCGTCTTGGCAAAGTGGAACTTCCACGTGCCGTCGAGGCTCAGCCTGCGCGAACTGTATTCTGGCAGCACCTTGCGTGCCTCCTCCACTGTTGCAAACGATGTGAAGTAAGCCCTCGGCTGCAACTTGTTATAGCCCAATCGGCCCGGACTCTGCCATTCAGTCCCGTCGGGTGCAGAAGCCGTTCCATACTCAAATCCTTCCAAACTCTGTGCAAAGGCTGTCGTGACACCTATCGCCATCAACAGAGAAAACAAACATTTTTTCATGATTTTTTCTGGTTTTAAGTTATTCTGTCGCAAAGTTACAAAAAAAACTTTGAACTTGATGCTTTGAACTTGAAACTTTTTTTCGTATCTTTGCAAAAAATATATCAAACGAACGATGAAGCGTACAATTATTATCCTTTTGACAACTCTGCTCACCACGATTGCATGGGCCGATAGTCTTCAAAGTGTGAAGGAAGTGAGGCAGCTGAACCAACGGGCTGTCGAAGTTGTGTACAATAACGGCACGATGATGACCATCGACTTCTATGGGAATGGCATCTTCCGCCTGTTCCGCGACGATCAGGGCGGCATTCTGCGCAATCCGGAGGCTATGCCGCCAGCCGAGATATTGGTGAAGAATCCCCGCATGAGCGTCAGCAAGATAAATGTGCAGGAACAGACCGCAGGCGTTGTGTCGATATCGACCTGGACGGTGAGAATCGACATCGACAAATCGACAGGTCTGTTCTCTATCTTCAACAACCAACAGCAGGCGGTTGTCAGGCAGGTACAGCCCTTGTCAATGAGCAGCAGCGGTTACGACCTGCGGCTGTCGATGCAGCCCGACGAGTACTTCTACGGCGGCGGTGTGCAAAACGGGCGCTTCTCGCATCGCGGCGAGCGCATCGATATCTTAAACACCAACTCCTGGACCGACGGCGGAGTCTGTTCGCCAGCTCCGTTCTATTGGTCGACGGCAGGCTATGGGGTGCTGTGCCACACGTTCAAGCCTGGCTATTACGACTTCTCGGGCAAGGAGGTCGTTGTTCATCACGATGCCGATTACCTCGATGTTTTCTTCATGATTGACAAAGATCCCGTCGCCCTGCTCAACGACTACTACCAGCTGACGGGACATCCCGTGCTGCTCCCGAAGTTCGCTTTCTATGAAGGACATCTGAACGCCTACAACCGCGACTACTGGAAGGAGACCGACAATCCGCAGCGCGGCGTGCTCTTCGAGGACGGCAAGCGCTATGCGGAGAGCCAGCGGTTTGTGGAGGGCGGCATCCGCGAAACCCTCAATGGAACCTCCCCTTCGGGGGGAGGACAGGAGGGGGCTTCTTTTCAGTTCTCGGCGCGTGCAGTCGTCGACCGCTATGCTGCCTACGATATGCCGCTCGGCTGGGTGCTTCCCAACGACGGCTACGGAGCCGGCTACGGTCAGACGGAAACCCTCGACGGTAATATTGCGAATCTGAAGTCGTTTGGCGACTATGCCCGCTCGAAGGGTGTGGAGATTGGCCTGTGGACGCAGTCGAACCTACATCCCATCGACTCCATTCCTGCCTTGTTGCAGCGCGACATTATAAAAGAGGTACGCGACGCAGGTGTTCGTGTGCTGAAAACCGATGTGGCTTGGGTGGGTGCCGGCTATAGCTTCGGTCTCAACGGTATTGCCGACGTTGCCGAGGTGATGCCTTACTACGGACAGCAGGCGCGGCCGTTCATCATCTCCCTCGACGGCTGGGCAGGAACACAGCGCTATGCAGGCATCTGGACGGGCGACCAGACGGGCGGCGAGTGGGAGTACATACGCTTCCACATCCCCACCTACATCGGCTCGGGACTTTCCGGACAGCCCAATATCACCAGCGATATGGACGGCATCTTCGGCGGAAGGAACATGGATGTGAACATCCGCGACTTCCAATGGAAGACGTTCACGCCCATGCAGCTCAACATGGACGGCTGGGGCAGCAACGAGAAATACCCGCAGGCGTTGGGCGAACCCGCCACGAGCATCAACCGCTCCTATCTGAAGCTGAAGTCGATGCTCCTGCCCTATACCTACACCTACGCCCACGAGGCCATCGACGGCAAGCCGCTCGTCCGCGCGATGTTCCTCGATGATCCTAACGATTACACCTACGGCAAGCGCACGCAGTATCAGTTCATGTACGGTCCCGATTTCCTCGTGGCGCCTATCTACGAAGAAGGCAACATTCGCAACAACATCTATCTGCCTAAAGGCACGTGGTACGACTACTTCACGGGCGATGCCTATGCTGGTGGTTGCATCCTGAACTCCTTCGACTGTCCGCTCTGGAAGCTGCCCGTCTTCGTGAAGGCAGGTGCTATCATCCCGATGAACAATCCCAACAACAATCCCTCGCAGATCGACAAGAGCATTCGGACGATCGAGGTCTATCCCTCGGAGGTAAAGACCCAAATCAACGTGTACGACGACGACGGGGTTACCGACAACTATCTTCTGCCGAGCAACGGGAAAACCGTCTATTGCGTCACGCAGAAATTGGAGAAAGGGAAAGAGCGGATTTCCGTCTATCCGTTGGTTTGGAATCCTGACGATGCCGTTCGAACCCGTTTCGTCGTGAACCTCGCGAAAGAGCCGAAGAAGGTTGTGGTGAAGGTGAACGGCAAGAAGGTGAATGCCGTCACCCGTTTCGATTCCGCGCCTGAACTCAACCGCTTCTCCACGCCGGGTTCGGAGATGTCCAAGCTGAGCGTAAAGAAATCACCACAGCTCATCGTGGAGATTCCCATGACGGCTACATCTAATCATATGGAGATAACAATCGACGGCGTACAGACTGCCTCTGCCCCTGCGGTATCATCGGCTGTTCTGCTTGCTGCTCCTTCTCCTTCAGAAGAGGAGGCTTCAGCTTACTCGCTCACTCCCTCGTGGCAACCCGTAGATGGTGCCGACTTCTACGAGATGGAGTTCGAAGGCATGCGCTACACCAACATCAGCGACACCCGATTCACGATCGACCTCCTGCAACCCGAGACCGACTATCAGTTGAAGCTGCGCGCCGTCGGTAAGCAAGGTGTGAGCGAATGGACCGACTTCTCGATGCGTACGGCTGCCAACCCGTTGGAGTTCGCGATGAAGGGCCTCACGGCAACCTGCTCAGCTAAAGATCAGCCCGGCAGCGGAATCGGACATCTGTTCGACCTCGATGATCGCGGCGATATCTGGCACACCAGCTGGGGAAACAACAATGCGGTGCCGTTCACAATCGATGTTGATATGCACGCTACGACAACACTCGACCACATTACTTATATACCGCGCGACAATGCCGGCAACGGAAACATTCAGGAGGGTACGCTCCAGTTGAGCGCCGACGGCAAGTCGTGGAGTGAGCCGCAGCCCTTCCGCTGGACACGCGACAACCGTCCGAAGACCATCGAGAACCTCCCGCAGTCGGGCGAGGATGGGGGAGTGCGCTACCTGCGTCTGAACGTCACGAAGGCTGTGGGCGGATTCGGCTCGGGAACTGAGCTCTTCGTGTTCCGCAAGCCTGATGCGAAGGTGCTGATTCCCGGCGACATCAATCAGGACGGCCGCATCGACGATAACGACCTCACGTCGTATCTGAACTACACAGGTCTGCGTCGGGGCGACAGCGACTTCGACGGCTATGTATCGGTAGGCGATGTGAACCGCAACGGACTCATCGATGCACAGGACATCTCGAATGTGGCCACGCAGCTCGAAGGCGGGGCAGGGACCGACAATGGAGGAACGCTCTCCGGCAGCTTGGCGCTGAAGGCCGACAAGCAGCAATACAATGCTGGCGACGACATCGTGCTCACCGTTACGGGCAGCGACCTGCAGGCGGTGAATGCGCTCAGCCTCGTGTTGCCCTACAACCAGCAGGATATGCAGTTCGTCCGCATAGAACCCGTTGCCACAAGTTCGATGATGAATATGACCAACGACCGCCTGCACTCGAATGGCGACCGCGTGCTCTATCCCACGTTCGTCAACGTGGGCAGCCAGCCGCTCATCGAAGGTTCGCCTGTGCTCTTCCGCATCCACTTCAAGGCTCTTCGTCGCCTGTCGCTCAAGTCGCTGCCGTTCTCGAGTATGCTCGTCGACCGCCATCTCAATGCTCTGTAGTGTGTGGAGACATGCTCTGTAGTCGGCGGAGCTATGCTCTGTAGTGTATGGAGATGTGCTCTGTAGTGTGCGGAGCTTTGCTCTGTATAGGAAGCCCCGAAGGGGCGTTAAGATTACAGGCAGGGTGTGAAGTGCGCAGCACGACACCCCTGCTATTGATGCCAGAAGAATATAAGTGCCGAAGGTACGACAGAATTTCTGTCACCCCGTCGGGGTTTAGATTTGTTGTTGCTTCTTACAGGGGTTTAGTGCTACGCACTCCACCCCTGCCTATGTTCTGTCGCACTTTCAGTGCTCTATCGGGTCATTTCCTAAATTTTTTGTATCAAAAAGTCAAAGATCGCGTTGTTTTGGTCGTGATGAGGGAGGGGGAGTGAGGTATTAGATGATAGTGCAAAGATACAAAAAATTATCGTAACTTCCAAATTGTAAGCACATTATTTTCAAAAAACTTTTCATCGGGGCGGCTATTCTGCTATGTATCAAGCAGTTACAAAAATTATTGTGAAAATATAGTGAGCAAAGGGGTTTCGCGGCATTTTGAGAGTATTCGAAAAGAAATGGGTTTGGTACAGATGGCAGATGGCAGTTAGTTAGGCGAGGGGGGTAAGCATGAATTTCTGCCGATTTTATTTAGAAA